>NZ_JBCFOK010000003.1:0-574956 GCF_039605595.1 Streptomyces odontomachicola
CGTACGCCCTTCTCGCCGCACTCTTCCGCCACGTCGGGCACCACGTGCGCGGGTACGGCGATGACCGCGAGGTCCGGGGGCGACGGCAGCGCGATCACCGAGGGGTAGCAGGAGACGCCCGCCACGGCGCGGGCCTTGGGGTTGACGGCGTGCAGGATGCCGGTGAAGCCGCCGGCGCAGAGGTTCTTGAGCACTTCGTGGCCGGGGGTGCCCGGTTCCCGCCCGGCGCCGACCACGGCGACCGAGCGCGGCTCCAGCAGGGGCCGCATGCTGGCGACGTCGGCGGCGCTCGCCCGCGCGTCGACCGCCTCCAGATAGCGCTCGTCCGGCTCCAGGCGCACCGTGCAGTGCACTTCGGGCCCGTCGAAGCGGCGCGTGGTGCGCAGGCCCAGGTCGGCGAAGACCTTGAGCATCTCGTGGTTCTCCGAGAGCGCGTCGGCGAGGAACGCGGTGATCCCGGCGGCGCGCGCCGCGTCCACCAGGTGCTCCAGCAGGAGTGTGCCGATCCCGCGGTGGTGCCAGGCGTCGGCGACGGCCAGCGCGATCTCCGCGGCGCGGTCGCCGGGTGGGGTGCTGCGCTCACCTTCGTGGCCGTCCTCGCGGGAGTCGGCGCCCGCGCCCACGTTGCTGGGGGAGGCGCCCTGCGAGCGCTGAGCCTGGGGCAGCACGTATTCGGCGATGCCCACAAGCCGTCCCGCCACCTCGGCGACCAGCGTCCGAGAGTATGCGCTGTCCATGGCGCGCAGGCGTCGTGCGGCCTGTTGCGCCGAACTGCCGCCGACGGAAAAGAAGCGCAGTCGCAGATTGTCCGGCGACATCCGCGCGTAGAAGCGCTCCACGAGTCCGGCGTCCTCGGGCCCCGCGGCGCGGATGCGGGCCGTGGTGCCGTCGGACAGCAGCGCATGGACATCGCGTACGCGGTGCTCGGCCGGGAGTGACATCGCGATCCCCTTCCCCTCACCGCCAGCGTGCGGCGCCGGCACGGCCCGCAGCAGGGGCCGCACGGTGCCCGGGCCAGGACCGCACGGCTCCCCACGAGGCCGAAGGTCCCGGTGGACGGGCATCAGCCCACAACGCAGGCCCCGCGAGGGCCGACCGGCCCCCGCCGCGGCACCGTCCGGCCCTGGGCCCCCGCCGTCGCGCGCGAGCAGCATGTGCCGCGTATCCGGCGCCCCACCGCGTACGCCGTGCGCGCTGCGCATGCCGAGTGCGGCGCGCACACCGTGCGCATCGCGCATGCCGCAAGCGCCGCGCACCTCGCGTGCGTCCCGGGCCGCCCCCGAACACGTGGAGGCAACGGTGCAGGTCACGCCCAATTCGGCGCCCGGAACCCCGCCCGAGTCCCGGTGCGGGGAGGCGGAGTTGCGCGCGCTGGACGCCCACTGGCGTGCGGCCAACTACCTCGCCGCCGGGCAGATCTACCTGCTCGCCAACCCGCTGCTGACCGAACCGCTGCGCCCCGAGCACATCAAGCCCCGCCTCCTGGGCCACTGGGGCACCACGCCGGGGCTCAACCTCGTCCACACCCACCTCAATCGCCTGATCAAGGCCAGGAACCTGGACGCCCTGTGCGTATGGGGCCCCGGACACGGCGGGCCCGCCGTGCTGGCCAACGCCTGGCTGGAGGGCAGTTACGGCGAGACGTACCCTGACGCGGGGCGGGACGCGGCGGGCATGGAGCGGCTGTTCCGGCAGTTCTCCTTCCCCGGCGGCGTGCCCTCGCACGTGGCACCCGAGACCCCGGGATCGATCCACGAGGGCGGCGAGCTGGGCTACTCCCTCGCGCACGCCTACGGAGCCGCGCTGGACAATCCCGACCTGCTGGTGACCTGCGTGATCGGCGACGGGGAGGCGGAGACCGGACCGCTGGCGGCCTCGTGGAACTCGACCGCGTTCCTCGACCCCGTGCACGACGGCGCCGTGCTGCCGGTCCTGCACCTGAACGGGTACAAGATCGCCAACCCGACCGTGCTGTCCCGGCTCCCGCAGGACCAACTCGACGCCATACTGCGGGGGTTCGGCCACGAGCCGCTGCACGTCACGGGCGCAGCCGGCGACGACCCGCTGGCCGTGCACCGCGCCATGGCCCACGCGATGGACACGGCGCTGGACATCATCAGGCGCATCCAGCAGACCGCACGCGAGGACGGCGTGTACAGGGCGGCCCCCTGGCCCGTGATCGTGCTGCGTACGCCCAAGGGCTGGACCGGCCCAGCCACCGTGGACGGGCAGCAGGTGGAGGGCACCTGGCGCGCCCATCAGGTCCCGCTCGCCTCCGTACGCGAAGACCCAGGCCACCTCCAGCAGTTGGAGCAGTGGATGCGCTCCTACCGGCCGCGCGAGCTCTTCGACGAGCGCGGCCGCCCGCGCGCCGAGGTGCTGGAGTGCGTGCCCGAGGGGAAGCGGCGGCTCGGCGCGACCCCGCACGCCAACGGCGGCCTCCTCACGCGCGAGCTGCCGGTGCCGCGGCTGGAGGAGTACGCGGTCGAGGTGAAGGAGCGCGGGGCCTCCCTGCACGAGCCCACCCGCGTGCTGGGCTCATTCCTGGCGCGGCTCATGCGGGACACCGCGGAGCGCAGGGACTTCCGCATCGTCGGCCCGGACGAGACCGCCTCGAACCGGCTCCAGGAGGTCTTCACCGCAACCGGCAAGGCGTGGCAGGCCGAAATGGCCACGTCGGACGACCACTTGAGCCGGGACGGCCGGGTCATGGAGGTGCTGTCCGAGCACCTGTGCCAGGGCTGGCTCGAGGGCTATCTGCTCACCGGACGGCACGGCCTCTTCTCCTGCTACGAGGCGTTCGCGCCGATCGTGGCCTCCATGGCGAGCCAGCACATCAAGTGGCTGAAGGTCTCCCGCGCCCTGCCCTGGCGCCGGCCCATCCCCTCCCTCACCTACCTGCTGACCTCGCACGTCTGGCGCCAGGACCACAACGGCTTCTCGCACCAGGACCCGGGCTTCGTGGACCATGTGCTCAACAAGAGCCCGGACGTCGTGCGCGTCTACCTGCCGCCGGACGCCAACACCCTGCTCTCGGCGGCCGACCACGCGTTGCGCAGCCGCGACTACGTCAACGTGATCGTCGCCGGGAAGCAGCCCTGCTTCGACTGGCTGGACATGGCGGAGGCCCGGGCGCACTGCGCGCGCGGCGCCGGCGTGTGGGAGTGGGCCGGCACCGAGGACGGCGGCCGCGAGCCCGACGCGGTGCTGGCCTGCGCCGGCGACGTACCGACCCAGGAAGTCCTGGCGGCCGCCGCGCTGTTGCGCCGGTACCTGCCTCAACTGGCCGTACGCGTGGTCAACGTCGTGGACATCGCGCGGCTGATGGCCTACGGGGAGCACCCGCACGGCATGACGGACCCCGAGTTCGACGCGCTGTTCACCCGCGACCGGCCGGTGATCTTCGCGTACCACGGCTACCCCTGGCTCATCCACCGGCTGGCCTACCGCCGCGCCGTCCACCCGCACCTGCACGTACGCGGCTACAAGGAGTCGGGCACCACCACCACGCCCTTCGACATGGTCGTGCGCAACGACATGGACCGCTACCGGCTGGTCATGGACGTCATCGACCGGGTGCCCGGACTGGCCGTACGCGCCGCCGCGCTGCGCCAGGCGATGGAGGACACCCGCACCCGCCACCGCGCCTGGATACGCGAACACGGCACGGACCTGCCCGAGATCGCGGAGTGGAGCTGGGCGGGGGAGGGGTGAGGGGGCGATGGGCATGCGCGCCGGACCTCTCATCGAGCGCCTGGGGGCGGTGGACGCCGTGGTGTTCGACACCGACGGGGTGCTCATCGACTCCGCGCGCCTGCACGCCGCCGCCTGGAAGGAGACCTTCGACGCGTACCTGAGGGAGCACCCGCCCCGCGATCCCGCGCAGCGCCGCCCGTTCGACACCGGCGACTACCGGCGCCACGTGGACGGCAAGTCCCGCCTGGACGGCGCGGTCGCCTTCCTCGCCTCCCGCAAGATCCACGTACCGGCGGGCACCCCGGAGGACCCCCCGGGCTCCGCCACGGCGGGCGCGATCGCCGCACGCAAGGAGCAGCTCTTCGCCGCCCTGCTGCGGGAGCGCGGCGTGGAGACCTGGCCCGGCACCGTACGGCTGCTGCGCGCGCTGGAGGCCGAGGGGGTACCGCACGCCGCCGTCTCCGCCTCGCGCCACGCGCGCGATCTCCTCGCGGAGGCGGGCCTGTTGGGACTGCTGCACGTGGTGGTCGACGGCGTGGAGGCGGCCCGGCTGGGACTGCCGGGCAAGCCCGACCCCGCGCTGTTCCTGACGGCCGCCGCGCGGCTGGGGGTGCCGGCGGCGGCAGCGGCCGTCGCCGAGGACGCGCTGGCCGGCGTGGAGGCCGGACGCCGCGGCGGATTCGGCCTGGTCATCGGCGTCGACCGCACCGAGGACCCGGGCACGGCGGCCGAACTCCTCGCGCACGGCGCCGACATGACCGTCACCGACCTCTCCCAACTGCTGTCCGCGCCTGAGGAGGCGCCTGAGGAGGAGTCCGAGGGGAATTCCGAGGAGTAGGGGGAGCGATGAATGAATGGCTGTGGCGGTACGAGGGGTACGAGCCGGAGCATGAGCGCCTGCGGGAGGCCCTGTGCACCCTCGGCAACGGCCTGTTCGCCACCCGCGGCGCCTCCCCCGAGACCCCGGCGGGCCCGCACCACTACCCGGGCACCTACGCTGCGGGCTGCTACAACCGGCTGACCTCCACCATCGCCGGGCGGCAGGTGGAGAACGAGGACCTGGTCAACCTCCCCGACTGGCTGCCGCTGCGCTTCCGCACCCTGCGCGGCGAGGGCCCGCCGGGGCCCTGGCTCACCCCCGACGGGCCCGGCCTGCTGGAGTACCGGCAGGCCCTCGACCTGCGGCACGCCACCCTCACCCGGCGGCTGCGCTTTGAGGACGCCGACGGCGTCCGCATCCGCGTGGACCAGCAGCGGCTGGTGCACATGGAGCGGCCCCATCTGGCGCTGCTGCACACGACGTTCACGGCGGAGGACCGCCCGGTCACCCTGGAGATCGAGTCCGCGCTGGACGGCGACGTCGCCAACACCGGCGTGGAGCGCTACCGCCTGCTGGAGGGCGGCCACCTCACCGCCGTACGGACCGGGCGGGACGACCGGAGCGAGGACACCGTGTGGCTGCGCTGCCGCACGAGCGCCTCCCGCATCGGCATCGCCCTGGCGGCCCGTACGCGGATCGAGGGCGCGCACACGTCCGGCGCGCAGACACCGGCGGCGCACGACCTGGCCGCCCACGACCCGAGCCCGCACGTGCTGGACCCACACGCGCCGGACTCGCACGAGCAAGAAGCGCACGACCAAGAAGCGCACGACCAAGAAGCGCACACGCCAACCCCGCGCACCGAGCTCTCCGCCCTCCGCGCCGCCCAGCGCTTGACCCTCCCGCTGCGGCTGGGCGTCCCCGTGACGGTGGAGAAGACCGTCGCGCTGTTCACCTCGCGGGACCGGGCCATCAGCGAACCGCTCGCCGCCGCCCTGGAGGAGGTGCGCGAAGCCCCCGTACACGAGGAGCTGCTGCGCACCCACCGCACCGCCTGGAAGCACATCTGGCAGCACGCCGAGCTGGAGGTGCCGGGGGAGGCGGGGCGCATTCTGCGGCTGCACCTCTTCCACGTACTCCAGACGCTCTCCCCGCACACCGCGGGGCTGGACGCGGGCGTGCCGGCGCGCGGGCTGCACGGCGAGGCGTACCGCGGGCACGTCTTCTGGGACGAACTCTTCGTGCTGCGCTACCTCGACCTGCACTTCCCCGAGGTGTCACGGGCGCTGCTGGAGTACCGACACCGGCGGCTGGGCCGCGCGTGCAGGGCGGCGGCCGAGGCGGGGCTGAGCGGGGCGATGTACCCGTGGCAGAGCGGCAGCGACGGGCGGGAGGAGACGCAGACGCTGCACCTCAACCCCCGTTCGCAGCGCTGGCTCCCGGACAGCTCGCGGCTCCAGCTGCACGTGGGCTCGGCCATCGCGTACAACGTCTGGCGCTACTGCCGGACGGCGGGCGACCGCGACTTCCTGCACACCAGGGGCGCGGAGATGCTGCTGCAGATCGCCCGATTCTGGGCGTCCTGCGCGCGGTTCGACCCGGGCGAGGGGCGCTACCGCATCCGCGGCGTGGTCGGCCCCGACGAATACCACGAGGGCTACCCGGACGCGGACCGCCCGGGCCTGGACGACAACGCGTACACCAACGTCACCGCCGCCTGGGTGCTGGCCCGCGCCCTGGAGCTCACCCGCTCGCTGCCCGCGCCGCGCCGGGCCGAGCTGCTGGAGCAACTGTCCCTGGGGAAGCCGGAACTGGAACGCTGGACGGAGATCTCGCACCGCCTGCGCGTGCCCTTCCACCGCGGCGTGATCAGCCAGTTCGAGGGCTACGGCGAGCTGGCGGAGCTGGACTGGGAGGCGTACCGGAAGCAGTACGGGGACATCCGCCGGCTCGACCGCATCCTGGAGGCCGAGGGCGACACCGTGAACCGCTACCAGGCGTCCAAGCAGGCCGACGCGCTGATGCTCGGCTACCTCTTCACGCCCGCCGAACTCGCCGCCCTCTTCGCGCAGTTGGACTACCCCTTCGACGAGGACCTGTGGCGCCGCACCGTCGACTACTACCTGCCGCGCACGAGCCACGGCTCCACCCTCAGCGGCGTGGTGCACGGCTGGATCCTGGCCCGCGAGCGGCGGCCCGAGGCGTGGCGGTACGTGCAGGAGGCGCTGCTCGGTGACGTGGCCGATGTGCAGGGCGGCACGACGGAGGAGGGCATCCACCTCGGCGCGATGGCCGGCACGCTCGACCTGGTGCAGCGCGGGCTCTCCGGCCTGGACACCTGCCGGGGCACCCTGTGCCTGGACCCCGTACCGCTGCCGCAGCTCTCGCGCTTCGGCTTCTCCGTGCGCTTCCGCAGCCACTGGGGCATCCACGTGCGCGTCACGGCGCGCGAGATGAGCGTGCACCTCCCCGCGACCGCGCGCGAGCCGCTGCGCGTGGGATGCCGCGACCGGTACGCGACGATCGCGCCGGGGGAGACATGCCGGCTGAGCCTGGGGCCCGGTACGGGTGGCTCAGCGCAGTGACGCGAGGGCCGCGTCCAGGCGTGCCGACGCGGGTGCGTCACCCTCCGGAAGGGGGCTCCTCCCGTGTCCCGGGCCCGGGCCGTGTCCCGGACTCCGGGGTCTCGAAGTCCAGCACCTCTCCCGGCCGCAGCCTCGGGGACGCCGGGCCCTGCGGGCCCTCGCCGAGGCGGAGCAGCATCTGCGCGTACCGCCCGGGCACGGGAGTGACCGCTCCGGCCAGCGCCCAGCGCAGGTCGGCCCACTCCAGCGCCTGGTGCAGGAGTGAGGAGCGCAGGCGGTGCGCGGTGGCCACCAGGAGGACGTTCTGCAGCGCCTGCCCCGCGCGCAGCCAGTCGGCGCGGCGGTCGTGCGCCGTGCTCAACAGGGCGAGGACGGGGTCGCGTTCGAAGGCCTGGCTGGGCAGCGGCGCGGCCGGGCGGTGGGCGCCGAAGTCGCGCAGCGGCAGCCGGCCCCGCGCGTCCTGCGGCCCCAGGGACACCGGCGCGAGGCCCACCCCGCCGTGCGCGGGGGTGTGGATCCAGCCGCGGCTCTCGTCGCGCCGGTCCGCGTCCTCCCGGTTGCGGCGCTCCGCCTCGGCGGTGAGCCCGAGCAGCCGCTGCCGCTCCCGCCGCTCGGGGAACTCCAGCAGCGCGCCCTCGCTGAGCGCCGCCTCCTCCAGCTCGTCCCGTACGGGCGCCGGCAGCGGGCGTCCGCTGAAGGGGAAGCGGCTGCTGTGGCGCCGCCAGATCGCGTCGTACAGATCCGCGCGCAGCAGCGTCCCCGTGCGCGGCGCCCCCGCCAGCCGTACGGTCGCGAGCAGCGAGGGGTCCGCCGGCTCGGGCAGCAGCCTGACCACGGGGCGCCAGCCGAAGTGGGCGATCGCCACCCGCAGGTTGAGCACGGAGGCGCCCACCGAGAGGAGCAGGGCGCGCCCTGCGGGGTCGGTGTGGCGCAGGCCGCGTTCGGGTTCGGCGCGCACGAGCAGGGTGAGCGTGTCGGGGTCGAGGCGGTAGCGCCACGGCTGGGTGTTGTGGATCGAAGGGGCGGCGACGGCGGCGGAGATGAGCCGTTCCAGGGTCGCCGCGTCGAACGTGGTGGATGGCATGGCGCGCTCCTCCCCGAAGGCCCCGGGCCCTGACCCCGCGGCCGGCGCCTCCCCGAGCCCGGTCGCCCCCACTGTGCGGTGGAGCGCACGGGCGCGAATAGAGCCGGAAGGCCGCGCCCCCGGAGCCGGAAGGCCGGAGCGCGGGGGCCGAGCGGACCCGTGCGGGCCCGCATGGACCCCTGCGGAGGCCATGCGCCGCGAGTCACCGACTCCTCGCCGACCCCTGCCGACCCGCTGCCGACCCCTCGCGATCCGGCCGGTTTCCCGCGAGGCGAGGTACGAGGGCTCCGTGCTGTTGCATGATCGCCGGGGCACCGGGGGCCCGTGACCGGGAACGGTAAGGCAGCGGGCGGCCGTTCGTCGCGCAGCCGAGGCGGGGGAAGCGCGGTTACGGTGACGGCCAGGGGGCGGCGACGCATGAGGATGTGGGGCAGTGGCGAACACGGGTGGCGGGGGCGGCGGCAAGGACAGCATCCCCCGGCTGCAACTGGATGAGTTGCTGGAGGAGATGGAGCGGCGCATCCGTTCGGTGCGGGGGACGCAGGATCGGTTGCACGGTTTGTTGGAGGCGGTGCTCTCGATCGGCCGGGGTCTTGAGGTGTCGCAGGTGTTGCGGCAGATCGTGGAGGCCGCGGTGGTGCTGGTGGATGCCGAGTACGGGGCTTTGGGTGTGGTGGGGGAGGAGCAGGAGCTGGCGCAGTTTTTGACGGTGGGGGTGAGTGAGGAGCAGCGGGCGGTGATTGGGGATCTGCCGCGCGGGCACGGGATTCTGGGGGAGTTGATCCGTCATCCGGAGCCGTTGCGTCTCTCGGAGCTGTCGGAGCATCCGGCCTCGTACGGTTTCCCGCCCAACCATCCGCCGATGCACTCCTTCCTCGGGGTGCCCATTCGCGTCCGCGATGAGGTGTTCGGCAACTTCTATCTGACGGAGAAGCGCGGGGCGAAGGAGTTCGACGCCGAGGACGAGGCGGTGCTGTCGACGCTGGCGGTGGCGGCGGGGGTGGCGATCGAGAATGCGCAGTTGTATGAGGAGGCGCGGCGTCGTGAACGCTGGGCGGCGGCGGGCGGGGAGGTGACGGCCGCGCTGTTGTCGGGGGCTCCGCGCGGCGACGTCCTGGAACTCATCGTCGACAGCGCGCGGGAGATCACCGGCGCGGAACTCGGCCTCGTCGTCCTGCCCGTCGAGGGCGACGAGCAGCTCCGTACGGCCGTCGCCTCGGGCCCGCTGGACGGCGTGCGCCGCGGTGCGCTGCCCCCGGCGGCCGAGGAGTTCGTGCGAACGGCGCTCGGAACGACCGAACCGGCGTTCAGCCCCGCGCTGGGCGCCGACATCCCGGAGTGGGAGGCCCTGGGCCCGGCCGTCGCGGTGCCGATGGGCGCGGGGGCCGCCGTGCGCGGGGTGCTGATGCTGGCGCGCGCCGCCGGGCGCGGCCCCTTCGGGCAGAACGAGGCCGCGTACCTCTTCGGCTTCGCCGGGCAGGCGGCCCTCGCCATGGAGGTCGCCGAACGGCGGCGCGACGCCGAGCAGATGACGCTCCTCGAAGAACGCGACCGCATCGCCCGCGACCTGCACGATCTGGCCATCCAGCGGCTCTTCGCCACCGGCATGACGCTCCAGAGCGCCCAGCGCCTCTCCGGGCACCCGATGCTGTCCGAACGGCTGGAGCGCGCGGTCAGCGACCTGGACACCACCATCAAGATCATCCGCTCGACCATCTTCGGGCTGCGCACCCACGAGACCGGCGAGAGCGCCGGGCTGCGCTCCCGGGTCGCCTCGGAGATCGGCGAGGCGGCCACGCTGCTCGGCTTCGCGCCCTCGCTCCGGGTGGAGGGGCTGGTGGACACCCAGGTCCCCGCGGCCGTGGGGGAACAGATCGTCGCCGTGCTCAAGGAGGCGCTCAGCAACACGGCCCGGCACGCGGGGGCGAGCGCCGTGGACGTACAACTGGACCTCAGGGGCGGGCGGTTGACCCTGACCGTCGAGGACAACGGCCGCGGCCTGCCGCCCGAACCCCACCGCAGCGGCCTCCGCAACCTCGCCGAGCGCGCGGAACGCCTGGGCGGCGAGCTGGAGTTGAGCAGCCCGCCGGGCGGCGGCACGCGGGTGCGGTGGAGGGTGCCGGTGGGGGAGGGGGCCGCGGGGGCCTGACGCCGTGGAGTGCGGAGACGGGCGAGCCGGGGCCCGCCCGTCCCTCATCCGCCTGGCCCGAACCGGGCGGGCCGTGTCGCTCAGCCCACCGCCTTCTCCAGGCAGGAGACGTAGTTCTTCATGTAGTGGTCCTGGATGGCGTCGGTGCCCGGCGCGAAGGCGTTGGTGGCGAAGCCCTTCGCGTGGTCGCCGAGCCCGCCCAGGGTCGACACCGACTCGTGCAGGCGGCCGTCCGAATCGAAGTACCGGACCGCGTCGACGTGGTGGTACGGCGGGTCGGTCGGAAGCTGCGTGACGATGTCGTTGTTGTTGACGAACCGGTAGTGGCGGGTGGCGAAGGCGCTGTCGTAGGACTCGGCCAGTGCGCTGTCGCAGGTACGCGGCTGGCCGAAGGTGTAGACGCCGTCGGCCAGCAGTCGCGGGTCCTCGAAGTGCAGCCGGGCAGCGGCCAGCATGGCGAGGGCGCCGCCGAGGCTGTGCCCGGTGATCCACAGCGTCTGGCCCTGGTCGCGGAACTCCGCGAGCGTGTCCTTGAGCTGCGTGAACACCGCGTCCAGCGCCTGGTTGAAGCCGACGTGCACCATGCCGTGGCCGCCGGGCCCCGCGCTGCCGGGGGCGTTGACGTCGCTGAGCCAGTCGCGCACCTTGGTGGGCTCGGTGCCGCGGAAGGCCACGATGACCATGTTGCCGCTTCCCGCGACCACCGCCTGGGTGTCGGCCATCGGCAGCGGCCCCGGATTGCGCCCCGACAGACAGCGCACCCGGTCGAAGCCCCACTCCTGCATCTTCGCGTGGACCTGTTCGTCGTCCTGGTAGGCCAGCTCGGATGCCTTCGCGAGCCAGTAGACGTGGGGCAGTTGGTAGTCGGTGGTGTGGTGGTCGAGAGCGGGAGGGGTCATGCGCATGCTCCTTGAGGCGCGCAGGAGGGCCGCTCGGTCCGAGGACACGAGCGGCCCCCCTGGAGGACGGCTGGCTTTCGGCCAGACGATTTCCGCGCGCGGCAGCGGCATGCGGCGGGTGCGACAGCCTCACCCGTACGGGAACGATGCTGGTCAGAGGCTGACGGAAGCGTCACTCCGGCGGCGCAGTGTTGCTGAGCGAGCGGTGTGACGCCCGGCGTCCCCAGCCACCTGACGCGGGGTCACGTAGAAGGCCGGGCGATTTGTGAAGTCCGCCGCCCCCAGCCACTTGACGCGGCGTCACCTACCCGGCCGGGCGATCCATTCGTGCCACGGCCCTTCGAGTACGAGCTCGGCCAGCCTCCGGTAGCCGCCGCTGCCGGGGTGCGCCCCGTCACCGGCCATGGCCTCCTCGGCCCAGACCGCATCGCCGGCCAGCTCCCGCGTCGTACCCACGAAGGGCACGCCTCGGGAACGGCAGAGCGCGGCCATCTCGTCGGCGGTCTTCGCGAGGCGGCGCAGATGGTCCTCGCCCGCGCCGATGACCGGCGGCGGGCCCACCACCAGTCGGGCGGTCACTGCACCGGGATCAGGCGTCGGCGTCGGACCGCGTGATCGTCAGCAACAGCGGCGTACGGGCGCCGAGGTGGGCGGTGCAGTCCGCGATGGCCTCGGCCAGCCAGCCGATCGCATCCGTCGACCACTCGCACAGCTCGCCCTCCAGCACCAGCGCGCGGCCGGACGGCCCGTTCCACAGGGCGTCTCCGAACGGAGGCGGGATGCTCCCGACATGGTCGCCTTCCGCGAGGTGGTGGCCGGTGCAGGTGAACACGGCCTGCTCCAAGCGGCCCAGCTCGTCGGCGAGTTGCTGACCGACGGCCGGAACCGAGGGGTCCTGGCCGCTGTCGACGCCGACCCGCACCGCCGTACGGGCACGCGGATCGGGCTCGGCGAACCAGTGCACCGTGCGCATCGACGGCACCCGCGCGTACGCCGGCCGGACCGAGGCGTCGAGGCCCTGGACGGGGAGCAGGAGTTGGACGGCGGAGAGGCCGAGCTCGCCGGCCCGCTCCGTCGCGACCTCGGAGCAGCGGAGGAACGGCCGCACGGGCAGCGGCCGATCCGGGGCCACCGCACCCGCCTCCACCTGGAACCACGAGACCAGCCCGGAGTCGTGGAGACCCAGCGGGTGATCCCAACCGGCGTCGTTCATCCCCCACAGCCCGGGCGCCGAGGGTGCACCGCCCCCGCCGTCCCCGTCGTCGAGCCAGCCCATGGCGAGCGCGTACTGATGGAAGAGCTGATACGCGTCGTGCTCCGAGTCGTGGCCGCGCCAGGGGTGCGGCGCCAACTCCCCGTAGAGCGCGGCGAACAGGGTGCCCGTGGTGGGGCGCGACCCGGGCGCCCGGCCGGGGCGCGCTGTGCTGTCGCGTTGCGGCACGGTGCTCCTTCCTGAGTGTGAGCCTCGGCCGTGCGGCACGTCAGCGGATGATGCCGCTGTACGCGTTGAGGGCGGGCTGGCCGCCGAGGTGGGCGTAGAGGACGTTCGCGTCGCGCGGGATGTCGCCGTCCCGTACGAGGTCGATGAGCCCGGCCATGGACTTGCCCTCGTACACCGGGTCGATGATCATGCCCTCCAGCTCGCCGAGCAGGCGGATCGCGTCGACGGTGGACGCGACGGGGATGCCGTAGCGCTCACCGGCCCACCCCTCCAGCACGGTGATCTCGTCCTCGCGCAACGGGCGCTCCAGGCCGATGAGGTCGGCGGTGTTGCGGGCGATCTTCTCCACCTGGGCGCGGGTCTCGGAGATCTTCGCGGAGGCGTCGACGCCGATCACGCGGCGCGGCCTGTCCTGCCCAGCGAACCCGGCGATCATGCCCGCCTGGGTACTGCCCGTGACGCTGCAGACCACGATCGTGTCGAAGAAGACGCCGAGTTCGCGTTCCTGCTGCTCGACCTCGTACGCCCAGTTCGCGAAGCCGAGGCCGCCGAGGCGGTGGTCGGAGGCGCCGGCGGGGATCGCGTACGGGGTGCCGCCGGACGCGCGGACGTCCTCCAGCGCGTGGTGCCAGCTGTCCTTGGTCCCGATGCCGAAACCGGCCTGGACCAGGCGCACTTCGGCGCCCATGATCCGGGACAGCAGGATGTTGCCGACCTTGTCGTTGACCGCGTCGGGCCAGTCGACCCAGCTCTCCTGTACGAGGACGGCCTTGAGGCCCAGCTTCGCGGCGACCGCGGCGACCTGCCGCGTGTGGTTGGACTGCACTCCGCCGATGCTGACCAGGGTGTCGGCGTGCTGCGCGAGGGCTTCGGGGACCAGGTACTCCAGCTTGCGCGTCTTGTTGCCGCCGTAGGCCAGGCCGGCGTTGCAGTCCTCGCGCTTGGCCCACACGCGGGCGCCGCCGAGGTGGTCGCTGAGCCGGTCCAGCGGGTGCACGGGGCTCGGGCCGAAGAGGAGGGGGTGGCGAGCGAAGTCGTTGAGGGACACCGGGGCTCCTTGCGGGGTGGGGGCGTTGGGCGGAGTCGGACGGGGCTGGCTACACGGCTTGCTGGTCACGCGTCCTGGAGCCACACGACGCGCTGGTCATGCGGCGCGCCGGTCACGCGTCCTGGGAGAGTGCGGTGTCGAGGAGAGGGCGCAGGGTCTGCCAGTTGGCGCGGGTGGCGGCCACGGCCCCCTCGGTGTCCCCGGCCTCGCACAGGGCGATGATCCGTTCGTGCTGGGCGACCGAGGCGCGGCCGCTCAGCGAGGCGAAGCGCGCGCGTTCCAGCCGGCGCAGCAGCGGCGTGAACTGCTCCAGCACGGCGCGCACCGCCTCGTTCGCGCACGCCGTCACGGCCACGCCGTGGAAGTCGTCGTCGGCGGCCAGCGCCGCGTCGGCGTCCTCGGCGCGCAGGGCCTCGGCGAAGCGCGCGTTGGCCTCCCGCATGCGGTCGAGCTCGGCGGCCGAGAGGTGGGGCACCGCCTCGCGTACGGCCAGTTCGTGCAGGGAAGTGGCGACGGACTGGGCGTCGCGCACGGCCCGTACGTCCAGCGGGCTGACGCGGGTGTGGCGGCCGGGCTTCGTCTGGACGAGGCCCGCGTGCTCCAGGCGCGTCAGCGCCTCGCGGACCGGAGTGCGGCTCACGCCCAGCCATTCCACGAGGTCGGCGTCGTTGAGGCGTTCGCCGGGGGCGAGGGTGCCCTCGACGATCGCGTCCCGTATCGCCTGATACGCCTGCTCGCGGAGGAGCGACCTGGAGACGAGCCCGCGGCTCTGCGGAACTGGCATGCGAAATATTGCACGTTGCATGAGGGGCGGGGTCAAGGGGTGTGCGGCGCCTTGGCACGAGGGAGCGGGGCGATGAGTTTTCGCGCTGCGGCGAGTCCCCTCACCGTCATCGACACCGCCGTACACCGCCGTCGCAGGAGGAAGCGTGCCGCAGCTGCTGAAGGTCCAGAACTTCGCCGTCTCGCAGGACGGGTACGCGGCCGGGGAGGACCAGACCCTGGAGCGCCCCTTCGGGCACGCCGATCCCGGCGCGCTGATGTCGTGGGCGGGCGCCACGGCGAGCTGGCCCAACCGCACGGACCCCGGCGGGACCCGCGGCCTGGACGACTACTTCACGCGCGACTTCACGCACAACATCGGCGCCGAGATCATGGGGCGCAACAAGTTCGGGCCCCAGCGCGGGCCCTGGCAGGACCACGAGTGGCGCGGCTGGTGGGGTGAGGAGCCCCCGTTCCACACCCCGGTGTTCGTGCTGACGCACCATGAGCGGCCCTCGTTCACGCTCTCCGACACCACGTTCCACTTCGTCGGCGGCGAACCGGCCGCGGTGCTCGACCAGGCCCGTGAGGCCGCGCGGGGCAAGGACGTACGGCTCGGCGGCGGCGCCACCACCGTGCGCGAATTCCTGGCCGCGGACCTCGTGGACACGCTGCACGTCGTCGTCGCTCCCGTGAAGCTCGGCTCCGGGGTGCGCCTGTGGACGAGCCCCGACGAATTGCGCGATCGGTTCCACCTGGAGGTCGTGCCGAGCCCGAGCGGGGTGACGCACCACGTGTTCTGGCGGAAGTGAGGGAGCCGGGGCCCGCTCGGGACTCGGGACCGGCCCAGGAACGGATCTCGCCGATCCGCTCGGGACCGACCCCGAGCCGGTCCTGGACGACGCGCCACCAGGACGCCTCGCTCGTGCGGCCGACGAGCACCCGGTCGTCGTTCCCGCCGAACACGGCGGCCAGGAAATGGGTGAGGCTCACGCGGCCGCCGGCCGGTACTGCATCTCGTACTCGTCCCCCGCGGCGCCCGTGCGCGCGAATCCCGCCTTGCGGTAGAAGGCCTGGGCGCGGCCGTTGCGTTCGTGCACGTACAGCCGCACACGGCGTACGTCGCGCTGCGCCAGGCCCCAGTCGAGCGCGGCGTCGAACAACGCGCGCGCCACGGTGCCGCCCCGGCACTCCTCGCGTACGAAGAAGCCCACGATGTGCGCCTGGCGCTGCTCGATACGCCGGCCGGTGAAGTCCTCCGTCCCGGGCTCCTCCACCAGCACGGTCACCGTGCCGATCCAGTCGCCCCGCGGCCCCTGGGCGACGAACTGCCGGGCCGGCCCGCCCGCGGAGCTCCTCGCCGCGCGGTCCTTCCAGAACTGGTCGGGACGGGTCCGGGCCTGTTCGTACGTATCGAAGAAGGCGACCGGAGCGAGCGGATCCCTGAGCGCGTGCAGGCCGAATTCCTTCACCGCGGCCCAGTCGTCAGCCCGCACTTCCCGGATGACGTAGTCGCTGCCCATGGCGTCCATGGAGCCCATGGTTCGGCTGGCCATGTCGGCTCGCAACTGCATTAGGCCGCAACCGCGTGAGCGCGCAACTGCGCGAACCCGCGACCGAATTGGGCCGTCACCGGACCGGGACTGACCGTGCCCCGGCTGCCTACCCTGCCCCGGTGAGCATCCGTCGCTGAGGAAGAGGTGCGGTCATGCGCATTCCCGGTCCTGAGCCCCGCGCGGACGGCGGGGTCGGCGCCGTCACGGCGGCAGGGGGTCTGCACACCTATCAGTTGCGCCTGCACGCCGAGTACGGACCCGTCGTACGGTTCCAGCTTCCCGGCGCCGAGACGGCCGTTTCCGTGTCCGATCCCGTGCTGCTGGAGGCCACGGCGCATCTCGACAAGCGGCCGGAGCAGCTCTTCGAGTTCCTGGCCCCGTTGTGCGAGGCGGACAATCTGCAGGTGCTCGACGCGGAGGAACACGGTCCCTGGCGGCGGGTGCTGTTGTCGGTGCTGGCCGGACGCCCGGCGCACGAGCGGCACTTCGCGCGGTTCACGGAGCTGGCCACGGCGCTCGCCGACCGGTGGGCCGAGGCGCGGGAGCCCGGCGGGCCGGCCTCGGGCGGTGAGCCCGTCGCGTTGCAGAAGGACCTCACCGCGCTGACGCTGCGCATGATCTGCCAGTTCGCGTTGGGCGGCGATGCGCCGGACCCGGAGCGTGTCGTCGCCGCCTTCGAGGACGTGCTCACCGAGTATCTCGGGCGGCTCTACCAGGCGCCCGTGCCCGGCACGGCGGAGGAGCGGGCCGCGCGGGCCGAGGAAGCGCTGGCCTATCTGCGCGCGACCGTGGACGAGGTGATCGCCGGGCGCGGCACCGGCAGCCGCACGGACCGGAGCGATCTGATCGGGGCGCTGGTCGAGGCGGGTGAGAGCCCCGCGCGCATCCGCGACACGGTCATGATGACGCTGCTCGCGGCGCACCACACCACCGGCGTCGCCGTCTCCTGGACGCTGCATCTGCTGGGCCGGCACCCGGAGGCGGCCGCGCGCGTCGCCGACGAGCTGGACCGCGTGCTCGGCGACCGCCCGGCACCCGACTACGCCGACCTGCGCGAGCTCACGTACCTCGACATGGTGGTGAAGGAGTCGATGCGGCTCTATCCGCCGGGGCCATATGGCGCGCGCGAGGCGACGGAGGATCTGGTGCTGGGGGAGTACGAGATCCCGGCGGGGACGACGGTGTTCTATCCGTTCTGGGCCGTCCACATGAACCCCGATTACTGGCCGAAGCCGACCGAGTTCGTGCCCGAGCGGTTCGCGCCGGAGGAGGCGGCCAAGCGGCCGAGGCTGGCCTACATCCCCTTCGGGCTCGGTCCGCGGAGCTGCGAGGGCGCAGCGCTGGCCATGGTCGAGACCGAACTCATCCTGGCCATACTGCTCAAGCGCTTCCGTCTCCGGCCGGTTCCTGGGCATGAGGTGACGCCCATTGAACGGTTCGTGCTGTGGGCGGCCGAGGACATTCCCATGACCGTGCACCCGCGCAGGCCGAGCGGGGCGGGGGCGGGCTCGCCTCCGTAACGCGTCCGGGGGCTGGGCATCCGGACGCCGGGCATCCGGACACCGCCCATCGGCACCCGCGCCCCCGCCCCATGGCACGATCCCATCGAAAGTCGGCAATCGTGCCATGGTCCGCGGTGCATGCGGCAGTCGAGGCTCTCCGCATGACGAAGCTGGAGGAGCAGGACGGGATCGTCTTCGCCGACGCGACGGGGCTGGCGGAGCTGATCCGTACGCGGCAGGTGTCCTCGGCCGAGGTCGTGCGGGCCCATCTCGACCGGATCGCGGCCGTGGACCCCGGCGTCAACGCGGTGGTCACGCTGCTGGACGAGCAGGCGGTGAAGGCCGCGGCCGCCGCGGACGCCGCGCTGGCCCGCGGCGAGGTGTGGGGCCCGCTGCACGGCGTGCCCTTCACCGCGAAGGACTCGCTGGACACCGAAGGCGTGGTGACGCAGCGCGGGTCGCGGGTCTTCGCGGGGCACGTTCCGCGGGCCGACGCCACCGCGGTCGCACGGCTCCGGGCGGCGGGGGCGATCCTGCTGGCCAAGACCAACCTTCCGGAGTTCTCCTACTGGACCGAGACCGACAACCTGGTCACGGGGCGCACGCTGAATCCGTACGACCCCGCCCGCACGCCCGGCGGTTCCAGCGGAGGCGAGTCGGCCGCCGTTGCCTCCGGCATGTCCCCGCTGGGCCTCGGCAGCGACATCGCGATCTCAGTACGCGGTCCCGCGCACGACACCGGCGTCCTCGGCCTCAAGGCCACCCGCGGCCGCATTCCGGCCACAGGACACTGGCCCGAGGTGCCGCGCCGCTACTGGCACGTCGGCCCGCTGGCGCGCAGCGTGCGGGACATCGCCACGGCGCTGTCGGTGCTGGCGGGGCCCGATGGCAGCGATGGTTACGCGGCACAGGCGCCGACCGGGCCGGCGCGCCACGGTGGCGTACGCGGCGACCGTACGAGGCGGGTCGGGTGGCTCACCGCGCCGGAGTTCGGGCCGGTCGATCCCGAGGTGGGCGCGACCGTCGCGGCGGCGGCCGCGGCGCTGGGCGCGGCCGGACACGCGGTGGAGCCCGTGCGCCTGCCGGCCCTCGACGCCTGTGACGGCACCGTGGTCAGCGCGGTCCTGTACGGGGCCGAGGTCGTGCCGTACCTCCGGCGGGCGCTCGAGCGTGCGGGCGGGGGCGGGGAGGTGACGCTGCATCCCGTTGCCCGGCGTGCCCTGCGCGGCGGCGGCACGGGCGCGGACGTCTCCCTGGGCGACTATCTGGCGGCGCAGCGCCGAGTCGAGGATCTGACCGAGGTGTTCGCCGGATTCTTCGAGCGGTACGACGCGCTGCTGTGTGCCGTGTGCCCGGTCCCCGCGCCGCCGCACGGCCTGAGCTCGTACGAGGTCGACGGCGTGACGGTGCCGGCGCGGGGGATCATGCGCGCCACCGTGCCCTTCAACCTCACGGGGCTGCCCGCGCTGTCGGTGCCGTTCGGGAGCAGCGGTGCGGGGCTGCCCATCGGGGTGCAGGTGGTGGCGCGCTGGTACGACGAGGATGCGCTGCTCGATCTCGGCCGCGACCTGGAGTCCGCCAGCCCGGTACGGGGCCGCCGCCCCCTCTGACCGGGTTGCTTCCCTTCGCTTCAACTGCCCCGCCCGTACGCCGGTTTGTGGCCGGAGGATGATCTAGGCGCGGCGGGCGCGGGGCGGCATGCTGGCGTGCGTTCGCGTGCGCGCCCTCTCCCGAGGCTCCCGAGGCTCATGAGGCAGTGGCGCGTGTGCGGCCCTTGTGCGAACACCGCTGCGCGAACACCGCCCAGGAATCCAGGAATGAGGAGTGCCGTCGTGGAGGAGAACCGGTTCGCCGGGAAGGTCGTCGTGGTCACCGGCGGAGGGTCGGGCATCGGCGCCGCCACCGTGCACCGCTTCGCCGGTGAAGGCGCCACCGTCGTCGCCGTCGGGCGCAGTGAGGACAAGCTGCAGGAGACGGCGAAGGGCGCGCCCGACGGCGCCGTCGTCGTGACGCGCGCCCTCAGCGTGTCCGACGAGGCTGCGGTCAGCGCGCTGATCGCGGACGTGGCCGAGGAGCACGGCCGGCTGGACGTGCTGGTCAACAACGCGGGCATCGCCGCTCCCGGGACCGTCGAGCACATGGACACCGCGACGTGGCACCAGATCATGGAGGTCGACATCGACGGCCCCTTCTTCGCCTCCCGGGCCGCGCTCCCGCACCTGCGCCGCGTCGGCGGCTCCATCGTCAACGTCGGCTCGGTGTCGGGCCTGGGCGCCGACTGGGGCCTCGCCGCCTACAACGCCGCCAAGGGCGCGCTGGTCAACCTCACCAACGCCATGGCCCTGGACCACGGCCACGAGGGCGTACGGGTCAACGCCGTGCACCCCAGCCTGACCCGCACGCCCACTGCCGCGCCCCTGCTGGAGAACGAGGACGCCGTGGCCGCCTTCCGGCAGCGCCTGCCTATGGGCCGCCCGGCCGAACCGTCCGAAGTCGCCGCCGTCATCGCCTTCCTGGCCAGCGCCGACGCCAGCTTCGTCAACGGCGCCCACATCCCGGTCGACGGTGGGCTCAGCGCGTCGAGTGGGCAGCCGCGGATGTTCTGAGCCGTGGACCGCTGATCCGGGTCAGGGCTGCCGATCCTGGCCTGAATGCGCCGTGTGGTCCTGCGCGTTCGCCGGCGTGATCGAAGGGGTGGAGAAACGGGGGTCTCCGCCCGCTCGCTGAATACGCGCTGTTGGCGGGAGCGCGGATTGTCCTGCCTCATTCAAACCGTACGCTGTGCGGTATTTCTCGCGGGGGAAGATGTCCTGACGTCCGGACCGGACGCGAGATGCGCAAGGTGCCAGTGCGGCCTGTCGGAAGGCGAACTGGCCATATTTTCTGCGGTCATTGCTCCGGCGGATTCGGCCGGGTTAAGTTGTCACTTCAACCGCCTAACAGTGCGGTGTACTTTCTGGCGTTCACGGGGGAACGCGCATATGACGCCATCTTCACGCATGCATGCATGCTCTTACGGGGTCGGCAGTGCCGTTTTCCTGCGACTCCTTCCTCATGGTTACGGGGCTGACGCGGACTGACCCTCCGCGCCCCGCATTCACGGCGCACGCGCACACGAAAGCACGTGCGCGAACGCATGCGCACGCGCCGTAAGTCAGCCATGTCCAGCGGTATCCGACCCATTCTCGAGGTCTCATTCCATGGCATCAACACCCGGGTCCACCCGGCTCAGGAACACGCCCTTCGTCATCAAGGAATCATCCGCCCAGTACGCGCGCGCCATCGGCAGCGATCTGATGCAGGTGAGCATCACAGGGCGCAAAGGGAAGAGCGTCTTTCTTCCCGACGGGCGCGACGTGGTCGAGTTCGTCAACTGCTCCTATCTCGGGCTCGATCTGCACCCGCGCGTGATCGCGGCGTCGAAGTCGGTGGAAGAGGAGTGGGGCATGAACTTCTGCTGCGCCCGCTCACGCTTCTCCATCGAGCCGCAACGGCTGCTGGAGGAGGAGCTGTCCGCCCTTTACGGGGGCCGCGCCATCACCTTCCCCTCGACCACCACCGCGCACATCTCGCTCATGCCGCTCCTCGCGAGCGGCGTGCTCTTCGAGGAGGGCGAGACGCGCAAGACCTGCCTGATCTTCGACCAGTTCGCGCACTCGTCCATGCAGTACCTCAAGCCGGTGCTGGCCGCCGAGGCGACCGTGGAGACGGTGCGCCACAACGCGCTCGACGAGCTGAGGCAGCAGGTCACGGCCGCGCAGAAGCGAGGAGAGATCCCCGTCTACGTGGCCGACGGCATCTACTCGATGGGCGGCCTGTGCCCGGCGCGTGAACTCCTGGACATGGCCGAGGAATTGGACTTCTTCCTCTATGTGGACGACGCGCACGGGCTGGGGATTTTCGGGGAGCGGGGCGAGGGGCAGTTCCTCAGCCAGGTCGAGGGCGCCGTTCCCGACCGCGTCATCCTGACCTATTCGCTGTCCAAGGGATTCGGCGCGTACGGCGGCGGGCTGCTCGTGCAGGGCGAATGGCGGGAGCAACTGATCCGTTCCTACGGGCAGGTGTACGCGTTCTCCGCGGCGCAGACCTTCCAGGCCGTGTACGCCTGCCGCGCCGTGGTGGAGCTGCATCACGAAGGAGCGATCTCCCCCTTGCAGCGGACCTTGCGCGAGCGGGTGGGTCTCTTCGACGAACTCATGGGGCAGTCGCTTCCGTTCAGCCCCATTCGCATGGTGCCGATCGGGGACGAGGAGAGCGCGCTGCGGGCCGGCGAGGAACTCCTCGACGCCGGCTACTACGCCTCCGTCGTCTTCTTCCCCATCGTGCGCCGCAAGTCCGCGCAACTGCGGCTGTGCATCGCCGCCAACCACACGGAGGACGACATCAACGGCGTCGCCGCCGCGCTCAAGCGCGTACACGCGAAATACGCGACGACCAGTGCGAACGGAACAACCGCCGGAAACGGGAAAGCTGCCGTGAACGGGGAGGGTGCCAAATGAAGCGCAGGGAAGTCCATGTGGTGATCGGCGCCGGCGTCGCCGGATGCCTCGCCGCCATCACGCGCAGCCGCGCGGGGTACGAGGTCATCGTGCTGGAGAAGCAGCAGTCGCTCTCCGCCGACACCTACCCGGTGTGCACGCAGACCAGCAACATCGTGAGTGAGAACCACAGCGGGGCCGAGTATCCCTTCGACCCGCAGAGCGCGCGGGACTGCCTGGACGGGCGCATCGAGAACGAGCGCTTCTTCCCCGAGGTGATCTACGGCGGCAAGACCTACAGCCGCATCATCGCCTCGCAGAGCATGATGGACGACGGCCACGACATCGTCGGCCAGTGCCGCGCCAACATGGACGTCATCCGCGCGCACTACGCCCAGCGGTGCGAAGAGGACCCGGCGAACGCCGTATTCGGAGAGCCCGCGGACATCTGCCGCGAGATTCCTGACGTGAAGGGCGTCCACGACGTGGCCGCCGGATTCCTGACCCCGCAGCGCGGCATGAATCCGGTGCTCGTCTCCACGGTGCTGGAGTGGGAACTCCGGCAGTGCGGGGTGGATTTCCGCGAGGGCAGCACTGTGGATGCGGTGAACCGCCGCGCGGACGGACGGTACGAGGTCTCCTACACGGCGGCCGACGGCACCGGGCACACCCTGGTGGTGGACCAGGTCAGCCTCTGCTCCGCCACGGCGGCGTTCGGCATGGCGAAGCGGCTCAACCCGGGTATCGAGTTCCCGAAGCTGTTCATGGCCCTGCGGGAAATCCTCTATGTGGACCTCCCCGAGGGCACGGACAAGAACTTCACCTGCCTCAAGCTGGAGGACTCCTACGGGGGCATGCTCAGCCCGCTCAACGAGCACGTGGCGATGATCTACCACCCGCCGGCCGCGCACATGATGAACCTCGTCATGGACCCGGCCTCCTGCGCATTCCCGGCCGAATACGCGCGGTATCTCGCCGAGGGCCACCCGGAGATGCGGGAGCGGGCCGAGCGCACGGTGAACAGGCTGCGGGACTTCTATCCGGAGCTGAGCAGGTCCGAGATCCTCGGGACCTATCTCAAGGTCGCCATCAACACGGTCTCGGACTCGCGGATGCGCCGGAACATCGGCGTCTTCGGCGTGCGTTCAGGGGCCACGATGACCGTGTTGCCCAAGTGGACGATGTGCGCGGTGAACGCGAAGAAGGAACTGGCGCTGGCTCTGGAGCACTCCCGGATGGCCGGAAACATGGCGGCCGAGGAGATCCCTGAGATTCTCGCGGGCGCGACACGTACCTGCTGGGAGACGGAGCCCGACTGGGCGCGGAAGCCGGAATCGCTGACCGCCCGCGCGACCAAGCACGCGGCCGATATGCAGGTGCCCGAGGTGCTTGCGCACAGGTTCGGCCCGGGTCCGGACGAGGGGGAGTGAGCGCATGCCAGGGCAGACCATTGTGATCACCGGTGCCGGAATGGGCATCGGCGCGGAGACGGCCCGGCGGCTCGCCCCCGGGAACAGGCTCATTCTGCAGTACCGCACCTCGAAGGCCGGAGCCCTCGCCCTGCAGGAGGAGCTGGCGCGGATCAGCGAGGACACCGATGTGGTCGAGGCGGATCTGACCACGGACGCGGGCTGCGTGGCGCTGTCCGAGGAGATCGGCAAGCGCACCGAATCGCTGGACGTCCTCGTGAACAACGCGGGCGGAATGCTGGAGCGGCAGGCGGTGGACGAGCTGACCTGGGAGCACCTGGCGGCGACGTTCGCGCTGAACACCTTCTCGGCGATGCGGATGACCAGCCTGTGCACCGGGCTCCTGCGGCGCGGCACCCGTCCGTGCGTGGTGAACGTGACCTCGATCGCCATGCGTCACGGGGCGCCGAGCGCGACCGCGTACGGCGCGTCCAAGGCGGCGCTGGACGCCTTCACCCGGGGCGCGGCCAATGAACTCGCCCCGGACATCCGCGTCAACGCGGTGGCGCCCGGAATCATCGACACGCGATTCCACGAGCGCGTGACACCCGAGGCGAAGATGCGGCAGTTCATCCAGAACACCCCGCTCCAACGCGCGGGAACGGTGGCCGATGTCGCGCACACGGTCGCGTATCTCGTCGGGAACACCTTCGTCACCGGAGAGACCGTCGACTGCAACGGCGGCCTCTCGATGCGCTAGCCGCTGCCGCGGCGCCTCGGAAACCTCTGTCGCTTGACTTACCAGAAAGGCAATCCGCCCATGCGTCAGCGCATTCTTGTCACGGGTGGCGCCGGATTCATCGGGTCGCATCTCTGCGAGCGGTTACTCGATGACGGCCATGAAGTCGTCTGCATGGACAACCTGTTCACCGGGCGCCGCCGCAACATCGGCCATCTGCTCGGCAACGTCCACTTCGAATTCGAGCGGCACGACGTCGCCGAGCCGTTCCACATCGAGGTGGACCGGATCTACCACCTCGCCTGCCCGGCCTCGCCCGTGCACTACCAGCGCAATCCCGTACGCACCATCCGCACCTGCGTGCAGGGCACACTTAACACCCTGGAGCTGGCCCGCGAAACAGGCGCCCGGCTCTTCGTCTCCTCCACCTCCGAGGTGTACGGGGACCCCGAGGTGCACCCCCAGGAGGAGAACTACTGGGGGCACGTCAACCCCATTGGCCCGAGGGCCTGTTACGACGAGGGGAAGCGCTGCGCCGAGGCGCTCTCGGTGAGTTTCGCGCGGCAGTACGGCGTGCAGGTGCGGCTGGGTCGGATCTTCAACACGTACGGGCCGCGGATGCACGAGAACGACGGCAGGGTGGTCTCCAATTTCACCGTGCAGGCACTCCGCGGCGAACCCCTCACCCTCTACGGCGACGGGAGCCAGACGCGTTCCCTGTGCTATGTCGACGATCTCGTCGAGGCCATCGTCCGCTTCATGGAGTCCGAGACAGGACCCGAGCCGGTGAATCTCGGCAATCCGCGCGAGACGACCGTCGGGCAGATCGCGAGGGACATCCAGCGCATCGCCAACTCGCCCTCCGGGATCGCATTCCGGCCGCTTCCCGAGGACGACCCCACCCGCCGCCGCCCCGACATCTCGCGCGTGGGCGCGCTGCTCGGCTGGGAGCCCAAGGTCGACCTGGAGGAGGGGCTGCGCCGTACGATCGCGGACTTCTCCGCCCGGCTGGCCATGGCCGACGCGCGGCGCGCGGCGAACGGCGGGGCGGGGCGGGCAGCGAACGGCGCGGCGCCGCAGGTCACGGACGGCGAGGCGCAGCCGTTCGCAGCGTGGCAGGGGGCCGCACGATGACGGCCGCCCCGATCGGCCCCACGCTGACCGCGCCCGCCTCCCACTTCATAGCCGACCGCCTCCGCGGCCTCGCCCAGTCCGACATCCGGCGGATGAGCAAGGAGAGCGACCGGGCCGGGGCGGTCAACCTCGGGCAGGGGCTCTGCGATCTGCCGACCCCGCCGGCCGTCGCCGAGGCGGCCAAGGCGGCGATCGACGCGAACGAGAGCATCTACACCTATCCCGAGGGGCACCTCGCGCTGCGCCGCGCGATCGCCGAGAAGGTGGCCCGGGACAATGGCCTGCGGGCGGACCCCGAGGGCGAGGTCGTGGTCACGGTGGGCGCGACCGGCGCGTACGCCGCGGCGGTCAACGGGCTGCTCAACCCGGGCGACGGCATCCTGATCATGGAGCCGTACTACGGCTACCACGTGAACGGGGCGGTCATCGCCGGGTTGGAGCCGCAGTTCCTGACCCTCGCGCCCCCGGAGTTCACGCTCACCGAGCAGGCGCTGCGCGCGGCGCTGCGGCCCAACACCCGCGCGGTCGTGGTGTGTTCGCCGGCCAATCCGAGCGGCAAGATGTTCGGCCGCGCGGAGCTGGAGGCGGTCGCGCGGGTCGCGCACGAGCGGGATCTGCTGGTGATCAGCGACGAGATCTACGAGTACATCCGCTACGACGGGCGCCCGCACCTCTCGCCCGCCACGGTCGGGGACCTGCGGCACCGCGCGGTGACCATCATGGGCCTGTCCAAGACCTTCAGCATCACCGGCTGGCGGCTCGGGTACGCGGTGGCACCCGAGCCGCTGGCCCGGGCGATCGCGCTGGTCAACGACCTGTACTACGTGTGCGCTCCGAACCCCTTGCAGCGCGGTGTGCTCGCCGGATTCGCGCTGCCGCCCTCGTACTTCGCCGGGCTCGCCTCCGCATACCAGCGCAAGCGCGACCGGTTGTGCGGGGCCCTGGACGCGGCGGGCATGTCGCCCGTCATACCGGACGGTGCCTACTACGTGCTCGCCGACGTCTCCGGCTGGGGGTACGGCAGCGCACGCGCGGCGGCGATGGCGCTGCTGGAGGAGGGAGGAGTGGCCGCCGTGCCGGGGAGCGCCTTCTACCAGGGCGCGGCGGGCGAGGGCCTGCTGCGCTTCTGCTTCGCCAAGGAGGACGCGGCGATCGAGGAGGGCTGCCGGCGGATACGCCGCTTCCGACCGGGAGCGGGCCGGCCGTCGCAGGTGGGGCGGATCCCGTAATGAACGCCACCCGGCAAGGGGTCCTCTACGGCATCGGCGCCTACGTACTGTGGGGCCTGTTCCCGCTGTACTTCCGGCTCCTGGAGGGCTCCAGCGCGCTGGAGATCCTGCTGCACCGCCTCCTGTGGACCCTGCCGGTCTGCCTGCTGGTGGTGGCGCTCACCGGCGCACTCCGCCAACTGCGCGCCGTGGTCGGCGAGCGTCGGCGGATGGCGGGCCTGGCGGCCGCGGCCGGCTTCCTCGCGGTCAACTCGGGCACGTACGTGTACGCGGTGAACTCCGGCCATGTGATCGAGGCTTCGCTCGGGTACTTCATCAACCCGCTGCTCACCGTGGCGCTCGCGGTGCTGGTCCTGCGCGAGCGGCTGCGGCCCCTGCAATGGGTCGCCGTCTCCATGGGCGTGCTGGCCGTGCTCGTCCTCACCGTCGACTACGGGCGGCCGCCGTGGATCGCGCTGGTCCTCGCCGGCTCCTTCGCCTCGTACGGACTGATCAAGAAGCGGGTGGGCGCCGGCGTCGGGGCGATCGTCGGGCTCACGGCGGAGGCGCTCACCCTCGCCCCGGTGGCCGCGGGCGGGCTCGTCGTCTATGCGGCCACCGGGCGCGGCACGTTCACCGTCGACGGGCCCGTGCACGCCGTGCTGCTCGCCGCGGGCGGGGTGACGGTCGCCAGTCCGCTGCTGCTGTTCGCGGCGTCGGCCCGGCGCATCCCGCTCACCACGATCGGACTGCTGCAATATCTGACCCCGGTGCTGCAACTGCTCATCGGGGTCCTGCTGTTCCACGAGGCGATGCCCGCCTCGCGGTGGGGCGGATTCGCCCTGATCTGGATCGCCCTGGCCCTGCTCAGCGCCGACGGACTGCGCGGGCGGGCCCAGGAGGGGAAGCCACGGGAGCCACGGCCGCAGGAGGAACAGGCCGCCGCGTGACCGCCACCGAGCTCCGCGTGACCGCCACCGACTTCAAAGAACACCGAGCTCAAGGAAAAACGGGGGAAAACTGTGAACACCAAAGCCGTCACCGTGATCGGCACCGGCTATCTGGGCGCCACCCACGCGGTCTGCATGGCGGCACTCGGATTCGAGACCCTGGGCATGGACGTGGACCCCGAGAAGATCGAGGCCCTGTCCGCGGGCCACCTCCCCTTCTACGAGCCGGGCCTCGAACCGCTCCTGCGCGGCCAACTGGCCTCGGGACGGCTGCGGTTCACCACCTCGTACGAAGAGGTGGCCGCCTTCGCCGACGTGCACTTCTCGTGCGTGGGAACCCCGCAGCGCCCCGACGGACCCGGCGCCGACCTGCGCTACGTGGAGGCGGTCGTGGACGGGCTCGGCCCGCATCTGACGCGCCCCTGCCTCCTGGTGGGCAAGTCCACCGTGCCGGTCGGCACGGCCGAGCGGCTGGGCTCGCGGATCGCCGAACTGGCCCCCGCGGGGCGGGAGGCGGAGGTCGCGTGGAACCCGGAGTTCCTCCGCGAGGGCTTCGCCGTGCAGGACACGCTGCGCCCCGACCGGCTGGTCTTCGGGGTCGCCTCCGAGCGCGCCGAGCGGCTGCTGCGCGAGGTGTACGCGCCGCTGCTGGCACCGGCCGACGGCGCGGCTCCTGTGCCCCTGGTGGTCGCCGACCCGGCAACGGCCGAGCTGGTCAAGGTCGCGGCGAACTCCTTCCTGGCCACGAAGATCTCCTTCATCAACGCCATGGCCGAGGTGTGCGAGGCGGCGGGCGCCGACGTCCTGCCGCTGGCCGAGGCGCTGTCCTACGACTCCCGCATCGGCTCCCGCTTCCTGCGCTCCGGCGTCGGCTTCGGCGGGGGCTGCCTGCCCAAGGACATCCGCGCGTTCATGGCGCGGGCCGACGAGCTGGGCGCTGGCCGGGCCGTGGGGTTCCTGCGCGAGGTGGACGAGGTCAATGAGCGGCGGCGTACGGCGGTCGTCGACCTGGCCCGGGAGCTCGGGGGCGCCTTCCCCGGGCGGCGGGTCGCGGTGCTCGGCGCCGCGTTCAAGCCCGACTCGGACGACATCCGCGACTCGCCGGCGCTCGCCGTGGCCGACCGGATCCAGCAGCTCGGGGCCGAGGTCACCGTGTACGACCCGAAGGCCATGGACAACGCGCGCAAGGCGTTTCCCGCGCTGACCTTCGCCGAGTCGGTCACCGAGGCGGCGGCCGGGGGCGATGTGCTGCTGCACCTCACCGAGTGGCCGGAATTCCAGGGCATCGACCCGTACGGGCTCGGCGAGGCGGTGGCCCGGCGGCGGATCGTCGACGGCCGCAACACCCTGGACGCCGCACGCTGGCGCGCGGCGGGCTGGGACTACCGGGCGCCGGGGCGCGCCTGAGCAGACCCGCGTAGCAACTCCTGAACACCTCACCGCCCGCTGACGGCCGCCGCCGTCCGCGGGCGCCTTGGATTCTCTTTGGATTTTCCTGGGTGGGCTCCGACCACGATGAGCCTGCCGGTGCGGAGCCCGCGCCGGTCCTCCGTACGCGTGCCCGATGCAAGGAGAATCCGGATGACGACGGACAACGGCACCGCTCCCGCTGGACGGGACGCCTCGGACCCGGCGGTCGCGCTCTCGCTCAAGGTTCTCTTCGGCGACGCCTTCGTGGCAGGGCTCGAACCGGCCTTTCTGGAGTCGTTCGTGACCCGCGGCCCCACCTGGGGCCGGGTGCTCAAGGCCCTGTGGGAACTCTCGGCAGGACAGGGCGTCCAGGACGTGACGACCGGCGCCCACGGCCCGGCCGGCCTCCACACCGCGAGCGTCGACGCCGTACGCGATCCCGCACCGGTCCAGGCGGCCCCGCCTGCGGAAACGCCCGCCCAGCCGGCTCCCGCCCAGCCGGCTCCCGCCCAGCCGGCTCCCGCGCCCGCTCCCGAAGCCAACGGCAACGGCACCAACAACGCCAACGGCACCAGCAACGGCAACGGCGCTGACACCGCCACCAGCCGCTTCGAGGTCTTCGACCCCGCGCTCGACTCCGTACAGACGCCCGCGCTGCGCGCCGAGCCGTGGACGTACGAGGAGGTGCGGGACGCGCTCGTCGCGCTGCTGGAGGAGGCCACCGGCTATCCGGCCGAGGTCCTCGACGACGACGCGGACCTGGAGGCGGACCTCGCCATCGACTCCGTGAAGCAGGTCGAGGCGCTGGGCGCGCTGCGGGAGCGGTACGGGCTGACGCTGGAGGACGACTTCGCCATCCGCGACTACCGCACGATCCGCAAGGCGTCCTCGTACATGCTGGAGCGCCTGAACAGCGAGCGCGTCAGCGCGGCGGGCAACTAGTGGCGCCCGACCCGCAGGCCGGGGCGGAGCCCGGAGCGCGGCGGCGCCGCTTCGAGGGCCAGGTCGCACTCGTCACCGGCAGCAGCCGCGGCTACGGCCGCGCCCTCAGCCGCGCGCTCGCCGCCGAGGGCGCCTCGCTCGTGCTCAACTCCCGCCGCAGTCCGGTGGACGGGAAGCGGCTGGCGGCCGAGCTCCGCGAGACGGGCGCCGAGGCGGTGTACGTGGCGACCGACATCGGCGAGGAGGCGAACGTACGGGAGCTGGCGGCGCTGGTGGAGCGGCAGTTCGGCCGCGTCGACATCGTCGTGCACAACGCGGCCAGCGGTTTCGAGCGGTCGATCGAGGCGACCACGTGGCCGGAGTTCGAGCAGGCCATGCGGGTCAACACGTACGCGCTGATCTCGCTGGCGCGGCACTTCGGACCGCTCTTCCCCGGCCGCGGCAAGTTCCTCTACGTCTCCAGCCTCGGCGCGGGGATGGGCATCGCCGGGTACGGGGCGATCGGCGCTGCAAAGGCGGCGAGCGAGGCCGTGGTCAGGTCGCTGGCGCTGGAGTGGGCGCCGCGCTTCCAGGCCAACAGCGTCCGCCCGAACCTCATCCCCAGCGTCTCGCTGCGCTCCTTCAGCTGGGCCGACACCCTGTGGAAGCTCCTCGACGAGGAGTCGCCGCTCGGCGTCCGCGAGGAACTCGGGCAGCTCGTGGACGTCGCCCTGTGGCTGTGCAGCGCGGACTCCGACTACGTGACCGGGCAGTCCATCAACGTCGACGGCGGCTGGTCCACGACCTTCTGCCGCGACGGGCTGACCACGCCCGACCGCCCGCCGGCGGGAGTCCGGCGGGCCGCGCCCGAGGCCGTGCCGGAAGCCGCATCCGAGATCCGAGCCGAGACCCGAGCCGAGAGCGGCCCGCGTGCCGCCGCGCCGCGGGAGGAGTGACGATGCCCCGACCGTTCCAGCCCGTCGCGATCGTGGCGGCGACCTGCGTCCTGCCGGGCGCCCGCACCCTGGACGACCTGTGGGGGCTCTTCGAGCGGGAGGAGACCGCGATCGGCCGCCTCCCCGAGGACTGGCCCGACCGCGACCTGTACGGGGCGCCGGACGGCGTGCCGGGCTCGGGCTTCGGCGACAAGGCCGGCAACGGGTCCCCCGGTGGGTCCGCCAAGGGATCCCCCAACACGTCCCGCACCGACACCGCCGCGCGCGTGGACCCGTGGGAGTTCTCCCGCCCGCCGCGGCTGCCCCCGAAGCAGGCCGCGCAGCTCGACCCCACGCACCGCATGGCGCTGGAGACCGGGCAGCGGATCGTGGAGCAACTGGAGGACGTCTGGCTGCCCCGCGACCGCACCGGCGTGTGGGTGGCCAACACCTGCGGCGCGCCCGAGACCCAGTTCCAGATGCTCCGCTCGCTGACCAACGAGCGCTGGGCGCACCGCGCCGCGGCGCACAGCCCCCAACTGGCCGACACCATCGCGGAGTTCCGCGACGCGTACCGCCGGCGACATCCGCATCCGCGCGAGGACGGCGCGGCCAACGGGAACATCGTGTGCGGCCGCATCGCGAACTACTTCGACCTGCGCGGGCCGCAGATGTCCCTGGACGCCGCCTGCGCCGGGTCCATGGCGGCGCTGCGCTACGCGTGCCTGTCCCTGGAGGACGGCTCGGCCGACATGGCGTTCGTGGCCTCCATCGGTACGCAGACCACGGCGCAGCTCGTCCTCGGTTCCGCGGCGCGCGCGCTCTCGCCCGGCGCGTCCTTCCCCTTCGCGCGGGACGCGGACGGCGCCGTACTGGGCGAGGGCGCCGTGATGCTCGCCTGCGTCCGCGCGGAGGACGCCGAACGGCACGGACTGCGCACGCTCGGCGTGATCCGCTCCATCGGCTCCAGCGTGAACGGCCGCGGCGAGTCCCCGTGGTCGCCCTCGGAGGCCGCCGAGCGGCTCGCGATCACCAGGGCGTGGGAGGAGGGGGAGTTCAGCCCCGAGGGCCCCGAGGGCCGCATCGACTACATCGAGGCGCACGGCGCGGCCACCCCTGACGGCGACCGCACCGAGCACGCCGCGATGCTCGCCACCTACGGGAAGGCCGCAGACCAGGGCCCCGTGCCCTTCGGCTCGGTGAAGTCCGTGGTCGGGCACACCGTGGAGAGCGCGGGCCTGGCCGGAGTGCTGCGCGCGCTGTACGTGTTCGGCACCGGTCGCGTACCGCCCACCGTCGGGGTGCGCGAACCCGCCCCCTTCCTGGCGGCCGACAGCCACCGCCTGCGGCTCGCCGTGCAGGGGGAACCCCTCCCGGACGACCCCTCGGGCGCGGACCGCCTGCGCCGCGTGGCCGTCAGCAGTTTCGGCGTCGGAGGGCTCAACTACCACGCGCTGCTGGAGTCCGGCCTCGCGCCGGGCGCCACCGTCCGGCGCGCACCCGCGTCCCGCGAGCCGGTCGCGGTCGTCGGCGTGTCCGCCGTGATGCCCGGCGCGCCGGACAGCGCGGGGGTGTGGGAGCACCTGCGTACGGGGACGGCGGTACGCGATCGACTGGCCGATCACATACCGGACTTCGCCCTCTTTCACCACCCCGACGTGTCGCAGCGCGACCGCACCGTCTGCCCGGTCGGCTCCGTCGTGGACCCCGGGCCGCTGCGGGAGCCGATGCGCTGGCGGGTGCCGCCGAAGCGGGCCGAGCGGCTGTTCCCCGACCACGTCCTGCTGCTCAACGCGGCCTCGCAGCTCGTGGAGCAGGACGTGCTGCCCTCCTCTCCCGCGGCCCTGCGGCGTTCGGGCGTCTACATCACCGACACCATGGACACCGACGGCAGCAACCGCCTCCTCGCCGGCATCCACTTCGCGCGCTGGTGGTCCGAGCTGCGCGCGGCCCTGGAGGGGACCGCGAGCCTCGCCGACCTGGACGCGCTCGAAACAGGGCTGCGCGACGACCCTGGCCTGGGGCTGCGCGCGGTCACCGAGGACGACGCGATGGCGGGGCAGGGCGTGCAGGGCGCGGCCCGCGTCGCCTCCGGGCTCGAACTGGGCGGCGCCGCGGTCGCCGTGAACTCCGCCTGCGCCTCGGGCTTGGCCGCGCTGTCCCTGGCGATGCAGGAACTGCGGGCCGGAACACTGGACTTCGCCCTGGTCGGCGGCGCCAGCCTCGGCGTCGACGAGGTGAACCAGGTCGCGCTGTCCGCCATCGGCGCCCTCAGCGCCGGCGGCTGCGGGCGGCCCTACGACGAGCGCGCCGACGGCTTCGTGGTCGGCAGCGGCGCCGCGTGGTTCGCGCTCAAGCGACTCTCCGACGCCCGGCGCGACGGCGACCGCGTGCTGGCCGTCGTGCGCGAGTGCGCGGGCGGCAGCGACGGCAAGGGCCGCAGCCTGCTGGCGCCCTCGCGCGAGGGGCGGCACGAGGTGATCAGCCGCACCTTCCGGCGCGCGGTGCTGGATCCGCGCACGGTGCAGTACGTGGAGGGGCACGGGGCGGCCAACGTACTCGGCGACTCCTCCGAACTGGAGGCCGTCGGCACGGCGATGGGCACCCCGAGCAGCCCCGTCATGGTCGGCAGCATCAAGGGCAACTACGGCCACCTCAAGGGCCCCGCGGCGCTCGCCGGGCTGCTCAAGGTGGTGCTGTGCCTGAACCACTGCACGCTCGTGCCGACCGCCGGCTATGCGCGCAGGGGCGAACTGCCCGGCGTGGACGACCGGCTGGTGCGCGTGCTCGACAGGTGCGTGCCGTGGCCGGAGAACGGTTCGCAGCCGCGGCGCGCGTCCGTCAACGCCTTCGGCCTCGGCGGCACCAACTTCCACGCGATCGTGGACGAGGCGCCCGCCCCGCCGCCCGAGGAGGCGGAGCAGGACGAGCCGGAGCAGGACTCCGTACCGCTGCGGCTCGCCGCGTCGAGCCCCGAGGAACTGGCGCGGCGCCTCGCTGAGTCGGCGCCCTCGCGTACGGAGGAGGGCGCCGATGCCGCGGAGGAGCAGGGGAGCGCATGGCGTGCGGCCCTCTTCGTACGGGGCGGGAAGGCCGAGCGGGCCGGGCGTGCCGGGCTGGCCGCGCGGATCGGGGCCCGCGCGGCGGACGTGCCCTGCGAGATGACCGACCTCGGCGCCTGGTCGGGCCCGGCGGCGCGTAGCGGTCCCGTGATCGCGCTCTTCCCCGGTCAGGCCGGTGCGCAGAACTTCGACTCGGTCGCGTGGCTGGCCGGCCTGGCCCCGTACGGGCCCGCTGCGCTGCGGGAGTTGGAGGACGTGCTCGGCGCGCCAGGGCGGACCATCGGCCGCGCGCTGCGCGAGGGGGACATCGGGGGGCTGGGCGCGCTGCGTTCGCGCTCCGGTACGTCGCAGGTGCTGGGGCTGCTCGCCTCGTACCTGGTCTGGCGGTGGTTCGCGGACCGGGCCGGGGAGCAGCCGGTGGCCGCGCTCGGGCACAGCGCGGGGGAGTTCGCCGCGCTGGTCGCGGCGGGCAGCCTGAGCCTGGCCGACGGGCTGCGGGTGTGCTGGGAACGCGGCCGCTACGCCGAGGAGGCGGCCGCCGGCCGGAAGGGACTGATGGCCGCGGTCTTCGCCGGGCCCGAGAGGGTGCGGGAGCTCCTCGCGCCCGTGCCCGAGGCGTTCCTCGGTACGGTCAACGGCTCGAAGTTCTGCGTGGTGTCGGGTTGGGAGGAGCCGGTACGCGGCGTCCTGGAACGGTGCCGTGACCTCGGCATCTCCTCCACCCCGCTCGACATCGGCCTGCCCTTCCACACCCCGCTGCTGGCGGAGGCGGCCGGTCGCCTGCGGGTCTTGCTCGACGGCTTGGACCTGCGCCCGCCGCGCACCCCGGTGTACTCCGCCCTCCACGAGGGCCCGTACTTGGAGGACGTCACCCCCGACACCGTCCGCACCGCGGTCGCCGCGCTCTACACGGAGCCCGTACGCCTGGACCACCTCCTCACCCACGCCCGCCGCGCGGGCGCCCGCCGTTTCGTGGAGTGCGGCGCGGGCCGCTCCCTCAGCCGCTCGGTAGCCGCGGTCCTCCCCGCCTTCCCGCACCTGGCGCTCGCGGGGGTGACCAGCCCTGAGGAGGGGGTCGGGCGGTTGGGGGCGGGGTTGTGGGTGGCGGGGTTGAACGAGGGCGGCCCGGCCGCCGCCGTGCGCGACCTGGCACTCGCCGAGCACAACCCGGCCGCCGAGTCCCAACACACCCCCCGATTCGAGGCGTTCACCCCCGTACCCGTTCCGGTGCGTCCGTACGAAGGCGGGGACTGGACCGGTGTGTCCGTGCTCGTCGTGACGGCGCGTGGTGGAGCGTTGGGCGGGGAGATGGTGCGGGCCCTGGAGGCGGCGGGGGCCCGGGTGGGCTCGGCCGATGTCGCGGAACTGGCCGGTACGGGAGAGGCCGTGGGCGCCGCGGGGATCGCGGAGCGGGTGCGGGGCGCGGCAGGGGAGCGGTGGGTCGTGTGGGCCTCGCCGCCGGAGGCCGTGCCCGCGGGGGAGGGGGCTGACGCTCCGCGCACCATGGCTGAACTCGCCTGTATGCGGACCGTGGTGAGTGGGCTTGCCGAGGGCTGGGAGCGGTACGGGGCCGGCGGGCTCGTGGTGGTGACGGGGACGGACGGCAGGTTCGGGCACGCCCGTTCGCCGCTGGAGCCGACCGGGGGAGCGCTGGCCGGCTTCGCGCGGGCGCTCAGCCACGAACACCCCGAGGCCGGCATCGTGCTGGCCGACGCGGGGCGCGACCTGCGCCCCGCGGCCGCGGCCGACCGGCTCGCCGCTCTGGGACGCCCTCCGTCCGGCCACCACGAACTGGGTCTCAGCAGCACGGACTTCTGGGCACCCGAGCTGACCCCCGTACCGCTCTCCGGGGGCACCGACGGGTTGCTCGACGCCTTGCGGGAGCCGGACGCCGCGGTCCTCGTCTCCGGCGGGGCCACCGGCATCCTCGCGCACATCCTCTGCACGGCCGCCGAACGTCTCCAGGGGGACGGGGGCACCGGGGCGACCTCCTCGTACCCCGGCCGGCTCGTCCTCCTCAGCCGTACCGCACCGGCCGACGACCCCGTACCCGACCTCGCCGCCGCACTCGACCGGCTGCGCGGCGAGAAGGGCCGGCGGCTCGTGGCCTGGCGGAAGGAGAACCCGGGGCGCTCGCTGCACGCGTTCGAGCGCGAATGGCGGCGCACCCTGCACGGCGTCGAGGCACGCGCGACGCTGACCCGGCTGCGCGCGGCCGGCCTGCGGGCCGAACACGCCGCGGTGGACGTGTGCGACGGACGCGCGGTCCGCGCGCTCGGGGAGCAACTGCGCCTGGACGGCGTGCACATACGTACCCTCGTGCACGGCGCCGGCATCGAACGTTCCAGCCGCATCACGGAGAAGCCCGCCGAGGAGTGGGAGGCCACGGCCGCGGTCAAGGTACTGGGCCTGCACCACCTGGTCGCCGCGGCGGGGGACGGGCTGCGTACGGTGATCGCGCACGGTTCCCTGTCGGGCTCGCTGGGCCTGCCGGGGCAGACGGACTACTCGGCGGCGAACGAGTACCTGGCCAAGGCGGTCGTACGGCTGCGGGCCGAACGCCCCGGCGTGGTCGCCCAGTACATCGGCTGGCCCGCCTGGGACCGCGTCGGCATGGCCGCCGACCGCGAGACTAAGCGGCGCCTGGAGGGCATGGGCCTGCACTACATGCCGCCCGAGCGCGGCGCCGAATTGGCCCTCGCCCTGGCGGCCGGAGCCGCCGTCCTCCCGCCCCACATCACGGTTTTGCCGGTACCGGTGCCTCCGCTGGCGGCGGCGCGGGCGGCACGGCACCGTTCGGGTTCCGACGGCGTGGGTTCCGGCGGCACGGCCGCCAACCGCCCGGGTTCCCATGACCCGAGCCCCAACGGTCCAGCCGAAGGCGCACGTTGGTGGCTCGTGGACACGGTGAGCTGGGACGACGCCGGTACGAGCGCGCGGGTGATGCGGCAGTACGACACCGCCGACCCGCGCGACGCGGAACTGGGCGACCACCGGGTGCGCGGCAACATCCGCGTGGCCGGCGTGCAGATCGTGGAGCAGTTCGCCGAGGCGTACGCCGCGACCCGCCCGGAGGGGCAGGGCGCCTCGGCGGGGCTGGAGCTGCGCGATGTGCGGCTGCGGCAGGGGCTGGTGACCTCCACCAGCGGGCGTCGCCCGGTCACCGTCCTCGTGGACCACCGCCCCGACGGGAGCGCGGAACTCCGGTTGGAGACCAGCCCGTTGCTGCCCGGCGACTTCCCGGGCCCCGGCACCGTGCTGCTGGCCACCGCGACCGCCGCCCCGCTCGCCGAGGACAGCCCCACACCCGGCCCCGTCGCAGCGGAGGGAGCAGACACGTGTACGGGCGGCGGGCCCGACTTCCCCAACCCACCCGACAACCCCGACCCCATCGCCCTGGCCGCCAACCTAGGCATCACCTACGGCGGCCGCTTCACCACCGAAGTCAGCGTCACCCACCACCCCGCCTTCGACGCGGGCATCCGCTTCACTTGCCCGCCGCCACCGTCCCGGCACGGCCGCGCGCTCACCGACCCCGCCGCGCTGGACATCGCCATCCGGACCATCTCCGGTGCCGCCGTCCGCGTCCCGGACGCCGAACAGGGGCTGCCCAGCGCCTTCGAGCGCGTCGTACTGCACCCCGGATGCGAGCAGCGCGCGGGGGACGGCGCCGAGCGCCGCGCCTTCGCCTCGGCGCGCCGGCAAGGCGGATACGACGTCGTACTGACCGACCGCCAGGGCAGCCCGCTGGTCTCCATCGAGGGGCTGCGGCTCACCTCACCTTCCGACGGCGCCACGCCACCACCCACCCCCCGCACCACGCTTCAAGGAGCTGAACAGTGAACGAACGCGTACTGATCACCGGTGGCACCGGGCTCATCGGGCACGCGCTGGCGCGCAGGCTGGCCGGTCGGGCGGGGCATGTCACCGTCACGGCGGCCGACTTACCCGAGCCGCCGGTGCCCTCCGGCGGCGGGCCGCTCAGCGAGCGGATCATGCGGCTGCGCCGGGAGCGGGTGGCGGAGTTCGCCCGCGTCGTACCGGTGGACGTTCGAGCGGCGGAGGCCGTGTCCGCGCTGGTCCAGGAGGTGGACCCGACCGTCGTCGTGCACCTGGCCGCCATCTCGGTGGCCGACGACGCGGCGCGCGACGACCGGCTCACCACCGACGTCAACGTGGGCGGACTCCGCAACGTCCTCGACGCGCTCGCCGGCCGCGGCACCCGGCTGGTGTTCGTGTCCTCCAGCTTCGTCTACGGCGACTTCGAGACGCCGGTCATCGACGAGCGCCACCCGCTGCGGCCGCGCGGCCCGTACGGGGTGACGAAGTTCCAGGGCGAGCAGATGGTGCGCAACGCGAGCGCGCTGGGCGGCATGCCCTCGGTGGTCATCCGCCCCTCCGCGGTGTACGGGCCGTACGACTCCAACCGCAGGATCGTGCAGAAGCTCCTGGAGGAGGCGCGCGAGGGCACGCCGAGCACCCTGCGCGGCGCCGACGGCTCGCTGGACTTCACGTACGTGGACGACCTCGCCGCCGGTCTCGAACTGGCCGCCTTCCACCCCAAGGCGCCGGGCCGCACCTTCAACCTCACGGCGGGCAAGGGCCGTTCGCTGCGCGAGCTCACGGAGATCCTGCGCAGGCACTTCCCCGGCCACACCGCGTACGAGGCACCGGCCGACCCGACCCGCCCCCGGCGCGGCACCCTCGACATCGGCCACGCCCAGATGGTGCTGGGCTACGCGCCCGCATGGGACCTGGAGTCGGGGGTCGAGTCGTACGCGGCCTTCTACCGCGAGCTGGAGAATTCGCGTACGGGGGAGGCCGCGTGAGCCCGGAGAAGGAAACCCCGGAGACGGAAACCCCGTCCGACATCCGCGTCCTGCATCTCCTGCCGCGCGCCGAACGCGCCACGGCCGAGCGCGTGTCCGCGCTCGCCACCGCCCTGGCCGCAGAGGGAGTACGCAGCGAGCTCCTGCTCGGCCACCCCGCGGGACAGCCCCTCGCCGACCTGGGTGTGGGGAACGTTCCCGGCGTCACCGTGACCACCTTCCCGTGGGAGGGCGAGGGGCCGGGGCTGGCCGAGGCCCTGCGCCTGCTGCTGGAGCGGCTGGGCAAGGGCGCGGAGCACGACCTCGTACACGCCCACGACCCCCTCTACGGCCCGCAGCTGGCGGCGGTCGCCCGCTCGCTCACGGGCACGGACTTCCTCACGACGGCGTACGAGGCGGGAGCGGGCCAAGCGAACGCGGGTGAACGCCCCGGGCCCGCGCCCGACTTCGGCCTCGCGCTCCTCGTGCCGGACGCGGCGGCCCGCGACCGGCTCGCCGCCGAGGCGCCCGGCACCCCGGTGTACGTCATGCCCGACGCGGAAACCGGCCCGGACACCGGCGCGGATACCGGCCCAGATACCGACGCTCCTGCCCCCACCAGCACCTGCCCCGACCGCCACCACGCCCTCTACACCGCCCTCGCCGCAGGCCACACCCCCCGCGAGGGCGAGGGCCCGGAGGAGACCGTGCGCATGGCCCTCCCCGACATGACCGGCGCAGAAGCGGGCGCGGCGGCCGGCGCGCTGTACTCCGCGAAGCTGAGCGCCGGCCCCCATGTCGAGGGCTTCGAGCGGGAGTTCGCGGAGTGGCACGGGGTGCAGCACGCCGTGGCCGTGAACTCCGCCGCCGCCGCGCTCTTCGCCTCCCTTCGCTGCGCGGACATCCGCGGCGAGGTCCTGGTGCCCTCCTTCACCTGGGCGGCCACGGCCAACGCCGTGGTGGCGGCCGGCGCGACCCCGGTGTGGGTGGAGGTCGACGAGGACACGCTCGGCCTCGGGCCCGACGCCGTCGCCGCCGCGGTCGGCCCCCGTACGGAGGCGGTCCTGCCGGTGCACTACGCGGGCCACCCCTGCCGGATCGCCGAGCTGGCCGAACTCTGCCGGGGCAACGGCCTGCTGCTGATCGAGGACGCGGCCGAGGCCGCGGGGGCGCGCCAGAACGGCGCCCCGGTCGGCAGCTTCGGCGTCGGCTGCTTCAGCTTCTACGGCACCAAGAACATGACGACCGGCGGCGAGGGCGGCATGGTCACCACCGGCGACTCCGCCTTCGCCGCCCGGCTCAGGACGCTGCGCGCGCACGGCATGCGCCCGGTGCCGGGAGCCGCGTACCCGTGGAAGAAGGAGGCCGTCGTCCCCGGCTACAACTTCCGCATGCCCGAACCCCTGGCAGCGGTGGGCCGCCGCCAGTTGGAACGGCTTGAGGACATGAACGCGCGCCGCCGCGCGGTGGCCGCGCACTACGACGCGCTGCTCGCCGAGCGCCTGCCCGAGCGGGTGCGCCCGCACCGCGAACTGCCCGGATTCGCGCACGTCTACCACATGTACGTGGTCAGGCTGCGGGACGGCTCGGTGCGGGACGAGGTGGTCGCCGCGGTGCGCGCGCGAGGGGTGGAGTCCTCGGTCCACTTCGACCCGCCCGTGCACCGGCACGCCTATTACCGGGAGCGCTACCCCGTACTGCCGGGCGCACTGCCCGTCACCGACGCGGTCGCCTCCGAGGTGGTCACGCTGCCGCTCTACACGGGCATGCCGGAGGCCGCCGTGGAACGGGTGGTCGAAACGCTCGCCCGGGCCCTGGACGAGGCGGGGGCGCGATGACGACGGCCAACGGCTCCCCGCGCGTGTGGGGCGCCCGCGTGTTCGCGCCGCCCGGTCACGCGCCGCCCGTGCGGATGCCCGCGCTGTGGGGCCGGTCCACCGACATGGTCCTCGGCCTCATCGACTGGGTGCATGCCCACGTACGGAAGGTCGAGCCGGACGAGCAGTGGCTGAAGGAGCGGTACGTGCGCCGCTCGGTGCTGGAGATCCTCGCCGAGGGCACCACCTTCTGCCTGGGCCCCTGCCCCGAACGGACCGTCGTGGCCTCGGCCGTGCTCTCCCTGAACGGGGTCGGGCACCGGCTCGTGGCGCACGAGCGGCACGTTCCCGGGACGGGCCCGCCGATCGTGCACATGGCGCTGGAACTGGACTTGGACGAGGGGCCGTTCTGGCTGGACTTCACCATGTGGGAGACCAAGTTCATCCCCGGCGCCTACACCTTCCGCAAGGACATCGAGCGCACCATCGGCCTCACGCGCATCCAACTGCCGCCCGGCGACCTGCTGCTGCACGCCAAGCCCGACGACCTCGCCCACCTCGTACCCCGCAAGGAGTCCCAGCGGGAGGCGAAGGTCGAGTGGTACGTGCCCGACCTCGGGCACATCGACCCGCGGCTGCTGGAGGAGTACGTGATCTTCAGCCCCGAGGCCAGCCGCTACGAGCGCCGCCAGATCGCTCCGCGCCCCCACCGGAGGTAGCCGTGCACCTTCTCGTCGCCGGAAAGTCCGCCTACAGCCTGAGGTCCGGTGACACCACCGTGCCGATCACCCTGGCCGGGCACACCGCCCAGTTCACCCGCCCCCTCCTGTCCTGGGCGCGCGCCCGCGGCATGCGGGTCTCCTACGCCTACCCGCTGCGCCCCGCCGGGTGCCTGATGACCGACCCGTACGACGAGCTGCCCGAGGGTGTGCTGGAGGTCCCCTTCACCGACGTCGAGGCGGCCAAGGCCCCGCTGCACATCGGCTACCTCTCCCTGGAGGCCTCGCTGCGCCGGGCCGTCGAGGAGAACGGCGCGCTCGACTGGGTCTTCGTCCCGTACGCCTTCCCGCTGGCCCCGCTGCTGGTCTCGCTCAGGGAGAAGTACGGCTTCAAGCTGGCCCTCTTCCTGCGCGGCGGCGACGGCTACCAGTGGCTCGACCCGGACTGGGAGGGCGCGGTACGCGCGTACGGCGGCGCCGAACAGGCACGGCAGGCGTGCGCGCTCTACCGCGAGTCGCTGGAGGCGGCGGACTTCGTCGGCGCGGCCTCGCAGTGGCTCGGCTCCGTGGTGGAGAAGTTCGGCGGGCGCTGGGACGCGGTGGTGGAGTCGCCGGCCGCGATGGGGCCCGCGCACGCGCCGGGCGGGGACGGACTCCCCTGGGACAAGGGCGCGTTCCTCGCCGACCCCGGCGTCGTACCGCGCCACGGCCGCCCGGACACCGCACGCGCCTGGCTGCTCTCCGCCGGCCGCATCCACCCCGACAAGAACCTGGACCTGGCCGCCGACCTCTTCGCCCAAGCCGCACTCGACGGCTGGCAGCTCGTGCTCGCCGGCACCGGAGCGGAGGAGCACGGGACGGGCGGCGGCACGCTCACCCGGCTCGTGGAGGACGGCCGCGCCTGCGTGATCGAGGCGCCGCCGCGGGTGATCCACGCGCTGTTCCGGGTCAGCGACGCGTACCTGCAGACCTCGCTCCCCTCCGACACCTTCGTGGACGCCCGCCCCTCCTCGGTGACCTCGGCCGCCTTCCACGGCAAGCCGGTCGTCGTCCCGCTGGCGGAGGCCGGGGGAGTCGCCGAGAGCCTGTCGCCGGAGAACCTGCGCGCGTACGGATTCGACGCGCGGAACCTCCGCCCTGCCGACCCCGCCGACCGCGCGGAACTGGTACGGCGAGGCGCGGCCGCGGTCGGCGGACTGGCCGACGCGGGGAAGCGGGAGCGGGCCGGAGCCGCCAACGCCCGGCACGCGGCGGGCTCTTCGGTGGACGCCGTCTTCGACCGGGTGTGGGCCCGGCTGGGCGAGAGCTGAGGCGGCGGTGAACGGAGCGGAGGCGGGGATGCACGGAGTGGGGGCGGGCGTGATCGGGCCGGAGACGAGCTCCGCGCGCGAGGTGCTGATCTCCACCAGCATCCAGTCGGCCGACCAGGCCAGGCTCGCCGAGGCCGTGGACGCGGTCGGCACCTCCGACCGCATCCACCTCGACGTGATGGACAACCACTTCGTCCCGAGGATCACCGGCGGCCTGGCGGTGGCCGCAGCCCTGGTCCGGCACGGCGCGCTGCCCCTCGACTGCCACCTCCAGATCGCCGACCCCGACCGGTGGGCGCCCGCCTACGCCGAGGCCGGGGCGCGCGCCGTGAGCTTCCACGCCGAGGCGTCCCGCACACCGGTCACCACCCTGCGGTCGCTGCGCGCGGCAGGCGCGGAGGCCGGGCTCGCACTGAACCCCTCGACGCCGGTGGATGCCTACGCGCACCTGCTCGGCGAGGCCGACACCCTGCTGCTGCTCGCGGTCGAGCCCACCGCGTACGGCAGCGAACCCCTCATCGACCTGGTGCTGCCGCAGGTGCGCAGGGCACGGCAGTGGGCCGACGACCACCACCCCCGGCTGCGCGTGCAGATCGACGGCGGGGTGAGCGAGGAGACCGTCGAGCGGTGCGCCGAGGCGGGGGCCGACGTGTTCACGCCCGGCCTGTCGGTGTTCACGGCAGCCGACCCGGCCGCCGCGGTGACGGCACTGCGCGAGCGCGCCGAGCGGGGTCTCGTGCGCGGTTCCCGCGCGGGCGGGTCCCTCGCGAGCGGCCGCGGCGAATCCGTACGTACGCGGGCGAAGTGACGGCCGCACGAGGCGGCTGCACAGGGCACTGCTGCACGGGGCACGGCTGCACAGCACGACTGCACGAGAAGGAGGAGCGGAATGCGGATCACGGTGCTCGGGACCGGTTATCTGGGCGCGACACACGCCGCCTGCATGGCGGAGCTCGGCTACGAGGTGCTGGGCGTGGACGTGGACGCGGCCCGGATCGCCGCACTGGGCAGGGGCGAGGTGGACCTGTACGAGCCGGGGCTCGCCGAGCTGACCGCGCGCCATGTGGCCGAGGGCAGGCTGCGGTTCACCACCTCCTACCGGGAGGCGGGCGCCTTCGGCGACGTGCACTTCCTGTGCGTGGGCACCCCGCAGCAGGCGAGCTCAGGCGCGGCCGACCTGCGCCAAGTGCATGCGGCCGTGGGTGAGCTGGCGCCTCTGCTGCGGCACCCGTGTCTGGTGGTGGGCAAGTCCACCGTGCCGGTGGGGACGGCGGCCGGTATCGCGGCGCGGTTGAGCGGTTCGGCTCCCGCCGGTACCGACGTGGAGCTCGCGTGGAATCCGGAATTCCTGCGCGAGGGCAAGGCCGTGGACGACACGCTCAAGCCCGACCGGCTGGTGTTCGGCGCGGAGTCGGCCACCGCCATGGCCACCCTGCACAAGGTCTACGCGCCGCTCATCGACACCGGCACCCCGGTGGTCAGCACCAATTTCGCCACCGCCGAACTCGTCAAGACGGCCGCGAACGCCTTCCTCGCCACCAAGGTCTCCTTCATCAACGCCATGGCCGAGATCTGCGAGACCGCCGGCGCCGACGTGGTCCACCTGGCACGCGCGCTGGGCTACGACAGCCGGATCGGCGACCGCTACCTGCGGCCCGGGCTCGGCTTCGGCGGCGGCTGCCTGCCCAAGGACATCCGGGCCTTCCGCGCACGCGCCGAGGAACTGGGCACGGGACGCACCCTGGCCTTCCTGCGCGAGGTCGACGCGATCAACATGCGCCGCAGGCACCGCCTGGTCGACCTGGCGGCGCAGCAGTGCGGCGGGCTGCGCGGGCGCCGGGTGGCGGTGTTCGGCGCCGCCTTCAAGCCCGACTCGGACGACGTACGGGACTCGCCCGCGCTGTACGTGGCCTCAGCGGTCCAGCGGCGCGGCGCGCGCGTGACCGTGTACGACCCGAAGGCGAACCACAACGCGCGGCGCGAGTCGCCGGGACTGCGCTACGCCTCCTCGGCGACCGGGGCGGCCACCGGCGCCGACCTGGTGCTGCACCTGACCGAGTGGCGGGAGTTCCAGGACATCGACCCCGCGGCGCTGTCCCGGGTGGTCGCGGCCCAGCGCATCATCGACGGCCGCAACGCGCTGGACCCGGCCAAATGGAGGTCGGCGGGCTGGAGTTACCGCGCGCTGGGGCGGCCGTGAGGGGCGCGGTGCCCGCGCGGTCAGGGGCGTACTCAGGGGTGCGCTCAGGGGCGTTCTCGGGGGTGCTCTCGGGGAGATCGTCAGGGGCGTGCGTCGCCGCTGCAGCACAGGCTGTCGCGGGTGCCCACGGCGTGGGGGCCTGGAGCGGCGCCCGGTGCATGGGGGCCGGCGGGCTGTGTGCCCGGCGTCCGGGGTGCGACCTGGCGGTCCTGCGGTGCGGGGGAAGGGGGCGCGGGGGAGTGCGGCGGGCGGAGCGCGGTGTGCGGGAGGCTGCCGAGCATCTGCCGGTACAGATCCTGGAGCGGGGCGCTCGGGTCGATGCCCATCTCCTCCGCGAGGGCGTGCCGGAGGCGGTGATAGCGCTCCAGGGCGCTGGCCCGCTGCCCGGACTGCAGGAGCGCGACGATGAGCTGCGCGGTCAGCGACTCGTCCAGCGGCGATTCGGCCGTGGCGCTGAGGAGTTCGGGCAGCAGGTCGGAGTGCTGGCCGCGGGCGAGCAGGATGTCGTTCCGGCGTACGAGGACGGCCCTGTACTCCGCGAGGGCCGTGGCGCGCGCCGCGTCGAGCCACGGCGTGCTCAGCCCCTCGAACGGCTCCCCGCGCCACAGCTCGATCGCGGCGCTGAGCGCGTGCGCCGCGTGGGCGTCGCGGCGGTCCCCCGCGCTGTCGGCGAGGCGCCGGAAGCGGTGCAGGTCGATGGTCGCGGGGTCGGTCTCCAGCACATAGCCCTGGGACCTGCGCGAGAGGCGGATGCCGGCGCGCAGCAGCACCTTCCGGAGCTGCGCGATGTAGGTGTAGAGGGCGCTGCGGACCGTCGCCGGCGGATTCTCGCCCCACACCTGGTCGATGAGGGCCGCCGTGGAAACCGACTGGTTGACGTTGACCAGCAGGGCGGCCAGCACGCTGCGTTGCTTGGGATGTCCGACGGCGATTTCTTCCTGGCCGGAGAACATCGCCACCGGACCGAGGAGCCGAAACAGTATGGATTCCTGCTGCATGACGGTAACCCCCCAGACGGCCGGGACGGTCCTGGCCAATATACCGGCGGAAGGTGAGCATGGGGTAAATTTCCGGGCACTGGTGATGATTTGGCGGAGTCCGGCATCGCGCGGTACGGCGCGTCGCGGCGCCCACGCGCTGCCCGGGGAAACGGAGTGGCCGATTCTCCCTGTGCCGAGAGGGAGTTCACGGCGGGGGCAATCATGAACAGGGGAGGGAACACGGGAGTGGGGAGGGGAGTGGACGGCGGAGTAAGCAGGAACGGGGCGAGTCCGCGCCTTGTCGATGTGACACTCCGCGACGGCGGGAAAATCAACGGGCATTGCTGGACTCCCGCACAGGCGGCGGAAGTCGTCGACGCCTGCACGGCGGCGGGCATCCGCAATACCGAGGTCGGGTATTTCCGGCCCGCCCGGCAGAAGACCGATGGGGAAACCCGCCCGGCGGCCTCCTGCCCGCCCCGCTATCTCGAAGCGCTCGCCCAACGGGCCGCCGGCGCGCGGCTGATGGTGATGACCTCGCGCAAGGACGCGGAGCCCGGCGACCTCGCCGCCCTGGCCCGGCACGGCGTCGCGATGGTGAACATGCCCGTACGGGCCGGCGATGTGACGGCGCTGCGGCCGTACGCGGAGGCCGTGCGGGCCGCGGGCATGGGGCTCGCCGTCAAGCTCATGCGGCTCGGCGGACTGCCCGAGGAGGCGGTGCTCCGCGCGTCGGAGCAGGCCACGGCATGTGGCGCCGAGGTCTTCTATGTGGCGGACTCCTACGGCGGGATGTTCCCCGAGGACGTCACGCGGCTCGCGGGGCGGCTGCGCGAGGCGAGCGGAATCCCCCTCGGGCTGCACGCGCACGACGGCCTCAGCATGGCGTTCGCGAATGCCATCGCCGCGTTGCGGGGCGGATTCACGTACGTCGACGCCTCGCTGTCCGGCATGGGCGCCGACGGCGGGAACCTCAACCTGGAGCTGATGGCCGCGTATCTGCGCCGGCACGCGGGAGAGGACGTACGGGTCGCGCCGCTCGCCCGCGCGGCGGCCGGGATGCTGACGCCGTGGCTCGGAGACGGGGTGCTGGAGAAGGCCGCGCACATAGTGATCGGAATGCTCGACCTGGACCCCAAGGACCCCGCCTCCGCCGGAAATCGCGACTGGGCGCGGATATGCGCGATGCTCGACGCCGAGCCCGTAGGCGAAGAGCCCGTACGCGAATGACGCGCAGGACCCGTGCGCGGTCCGTTATTCGGCGACGTAGGTGCTGTCGAGCCAGGCGAACACCCGGAGGCTGCGCCCATTGTGGTGCTGGGTTTCACTGGTCGGACGGAAATGCTCGTACCTGTTGCCCAGGAACAGCTTGAAGGTGTCGCGTACGTCGTCCACGCGTCGTATGCGCTCGGACGGCGGAAGCGCCTCCGCGGCGCCACCGCGGAGAATCACATTGGCGTCAGCAGCGGACACGGCACTCTCCTTCCTGCACGGCCCGGATGTGACCGCATCGGAATGGGACCGCTCACCGTAGGGGCACCACCGCCAAAGAAACCCAAAGGGAAATCCCGAACCCCCTCACGCGGCCCGGGGCGCGGCCACCGCCGTCAGCAGCAGCCCGTCCCGCGCCAGCCAGCGCCCGGAGAATTCCCGCAGTTCGCGGCCCCCGACCAGCGGGGGAGCGATGCGCAGCCGCGCGCGGAACGCTCCGGCGCCGCCCGGCTCCCGCGGCGGCGACAGCTCGACCGCCACCTCACGGAACCCCAGCGGCGCCCCGGTCAGCGGCGACCACGCCTTGAACACGGACTCCTTCGCGCTGAACAGCAGCCGGTCCAGGCAGACGTCGCTCGCGCCGCCCCAGTCACCCCGGCCATCCCAGTCGCCGTGGTCACCTCGGTCACCGTGCACCGCCGAGCCGCGGCCACCGTGCACCGCCCACCCGCGCTCCTCCTCCACCGCCACCGTCTCCAGCACCTGCCGGGGCAGCGGCGCGTTCTCCTCCGCGTCGATCCCGAGTGACAGCACGTGGGCGGCGTGCGCGACGGCCGCCGCGCAATAACCCGCGCGGTGGGTCATGCTGCCGACGACCCCGGCGGGCCACGAGGGCGCGCCCGTCGCGCCCGGCAATACCGGCGCCGGCGGGAGCCCGAGCGCGGCGAGCGCCCGCCGCGCGCACGTACGGGAGCCCAGGAACTCCCTGCGGCGCTTGTCCACGGCGCGGACCAGCAGCGCCTCCTCCTCCGGATACAGCGCGCCCTCGCTCCGTACGGGCGGGTCGAAGGTCTCCCGTACGGCGACCGGCGCGGGCAGCAGCTCCTCGAGCACCCCTGGAAGCTACCCGCACCAACCGCCGCGCGCCGCACGGCCTTTGGCTTCCCTTTGGGTTTCCCGGAGATCGCCCCGCCACGCTGTCGGCCGAGCCGGGCGAGAGCCCCGGGGTGCCGACGGAAGATTGGCCGGAGGAAGGGTGGTCGAAGGTGGTCCGCGCATGAACGATCCCGTTGTCCCGGCGGAGCCCTCCGTCCCGGAGACGGCCTCTGCCCCGGCGGTGCCCTCGCACGTGACCCTGAACAACGGCGTGACGATGCCCCGCGTGGGCTTCGGCCTCTGGGGGTTCACCGACGAGAGCGTGCGTCCTGTGGTCGCCGAGGCCCTCGCGGCCGGCTACCGCCGGTTCGACACCGGCGACTCGTACGGCAACGAGGCGGGGCTCGGACGGGCCCTGCGGGAGAGCGGCGTTCCCCGCGAGGACGTGTTCGTGACCAGCAAGGTCTACCGCGCGAAGGGGCGCGACGCCACGCTGCGCGCGTACGAGGCCAGCACGGCACGCGTCGGCATGGACGTCCTCGACCTCTACCTCGTCCACTGGCCCATGCCCGACCCGGAGTTGACCCTCGGTGCATGGAGCGCCCTGCGGGAACTGCTGGAGGACGGCCGCGTACGGGCCGTCGGCGTGTCCAACTTCTACGAGGCCGACCTGCGGCGCCTCCTCGCGCACTCCTCCCTGGTCCCGGCGGTCGATCAGATCGAGCTGCACCCGTGGTGCGCGCAGCGGCGCCAGCGCGAGCTGAACGCGGAGCTCGGCATCGTCACCGAGGCATGGGGACCGCTGGGCCGGGGCCGCGGGCTGCTGGAGGTGCCGGACCTCGACCGGGTGGCGCGGCGGCACGGGCGGTCGCGCGCGCAGATCGTGCTCCGGTGGCACGCGCAGCTCGGCAACGCGGTGAACCCCAAGTCCACCGACCCGCGCAGGATGCGCGAGAACCTGCACATCGACGACTTCGCCCTCGACGCCGACGACCTGGCGGCCCTCGCCCGCCTCGACGAGGGCCGCCTGGTGGGGCCGGTCGCGCCGCCCTTCCCCTTCTGAGGCAGGGGCCGGGGCGGGGAGCGGCGGTTACCGTCCGCCTACCACTCGACGGGGTAGGCCACCAGATCGTCGACCTCGTACGGGGTGGGCGCGTACTCCACGGCGACGGCGGTGTCCCGCGCCATGTAGCTGTGCACGCAGCCCGGCGCGCAGGAGAGGACGTCGCCCGGGGTCAGGGTCAGCTCCAGCACGTCGTCCGGCGCGTCGGGGAGCACGAACTTCGCCCGCAGCTCGCCGGAGAGCACGACCATGTTCTGGTGCTGGCGGACGTGGTAGTGGTTGCCGCGGGTCACGCCGTTCTTGAATTCCAGGTACGCCATGAAGGTCATCGGGGCCCCGTTGTGGAAGAGGGCGGCCAGCGCGCCGTTCTTCCACGCCATGTACCCCTTGCCCTCGCGCTCCAGGGCCGAGGGGTCCCGGTCCTCGCTGAGCCTGGTCACCGACACGTAGTCCTTGACCGCCATTTCGTGTCCTTTCCGCGCTCCGGCGCGTGCCGTCGGAGCGCGCGGGTCGTCAGAGCCGGAGTCGCGGGTCGTCAGAGATCGGTGCCGAGCGTGCCGCCCTTGGCGTAGTCGGCCTTGCCGTGCTCGTCGTAGCGGATGCGCACCGACTCGGGCCGCACCCCGAGGATGTCGGCCGCCGCCGCCGTGACCGCCTCGGCGAACTTCCTGCGCTGGTCGAGGCTGCGCCCGGCCAGCATTTCCACGGTGATATTGGGCATGCGTACGCCTTCCTCCGCTGAGAGTTCCCGCGCACAGGCGGTTCCCGGGACCTGAGCCACCAGTGTGGAAGGGGTGGCTCAGGAAAAGCCAAAACCAATCCAAAAGGCGCCGGAGTACGGGAAGTTCCTCGGGTAGCGTTTTTACGGGATCGGGGAATCAGGAGCCACCGCACCAGGAGCCGTTGCCGAAGTCGCCGAAAGAAGCCGCCGAAAGGGGAGTCGTGCGCGAAGCCGCCGGCTGGACGGAGACCTCACCGCACCTTCTGGGCGCCGACCCGGCTGGTGTGGAACGCGCATGGGCCCTCGTACGCGAACGCGGCACGGCGGCCCGGCTGTGCGTGCTGCGGGACGGAAAGGTCCTGGTGGACCGCGCGTTCGGCTGCTCGCACGACGCGATGTTCTGGACTTTTTCCGCGGGCAAACCCTATGTGGCCCTGCTCGTCCACCACTTGGCGGTCGGCGGCGCGCTCTCCCTCGACGACCCGGTGTCCCGTTTCTGGCCGCAATTCGCCGCGCACGGCAAGGAGGCGGTGACCCTCCGGCACGTGCTCCGGCACCGCAGCGGGCTGTCCCATGCGCGAGGAGCGCTCGGAGACGCCCACGCCATGACCGACTGGGAGCGCTCGGTACGCAACATCGAGCGCGCGGCGCCGCGCTGGCAGCCGGGTGAGGTCCCCGCGTACCAGGCCGTGATCTTCGGGTTCATCCTCGGCGAGGTCGCGCGCAGGGTGACCGGGCGCCCCGTCGCCGAGCTGCTGCGGGAGACCTTCCTCGCACCCCTGGGCCTGGACGACACGCACCTCGGGCTGCCCGACGAGCTGTGGTCCCGCCATGTGCCGGTGCGCGGACGGGGGCCGGCCGCGCGCCTCGCCGAGCGCGTGGTCAACCGCCCCGCCACGCGCCGCGCGGTGATCCCCTCGGCCGGGGTCTCGGTCACGGCCCGCGACCTCGCGCGCTTCTACCAGGCGCTGCTGTACGGGGGCGAGCTGGACGGCGTACGCGTACTGCCCGAGCGCGCGGTGCGCGAGGCGCGGCGGCCCTCCACCCGCGACGGCGAGGTGGACCGTGCTGTCGGGCTGCCGATCCGCTGGGCGCAGGGCTTCCAGCTCGGCGGCCCCGGCGCCGACCCCGCGCGCAGACGCCCCATGGGACGGCTCAGCAGCACGGAGACCTTCGGCCACAACGGCAGCAACTGCTGCCTGGCCTGGGCCGATCCGGGCCGCCGGCTGGTCTTCGTCCACCTCACCGGGCTGCTGACCCCGGGCCGCGAGGGCGCGCACCACCACAGCGCGGTCAGCGACGCGATCCTCGCGGCATGCACGGAGTGAGGCGTTCCGCAGACTGGGGCGTTCCGCGGAGTGAGGCGTCCGCGCGGAGAGCGCACCGCGTACGGCGGCCACCTCCGGGCGTACGGACCACCACCGGCTCAGCGGCCCACCGCCGGCGCCGGACCGGTGGAGCGCACCGCGTACGGCACCCGCGCGCCATGCGCACTCTGCGCTCCGTGCGGACTCGCCACTCCGTGCGGGCCCGACGCTCCATAGGGACTTGGCCCTCCGTGCGGACCAGCCGCCCCGTGCGGAGCCTGCCCCGCGTACGGGATCTTGCGCAGCGGTACCTGCGGGGCCGGGACCAGCGGGTCGTCGTGCAGGAGCCGCTGGTAGGCGCGCTGGAGCGGCGCCCCGGGCGGCACCCCCAGCTCCCGCGCCAGCGCCTCCCGTACGCGGTGGTAGTGCTGCACCGCCGCCGCCCGCCTCCCCGAGCGGTGCAGCGCGAGCATCAACTGCGCGGCCAGCGGCTCGTCCAGGGGCGCGGCCGCCGTCGCCCCGGTCAGCTCCGAGACGATCTCCGCGTGCCGCCCGCACCGCAGGAGGATGCCGTTGCGGGAGAGCAGGGCCCAGCGCCGGTCGGCCGCGACGCGTACCCGCAGCGCCTCGCTCCACGGGGTGGTCAGCCCCTCCAGCGGGGTGCCGCGGTGCAGGTCCAGCGCCTCGGTGAGCAGGGCGAGCTTCCGTTCGGCCGCGTGCTCGCGGCCCTCACCGCCGTCCTGCGCCTGCTTGGCCGCCGAGATCAGCGCGTGGAAACGGTGCAGGTCGACGCTGTCGGGCGGCACGTCGAGCGTGTAGCCGCCGTGCCGCCTGACCAGCTCGGTCCCGTACGGGGCGAGGGCGCCGCGCAACTGCGCGACGTAGGTGTAGAGCGCGTTGCGGGCGCTCGCCGGCGGCCCGTCGCCCCACAGCCGTTCGATGAGCCGCGCGGTGCGCAGCGGGCTCCCGGCCTCGGCGAGGAGCACGGCCAGCAGGAACCGCTGCTTGGGAAAACCGATGCCGACGTCCTGCTCCTCGTGGAACATCGAGACCGGTCCGAGTATCTGGAATCGCGTACGCAATGATCCCCCTTTGCGAAGGCACCGGAAATCTGGTCGGGATCTCCGGGCACAGGTGTGGCCGTACAGGGTTCCCGCGGAATGCGGCGGGCGTTCACGCGCTCCGGCCGTATGCCGTACACCGTAGGCGAGTTGGGGCGGACGAGAATCGGGTGAGGCATCTTCCAGCGCCGGAAAAAGGTCCCGCAATACTCACCGTCGAGAACTGGCCAAGACCCTTTCCGCGGGCTCTCCGGCAGCCCGGGTCTTCAGGATCCTTTCCGCTCGCGCTCGCGCGCGGCGGCCGACGGGGCGACGAGCCAGACCAGCAGCGCGGCGGCGAGGACGACGAGGGCGCCGGTCCGCAGCGCGAGCGAGAGCCCGTCGACGAAGGCGGATTCGGCGAGGGCGAGCAGGGGCCGCGCCGGCGCCCCGATCCGCTCGGCCACCGCGTGCGCGCCGCCCAGCGAGCCGAGCACCGTCTCGCGTACGGCTTCCGGCACGCGGTGCCCGGAGAGCACAGGGGCGAGCTGGTCGCGGTAGCGGGTGGACAGGAGGCTGCCGAGCACCGCGACGCCGAGCGCCGTGCCCATCTGCATGAAGGTGCTGTTCGTCGCGGAGCCGACGCCGGTGTGGGCCCGCGGCAGGGATTCCATGATCGAGGCGGTGGCGGCGGGCAGCACCAGGCCCATGCCGACGCCGAGCAGGGTCATGTACGGCAGCTCGCTCAGGTAGGAGGTGTCCACCGTGATGCGGGAGAGCTGGAAGAGGCCGGCGCCGACCACCGACAGGCCCGTGACCAGCAGCCACTTGCGGCCCACGACGCGGGCCAGCGGCGCGACGGCGGGGGCCACCACCACGATCGCGGCGGCGGCCGGCAGCACCCGCACCCCGCACTCCAGGGCGCTGTAGCCGAGGTGGAACTGGAGGTACTGGGTCAGGATGAACAGCGCTCCCGACCCGCTGAGCATGACGAACGCCAGCGTGCCGATCCCGGCGGAGAAGCCGCGGTCGCGGAAGAAGCGCAGCTTGAGCATGGGGTGCGGCGTGCGCAGCTCCCAGACCACGAAGGCGGCCAGCACCGCGAGGCCGCCGAGACCGGTGAGGAGTACGAGGTCCGAGGTCCAGCCGTCGTTCGGCGCCTCGATGACCGCCCACAGGGTGAGGCTGAGCCCGGCGATGGACAGGGCCGAGCCGACCAGATCGGGCCGCCCGGCGGCCGGGTCGCGGGAGTCCGGCACGAGCGGGACCGCGCAGACCAGGGCCACCGCGATGACCGGCACGTTGATCAGGAACACCGAGCCCCACCAGAAATGGGCGAGCAGCAGCCCTCCGGCGATCGGGCCCAGCGCGATGCCCACGCCGGACGTCGCGGCCCAGATCCCGAACGCGCGCTGCCGCTCGCGGTGGTCGGTGAAGAGCGTGGTGACGATCGAGAGCGTGGAGGGGTTGATCAGCGCCGCGCCGATGCCCATGAACGCGCGGGCGGCGATGAGCATGCCCACCGAACCGGCGAACGCCGCCCACGCCGAGCCGGCGAGGAAGACGAGAAGCCCCGTCAGGAAGGTGCGCTTGCGCCCCAGCCGGTCCGCCAGGCTGCCCGCCACCAGCAGCAGCCCGGCGAAGACGAGCACATACGCGTCGACCACCCACTGCAACTGGCTGGACGTGGCGTCCATCTGGCGGGTCAGCGTCGGCAGGACGACGTTGAGGATCGTGTTGTCGAGCGTGACGACCAGCAGGGCCAGGCACAGCACGCCGAGGGCCGGCCAGCGCCGGGAGGAGGGGAGGCCGGAGGAGACGGGCGGGAGTAAGCCTGCCGGACCGCTCATGAACTGCCGCCCCCTTGCTGGCTGTTAACGCAAGTGTTCCTGCGCGAAGCTATCAAGGCCGCTAGGCTAATCACAAGACCTCTTGCGTTAAGGGGGGTTGTGGGCCACGCCGCCACGGTCGGCCCGCACGGCGACGTACGGGAAGCAGGAGCGGAGATGGGCGACAAGCGAGCGGCGGAGGCGTCCCGCGAGGGAGCGACGGAGGGGCCGGGGGCGGTGGGGGCTCCCGGCGAGCAGGCGGCTCCGCGGCGCAAGGCCCGGCGGCCCGGCGGGCGCAGCGCGCAGGTGCGGGCCGCCGTTCTCGCCGCGACCGTCGAGGGACTGCTCGACACCGGGCTCGACGGCCTGTCCATCGGGGAGATCGCCCGCCGCTCCGGCGTGCACGAGAGCTCCATCTACCGGCGCTGGAAGACCAAGGCGAACGTCGCCGTCGACGCCGTCGTGAGCAGGACGAACATCGCGCTGCCCGACCCGGACGCGGGGTCGCTGCGGGGCGATCTGGTGGCCCTGCTGCTGAACATCGCGGAATTCGTGGCCACTCCGCTCGGCAGGCTGCTGGTCGAGCTGGCCTCCCGGCAGGACATGCCCGAATACCAGGCAGCGCGCGAGAAGTTCAGGACCGAGCGGCTGACCGCGGGCATGGCGGTCCTGCAACGCGCGGAGGAGCGCGGCGAGCTGCGCCCCGGCGTCAACCACCGGCTCGCCTTCGAAACCCTCATCGGTCCGCTCCACGTACGCCTGCTGCTCACCCGGGACGCGCTCACCCGGGAGTTCGTCGAGGACGTGGTGGACCTCGTCCTCACGGGAATCGCGGCGGAGCCGGCGCGACGGCCCCGGCACTGACGGAGGTTCCGGTACCGACGGAGGCTCCGGTACCGACGGAGGCCCCGGCACCGACGGAGGCCCCGGCACCGACGGAGCCAGGCAGGCCGCGCCCCTCCTGCCGCGCCCCCTCGCAGACCGACATTCCTCAACCACCTCAGACCCACGACAACGGAAGGCTGATCACGTGGCCACGCTGCTCTACCGGCTCGGGCGCTTCTCGGCCCGGCACTGGATCGCGACCCTCTGCGTGTGGCTGTCGCTGCTGGCCGTGGCCGTCGCCGGGGCCGCGTTGGCCGGGGACGGCACGGACGACGCATTCCGCCTGCCGGGTACGGAGTCGCAGCGCGCACTCGACACGCTCGCCGCCAAGGCACCCGCCGCCACGGGCACTTCCGCGCAGCTCGTCTTCCAGGCGCCGCCGGGCCGCACCCTGGCCGACCCCGGGTCGCGCGCGGCCGTCGAGCGCGCACTGTCCGCCGCGCGGCACGCGCCCCAAGTGGCCGCCGTGAGCGACCCGTTCACGGCGCGAACCATCAGCCCCGACCGTACGGTCGCGCTCGCGCGGGTCCAGTTCGGAGCCGGCCGCGGCTCCCTCCACGCGAAGGCCCCGGACGTGCTCAAGCAGCGGGTGGCGGAAGCGACGCGGGGCGGCGAGCTGCGCGTCCTCACCGGCGGCGATGTCTTCAAGACCAGGAATGTGCAGGTCAGCGCCAAGGAACTGGCCGGTGTGGCCGCGGCGTTGATCGTCCTGCTGGTCGTGTTCGGCTCGCTGCTGGCCACGGGGCTGACCCTGCTGCCCGCGCTGCTCGGCGTGGCCGTCGCGCTCTCCGCGCTGCTGGGCCTGACCGGAGCGGTCACCCTCTCCTCGACCGCCGTGACCCTGTCGCTGATGATCGGCCTGGCCGTGGGGATCGACTACGCGCTGTTCATCCTCTCCCGCCACCGCGCCCAACTGGCGGACGGCGAGGAGGTGCGGGAGTCCATCGGCCGCGCCACGGGCACCGCCGGCAGCGCCGTCGTGTTCGCCGGGCTGACGGTCGTCATCGCCCTCGCCGGGCTCTCCGTCGTGGGCATCCCCTTCCTCACCGTCATGGGCCTGGCCGCCTCCCTCACCGTCGCGGTCGCCGTCACCCTCGCCGTGACCCTGATGCCCGCGCTGATGGGCTGCGCGGGGGAGCGGTTACGTCCGCGCTCCCGCACCGCGCGTACGAGGAAGCCCTGGTCGCGCCGCTGGGCCCACCTGGTCACCCACCGCCCCGCGTTGACGGTCGCCGTGGTCGTCCTCGGCCTGGGCGCGGTGGCCGTACCGGCGAAGGACCTGCAACTGGCCCTCCCCGACAACGGCAGCGCGGCCCCGCACACCGAGGCACGGCAGGCGTACGACCTGATCTCCGAGCACTTCGGGCCCGGCGCCAACGGCCCCCTGATCCTCCTGATCCAGCCGCAGAAGAACGCGCGCGGGATCGTCGGCCCGCCCCACGGACCGGAACTCCAGCGGGCGGCGGCCCACGTACGCGCCCAGGTGCAGCGCACGGACGGCGTACGCGCGGCCGTCGGACCGCGCATGAACCCGGGCGGCGACCTCGCCCTCCTCACCGTGACCCCGGCGACGGGGCCGACCGACGAGCGCACCGGCGACCTCGTACAGGACCTGCGGAAACGGGCCGGCGGGCTGGAGCGGCAGACCGCCACCTCGATCGCGGTGACGGGCGCGACGGCGGCCGGCATCGACGTGTCGGACCGGCTCGGCGGCGCCCTGCTGCCCTTCGGCTGCGTCGTCGTGGGACTCGCGCTCCTCCTGCTCCTGCTGGTCTTCCGCTCGCTCGCGGTACCGGTCAAGGCCGCCGCCGGATTCCTGCTCTCGCTCACGGCGGCGCTGGGCGTGGTGTCCGCGGTCTTCCAACACGGGTGGCTGAGCGGCCTCTTCGGGGTGCACACCACGGGGCCCGTGGTCAGCTTTCTGCCGGTGATCGCGGTCGCGGTGCTGTTCGGGCTCGCCATGGACTACGAGGTGTTCCTGGTCTCCCGCATGAGGGAGGAGTACGTGCACGGGAGCGGGCCGCGTGAGGCGGTGGTGAACGGGTTCCAGCACGCCGCGCGGGTGGTCACGGCGGCGGCGCTGATCATGTTCGCGGTCTTCGCCAGCTTCGCCGCGAGCGAGGACGCGATCGTGAAGCCGATGGCCCTGGCGATGGCGGCCGGAGTGTTCGCCGACGCCTTCGTGGTGCGGATGACACTGGTGCCCGCGGTCCTCGCCCTGCTGGGCCGCCGCGCGTGGTGGCTGCCGGGGTGGCTGGACCGGGTGCTGCCGCGTACGGACATCGAGGGCGCGAGGCTGCCGGGTGCGCGGGGTCCGGGCGGTTCGTCCGCTGCCTCGGACGAGTCCGGCGACAGGGCCTCCGACCAGGCGCGTTCCTCCGTCACGGGCTCCTCTGTCAGAGGCGCCTGAAGGGCAGGGGCCCCGGTCACCGGCGCCGCCGTCACAGGCGCTTGAATGCGGGCGTCGCATAGCGGCGGAAGACGAGGTCGCGGAGTACGTCGTCGCCGCCCTCGATGATGGCCGCGTGCCGCATGTCCCGCAGCAGCTTCCCGAGCTCGGCCTCCTGGGTGTACCCGAGGCCGCCCAGCATCTCGGAGCCCGCGCTCGCGACGCTCCATCCGGTCTGCCCGCAGAACAGCTTGGCGGTCAGCGAGGACCGGAGGGCGCCCCGCCGCAGAAAGGCGGCCGGGGCGTCCTCGCCCCGCATCACCGCGTCGAATTCCCGCGCCGCCGCGAGGCATTGATTGCGCATCACGTCGATGCACATCTCCATGTGCCCGACCTTCTGCGCGAACACCGGATGCCGCAGCAGCGTCGAATCGCCGAGTGACTTCGTCGCGGCGTATTCCAGCACGATGTCCCGGACGCGCCGCGCGATGCCGAGCGCCGTGGCCGCGATGAGGGTACGGCTCGGATTCAGCCCGATCTCCAGCAGCCCCAGACCCGGCCCCTTGAGTACGTACGAGGCGGGCACCCGGCAATTCCGCAGGGAGACCTGATAGGTGCCGGCCGACCGCAGGCCGAGGGTGTCCCAGCGTTTCACGATCCGTACGCCAGGCGTCCCGCGCGGGACCGCCACCGCCACGAAGCGGTCGGCCGACCTGGCGACGACCACGAGGACATCGGCGAAGTCCGCATTAGTGGAGAAGAATTTCTCGCCGTCGAGTATGACGTCGTTGCCGCTGGTCACGGCCGTGGTGGCCGTGCGTCCGAGCTCGCTGCCCGCCTCCCGTTCGCTGCCGAGCACGGCGGAGAAGCCGCCCTTCGCCGCCATCGGCCGCAGAAAACGCTCCCGTAACTCCTCCGTTCCGTACAGCGACACCATGGTCGTGCCTATGACGGAGATGAACAGCGTGAAGGCCGCGCCCGCGTCCCCGTAGGCGAGTTCGGAGACGACATCGACGCTTTCCTCCAGGCCGCGCCCCTGTCCGCCGCACTTCTCCGGCAGCCACCAGTTGGAGAGCCCGGCTTCATGGAAGGTGCGGGCCAACTCGCCGGAGGCGGCCGGTGGTTCGGTGAGCGCGTCGAGTTCGGCGGTGCGGCTCAGCAATTCATCCCTGGCGAATTCCCGTACCCTGCGCAGGAATTCAGCGCGGCCGTGGTCGCTGGTTTCCATGCACACCGTTGTAGGCACAGCACCTCAAGGGAACCCAAGCGCCGGCCCCGGCCTCCACTCGAACCAGAGTTCTACCTGCCGCACCGTCGAACACCGCCTCTCCCATTGTCACTTGGGCCCTTCTGTTGACGGCGTCACACGGTGAATGGCGTACTGGTACGGCTTTATTCGCCGCCCGGTGCGCGAAGCTGTCGGGGGATCCGGAGCGAGGAAGGCGAAAGCATGTCCAAGAAGGGGCAGGTCGTCAGGCGACTGCTGCTGTCGGTGGACGCACGGGGGTACGGCGCGGCCGACGCCGCGTTGCAGGCCGAGATCCAGGAGGGCCTGGTCCAGGTGCTGGACGCGGCCGCGCTGGAGGCCGGTCTCGCGCGGCCGGCGTGGGAGCGGCAGACGGGCGGCGACGGCGAACTGGCCGTGCTGCCGCCGGAGGAGCCCGAGGCCCGGGTCGTGGAGCGCTTTCCCCGCGAGCTGCGCGACGCGCTGTTCCGCTACAACCGGCACCGCGCCCAGAGCGCGAAGCTGCGGTTGCGGCTCGCCGTCCACTTCGGCGAGGCGACCCCGGGCGTGATGGGCAGGTCGGGCCAGGGCCCGGTCACCGTCAGCAGGCTGTGCGACAGCGAACCGCTGAAACAGGCGCTGGAGTTGTCCGGCGCCGACCTGGTGGTCATCTACTCCCAGCAGATCTTCGCCGACACCCTCTCCCAGGGACACACGCACCTGGACCTCGCCGACCTGCGCAGGGTGCCGGTCACGGTGAAGACGTACACGGGCGACGGCTGGATCTGGATCCCGGGTCACGCCGTGCCGGACGAGGTGGGTGCGGAGGCGCCGTCTCCGCCCCGGGGTGAGCCTGTTCCCGCGCGCGAATCGAGTCCGAAGGGCCCGCACTCCGGGAGTCCGAGCCCCGGGGAGCTGAGCCCCGACTCGCCGCTGGCCCACCCAACCGACGGCACCCCCGCCGCACACGACGTCCTCGGCGTGGCCATGGTCCCCGCCGCGGGGCCGCGCTCGCGCGGGGGAGGCCGGCACCGGCGGGACGCGGCAGGCTGAGGCCGGCACGGAGAGGGAGGCGCGCCCCGTTGGGATCCGACTCGCACACGCCGCACCCGGGCGGCCCCCACGCAGCGGGCGGCTGGCCCGCGCACAGCCTGCTCGGCGGCCTGCCGCCCGAGGAGCGCGAGGACCTGCTGCGGCTCGGCTCCGTCCAGCGGTTCGACAGCGGCGAGACGATCCTCGTCGAGGGCGACTGCGACGCGCGGGACGTGTACGTCCTGCTCGAAGGCGCCGTGAAGTGCGTCAGCAACACCGAGAACGGCACCAGCGTGCTCCTGTCGATCCGCGCCGAGGGCGACCTGATCGGCGAACTCGCGAGCCTGGACGACAGCCCGCGGCTCGCCACGATCATCACGCTCCGCCCGTGCACGGCGCGGCGCATCGGCCAGGACTCCTTCCTCGCCTTCCTCAGGGCGCACCCCGGGGCCGCGCTCGACGTGAGCCGCAGCGTCTCGGCCAAGCTGCGCAACGCGACCTGGCACCGCGTCGAGTACGGCAGCGCCTCCGTACCGATCAGGCTCGCGCGGCTGCTCATCCAGCTCGCGGACCAGCACGGGACGGCCGGTCCCGAAGGCACCGCGATCCAGCTCTCGTTGACCCAGTCCGAGATCGCGGCACTGGCCGGCGCCCGCGAACCCACGGTGCAGAAGGCCCTGCGCTCGCTGCGCGAGGACGGAGTGATCGGCATCGGCTACCGGAGGATCATCGTCCGCGACGGCGCGGCACTGCGCGCGATCGCGGGGATCACGGAAATCCCGCCGGAATACGGAATGGGGCAATCCCGATGTCCGCATGAGGAGTCGAACTGACCGCGGCTGTGCGGTATTTGAACGGTGCGTTTCGGCATCGTACGGCGACCGATACCGATATCCGCAGAGCGCCAACGGCCATACCACACACGGCAATGTGTGCGGGCTCGCGCGGAGAAACCGTAGAAATACGGAGTCTGGTTTCCGGCCTTCTGGAAGGCTGATCCGCTGATTCGGCAGGGACCGAGGTGCTCCAGGGGGCGGTGTGGGCAGGCTGGATTCACGACCGGGTTCACGATCGGATGGGCGGAGAGCACCCGATCCCGCGTGGAAGGCACGTGCCAGGGCGCTGCCGGCCGCGCTGGCCATCGTGCTCGTCATGGGGCTCCTCACCTGGGGCGGGGTGGCCGTCTTCTCCCCGGCTTCGGGGGAGGGGAACGCGTCCTCGGATCAACGGCCCGTCGCCGCCTCGGCTTTCGAGGTCTCGTACGCGGGCGCGGCGAGCCGGCTCCCCGCGCGGCAGAGCAGCGGGAAAGACGGGAAAGAGGGGACCGCGAACCCGGAGTCCACGGAGCAGGTGCGGGACTGGGCGCGCTTCGGGCTCGCCGCGTATCTGGGCATGGGCACAGGGAGCCTCCGCGACGCCTCGTACGACACGCTGCCCGTACGGGACGCGGGCTTCGACGGCCTCGTACGGCAGCCGACCGGGCCCGGCCGGTCCCTCTTCGACAGCAGGAGCAACACGCTGCACGTGCTCGTGCCGCGCGACGACCGGCACAAGGCGCGGACGGTCGGCCTCCAGATCGACCAGCACAGGACGGACGCGGGCTCCGACGCGCGGACGGTGCAGGTGTACGAGTACACGCTCCAACCCGGCGCGCGGACTGTCCTGTTCACGCCGCACAGGCCCGCGCCGACGGCACAGGTGCGTGCCCGGTACGGCTTCGTGACTCAGCGCGTCGACACCGCAGCGGGACTCAAGGACTTCTTGGCCCGCACCGACCGGCTCTCCTCGCTCCGTACGAGCGGCCACGAGATCACGGCCAGTGGCTGGAGGTGGGGCGGCAGGCCGCCGGTGGACTTCGAGGACGTATCGGCGCTCCAGCGTGCCTACTCCGCCACGTACGGCGCGTCCCCCGGCTTCTCGCTCGACCCGAAGAGGGCGAAGGGCGCGCCGGACATCCGCGCCGCATTCCCGGGCCTGAAGCCGGAGTTGGCGGACGGCATCGCGGCCGGCAAGCCGCCCGCCGGACTGGCCGAGAAGGTGAAGAACGCGCTGTTCAAGGGCGCCGACGCGGCCACCCTGAGGCAAGCGGGACTCCCCACGGACCGGACGCAGCTCTGGGACCTGTACGAAGTGCTCCAGGGCGGTCCGGCGTACGCGCAGGCGCGGTACGACGGGCCCCTCGCCGGGACCAAGGTCGGCATGACCCTCTTCTACGCCGACTATGTCGCCAAGCACTGGGTCACGGGCGCAGGCGCCGGCGTTCCGTCCAAGGCGGTGGGCGGTTTCGTCGCCGACCCGCAGGCGGACATTCCGTGGAGCGAGTGCGCCAGGACCAGGGACCACGAGTCGGCGCGGCTGTGGTTCGGCCAGAACACGTCCGGCTTCTCCTACTCCGGCGACCGCGTGGACATCGGGGCGCAGCCCACGCGCCTCTTCGCCCGGTCGAACACCGACGGCGCCGAGGTCGAGCCGAGCTACGCGATGGGCCGGGGCCTGCGCTGGTGGGACCAGCACTACCAGGATGTGGCCGACTACGAGCCGCAGTACGGGCGGCTCGACGAGATCATGCGCTGGAGCGGCGCCCTCGACTGGCTGCGCGGTCGGCAGGACGGCTCCGCGCTGCCGCGGCCGGGAAGCGACCGCATCACCTCCGACCTGCGGTTCAAGGACTGGTACGCGCACAACGACCGGCTGCGTGAGCGCGGGCGCATCGCGTTCGTCAGCCCGCCATCCGCCGGTGAGGAGGCCCTGCACAACGCCGCCTCGAAGACGTACAAGCAGTGCGGCTACCTGAACATCAAGGGCGGCGTGACCCTCGCCGACGGCCTCGCCCTGAGCAGCGGGCACGAGCGCCGGCCCGACCTCCCGTACGGGGTCCGGCGCGCCGGCCTGTTCGACCCGGCGTCGACGTACGACGGCGCGACCGGCGAGGGCCGGATCACGCAGGTGTGGAAGGACACCGGGAGGAAGGTCACCGACAGCGTCCGGCGCACGTTCAGCCGCGGGAAGCACGGGAGCGCCAACGTCCGCACCGTCGGCGGGCACCGCAATGTCTACCCCCTGGGCGATGTCGAGAGGGTGCAGGACGGAAACGCCGGGCGCGAGGTCGGCTCGGAGATCTCCGCGGGCGGCGATGTGGCCCGGCAGAGCGTCGAGCTGAACGGCCGTCCGCTCGGGCGCATGACGGCGGCCCGCACCGGGGGCGTGGTCGAGGTCCGGTGGGAGCGCGGCCTGATGGACAGGTACCGCAGCGCGGCCGGCACGATCCAGAAGCGGATGGCCGGCGGGCAGGGCGGGGGCGCCCCGCCGGGTGCGGACGACGTCCCGTACGGATACAAGGACGGCGACGGCCACCCGCAGTACAAGATGGGCGGCAAGGGCGACCCCTGGCTCTCGGTCGTCAAGGGGAGCGCGGCGGCCGGTGCGGTGGCGGCCCTGCGCCTGGGTGAGCCGAAGCAGGGCGGGGGAGGCGCCGACTTCTCCACGGCGGCGCTGGTCCCTCCGGACAGGGGAGGCCCGGGGAGTCCCCGGGGACCGCCGGGCGACGGGTGGTTCGAGGTCACGCCGCCCAGCGGTGACGGGCCCGCCATGGCCGCTCCCGCGAAGCGGCCGCGCGACGACGGATCGGCGATCCGGGTGGAGGCCGCCGGGGGCGTCGCCCATGTCTACGACGTCGGCGGCCGACCGCGTGCGGAGGCGAACGATCCCGTCGTCGGCCTCAACGGTACGGAGACGGGCGCGGCCTTCCTGCGGGACTTCTCCAGGGTCAGGACGGCGCTGAACGAGGCTGGTCAGGCCGGTGACGGACTGTCCCGCGCCGTCGCGCTGGGCCCCGACGGGAGCGACGGGTTCGCCCTCGCAGGGCCCGGCCGCAAGGCCGTCCTCGTCACTCCGCACGACAAGTGGGCCGGAAAGCTCTACCAGGCGCTCGCCGGAGACGCGTCCGTCGCCGGCCCCCTCATCCGCCTGACCAAGGACGACGGCCCCCGGCACATCGGGAAGAACTCGCTCACCCTCGCGAAGGACAAGAAGCCGCGCACGATGCGGCTCGGCGAGGCCGTGCGCAAGCACCCCGGCGATCTCTACGTCAGTTCGCGGCTGGACGCGCAGGCCTTCGGCGGCAGGCCCGGATTCCCCGCCGGACCACCGGCACACGATGTGACCGTCGTCGTGGTGGAGGCGCGGGTGGACCGGGAGCGGGGGTCGGACGAGAGTGACACCGCGAGGCCGGACGCGTACAGGTTCCGCGGCGAGGAGTGGACGAGGGTCGGGCCCGGAGGCGGGGACTCCGGGAATGGGGCCTCGGGTAACGGCGGTGGCAGTGGGGGAGGTTCGGGCGGCGGCACCGGAGGCGGGGGCGCGGGCGGCGGCAGCCGGGCACAGCGCGTACCGCTCACGGGGACCGTCGTGCTCGCCTGCACCCCGCACGAGTCCGACCGGCTCTGCGACGACCAGTGAACCGGACGACCAGTGAACGAGACGAACGGGACGATCAGCGAACGAGGGGGCACGCGTGACGACCTCTGGAAGCCGGGTGGTGATCGACGCGAGTCACCCCGCCGCCCCGTGGGTGCGACGGGCACGGGAGGCGTTCGAGCTGGGCGATGTGCACGGCTGCGACGCGGCCTGCGCCGAGGCCGTGTCCCTGGCGGAGGACGACCCGCGGCTCGCGGCCGCCCTTGCCAGCAACCACGTGGCGCGTCTCCTCGAACTCCGCGAGTGGGCACGGGCGGTGGACCGTTGCGACGCGTACCTGGAGGGGCCGGCGCCGGAGCACCTGCCTCTCCGCGTACTGCGTGCGGAGGGGCTCGCCGCGTACGGTCGCGCGCCGGAGGCGGCACGGGAGGCCGAGCAGGTGCTTCGCCGGGTGCTGGTCGGTGACGGCGACCTCGCCGCGGAGGAAGAGGCCAGGCTGTACCGGGTGCTGGGCGTGGCCGAAGGGGAACAGGGCGCGTACTCCAGGGCAGTTGAGCTGCTGGAACGGGCTCAGCGGATGTTCGAGGGACAGGGCGGCGGCGAGCGGGCGGAGCATGTGGCGCGGGAGAAGTTCCGGCTTGGCGTGATGGCGGGGGAGTGGGAGGCGGTCGAGGCCGCCGTCGCTGATGGCTCGGTTGATGCAGAGGCCGAGCCCCCAGCCCAGGCTGACACCGACACCGACACCGACACCGACACCGGCACCGGCCACGAACGGGACACCGCGGCCGACGACTTCGTGTACGCCTTCGCCCTCAAGCGCCTGTGCCGGTACGAGGAGGCGCTGCGGGCGATGGTGCGCTGCGCGCCGCGCGAGGATCTGCCGCCCTCGATGCGCTGGCCCGTGCTGCGCGAGATCACCCTGCTGTACCGGGCGGTCGGCAGGGAGCGCACGGCCCGGGAGCTCACGCCGCTGCTCACCGCCACGGCGGCCGAGGCCCCCGACCGCGCCGGCGCCGAGGCCGAACTCGCGCGGCTGCTCGACCCCCGCGCGCCGTCCGGCGGCGCGTGCATGGAGAGCGTCCAGCGCGCCAGGAGCCTGCTCGACGCGCGGGAGCTCGATCCGAGGAAGACCTCGGCTGACGACCTCGACACCGCGGAGCGGCTGGTGGCCGGCGTGCGCGACCTCGCGGGCACCGACTTCGAGGTCGCGATGTGGCATCTCGCGGCCGGGGAGCTGGAGTTCAAACGGCGGAACCTCGGCGAAGCAGTCGCCCATCTCCGGCTGTCGATCGCGCAGGCCGAGGCGAACCGGCTCGTGGAAGTGCAGGTCCAGGCGTTGCGGCTGCTCGGCCACGCCTGCTTCCGGCTCTCCGCGCGGGACGGCGGCCGGCGCGCCCGTGAGTGCTGGGACGAGGCGCGCCGCCTGGAGGAGGGGATCCTCGCGCTCCAGGTGACCGACGAGGTGCGCCGCAGGATGTCGCTGAGCATCGCCGACACCTTCGACGAGTGGATCAGGGGCGCGGCGGCAGCGGACGGGGAGTTCCCCGTCGGGCAGGCGACGGCGGCGGTCGTCGCCGCGATGGAGGCAGCGCGGGGCGCCTCGATACTGCCGGAGATCCTGCCGGACGAGGCGGGGCGCGTACGCGAACTCCCGCGGCCCGGCGACCACGCGGGTGCCTGGGGCTGGGTCGGCGCCTTCGTGGACGGGCAACTGCCGCGCTCCCAGGCGGTCTGGCTCCTGCACGCGGCGCCCGACCACGTCCATCACGCCGTCATCGGGCGCGGGTTCCTCTTCCACGTGACGCAGACGTGCAAGAGGGAGGAACTGCAACGGGCGGTCGACGCGTTCTCCGTGTGCTGCGGCAGCGAGGCGCTGCTCGAAAGGAGCCTGGAGGACGACGAGTTCGGCACGCGCCTCGCCGAGGTCGCCCGGCTGGCGGGCCTGCACAGGGTGGTCGAGCGGCTTCCCGGGGAGGTCCGGCGCCTCGCCGTCGTCGCGGGCGGCCTGCTCTCGGACGTGCCGCTGGGCGCCGTACGGGCGGACGGCGTGCCGCTCGGCGTGCGCTTCGCCCTCTCCGACATGCCGTGCCTCTCGGCGCTGGCGCCGCTTCGCCACCGCGCACGGCAAACCCGGGGCGCGCGGCGGCTGTTGGTCAGCCCGCGGCCCGAGGGGACTGCGCTCCGTGTTCGGGCCCGCAGGCGCGTGACGGTCCTCGACGAGGAGACCTCTCCCGACGCTTCGCGCGCCGCTGTTGAACGGTCCCGACACCATCTGACGCTTCTCGACCGGCATGCGACGCCGGAGGCACTGCGCACCGCCCTCGCGAAGAACCGCCGCCACCACCTGGTGCGTATCCACGCGCACGGGCGGCACGACCACGGCGACGCGGGGCGCTCCAGGCTGCAACTCGCGCCAGAGGGGCCCGAGGGCGCCGTGAGCGCCGACGATCTGGAGGCCATGGACCTGCGGGGATGCGGGACCATCGTGTTCGGCGCCTGCGAGTCGGGCATGGCGCTGCGCGTCGGGCGCGACGAGCGGACCGGCTTCGTGCGGGCCGCCTTCGTCGCCGGCGCGGCCTCGGCCGTCGCGGCGCGCTGGGTGGCGCCCGCCGACGTAGCGGCCGAACTCCTCGACCGCTTCGAGCGCTACGCCCGGCGCATGCCGCGTGACCTCGCGCTGCAGCGGGCCCAGCGCGATCTGCACGAGGGCGCCCCCGGCACCCCGACCGAGAAGGACCCCGCGCGGCGGCACCCCGCGAACTGGGCCTGCTGGACCCTGTACGGAGACTCCGGATTCCAGACCGCCTCCGGCCCCGTACGCCACACACTGCGCGAGCTCATCACCGGGAGGCGTCATGCAGGGGCACGTTGACGGCATGCGGGTGCACGTCGGAGAAGAGCGTCCGCGGGTCTTCCTGTGCTTCGCGGGGGCCGACCACGCGAAGGCCGAGCGGCTGAGAGCGGGGCTGCGGTCCCATGGCGTGGCCACGGTGGGGCACGAGTACCAGATCGGCCCCGGCGAGAACATCGTGCTCGAAGCTGAACGCGCGCTTTCGCAGTCTGACTATTTTGTTCTCCTCTGGTCGCGCGCCACCGTCAATCAGCCGTGGATCGGTGAGAATTGGTCGGCCGCTTTGGTGCGCGGAATGCGGGAGAAACGTCGTTTCCTCTTTGTCCTGCGGCTCGATGACACGCCCTTGCCGATGGTTCTCGCGGCGCGCCCTCATCTGGACGCGTTCGAGAACTGGCATGCCGCCGTCGCCGAACTCGCCGCGACGTGGTCACGCGAGCGCGCGATGGAATACGACGTGCTGCCCGTCCCCGCGCCGGGTGAATGGAACGGGGATCCGGGGCCGCGCATCGTGCTTTACGTCCGCAACCAGGATCTCGGTGTCTACCACAAGCTGGAGGACGTCCCGCAGGGCTCGACGGGCCGGGAGCTGTACGCGCGGATCCGCGCCGAGCTGGAGCTTCCCGGCCAGGTGTCCATGCTCCAGGGCTCCGTCGGCATGCGGTTCTCGTACCGGATCATGAAGAACGGAGGTGTTCCCCTGGACGGCGATCCCCTTTCCGACAAGCCCCTTTCCGCGCTCGGACTGTGCCACGGGGACTTCGTGGATCTGGAGATCGAGGTCGAACCATTCGGCCCCGACAACTCCACCGCATGGGTCTATCTCGGAGACGACGAGGAACCCGAACTCTCCCCCGTACATCTGCGCGCGCTCGCCGACGCGGCCTTCGGGCATCTCAAACCCTGGGAGTGACAGGGGTATCGGTTTGGGTTTACCGTCTGTGGCTTCACGCACATTCCCGTGGTGTGAGAGGGGGAGTGCGCCGAGCGCTGATCCCATTTCTGGGAGAGGCGTACAGGCGCAGAATGTCACCGCAGATGAGTTTGTTCGGGCAGGACCGGTCATTTCTCGATGCGCTCTCGTCCCAGGACCGCACGGCGCTTCTCGCCTCGGGGTCCCCGCATGCCTACGCGCCGAATGAAACGGTGCTCCGCGAAGGCGAGAACTCCACCTTCGTGCTGGTCATCCTCTCCGGCTGGTCCGTGGTCTCGGTCGAGACCGAGCGCGGCGCCCGGCTCATCCTCGCCCTCAGGGGCGCGGGAGAGGTGATCGGCGACCTGGCCGCCGTGGACCAGCGCCCGCGCAGCGCCACGGTGACGGCGCTCGGGGCGCTCGACGGTGTGGTGGTCCCGGGACCGCAGTTCCGCGGCTTCCTGGCGTCCCGCCCCGCCGCCACCTCGCTGATCATGCGTCAGCTCAGTTCCCGGCTGCGCAGCGCCGACGTCGAGCGCCGCTCGCTCGCCTCGGGCACCGTGCTCCAGCGCCTGGCGGCGCGGCTGCTCGAGCTCGTCGAGCGCACGGGGAGCCGGGACCCCGAGGGCGTCGCGGTGAACCTGCCGCTGCCACAGCACGAACTCGCCGCCGCCGTCAGCGCGACGAGGGAGGCGGTCGCGAAGGCGCTGCGCCTGCTGCGCGAGGAGGACGTGGTGCGCACCGGACACCGACGGCTGGTGGTCACCAACATGCCGCTGCTGCGCCTGCTGGCCGGGGGTCAGGCGCAGCCGCAGCGGAGGCGTGCCCAGGAGAAGTCCCCGGGCGGTCAGGAGAAGTCACCGGGCGCTCAGGAGAATTCCCCGGAATCGCCGCCGGGTGTGTAAACGGCTACATCCACGGCGTCGGCCGCGAGGCCACGCTTGTTCCGCCACGGCAGCACACAGGGGGTCACGTGAGCAGTGCGGAAGCAGTCAACCGGCTTGTGGTCTCGGGGGACATCTGCGGTTCGGGCCGCATGGGGAGGGAGGCGAAGGGCCGGGTGCGCGCGGGGATGTACGCGGCGTTCGCGGAGGCGTTCGACGCGGCCGGCGTCGCCCCGGGCGAGGTGCACCAGGAGGACCGGGGCGACGGCATCCTCGCCGCGCTGGCACCCGGCGTGCCGTCCTCGCCGATGGTGGGCAGGTGGGTGGACTCGCTGTACGAGAGCCTGCGCGAGCACAACGCGGTCCACGCGACACGGCTGCGGATGCGCGTCGCCATGCACATGGGCCCCGTGGCGCACGACGGGCGAGGGCTCGTCGGCAGGGCCGTGGACCTCACCTGCCGCCTCTGCGACAGCCGGGCCGCCAGGACGGTCATCGGTGACGCGGCGGGCTTCGACCTGCTGCACGTCGTGTCGGACTGGCTCTACGCCAACGTGGTGCTGGAGGGCGGCCGTTACATCGAGCCCGACCGCTACAGGCCGGTGCGCGTGACGAGCAAGGAGACCGACGAGCTCGCGTGGTTCTCCGTGCCGCGGCTGCCCGGGCCGCCGGCGTCCGTCCCCGCGCAGGCGTGCTCCCCGGGGGAGAGCACGCCTGCGGAGGGGCCGCCCGCGCAGGGGCCGCCCGCGCAGGGGCCGCCCGCGCGGGGCGGGCCGGAGGAGGGGGCCGGCCCGCCGGTGGCGCCCGAGGGGATCAGGAACCAGTTCAACGTCGGGGGCGACAACCAGGTCTTCGAGCGCAACGTGATCAACGGCTTCACCGGCATCCGCAAGGACCGCCCTGCCGCGGGCGAGGCGGGAGGCGAGCAGTGAGCGAGCCGAGGGACGCCGCCGCTCCGCCTCCCCGGGAGCCAGGGCCCGCCGCCGAGGGGCACGCGCACGGGGGAGAACGGCACGCGCACGAGGGAGAACAGCAGCACGCGGACGAGCACCCGGCGCAGGACGGTGCCGAACAGTCCGCGCGCGACCCCTTCGAGGAGGCCGGGCGCAGCCCGCTCGGCGGCGAGGGAAGCACCGGCGGCACCAGGGCGGCACGCGCCGCGCGCAAGAACCTGTTCCTGCGCGGGAGCCCCGAGCGCGTCCACAACATCCGGGGCGACAGCCAGTATTACGAGGGCAACGTCTTCCTGAGCCAGCAGTTCACCGGCTCGGGCCCGGTGGTGCTCGACGGCCCCGTACCGGCCGAGGAGCTGGAGCGCCTCCGCGACGTCTATCTGGAGGCGCCGGGATACGCGCGGATGAAGGCGGTGCTGCGCGCCCGCCGCCTGCTCGTCCTGTGCGGCGAACCGGGCAGCGGCCGCACCGCGACCGCGCTGTCCCTCCTCTCCGAGCTGGCCCCGGAGGGCGTCGTACGCCTGGACCCGCAGACCACCGACCTGCGCGCGGTGACCGGGGACGCCCTGAGGCACGGGCACGGCCACGTACTCGAACTGCCGCGGGAGGAGGGCGGCGACGGCGGGCGGGAGCTGCATCTCGACCGGTTCAGCGCGCTGCTGGCGGAGGCGGGAGCGTACGGCGTCGTCGTCGCGGATCATGACGACCCGTCGGAACGGCTGCTGCGGGGGCGGTACGGGATGTACTGCACGCCGCCTTCGTCGGAGGAGGTGCTGCACCGGCACCTGCGCGTACTGCTCAAGGACGCCGGGCCCGGCGCGCTCGACACGGCACGTGCCCATGCGCGCGGCGAGCAGGTCACGGACGCGCTCGGCCTGGAGGAGCTGCGGCCAGGGGAGGCCGCGCGGCTCGCCGTACACCTCGCCGACCGGCAGCGGGGGAAGCTCTCCGACGGGCAACTGCTCGACGCCTGCGCGGGGTTCGTGCCCGCTCAGGCGCGGGAGTGGTTCGCCGGCGCTGACGCTCCCGGTGCGGCGCCCGAGGCGCTGCCGGGGCTGAGCGCGGCCGCGTTCCGCGTGGCGGTGGCGGTCTTCAACGGGTCCTCCTACGGCCTCACGACCGAGGCGGGCGAGCAGCTCGCCTGGGAGTTCTCGCTGACTCTCGATCCCGAACGGGCCCCGGGCAGGCGCCTGTTCGGTACGCATGCGGAGCACCGCCCGTCGGCCGCGCGGTCCGTGCTGTACGACGGCGAGCTGGACCTCGGCACCGAGCAGGTCCCGGTGCGCGCCGTCCGCTTCCGGGGCGAGGGGCTCGCCACGGCCGTGCTCCACGAGGTGTGGCACGGCTACCACAACGCGCGCGGCCCGGTATCGAGGTGGCTGCGCGCGCTGTGCGACGACCCGCGCCCCCTGGTGTGGGTGCGCGCGTCCCTCGCGGCGGGTGCGCTCTGCGCGTGGGACTGGGTGCACGGATGCGAGGAACTGGTGGGGCCCATGGCGGGGACGGACTCGCCCGTGTCCCGGATGGCGGCGGCCACCGCGCTGGCCCAGGCCTCGCGGGAGCCGTCCGTACGGCCCGCCGTGCAGGGCCTGTTGGGCGAGTGGGCGGAGACGCGTACGGGCATCGCGGGAAACCTGCGGGCCACGGCGGTCCTCACCCACGGCTACGGGATGGCGGCGGGCTCCGTCCCCGCCTCGCTCGACGCGCTGGGGCGGCTGGCGCGCGGGGGCGGGCGCGAGGTGCTGCCCGAGGTGTCGCACAGCGTGCTGCGGCTGCTCGCCGGCACCGGGCCCGACCAGGTCGTCGGGCGACTGGGCTGCTGGCTGCGGGACGGCCGCGCCGAGTACCGCGACCTGGTGCTGCTCACGGTGGTGAGCGCACTGCGGACGCGGGCCACCTTTCTGTGGGGGCTGGAGGACGTACCCGAGCTGGAGGAGTACGGCACCTGGCCGTGCGCCGCCGCGCTGCTTCGCGCGCGCCCCGAACGGGCGGGGCGCCTCGCCGATCTGGTGCGGCACGCGCTGGGGACGGCGCGCTCAGGGGCGGCGGCGCTGGACGCGATGGGGAGCTGGATGCGCCAAGCGGCGGGTGACGAGGCGCAGTTGGCGGCGCTGTGCGGCTTCCTGCCGCACCTGGTCGGCGACCGGCGCGAGGCGGACCGGCTGCGGCACCTTCTGGCCCGCCTGGTGCGCGACGTGGACGAGCCGCTGGACAAGGAGGCGGCCCGCCGGATGTGGGACGCGCTGCAGGCGGATGAGCAGGAAGAGGCGCAGGAAGAGACGCACGAGGAGGTGGGGCGGTGAGCGGTCAGGAGAGTCAGGCTCGGGCCCAGGGGGACACGCCGGGCGCCGCGGAGGGCGGACGGTGTCTGCGCGGGCCGCTGCTGCGCGAGCTCCGGCCCCCGTACCAGCGGCGGAGCGGCCAGATCGCGGCGGTGCTGATGTACCACAACGGCGGGCACAGCGTGCTGTGGCCCGACGCGCGCGAGGACCACCGCAGGCCGTGGATGCGCTCGCCGTACACGGTGTTCGAGATCGCGCTCGGCCGGAACGTGACCAGGTTCGACCTGGCGCTCCCGGCGCGCGGCGACGCGGAGTTCTTCCAGGCGGCGGCGAGCGTGCAGTGGAAGGTCGAGGACCCCGTCGAGGTCGTGCGCAGCCAGGTGTGGGACGTCGCCGAGCTGCTGCGCGACGAACTCCTCGACCAGCTCCGCGAGGTCTCCCGGCGCTTCCGGCTCACCGAGGCGCAGCGTGCCGACGAGGCGGTCAGGACGGAACTGAACTCGGGCAGCTTCGCGCTCGGTTCGGAGCTGGGCCTGTCGGCCAGGGTGCACGTCTTCATCGACCTCAGCGAGCGGGTGATGGAGCGGATCAGGGAGGGGACCGGCCTGGAGCACCGGCTGGACCTCGCCGAGAAGGAGCACGCGCTGACCTTCCGGCAGGAGCAGCACGCCTCGCTCCTCGTACGGGAGCGCGCCAGGTCCTTCGAGTCCGTCCTGCTCGGCGGCGACGAGACGAAGATCGCCCACTTCATGGCCAGGGACCCCGGGCGGGCGCTGGAGATCCAGCAGCTCTTCGCGCGGGAGCGGCGCCAGGGGGAGGCGGACTGGCTGGAGTTCATCGGCAAGCTCATCGAGGGCGGCCAGCTCGAGCGGCACGACATCGGCGAGCACATGTACGAGGTGCTGCAGCACCTCCGCGAGAGGTCGAGCAGGGTGGTCGGCGGAACGGCGGACATGGCGCTCTCCGAAAAGCCCGAGCGCCGTGGGGAGGTGGGCCGTGCGCAGTTGGGTCGTGCGGAGTCGGACGGGGGAGCGGGGCCGGGGCGCCGCCGTCCGTTCTGGGAGGAGGACGACGGGGATGCGGCGCTCCCGGGGCCCGATGCCTCGGAGGGGGCGGCGGCGCGCGGGAGCGCCGCCCGCGCCGATGGGGAGCTTGACCTGCCGTCGGTGCACGAGCCGTTGGTACGCGATCCCCTCGTACGCGAGCCGACGCGGGTCGAGTCGTCGGGCGAGCGCGACGAACGTCGAGAGCGCGGCCAAGGGGCCGGGCCCTCCGATGCGCCGGGCACGTCGCGGTCGCGGACCGGCCGGGCGAGCGACCGGTTCGACGACTGGGGCGACTCGTGAGCGCCGCCGGGCGGCCCGGACCGCCCGAGCCGTCCGGACGGGGGGCGTCATCCGTGCCAGAACCCGACACCCGTTACGTCGCCGAGCGCCTCCTCTCCTCCGTACGCGAGGACCTGGGCCGCGCCGACTCCAAGGCCGCGATCCTGGTGTCCGGTGCTGTGGGCCTGGTCGCGATGCTCGTTTCGGCGAACGACGTACCCGGGGTGAACTCCGGTGCGGGGTACGGCGGTTGGACGGCGCCGCACACTGTCTCCGTGCTCGCGCTGATCGGCGGGCTGCTCTGGGGGAGCGGCGTGGTGATGCTGGTGGCCGTACTGCTGCCGCGTACCCGCGTCGCCGCCGACCGCACCTTCCTGCGCGAGCTGACCTCGGGCGTCTCTCCCGAGGCGCTGATGCCGAAGCTCGCCGAGTCCGGCGAGGACGTCGTGCGGTGGACGCTCGACCAGGCGTGCGCGCTCGGCGCTGTCCTGGCGAGGAAGTACGCGTGGCTGCGCCTCGGGGTGTGCTGTCTGGCCCTCGGCGCCCTTTTCACTCTCTTCAGTCAATTGTGGTGAGAAAAATGTGCCTTCTTTCTGACAGCCGGTCACGTGGTGAGCGGGGAGCGATCGCCGGGCGGACGCCCGGCCGGGGACCGAGGGGAAGGGGAGGAAGCCGGTGAGCCGGCGGACGGCCGGAGGCGCGTACGGGGGTACGGCCGGAGGCCCGAGCAGCAGTCCGTACAAAGGTCCGGCCCGAGGCCGTGCGGCGCGGCGGAGAACCGCTCGCCCGGCAGCCGTCGCCCTGCTCGCGCCGCTGCTCCTGGCACCGCTCTTCGCCGGCGCGGGGGCCGCTGCCGAAGAGGGAGCCGGAGGCGGCGCGGGGAACGGCGGCGACCAGGGCCCCGACCCCATCGACTTCGCCATCGTGGTCGACCAGTCGGCGAGCCTCAGCACGCCCGAGGGCAAGGACCGGGCACGCGAGGACCTCGCACGCGAGGTGGAGGCCGCGCGCCTCATCGGCCAGGGCGAGATCTCGGACCGTTCCCGCGCCGCGGTCATCGGCTTCGGCAGCGCGGAGAAGAACGGGCAGTCGGCGGTGAACCAGGTGTGTGAGCTCACCGTGGCCGACGCCGTGGGGAGGGAGCAACTGAACGACTGCATCGGGAAGTTGGCGCACCCCGACCCCGCGAAGCTCGGCCCCGGCACCGATCTGCCCGCGGCCATCGGGCAGGCCACCGACCGGCTCACCCGGGGCGCGCAGCACGCCGTGCCGAAGGTCGTCTTCCTGCTCACCGACGGCAGGCTCGATGTGACGGACAGCCCCAACTACGGCAAGAGCGACGCCGCGGGGACCCGCCAGCAGAACGGGCGGAAGGCCCTCGACGAGGAGCTGCGGCAGGCGCGCGGGAAGAAGGTGCAGATCTGGCCGCTCGGCTTCGGCGGCGACAACGGCATCGACACGCGGACGCTGCGCCACATGGCGGCCGGCGGCTACCGCAACGGCTGTCCCGACCTGCCGGACGCGACCCCGCGCGAGCGCGTCGCCGGTGCGTCGGCGCAGCTCGAAGGGGCGCTCCAGGGGATCTTCGCGCGGGCGCGGTGCGCACGCTTCGCGCAGGGGACCACCGGCAAGCCGGGCGCCGACCTGCGCGTGACGATCCCGCCGGTCGCCACCGACGGCTCGATCATCGTCGCCAAGCGCGACCCCCGCGTGCACGCCACGTACTACGATCCCGAGGGCCGCAGGATCCGCGACACCGACGGCGCGGAGCACGGCTCCCGCTTCGAACTCAGCGGCAGGAACGGCCCCGTCGAGGCCCTGCGCGTGAACAACCCCATCCCGGGGACGTGGCGCGTACGACTGGGCCCCTCCCAGGGCGACCACGCCGAGGAGGCCTCGGTCAGCGCCATCTGGCAGGGCCGGCTGCGCTCCGTACTGACGATGAACCCTTCCTCGCCGCGCCCCGGCGAGAGGGCCGTCGTCGAGGCGTGGATGCAGACCAGGGACAACGTGGTCATCCGTGACCCTAAGCAGCTCGCCGGGATCAGGGCCTCGGCCCGGCTCGAAGGGGACGGCTTCGGCCCGGTCGCGGTGCGGCTGCGGGACGACGGCGCCGGGGCGGACAAGCGGGCGGGGGACGTGCACTTCACCGGCACGGTCACGGTGCCCGGGGCCGCCACCGGAGCGGTGAGCCTGACCAGCGCGATGGCCGCGCGCGGCGTGAGCGGCGACGAACGGCCGTACCACACGAGGGTCTTCAAGGGCGCGCGCTCGCTGGGGGCCGTCGCCACCGTGGACGGGTACACCGTGCACCCCGGCGGCAGGATCAAGGGCACGCTGACCGCGAAGAACACCAGCCGCGGCACGCACACGCTGCGCCTGGCCCTCGCGGACCGGCGCGCCGGGCAGGTGAGGATCAGCCCGGCCACGGTGCGGGTGCCGCCGGGGGAGGCCAGGCGGATCCCGTACACCCTGTCCTTCGCCCGCGCCGTGCCCGTCGGCGAGGCCGGGGGCCGGATCGTGGTCACCGACACCACGGACGGCGGCCGCAGGGTCGTGGACACTCCGCTCTCCGTCACCGTCGCGGAGCCGCCCACGTGGTGGGACGCCTGGTGGTGGGCGGTCGTGGGCGGCGCGCTCGCGGCGGCGGCCGCCGCGTTCGTGATCGCGCTGCGCAGGCGGGCGAACAAGTCGAGCCGGGACCCGAGCGGCCTGTCGCTCGAACTGCGCCAGGACCAGGCGGTCGTGAGCGTGCTCACGGTGCGCAAGGGCCAAGGGCGGCGGCTCGGCTTCGACTTCACGGTCGACGCGCACGGCACGCGGCCCGCGCTGCGCGCGAGCAGGAACGGGGCGAGCAGGAACGGCGGGGGAAGGACGTACCGGCTCACGCGCGAGCCGAGCGGCGCCGTCCGTATCCGCTTCCCCCAGGGGACCGAGCGGTCCGTGCACGCCAACGAGCGGCTGAGCCTCGGCGACGACCTCGAACTGGCCGTGCTGACGCGCGGTGCGGCGGGATCCACGGCCTCGGGGCGCGGAGCGCGGCCGGGCGGCGCGACGTCCGGGGGCGGCGGCACGGGAGGCGGTACGGGAGCCGGTACGCGCGGGCATGCGGGCCTCCCGCGGCGTCTTCCGCGCCTCCACCTCGGCCGCGGTCTCGGCCTCGGCCTCAAGCGGTCCGCACCGGGCCCCGGCGACACCGCCGAGGTGCCGGGGCCGCGTACGGCCGGCGAAGGGGAATCGGCGCCGGCCGCCGCCACCAGGCACCAGTACGACCCGAACTTCTGACCACGGCAGGGGGCTGCCGAGCGCCGGCGGCCGGGAGAGAGACGACATGAAGATCTATCAGCCCATGCTCTTCGTCGGTCTGGGCGGCACGGGTGCCCGCATCGGCGCCGAGCTGGAGCGCGGTCTGCGCCGCGAGCTGTGCGGCCCGGACGGCACGGCGCTGCCGGGCAGCGCGCGGCGCGCCCCGTTCCAGCTGCCGGAGTGCCTGCAGTTCGTGTACGCGGACTTCAGCGAGTCCGAGCTGGACCGGCTCCCGCACCTGAGCGTGAAGGGCGCGGAGGCCTCGGCGTACGCGCAGACCTCGCGCGCCGTGCACGATCTGCTGCCGCCGGGTTACGACAGTTCGCCCGAGGTCACGCGCATGCTGCGCATCAACATGCACGAGGAGACCGCGGCGTGGCTGCCACCGGCCGGCGGCCAGCCCAAGGTGGCGCCCCTGCACAACGGCGCGGGGCAACTGCCCACCGTGGGCAGGGCGGCGCTCTTCGGGACGCTGCGCGAGGGCCTCGAACCTGTGCTGCGCCAGCTGCGGGCCGCGATCGGCGCCATCAGCAACTCGGCGGGAGACCTGCGGGAGTTGGGTGGGCGGCGGATCCGCGGATGCGACGTGTTCGTCGCGTTCTCCGTCGCGGGCGGCACGGGCGCGGGCATCTTCTACGACTTCATGCACCTGATCGGCGAGGAGTTCCGCAGGTCGAAGGTGCCGGGCGTGAAGATCTACCCGCTGGTCGTGATGCCCTCGGCCTTCCCACCCGAACAGGGCGGCGGGCGCGAGGCCGAGCTGAACGCCTCCCGCGCGCTGGTCGACCTCTCCCGGCTGGTCGACGACCAGAACGTGCCCAACGCGCCGGACGACTTCGGCGACGTGAAGGAGCACGGCACCCTGGGCGTGCGCTATCCGCACCACGGGACGATCAGGCTGCGCCCGTCGACCGTGCAGACCGCGTTCCTCTTCAGCAGGCCGGCCGGCATCCGCCCCGAGGACCTGCGCAGGTCGATCACGGCCATGGTCATGTCGCTGATCGGCACCGAGCTGGGCGAGGAGAACGCACAGGGCCGCATGGAGGGCGACTACCAGTCCTTCGCCGCCAGGTTCGTGAACCAGTCCGTGGAGCGCTCCACGCCCTCCCGCTCCGGCATCGGCTACCGCGGCATGTCCACCAGCCTCGCCGCCTCGCTGACCGTGCCCGTGGACGACCTCGCGGAGATCGTGGCGGGGCGGCTGCTGGCCGCTGCCGTGAGCGGCATGGCGGAGGCGGCGCGCAGGCCGGCGGGGTACGGCACCGAGCAGGTGCGGGAGATGTTCGACCGCTCGGGCATCGGCCCGCTGTGGCACCGCGAGCCGCACGACGTACCGCTGCCCGACCCGGTGCCCAAGGGTGTGCGGGCCATCGGGCAGGCGCTGCGCGACCGCGTGCACGACATGGAGGACGGCCTCGCCGAGCTCGACCGCGACCTGAGCCGCGAGGTCCCGCGGCTGGTCGAGCACTTTAACCCCGGCGAGGCCGTGCGCGAACTGCTGCGCACCCTCGACCCGTTCTGCGTGGAACGGCTGCTGGTCGGGCTGCCCGAGCACACCGAGCGCGCCGCCAGGGCGGGCTTCGCCGGCATGCTGGAGAACCGGCGCAACGAGCCCGAGCGGCCGGAGGGCGTGGAGGTCTCTGCGCCCCGGGTCCCGCCCGTCAGGCGGCCGATGGCGGGCATGGCGCCGGCGCGCTGGGGCGACCCCGAGGTGCAGGCCGTGCTCGACGACCAGGACGGCTGGTACCAGTGGCGCGCCAACCGCCTCTGGCACCGCAACTGGAAGGACCAGGAGCTGCGTTGGCGCCCGGCCCTCACCCGTACGGTCAGGGACGTCACCGAGCTGGTGCGGGCACTGCGCGCGCACGAGGAAGAGGAGAGCAAGCTCTTCGCGGAGCGCAAGAAGGACCTCTACCGGGACGACCGCAAGGGCGTCTCCTACCTGCTGCCCCCGCAGAACTCCCTGCGCTCCTTCTACGACGCCGTGTTCGAGCGCCTGCTCCAGCACGAGGGCCTGCCGCAGAACCTGGACGAGGCAGGACTGCTGGTCAAGCTCATCGAACCGCAGGACTGGCACAGCGCGCTCGGCGCCCTGCGCCGCTCGCCCCGCGCCGCCGTCAAGGTCGTCAAGCAGGTCGTCGAGCGACGGGTCAAGCAGCTCTTCGTGGAGACCGGGGTGATGAACGAGCGCCCGCTGCTGCCCTCGCTCGCCGACCTGCTGCACGCGGCGATGGGCGACGAGGAGGCGGCCGCCGGGGTGGACGGGCAGTGGCTGGAGCAGTTCCGCTCCCAGCTCGCCAAGCTGCTCCCGGTCGGCTTCACCCCGGACGGGAGCGGCCCCCTCAAGGCGCTCATCGTGCACCCGTCGGGCGAGTCGGCCTCGCGCGCCGAGCGCTATCTGGGGCAGGAACTCGCGCTGCCGCGGGACATCGGGATGCAGACCGAGTTCCGCGCGGTGTCCACCGACTCCATCACCGTCGTCCTCTTCCGCAGCGGCATGAGCCTCACCGACGTCTCCGAGGTGCGGCAGGTGCTGAGGCTGTGGGCGGGGGCGCGGGACGCGGGCGGCTCGGAGGACTTCCTGGACTGGCGCCAGCGGCTCGGACACGGCGACGACTGGCTGGCCAGTACGGAGGAGGACAGGCAGCGCATCTTGCACCGCATCCTGTGCGCGATGTGGAACGGCCGGGTCGACGTCAAGGGCGACCCCGCGTCCCCCGCCGCCCTGCGCATCAGGCTCCAGGCGGGCGACTCGGCCACGATGACCCTGCGCCTGCCCTCGTACGACGACGGGCTCTCGAGCTGGGCCGGGCTGCTGAGCGCGTACGAGCAGTGGGCGCTGCTCGACGAGGGGCAGATCATCGAGGACTTCTGCCACAAGCTGATGCAGGCTCAGCCGGAGGGGCTGACCGGGTCGACGGTGCCGCCCTCGCCGCTGTTCCGCACGGTGGTGCACGAGGTGGCTCCGCAACAGGCAGCGCTGATCGGGGAGTTGGCCGGGGAGCTCGGCGAGGAGGCCGAGGAATGGCTCGTACCCCTGCGGAACTTCTGGGAGGTCTCCCTGCGCGGGGCCCTGGACCTGCCCTTCCCCGGCGTCAACCGCCCCACCAGGTCCACCCTGCGCGCGCTCGACCAGCGCCTGGCGCAGGGCGGCTCCCGCGCGGCGGCGCGCGCACGCGAGGAGGAGTGGAGCCGCACGCCGGGACGGTACGAGGGCACCGGCCGCGAGGAGCCGGGCAGGGAGGCGGCGCACGGCGGCACCGGCAGAACGAGGCCCGGGGACCCCTGGGAGGACGGCCACTGGGGCAAGGCCCTGCACGAGGACCGCGGCTGGTCGAACGGCGACGGCGGCAGGAGCGAGGGCGGCGCCGGTGAGGGCGGCACGGGCGACGGCGGCAGGGGGGACCGGACGTGACGGTGCTCCGCGTGGACCTGCACCGCGGCCACGGTGCGGAGGACGACCCCGAGGCGCTGGAGGAGACCGTGCGCGCGGCGGCCGACGGCGCGCAGGGCTGCGAGGCGCCGCGCTTCCTGATCGTGGACGGCGCGGCGGACCTGGTCGCCCACCAGCACCTCTATGAACGGCTGCTCGCCTACGGGCCCGTACCCACGCTCTGCCTCGCGGTCGGGGAGCAGGGTGGTGAGGGTGAGGGCCTGTCGGATTCCGACTGCGGTGCGCCTTCGCCCTGGCTGATCGCGCGCCCGCTGTCGCTGCGGCCGCCGTCTGCGGGGGTGCTGTGGGTGCCCGAGCCGGAATTCGGCGTACGGGGCGCACGGGGTGCGGCGGGCGGTGGCGTACGGGGCGAGGCGGACGGTGCGGGCGAGCAGGAGGAACCGCTCGCGGAACGGCGCCTTGAGGGAGTGCGGCCGCTCGCCGAACTGCTCGGGGAACCCGCCGTGTTCGACGCGGTGCTGCACGCGCTCGGCGAGGTCGGCGACGGGGTGGCCGTACCGGCGCCGCATCTCCTGGAGCACGACCTCGCGGAGAGCGCCCGCATCCGCGTCTGGCGCCAGGCGCTCGAGGAGCTGGTCGGCAAGGAGGCGACGGCGGTCCCCTCGCTCTCCCCGACGGGCGCCGACCGTGTCCCCGCCGAACTCGCCGCGCTCATCGGCGACGAGGTGCCCAAGTCCCTCGGCGACCGCGTCTGGTGCAGGCCGGGCGGCGAGGCCGACGAGCGGCGGCGCGGGTGCGAGGCGGCGCTGCGCGCGGCGCAGGGCGAGTACGAGCGGGTCCGCTCACCGTTCGCGCTGTTCAGGAGCAGCGCGGAGCGATCCGGTCTGCCGGAGCGGCTGGCGGAGGTGGCGCGGGCGCTCGGCGCGTACCGCACGGTCGCGGCGACGGCGCTGCGGGACGGCGACGGGGTGAGGCTGCTGCCCGAGCAGCGCGCCCGGCTCGACCGGCACGGCATCGACCTGCCCGAGATCCCCGAGGCGTCGCGCGAACGCGTGGGGCCGGGGCTGCGGCACTACACCGAGAGCCTGGTCGGCCGCCGGCTGCCGCTGCGCTCCGTGGCGGCGCGGCTGGCCGCGCTTTCCGACCGTTCGGCACCGGCGGGCAGCGCCGCGCGGCTGGCACGGCTCGACGCGGTGTGCCCGCAGGAACGGCTCGAAGGGCTCGCCGCCCCGGCGCCGTTCGACGTGCTCGCGCCGACGCACTGGGGCGACGCGGTACCGGCGTTCGCCGTGGCGCTGCTCGCCGGGCTGTGGCCGGGGGCGGGCTGGGCCACGGGCCCGCTGATCGCGCTGGCCGCAGCGGGGCTGACCCTCTTTCTGGTGAGCCGCCGCCCGAGCCGCTCGGCCGACGGGCGGCTGGAGGGCGGCGGCAGGACGCGCGCCGGGCTGCAGTCGGTCGCGGGGCTCCTCGGCGGCCTGACGGGCGCGGTGGCCGGGCAGAACCTCGGGCTCCCGCCGTGGGCCGGACCGGCCGCGCTGTGCCTGGCCGCGCTCGCGCTCCTCGCGATGACGCTGTGGCGCTGGACGGCCGCGGTGGACGCGTGGTGGGTGGAGATGCGCCCGGAGTTCGCCGCCGGGGCCGTCACCGGCATCGAGACGCTGCTGAGCGAAACGGCCGTGCACGACTGGCTGCTGGGCGAGGCACGCCTGCACTGCGCCGACGGCGCACGGGCGGTGTCGGTGCTGCTGCGCAACCTCGCGGCCGAGGTGGAGGCGTACGGGGAGGAGCGCGGGGAGACGGGGGAGGTCCGGGGCGCGGGGGCGCCACCCCAGGAAGCCGCCGGCGCATCGGGCGTCCTCGCTGCCGCCGCGTTCCCGGAGGAGGAAGCGGGCGCGCAGGACACGGACGCGGGGTGGGAGCCCTGGGACTGGGACAGTTGGACGGCCGACGCCGACGACGTACCCGTACTCGGGGAGCGCGGGGAATTCGGGGAGCCCTCCGAAAACCCGGACCCGGCACCGGACTTGGTCCCGAACCCGAACCCGAACCCGAACCCGAACCCGAACCCGAACCCGAACCCGAACCCGGACCCGGAGCCCGTACCGGCGCCGGCTTCCGAAGAGGCGGCCCCCGCCATCCCGCAGCACTTCCGCCTCCCGCTCGACCTCCCCTGGCTGGAGCGCGAGACAGGAGACGGCGGCCGGGTCCTGGTGGACACGCTCGTCGGCGACCTCGCCGACGGACTGCTCCAGGTCGTCGCCGCCTGCTGGGGCGCCGTCGACCGTGACCCGACCGCGGTCGCCAGGTATCGGGTGGGCCCCCGTACGCGGGAGGTGCTGGACGAGGAACGCAGGTGCCTGGCCAGGGACGGCGCGGCCGCCCCGCCGCACTACGCGCGCCCGTCGGAGGACCGTCCCGGCACCGCCGAGCTGCTGGGCGTCTCGACCGACGGGGTGGTACGGGTGCTCGCCTCCGGCGAAGCGGCGCGGGCCAGGCCGCTGTGTTCGCCGGGCAGGAAGCGGATGCTCTCGCGGGACCCGGGCGGCGCGCGTGCGGTGCGCTTCGCGCCGGAGGCGGCACGCCGCGGCGCGACCCGCGACGACGCGGGCGCGGGCCACTGGGACGCACGGGGCGAGGACGTCGTGTGGACGGTGACCGGGCGCTTCGCGGGCGTGCTGCGCCTCGTGCCGCTGCGCGGCGGCACCGTACGCACCGTCAGATCCGCGGCGGACAGGCAGGACGGGCGGGACCAACAAGGCAGCCAAAACAGGTCGGGCGTGAAGGGGCGCAGCTCATGACGGGAGGAGGCGAAGGGCGCGACGAGCTGGAGTTCTTCACGCCGCGCGGCGAAGTCATCCGCCTGGCCGCCGAGTTCGGGCAGGACCGCCATGTCCCGGGCAGGGAGCCGGTGTCGGCGCGGTACGTCGCGATGGGCGAGGGGTGGCGCGTGCTCCAGTACCGGCTGCCGCTGCCGGCCCGTAAGGACCACCGCGCCAGGGACGCGCTGGAACGCGAGGCCAGGGCCGCCCTCGCCATCGAGCGCGCCTACGGATCCGAGGTGTACGCGGACGTCTTCACGCGCCTGGTGGGACACAACCTCGACGCCTCCGAGCCGTTCCTGCTCTACGCCGCCGCCCCCGCCACCGGCACCGAGCCCCTCGCACGCCACACGGGCCGGCTGAGCGTGGAACAACTGCGCGCTGTGATGGGCCAGTTGACCCTCGCCGTGCATCTGCTGTCGAACATCGGCTTCGTGCACAGGGCCCTCACACCGGACACCGTGCTGTGGGACGGCAAGAAGGTGCGCGTCGGCGAACCGCACGCCGCCGTGCACACGGGCGCGCCCCGCGAGGCGTTCGGGCAGGCTCCGTGGGCTGCCCCCGAACAGCGGCGCGGCACCGGAGCGGCCGACTCACGCGACGACGTGTGGAGCGTGGCCCAGGTGACGTACCACCTGCTCGCTGGGCGGCCGGGCGACGGCGCGGGACCGCCCTCCGACCTGGACGGATACCGGCAGCTCGCGGCGTTCAGGGACAGCGGCGCCTTCGCCGCGGGCGCAGAGGGACGCTCGCACGCCATCGACGTGCTGCGGCTCCTCAACCGCTCCGACCCGCTCGGCGGAGTCTCGCGTCCCGCCGACCCCCTGGACGCGGGACGCGAGGAGTTCGACCGCCTGCTGGCGGCCAAGCGGCGGGATCTCGGCCACGGCCCCGAGGGCGGTCAGGACGGCGAGGACGGCCGTACGGAGGCCGGTGACGGGCGCGAAGGGGCGGGCGAGCGGCGTGACGCGGCGGGTCCGCGGCCCGGCGCGCGCAACGGCAGGCCAGTACGCCGCGGCCTGTGGTCCCGGCGGAGCGGCGGCCGGACGGAAGGTGAGCGATGAACGGCCTCGTGTCAGGGAGCGTGCCGGGGAGCGCGCGGCACACGATGATCTGTCCGTACTGCCTGGACCCCGTCTCGTACGACGCGTCCCGGCTCTTCACCCGCAACGCGCGGCAGGAGCACGTGCCCCTCGACCTGTCGGGGGAGCACAACGCCATCCGGCGCAACGACGTGCTGCGCAGCGCCTTCCAGCGGTGCCCGCACACCGGCGGCGTGGAGCCGCACTATCTGCCCGTCCCGTATCTGACCAGCGGTCCTCCGCTGACCGTCGCCATGGTCGGCAGCTCGTCCACGGGCAAGACGCACCTGCTGGCCTCGATGATCGGGGAGGTGGAGAAGGGCGGCCTGGAGCCGTACGGGCTCACCTGCCACCCCCTCAACCCGGAGTGGCACGGCCGGTTCATGCGCGAGCGCGTGCAGCCGCTGCACGAGGGCCAGGTGCTCTCGCGCACCACGACGGCCAAGTTCGCGTTCTTCGCCGACGGGCTGCTGGTGTCGGGGCACGGCGCGACCCGCCCCGTGATGTTCTTCGACCTCGCGGGCGAGGACCTGGTGGAACACGGCGCGGTGACCAGGTTCCTGGCCGGTGTGGGCGCGTTCGTGTTCGTCCTCGATCCGCTGCGCGCGCTGCGCGTCCCGCACCTGGAGAGGGAGCGCGAGCAGGCGAAGGTGCGCGAACGGAGCCTGGGGGACGAGGCGTTCGCCACGGTGCTCGGCCGCGTTCCGCGCTCCCGGCGGTACATCGAAGCGCCGGCCGCCGTCGCGGTCAACAAGAGCGACCTGATGCGCTTCGACCCGCCCGTCGACCGCTGGCTGGGCAGGCGGCTCCCCGCGGTCCTGACCGGCCGTGAGCTGCGCGAGGAGAGCCGGGACGTGTACGCGTACGTCCGCCACCACGGCAGCAAGGCATGGCTGAAGCCGTTCACGGAGTGCGCGCGCTGCACCCTGCACTTCGTCTCGGCGACCGGCGGAAGGCAGCAGGACAACGTCTTCCCCAACGGCGTCACCCCGCGCAGGGTCCTCACGCCGCTGCTTTCGATCTTCGCGATGTCCGGGCTCCTGCCGGGCAGTGACCTGAACGGGGCGGGATGGTGATGACGGTGTCTCGGTCGCGGGTGGACCAGCTCGTCTTCCGCTGGGACGCGGACAACCGCTCGGGGAGCACCGGCTTCGGCCTCGTCGCCTGGTCGTGCGAGCCGGACCAGGCGGAGGCGGTGTGCCGCGGGATGGCCACGAAGCTCCAGGTGGCGGGCGACGAGGTCACGCCGGGACTCGTACGCATCGGGGTCAAGGGCCGCGAGGAGGTCCTGCTCGTGCGCCGCGTGCCGGGCCACGATCCCGGCGGCAGGCCGGGCACGGTGTGCCACGCGCTGCTCGGCTCCTCGCGCGACCTCGACGTGGAGACCTGCCTCGGGCTGCATCCCTGGACGTGGGAGGGCAGCGCGCTTCCCCTGAACGAGGTGAGGGGGAAGCTCGAACCGGTCCCCGCCGACGTCCTGTTGAGAGCCGCCGCGCCGCGCGGGGAAAGCCTCTCGCGTGCCCTGGGGCGCTTCGGCAAGCCGCTGAGCGTGGCCGCCGCCGAGATCCTGCGCCATCCCGGACACCGCTATTCCTTTCTGGACCGGTGGGGCGGGGACGTCCCGTATCTCCTTCTCTGGGGGCTGTACGGGATTTTCCGCGACCTGAGAGCACAGCACCCCCTCGGCTGGTCCTTCGCCACTCACGACAGCGACGATTCGGAACCCTTCCGCTTCGTCTTCCTGCCGTCGTGGCCCGCCTCCGCCTCCCACGACGTGCGACGCGTACGGACCGATCTGCGGCAGCCGATCGACGACGACGCGATGGACATCGGTACGTGGCTGGTGCGCTTCCATCTGGAATGGCTGCGGCACACGGACGGGCGGGAACCCGCGGTGTCGGCCGTATTGGCTGAGGCGGGCGAACACCTGGAGCGGTGGGAGCAGGGAGACGGCCTGCTGCGTGCCGCCCAGCACGCGGTGAAGGAGCTCAACTCGGCGGTGTGGCCCGTGAATCGCGCGATGTCCGCACCGGAACGGGCGGGGTATTCCACGCCGTCACGGGATGAGCATTCTGCGCCGGGGCATGGGGGGAATTCCCCACAGACGCAGGAGGGGAATTCCACACCGGAGCAAGAGGGGGATTCCGCACCGGAGCAGGAGGCGGACGAGGGCATGATGCGGGCGCGCTCGGACGAGAGGCTGCTGCGGGATCTCCGCGACGACCTGCCCTACGACACCGTGGCGCTCGTGCTTCAGGAGATCGCGCGCCGGTTCATCGGCTGGCCGCGCGCGCTCCGCGAGAACCTGTGCGGTACGGCTCTGGACGAGTCGCTGTTCCTGGACATCCGGCGCCATCCGTGGAAGACGCCGGGGCGTGAGGATGCCGCCCAATTGGACTGCCGCATCGAGAACGCCATTTGGCTCTACCGCCAGGTGATACGGCCCCTGGCGAAGGACGGTCAGGTGAGCGGGCGTTTGCAGTGTCTGCTCCCGGATCTGCACGGGAGCGAGGACGCCGCGTGCCGTACGGCGGTGCGCGTGATCCTCGAAGAGGGCGAACTGCCGGGGCTGGACGAGGAAGTGTGGCGCGCCGTGGTGCGGGCCGAATGCGAGCGCGCGGCGGTGCGGCGTACTCGGCCCCGTAGCGAACCGCCCCAGGAGGAACCGGCCCCGCATTCCCGGCCGGCGGTTTCGGGCGGAGAACGCACGCCAACCAAGCGCGGGGGTCAGCCCATTGGGATTCCGCTCTCCCTGGCGGGGGCCATTCTCTGCCTGGTGGCGCTGATAATTTTCCTGGCGGTTTCCTGAGCGCCAGGGGACACGGGGATCAGATGAGGCGGGCGAGGGCCTCGGCCGAGGGGGTTCCCTGCGGGGCCTGGTAGACGATGATCACCTGTTGCTCGGCGCCTCCGACGGTGAGTGCCTGGCGGCGCAGGGCCAGTTCGCCGACGACCGGATGCGCGAAGTGCTTGAGCTCGTCGCGGGAGGGCCTCGCGTCGTGCCGTGCCCACAGGCGGCGGAACTCCTCGTCCTCCGACAGCTCGGCCACCAGCCGCGCGGTGCCGGGATCGCGCGGGTCGGATTCCGCGCGCAGCGCCGCGACGGTCTGCGCGGCGATCGCCGGCCAGTCCGGGAACAGCGCGCGGGCCTCGGGGCCGAGGAACATGTCGCGGGCCAGGTTGTGCCCCGGCGTATACATCGCCGCCAGTGCGCGGGCCCGCTTGTTGGCTGCCAGCACGTCGAAGCGCCGGTCGCGTACGTAGGCCGGCGCGGCGTCCCACAGGTCGAGCAGGTGATGCACGTCCGGGCTGACCTCGCAGGGCCCGGCGCCGGACGGACGCGGCGGGCCGGGGGCGGCGAGCGAGGACAGGTGCGCCGCGGTGTCGGCGTCCAACTCCAGTGCCCGCGCCAGCGATTGGAGCACCTGCGGCGAGGGGTGCCGGTCGACGCCCTGTTCCAGCCGGACCAGGTAGGGCTCGCTGATCCCCGCCCGCTGGGCCAGCTCCTCGCGGCGCAGGCCCGCGACGCGGCGCCGCCCGGAGCGGTCGCGCTGCACGGGGGTGGGCGCGACACGTCCCCGCCGGGCCTTGAGGAAGTCCCCCAGGGCGTTGCCGGCCAGCGCGTTGCCGGTCAACGCGTTGTCGGCGGGGGCGTCGTCGGTGGGCATGGGCGCGAGGGTAACCCTCGCGGGGTGCTGGCTGCGGTCCGGGCGGGGTCACAGGGTTGAGGCATGACCAACACGCAGAGCACGCACAGCAGGCAGAGCAGGCGCAACGCACCCACCACCAAGAACTGGTTCATCACCGGCGCCTCCCGCGGCTTCGGCCGCATCTGGGCCGAGGCCGCCCTCGCCCGCGGCGACCGCGTCGCCGCCACCGCGCGCCGCCCCGAGGCCCTGGACCCCCTGGTCGCCGCGTACGGAGACCGCGTACTCCCGCTCGGACTCGACGTCATCGAGCGCGCCTCCGTGACGACCGCCGTGCAGCGGGCCGCCGACGCGTTCGGGCGCCTCGACGTGGTCGTCAACAACGCGGGCTACGGCCTGTTCGGCATGGTCGAAGAGGTCACCGAGGAACAGGCACGCGCCCAGCTCGACACCAATGTGCTGGGCCCGCTGCGGGTGACGCAGGCCGCGCTCCCGTACCTCCGCGCGCAGGGGAGCGGGCACCTCCTGCAGGTGTCCAGCCTCGGCGGGCTGGCCGCCTTTCCCACGCTCGGGCTCTACAACGCCTCGAAGTGGGCGCTGGAGGGGATGAGCGAGGCGCTCGCGCAGGAGGTCGGCCCGCTCGGCGTCCACGTCACCCTGGTCGAGCCCGGCCCGTACGGCACCGACTGGTCCGGCGACTCCGCCGTGCACGCCGAGCCGATCGCCGCGTACGAGCCGGTACGGGAGGCGCGGCGTGCCGGTGCCACCGCGCGGGCGCCCCAGGACCCGCAGGTCACAGCGGACGTCATCCTCGAACTGGCCGACATGGCCGAGCCGCCCCTGCGGCTGTTCCTCGGCGCGTACCCCTATCCCGTCGTCGAGGCCGCGTACCGCCGCCGGCTCGACACCTGGGAGGAGTGGCGCTCCCTCGCGACCAAGGCGTGAGCGTGGGGCCGGCAGCCTGGGGGCCGCGGGGCGAAAGGTGACGTACGGAGCACTTCGCGCCGTAACTCCCGGCTCCGGATGGGGAGTTCGCGTTCCGATCCGGGGGAGCGGCGCGGAGCCCGGCTAGGGTGACGCTGGTCCAGTCCTGCTGGCCCCACTGCCGGCGCGGCACGCAGAGCGAGGAGTGACCTTCCATGGCGGACTCGGCCGGATTGCATGTCAGCCCGGAGTTCCCCGCGCTGCTGGAGCGCGTGGACGCGCTCGGCGGTGCGCTCGACGCGCAGGCGGACGCCGCGGAGGAACTCGGCAGGCTCCCCGACGACATCGCGCGGGCGCTGCTGGACGCCGGGGTCGTCCGGGCCGAGGTGCCACGGAATCTGGGCGGGTACGAGTTCGCCCCGCGCCAGTTGATCCGGACGATCGAGCGGATCAGCTACCACGACGCGACCGCCGGCTGGACGATGCTGGCGCTGCAACTGGACACCGGGACCACCGCGGCGTACCTCGGCGACGCAGCGGCGGCCGACCTCTTCCCCGATGTCGCGGGCGGCGAGTATGCGCTGCTCGCGGGGCAGGGCACCCGCCCGGGGCGTGCCGTCCCGGTGGAGGGCGGCTTCCTGGTGAGCGGGAGTTGGCAGTTCGCGTCCGGGATGGCGCAGGCCACGCATATCCACAGCGCGATCCAGGTCGAGGGCACCGGGGAGCTGCGGGTGCTCGCGATGCCGAAGTCGCAGGTGCACCTCGACGACAACTGGGACGTGCTGGGCCTGCGCGCGACCAACAGCATCGACTACCACTGCGCCGACGTGTTCGTACCGGAGACGCACACCTACATCGCCACCACGAAGACGCCCGAGAACGGCGGCGCCCTCTACCGCGTCGGGCTGGTCAACCTGGCCTGCATCGGGCACACCGGCTGGGCCCTCGGCGTCGCGCGCCGGCTGCTCGACGAGATGAGGCTGGTGGTCGCGGCCAAGGCGGGTACGCGGAACGCCGCCGTGGACACCGCGCAGTTCCACGCCGAGTACGCGAGTGCCGAGGCGCGGTTCCGTTCGGCGCGGGCGTGGGCGATGGAGGTGTGGCAGGACATCGAAGCGACCCTGGACGCGGGGGAGTGGCTGAGCACCGAACAGGACACGCTGCTCAGGCTGGCGCTCAACCACGCGACATGGACCGCGCACGACGTCGGGCAGACCGTGCACCGGTGGGCGGGCACGACCGCGATCCGGCGCGGCCCGATCGACCGCTTCCTGCGCGACCTGGGCACGGGCACCCAGCACATCACCTCGGGCCCCGTGGTCCTGCAGAACTGCGGGGCCTGGCTCAGCGGCGCGCGGCCCGGAGCGCGCTGGGAGTTCCTCGACCTGGCGCCGTGAGGGGCGAGCCCTCCGGCGGTGACGGCGGTACGTGGTGACCGCGGGCGGTACGCGGTGACGTGACCGCTGTGCCGGCTGAACGGGCGGCGCCGTGGCCGCGGTTGGCGGTCACGGCGCCGGTCGGCTAGGCGCGGGCCCGCGCGGCTGCGGGCCGGCGCATGGGCTGGGGCCGGTTTACCCGGCTCACCCGGCTTACGAGGTGAGGACCTTGTGCTTCGCCTGCTGGTACTCCTGGTCGTTCAGCTCTCCCTTGCGGCGCAGCTCGGCGAGCTGCGCGAGCTGTGAAGCCGAGCCGTTGGCCGAGGCTGCGGCCGCCTCGGCGGAAGCCTCCTGTACGTAGGTCCGGAACGCCTTGTCGTGTTCCTGCGCCTCCTGGATGGCACGCTCGCTCATCTTCCTGCCGCGTACGGCGAGGTAGACGAACACGCCGAGGAAGGGGAGCAGCAGCACGCACAGCAGCCATCCGGCCTTGGCCCATCCCCCCAGGTCATGGCTGCGGAAGATGTCCGCGACGATCCTGAACACCAGCGCCAGCCACATCACCCACAGGAAGAACCACAGCATGGTCAGGAACACGTTGAGCAGCGGGTAGTCCATCGCGCGCCTCCCAGAGGTCTGTTGAGCGCACAGTGCTGCGGCGCGCACGGCGGCGCATCACCCGCCGCAGGTGAGCCCGCGCGGGACGGGGTGTCGGCGGTGCCCGCGCGGCTCGGTCGCCGGTGATGCCTGCGCGGGGCTCGGCGGGGCTCTCTCACGGCCGCCGCGCCCCGGTACCGCGGTGACCCGCCCCCTGATACCGCCCCCGGTCGTACAGCACCGCCGTCCGCAGGAGCAGATCCTGCACCGAGGCGCTGCGGCGGCTCACCAGCGCCCACGCCAGTCCCACGGGGAAGAGGACGCAGAGCACGGCGCGCAGCACGGACCGCCCCGGCGGCAGGGCGCGTCCCGACGCCGAGACGAGGCGCAGGCCGACGAGGAGCTTCCCCGGCGAGCGGCCCGCGAGCGCCCAGCCGAGGGCGAGGTACGCGACGGCCGCCAGGGAACCGCCCGCGATCCCGCCCGGCCGCGGCAGCCCCGGCATGTGGAACGGGGGTCCTGTGATCAGGAAGTCACCCAGGGCGAACAGCAGCAGCCCCGCCCCGCACAGCGCGCCGAGCAGACACGCGTCGGCCAGCCCCGCGACGACGCGGGACACGATCCCCGCCCGCAACCCGTGGTGGGCCGGAGATTCCCTGGTCACCGCCCCTCCGGCTGGGGGAGGGGTCCCGTGGTGTCCCGTCCGCCGGGGCGGCGCAGGAGCCGGTCCGTGACGCGGTTCACGGCGCGGTCGGCGGCCGCCGTGTGGTCCCGCAGCGCCTCCACCGTCTCCTCGGCCATGGTGCCGCTCGACTCCCGTACGACCCGGCTGAAGTCGGTCTCGTCGAGCACCTTGGTCACCAGGTCGGCGAGGTCGAGGCGGCGGACCACCGCGTCGAGGTCCGCGCGGGCCACGACGGCGTCGACGTCGAGGTGCGCGGCGGCACGGTCCAGGTCCAGGCGGTCGGCCGCGCCGTCCAGGTCCGTCTCCGCCAGGACGAGGGCCGCCGCCCCGCGTACGAGCTCCCGCACGAAGCGCTCGGCCAGCGCACGGTTGCGCCGCTGCTCGGCGACGCCCGCCGCGCCCCACCGCTCCAGGAATCCGCGTACGACGGGCAGAGGCCCCCATGCGGGCGGCGGAGCGAACGGCGCCAACGGCCGTGCGGCGAAGGCGAGTACGGGCCGCAGGCGGCTGCCGGCATCCCGCGCCGCTCGCACGGAACGGCGCTGCGCCGCGAGCGCGAGGGCCACGGCGGCAGCGGGCAGCAGGGCGGGGAGGTCGTACGGCGGGTCCGCGGCCGGTGCGGGGGCCGAGCGCGGGTCCGGGTGTCGGTCCGGGTGCGGGGCTCCGGCGTGGCCGAGGAGGTCCCGCAGGGCGCGGAGCGTCAGGTCCGCGAGGCCCAGGGTCAGGCGCGACGCCTGCTCCAGCGGATCGCCCGGGCCCGTCGCCGCCGTCCTCTTCGCGCTCGCCGCGGGTGCGCTCATGTGCCGACTCCCCACCGTCGACCGCCACCATCGGGTGTGCGCGGGCCCCTGCCATCGCCCATGACGGGTGAGGTGCGCCACCGGTGCGGGTGGGAGCATCCCCGGCCGGTGCGGGCCTCGGCGCCGGTGAGGCGGGGTGGGGCGGAGAGTGACATGACGCATATACGCCCAATGCCCGATTGTCGTTAGCGTGGAGGGCGTCCCCCGCACACCGCGGTGCCCCGGTGTGCCCTCCGCCCCCTACCCCGGGAGTTCCATGCGCCCCCGAATACGTTCCGTTCCGCCCGTCGCCCTGGTAGGCGGTGCGCTGGTCCTCGGCGCCGGGGGCCTGTACGTCGCCGGGCTGCTCACGAGCGGCGACATCGAGGCGGGCACGACGGTGCGCGGCGTGGAGATCGGCGGACTGAGCCGCGCCGCGGCCGTACAGAAGCTGGACCGGAACCTGCCCGGCGCCGGCTCGCAGGACCTGGCCGTGAAGGTCGGCAACCGCACGGGGAAGATCGACCCCCAGCGGGCCGGGCTCACCTTCGACACCGAGGCGACCGTCGACAAGGCGGCGCGCAGCGGCGCCGATCCGGTCACCGTGATCGGCGGGCTGTTCGACTCGGGCGGCGGCGCCGTCGAGCCGGTGACCGGCATGGACGAGGACAAGGCCCGTTCCGCGCTGGAGAATCTGGCGAAGACGCACGACCGCAAGGTCCGCGACGGGGCCGTGTCCTTCGAGCACGGCAAGGTGCGGGAGGTCACGCCGCGTACCGGATACGCGCTGGACGTGGACGCCGCGGTCGGCACCCTGCGCACCGCCTTCACCGAGGGCGGGAGCCAGGGCGGCAAGGCCACGGTGCTGCCGGCGGACAAGACCGAGCCGAAGGTCGGCGCGAAGGAGACGCGGCGCGCCGTACGCGAATTCGCCCGCCCCGCCATGTCGGGCCCCGTCACCCTCGACGTCGGCGGCAAGCGGCTCACGATCTCCGCGGCCGACCTGGGCGAGCACCTGACGATGCGGGCCGACGACAAGGGCAGGCTCTCCCCGAAGCTCGACGCCAAGGGCCTGCGCGCCGACCCGGCGGTGGCCCACACGCTGTCGGGCGTCACGGGCAAGGCCGAGAACGCCAAGCTGCGGCTGGACGGCGACCGGGTCGTGGTGGCCCAGGACGCCAGGACGGGGCGGGAGTTCACGGACAAGGCGCTCGGCAAGGCCGTGAAGCCGCTGCTCACCAAGACCGGAGCCGAGGCCCGTACCGGAAAGGTCGCCACGGAGAAGACGCAGCCCGAACTCACCCGCGAGAGCGCGAAGCGGATGGGCGTGAAGGAGAAGATGTCCTCCTTCACCGTCCACTATCCCGCGGCGCCCTACCGCACCCAGAACATCGGGCGCGCCGTCGACCTCATCAACGGTTCCGTCGTGCGGCCCGGTGAGAACTGGAGCCTCAACGACACCGTCGGCGAGCGCACCAAGGCCAACGGCTTCACCGACGGCTCGATCATCCTGGACGGCCAGTACACCAAGGCGGCGGGCGGCGGCGTCTCGACCGTGGCCACGACCGTCTACAACGCGATGTTCTTCGCCGGCCTCAAGCCCGTGGAGCACGGCGCGCACTCCTTCTACATCGAGCGCTATCCGGAGGGCCGCGAGGCCACGGTCGCCTGGGGGAGCCTGGACCTGAAGTTCAACAACGACTCGGGCAAGGCCATGTACATCCAGGCCGAGGCCAACGACACCTCCGTGACCGTCAACTTCCTCGGCACGAAGAAGTACGACGACGTGAAGTCGGTCAAGGGCCCGCGCACCAACGTGCAGAAGCCCAAGGAGCGCCCCGGCGCCAAGGAGCAGTGCGAGCCGCAGACCCCGCTCGAAGGCTTCGACGTGAAGGTCGACCGGGTCTTCTACCAGGGTGGGAACGAGGTGCGGCGCGAGCCGTTCCACACCCACTACACCCCGCGCGACAAGGTGAGCTGCGGCTGAGCCCGCGCACCTCTCCGCGTACGTCTTCCCGTACGACGTCCCGCACAACTCCCCGTACGTCTCCACCTCTTCGGCGATCCGTGGCACAGTCCCGCTGCCCACGGGTCGCGGAGAGCGCGGGATTCCGGAAGAGAGGGGTACGCGGTGCTGTCGTTGCAGGAGATCTCGGACCGGCTGGAGATCCAGGACCTCATGGTCCGCTACAGCCATGCCGTCGACACCCGTCAATGGGACGCCCTGGACGAGGTGTTCACGCCGGACGCGGTGATCGACTACACGGCCATGGGCGGGGTGCGCGGCGGGCTGGCGGAGGTCAAGGAGTTCCTCGCCGCGGTGCTGGCGGACTTCCCCGCGTTCCAGCACATGATCGCCAACTCCTCGCTCACGGTGGAGGGTGACACCGCGAGGGGCCTCACGATGTGCCACAACCCGATGGTCCTGCCCGGCGGGAACGGCGACGGCAGCGCCGGAGTGCTCTTCTGCGGCCTGTGGTACCGCGACACCTTCGTCCGGATCGACGGCGCGTGGCGCATCAGCGAACGCGTCGAGGAGAAGTCCTACATGTACGCGGCACCGGCCCCCGCGCAGGGCGACTGAGGTTGGTTCACCCGCGTCCGGACACGGTCACCTCCGATCGGAGCGGTGGTTAAGGTGACAAGTAGCGACTGATCCGGGGAGGGCGTGGTGGAGCGGGTGGTCGAGGCGGAGCGGGGGAGCGGGACGGAGCAACCGCCCCTGCTGCCACCGGTGTTGCGCTTGTGGCTCGGGCTCGGTTCGGTGGTCGGGGCGGTCGTGGTTGTCGTGCTCGGGGTGATGTACGCGGGGCACAGCCGGCCCGGGTCGGCCGACCGGTGGCTCGTCGATCCGACGGCGGACAGTGTGCGGCCGCCGTTGCGGTACGCCGCCCTGGCCACGGATTTCCTGGGGGAGCCCCTGGGTGCTGCGGTGCTGCTCGCGGCGCTCGTGGCGGGGTGCCTGCTGCTGCGGCGCCCCCGTGCCGCGGTGCTCGTCGTCGCCGGTGCCGGGGTGACCGTGGTGACCGCGACGGTGCTCAAGTACGTGGTGGGGCGCACCATCCACGGCGCGGACAACCTGTCGTACCCCAGCGGGCACACCGCCTTCGCCACCGCGCTCGCCCTCGTCCTCGCGCTGCTCGCGACCGGCGGGTCGGGACTCGGCAGGGCGGCGAGCACGGTGTGGGTGCTCGCCGCCGCGCTCGTCGCCGGTGCCGCCATGGGCTGGGCGCAGGTCGCCCTCGGCGCGCACTATCCGACCGACGTGCTCGGCGGCTGGTGCACGGCGCTGGCGGTGGTGCCGGCCGTCGCGTGGCTGGTCGACCGCGTGGCCGACGGGAGGGCGGGGCGGCGGCAGGGACGCTGACGCCGCGTCAGCCGACCGCCTCCCGCCTCACGCCGGCCGCTGACCCCGCGTCAGCCGGCCGCCGACCACCTCGTGTCGGCCTCGGCCCGCCTCAGCCAGCCGCCGGAAGCCGGCCGCATCCCACCGCCCGCCGACCGCCTCCCGGCTCCCGCCTTACGTCCGCCTCACGCCAACCGTCGGAACACCGGCTTCACCGGTCGCCCTCCCACCCACGGCCCGGGGTCGCCGGCGTCGAGTGCCTTGCGGTACACCGCGCATGCCTGGGCCACCGCCTCGACGGTGCGGTCGATGTCGGTCTCGTCGAGCGCGCTGCTCACCACGAACGACGGGGCCAGCACGCCGCCCGCGAGGAGCTGGCGCAGGAAGAGGGTGCGGTAGGGCTGCGAGGGCTGCCCCTCCGCGTCGAGGGTGGCGAACACCAGGTTGCTGGCCCGGCCCCGTACGACGACATGGTCCGCGACGCCCATGCTCGCCGCGGCCTCGCGCACCCCGGCGGCCAGGCGCTCGCCGAGCGCGTGCAGCCGCGCGGTCACGCCCTCCTCGACGTACGTGGTCTGCACGGCCATCGCGGCGGCGAGGGAGTGCGTCTCCGCGCCGTGCGTGGTGGAGAGCAGGAACACGCGCTCCTCGGAGTGCCGCAGCCCGCCGCGCTCCATCAGCTCGCGGCGCCCGGCCAGCGCGGAGACGGCGAAGCCGTTGCCCAGCGCCTTGCCGAACGTGGAGAGGTCCGGCACGACCCCGTACAGACCCTGCGCTCCGGCCTCCGACCAGCGGAAACCGGTGATCATCTCGTCGAAGACCAGGACGCAGCCGTGCCGTTCCGCCAGCGCGCGCAGGCCCGCGAGGTAGCCGGGCGGTGGCTCGGTGTGGCCCGCGGCGGGTTCGAGGATCAGGCAGGCGATCTCGCCCTGATGGCGGGTCAGCAGCTCCTCGGTCGCCGCCAGGTCCCCGTACGGGAAGGACACCGTGAGGTCGGTGGTCGCCCCGGGGATTCCGGCGGGCATCGGCGTCGTGCCGATGAACCAGTCGTCGACCGAGAAGAACGGGTGATCCCGGCAGATGGCGACCCGCGAACGGCCCGTGACCGCGCGCGCGAGGCGGACGGCCGCTGTCGTGACGTCGGAGCCGTTCTTCGCGAACTTCACCATCTCGGCGGTCGGCACCGTGGCCAGGAAGCGCTCGGCGGCCTCGGCCTCCAGCAGGGAGGGGCGGACGAAGTTGCTGCCGCGGTCGAGTTCGCGCCGCGCGGCCTCGGTCACCCTCGGGTGCGCGTGGCCCAGGCTGACCGAGCGCAGCCCCGAGCCGTACTCGATGTAGCGGTTGCCGTCGACGTCCCACACGTGGGCGCCGCGGCCGTGGCTGATGACCGGGGCCAGGTGTTCGGGGTACTGGTCGTCGCCCTTGGCGTAGGTGTGTGCGCCGCCGGGGATCACGGCGTGCAGCCGCTCGTTGGCCTCGTACGACCGGGGCAGCGCGAACTCCCCGGCCCCTTCGGTGCGTTCAGTCTCCACGGGGCCTCACTTCTCTCTGTGCTTCAGGACCTCGGCGAGGCTCGGCGCCTCGCGGTCCCGCTGGGACACCGATGTGGCCGGCAGCGGCCAGGGGACGGCGAGTTCCGGGTCGTCGAAGGCGATCGTCACGTCCTCGGCCGGATCGTGCGGGCGGTCGATGCGGTACGAGGTGTCGGCGGTGTCGGTCAGCGCCTGGAAACCGTGCGCGCAGCCCGCCGGGATGTAGAGGGTCCGCTGCGTCTCGCCGGACAGCTCGAAGGTGGCCACGTTGCGGTAGGTCGGCGAGTCCTCCCGCAGGTCCACGACGACGTCGAAGATCCGCCCGTACGAGCAGCGCACGAGCTTGGCCTCGCCCGCGCCCGAGCGCAGATGCAGGCCGCGCAGCACGCCCTTGACCGAGCGCGACACGCTGTCCTGGACGAAGGCGTGCGGGTCGAGGCCCACCGAGCGGACCACCTCGGCGTCGAAGGTGCGGCAGAAGAAGCCGCGCTCGTCGGCGTACGGCGTGGGCTCGAAGAGGAACGCCCCGGCGATCTCCGGGACTCGGATGGCTTTCACGGTGTCTCCCGCTGTGCGTGTGCTCGGGTGTGGGCTCGGTTGTGGGCGGCCGCCGGGAACAGGGCCGCGGTCAGCGCGGTGAACTGGTGCGCGAGCTGCCGCGCCGCCACCGTGTTCCGCTCGGCGAGGGTCCGGCGCAGCTCCTCGGACCGCTTCTCCAGCGCGCGGAACTGCTCCAGCAGCCGGTCGGCGTCGACCTCGCGTGCCGGGTGGCAGTACGCGCCGAGGCCCATCCGCGTCATGAGCGCTTCGCTCTTCGCCGCGTAGCTGAGCGCGAGGGTCGGCGTGCCGGCCTTCAAGGCGCAGATCAGGTTGTGGTACCGGGTCGCCACCACGGCGTCGGCGGCCGCGGTCTCCCGCATCAGGTCGGCCAGCGAGGCGGTTTCGGCCGCGGTGACCAAGGGGGAGTCCACCGCGTCGAGGATCGCGGCGACGACGGGGGCGTCGCATGCGTCGCCCGTGAGCAGCCTCACCGGTCTGCCGTCCTCGACCAGGGCGCGCACGAAGGCGGTCGTCCCCGCGAGGTAGCGGCGGTGGATCTCGTCCGCCCGCGCGCGGTCGTCGTTGCTCCCGTGGAAGTCCATGACGCCTACGCAGACTTGCCCCGGCAGGCCGGGCTCCGACGCGGGTGCCACCGAGGGCGCGTTGTCGGCCGCGGACCCGTCGTGGCCGATCGCGCGGTTCCCCGCGCCCCTACCAGTGGGCACCGGCAGCGCGAAGGCGAGGTCCGGGTAGACCTCGTCGCGTGCGGTGTCCACGCCCATCTCCCGCATCGCGTCGCGGGACTGCGCGTCACGGTAGGAGCGGTACGAGGCCAGGCGCGCCGACCAGCGCACGAGGGCACGCGTCGCGCGGTCGCGGATCGGGGCCGCGCCGACGCCGACCAGCGCGACGCGGGTGCCGGTGAGCCTGCCGCTCGCGCAGAGCAGGAAGAGCGCGTACGGGAAACCCCACGGCCGCAGCGGCAGCGTGGCCTCCAGGACGCCCATGCCCGGGACGATCACCACGTCGTGGCGGCGCACCCAGGCGGCCGTGCGGAAGACGTCGACCACTTTGCCCAGGCCCTTGCCGGCGACGGCGCCCGCGCGCGACGCGGTGCGGTACTCGCCGCGGTACCAGTGCAGCCGCGTCGCGGGGATGCGGTACCGGCTCGCCACCACCTCGGGGCCGCCGCACAGCGCGTCCACGACCGCGTCGGGGTGCTGGTCGCGGAGGTACCCGAGCACGGCTTCGAGCGAGCCGTCGTTGCCGAGGTTGCCGGAGCCGAGCAGGCCGAACACGCCCACGCGGGCCGGGGTCATGAGCGCTTCCCCTCGTGGCCCGCCACGAGAGCGCCGACGTCGACCGTGGGCAGATTCGGGCCCACGGGGGCGCGGTCCTCGACCCGTTCGCCCGCGTTGGGCCGCACCCGGCTGGTCATCCACGCGGCCAGGTGCCCGAAGCACGCGCGCCGGTCGGCCGCGGAGAGCGGCGCGCGCCGTATCGCCGAGGCGAAGCCCCAGACGTACTCGGCGAGCAGCCGCGGCGTCGGATGCAGCGGCCCGGCCCGGCGCGGGTCCAGGTTGACGCACCGGGAGCGCTTGGAGGGGTTCGCCCGCTCCGCGCGGGTGGGGTGGTCGCGGCGGAAGTACAGCAGCTCGGGAACCTGGTGGAAGGGCCCGTGCAGGACGATCTCGGCGACGAACGTGCGGTCCGCGTGGTGGTAGCTGTCGTGCGGCTTCACCTTGCGCAGCATGTCGGCGCGCATGACCCCGTAGAAGTCGTCGCCGCCGGGCTCGAACAGGTAGCTGCGGAAGCGGTCGGGGGCCTTCGGCAAGTGGGTGGCCAGCCCGTACTCGTACGGGACCTTCACCTTGCCCTCGCCGTCGATGACCGCCTGGTCGGCGTGCGCGAGGACCACCTCGGGGCGCTCGTCCAGGGCGTCCACGCAGCGTTGCAGCAGGTCGCGGCCGTACAGATCGTCGTGCGACGCCCACTTGAACAGCTCGCCGCGGCACTGGGTGAAGACGTGGTTGTGGTTCGGCGCCGCGCCGATGTTCCGCGGCAGCCGCAGATACCGGATGCGCGAGTCCTTCTCGGCGTACCGGCGGCAGATGTCCCCGGTCCCGTCGGTCGAGGCGTTGTCGGAGATGACCAGCTCGAAGTCCTCGTAGGTCTGCCCGAGCAGCGCGTCGAGCGACTCGGCGAGGTACTCCTCGCCGTTGTAGACGGGCAGGCCGATGCTCAGCCGGGGTTGCGCGGTCATAAGGCTTTTCCTTTGTGGACACCCCTGGCATCAGCCGGGGAGGAAACGGACTTCCTGCGGATCAGGGAAGGGAAGGCTGCCGCACCCCTGAGCGAAACGGCGTTGTCAGTGGTGGCCGCTAGGTTGGTCTGGTGACGCGCTACCGCCTTGATCCAACTCCCGCCCAGGAGGCGGTGCTGTGGGTGCACTGTGCGCACGCGCGGTTCATCTGGAACCTGGCGGTGGAGCAGCACTCGTATTGGTATCCGGGCCGCAAGTCCGCGCCGCGATATGTCCAGCAGTGCAGGCAGTTGACCGAGGCACGGGCGGCTTTCGACTGGCTGGCGGCAGGGTCGCATATGGTGCAGCAGCAGGCGCTGCGGGACTTCGCGCAGGCCATGGCGAACTCCTTCGCCGGTACGCATCGCAGGCCGACGTGGCGCAAGGCAGGCCGCCATGAGGGCTTTCGGATCGTCGCGCACAAGCCGGACGCGGTGCGGCGGCTGTCCCGCAAGGTCGGTGAGGTGAGGGTGCCCAAGGTGGGGTGGGTGCGCTTTCGCTGGTCCCGCCAGGTGCCGCAGGGCGCGAAGTCCTACCGGGTCACCCGGGATCGGGCCGGGCGCTGGCATATCGCGTTCGCCGCGATCCCCGCCCCGACCCAGTCGCCGAGCAACGGGGCCGTGGTGGGCGTGGATCGGGGTGTGGCCGTGTCTGCGGCGCTGTCCACTGGGGAACTGCTGCAGGTATCCGGACTGGGTGAGGGTGAGCGACGGCGACTTGTGCGGTTGCAGCGACGGCTCGCTCGTGCCCAGCGCGGATCGAAACGGCGCCGGAAGGTCAGATCGGCGATCGCGCGGCTCAAGGCGCGGGAGACGGACCGACGCAAGGACTGGGTGGAGAAGACCTCCACCGCTCTGGCCCGCCGCTTCGATGTCATCGGCGTGGAAGATCTGAACGTCAGGGCTATGACGTCGTCGGCGAAAGGCACCGTCGATGAGCCCGGTCGCGGGGTGCGGCAGAAGGCGGGCTTGAATCGGGGCATCCTCGCTAATGGGTGGGGACAGCTTGTGGTGCGGTTGGAGCACAAGGCGCCCAGCCGCGTGGTGAAGGTCAACCCTGCGTACACGAGCCGGCGTTGCTCGGCGTGCGGGACCGTGGACCGGGAGGCGCGCGAGAGCCAAGCCGTCTTCCGGTGCCGTTCCTGCGGATACACCGGCAACGCCGACGTGAACGCGGCACGCAACATCGAACACGCGGCAGGGCATGCCGTGTCTGCGCGGGAAGGGCCTGGGGTCGCCAGGCCGGAGCACCGCGAACCTCAACACGATCTCCTCCTCTCCAGGTAGGAATTCAGTGTGGGAATCCCCTTATTTCAGTCGGGGGAGGACGCCAAGGAGTTGCGGTGGTGCTCTCGCAGGGCCGCGCGGAGCTGGAGCCACCACACGGCCGAGGCGCAGGTGGTGGCCGCGGCGACGCCCCAGGCCGAGCCGAGCGTGCCGGCCGCCGCCGCGCCGCCGAGGCCGCCGCCCACGTAGCAGGCGGAGGCGAAGAGCTGGCAGCGCACGCTGCGACGGGCCGCGGCGAGCGCGCGCAGCCCGGCCGCCGCCCCGGTGCCCAGCCCTGCGCCCGCGACGCCGAGCGTGACCGGGACGATGAGCGCCGAGGCGGAGTGCCACACGCTGCCGAGCACCAACTCGCCGAGCCTGTCCGGCATCAGGAGCAGCGCCGTGCCCCAGAGCAGCGCGGCGACCGCCTGCCCGCCGCCCAGCAGGAGGCAGAAGGCGCCGAGCCGGTGCGGTGCCTGCCGCAGCACCCGCGCCGCCTCGGCGACGGTGACCAGCGACAGGCCCATGAGCAGCGCCATGAACGGGCCGAGCAGCAGCTCGGCGCCCCGGACCGCGCCCACGGCGCCGACCCCGACGATCGCGCCGAGCCCGTAGGCGCGCAGCTGGCTCGCGCCGCTGTTGCTGACGTTCTCGACCAGGTAGCGGGTGCCGAGGTCGCGCTGCTCGCGGAGCCAGTCGCGGGCCCCGGTCAGCCGCGGCCTGATGCGGGACTGGAGGCAGCCGTACACCGCGGGCACCGCGGCGGACGCGCCCCAGGCGAGCACGAACGCGGGCACGCTGCCCACGCTCGCCGCCGCCACCATGGCCGGGACGAGCGCGACGGCCCACACGAGGTCGTTCACGAACGCCTTCCGCCCGGACCCCGCGGCGAAGAACGCGAACCGCCAGGCGTCCTGGAGCAGCAGCGCCGGGAGGACGACGCCGAGGCAGACGAACGCGGGGCCCACGCGCCCGCCGAGGCCCAGCCCGACCAGCAGGCACGCCGCGCCGAGCGCGGCACCGACGCCGAGCGCGGTCCCCGAGGAACGGGCCACCGCGGCGCGCCAGTTCGCCGCCGGCACGCCGCTGAAGCGCACCATGAGCGGGTCGGTGGCCAGCCCGCGGGAGACGTTGAGCACCACTCCGTACGTCACCCAGGCCAGGCTGAACACGCCGAACGCGGTCACCCCCAGCGAGCGGGCCACGTAGATCCCGACCGCGAAGTTGTTCAGGCTGCAGACCGCCTGGTCGGCCAGCCCCCACGACAGCCGCCCGGCGACGGCGCGCCTGCCCGACGGCCTGGCGTCAGGGTCGGCCGTCGTCGTCCGCGTCTTCTCCCCCTCGGTGTCCATCGGCGTCAACCCTTGATCAGTCCGGCGTCGTGCAGGGCTTCCGCCGCGGCGGTGACGGCGTCGAAGGGCAGCCCGGATTTCTCGGCCACGTCGAGCAGGCTGTGCCCGCCGTCGGAGAGGCTGAGCACCCAGAGCATCGCCATCTGGGCCTGCTTCGCGTCGCTGCGGCCGCCGAGCGAGTCGTAGAGCCCGCGCCGGCCCAACTGCGGTTCGCCGTACGGGCTGAGGTTCACGTACCGCCGGTTGCGGTCCAGCACGGCGAACGCCTCCCGGCAGACGGCGAGGGTGTCCGCCATGGCCGCGGGGGAGACGAAGTCCAGGTCGTCCGCCGAGGTGTGGTACTCCGGGTACCCCGCGTACGGGGTCCGGCTGAGCGAGCCCACACCCAGGTCGAACCCGGGGGAGCAGAACTGCCGCTCGTCGTATCCGTACGGGGTGAACCCGGTGATCCGGTGCGGGCGTTCGGAGGCGCCGAGCACGTGCCGCATCACGCGGTCGATCTCCGCGTCGCCGCGCCTGCTGCGCTTGTACGTGAGCGAGCCCGCGTCCCCGGCGCAGGCCAGCACGAGGCCGTGCTTGACGTGGCCGATGCGGTTCTGGTTCCTGGCGAGCCAGGTGATCGCGCCGATGGTGCCGGGCGCGAAGATGAACCGGTAGGTGTAGTACGGGACGTGCTCGGCCAGTGCGCGTGCCAGGTACGTCGCCACCGCGACGCCCGCGAGGTTGTCGTTGGCCAGCGACGGGTGGCACACGTGACAGGACAGGATCACCTCGTCGGCGACCTGCCCGGGGACCACGTGCTCGGCGTAGGTGAGATGGCCGTCCTCCAGGGTGGAGTCGATGCGCACCTCGTACTCGCCGTCCGGCATCGCGTCCAAGGTGTCCTGCGCCAGGCAGAATCCCCACTTCGGCTCGTAGTAGCTGGTGCGGTAAGGGACCCAACTGGGCTGGTCCGGCAGGGTGTAGAGGTGCTCGCGCAGTTCGGCGAGCGGCATGGTCGCGGACACCGGGACGCTGTAGCCGAGCACGTGCAGGCTGGACGCGGCGAAGTCCACGACCCGCCTGCCGGACGCGTCGGCGATGTAGGCGTCGCGGATGTTCCACTCCTGCGGGACCGTCCAGTCCAGCACCTGCGTCCCGGTGGGCACCTCGTGCACCGTGAGCGGGATGTACTCGCCGACGATGTCCAAGGTGGCGCGCACGCCGTCGCCCGTGATGCTCCGGCAGAGCGGATAGAGCCGCTCCACCAGCGCGTACATCGCGTCACCGGCCGAGACCGAGGCCGAGGCCGGAGCCGGGGTCGCGGCCCCGGCTCCGGTCGGCGGCTGCAGGCCTGCCGTGGTCACCGGCTCCACCGCAGGGTGTCGTCCACGGTGCCCGCCTCGGACGCCCCGCGCAGCACGGCGAGCCGCGTGAAGCGCTGCTCGAAGTCCTCGCGGGTCAGGCCGTGCTGCCGGTAGGCGTCGGCGAGTTCGACCGCGCCCTGCTTGACGGTCCACTCGCAGTCGAAGCCGGGTATCGCGGTGCGGAAGCGGGAGAAGTCCACCCGGTAGGAGCGCGGGTCGGCGCCGGTCTCGCCGGTGATCTTCACCTTGGAGCCCGGTACAGCCCCGGCGACCTCCTCGGCGATCTCGGCGACCGTGACGTTGTTGACCTCGCTGCCGATGTTGAACGCCCGGTCGTGCACCGCCTCGCGCGGCGCGGTCAGCGCGGCGGTGAAGGCCCGCGCGATGTCCTCGGCGTGCACCAGCGGGCGCCACGGCGTGCCGTCGGAGAGCACCAGCACCTCGCCGGACAGCAGCGCGTGGCCCACCAGGTTGTTCAGCACGATGTCGGCGCGCAGCCTGGGGGAGTAGCCGAACGCGGTGGCGTTGCGCATGTAGACGGGGCTGAACTCGCCGTCGGCCAGCGCGTGCAGGTCGTCCTCCACGCGCACCTTGGACTCCGCGTACGGGGTCACCGGGCGCAGCGGCGCCTCCTCGGTCACCAGCTCGTCGCCGCCGGCAGCGCCGTAGACCGAGCACGTCGAGGCGTACAGGAAGCGCTGCACCCCGGCCTCGCGCGCGAGCCTGGCCAGCTTCACCGAGGCGTGGTGGTTGATGTCGTAGGTGAGCTCGGGCGCCAGCGCGCCCAGCGGGTCGTTGGACAGCGCGCCGAGGTGGATCACGGCGTCCACCCCGGCGACGTGCTCGGCGGTGACGTCACGCAGGTCCACGCGGTGCCCCGCAGGGCCGGCGGGGCGCGGGCCCAGCAGGCACTCGGCGAACAGGCCCGAGTCGAGGCCGGTGACCTCGTGTCCGGCGGCGGCGAGCACCGGGGCCATGACGGTGCCCAGGTAGCCCTGATGTCCGGTCAGCAGTACGCGCAAGGTTCAGTCCCCCTGTGTGGAAGTGCTCGGCTGGGCGGAAGCGCCCGGCTGGTCGGAAGTGCCCAGAGCGAGCGTGAGTTTGGTGGCGGCGAAGGCCTCGGCGTAGCGCGCGTGGCATTCGATGCCGCGGATGCGGGCGAGCCCGAGGAAGGCCTCGCGGTCGTACCAGGGCCGGTGCCGCTGCGAGGCGTAGTGCTCCTGGAGTAGCCGCACCTTCTCCTCGGCGGTCTCCGGCGCGAGCGGCTGGTACGCGGTGGGGCGGCCGAGATCGCCGTCCCACTTGACGATCTCGTAGCCGAGCACGAGGTGGTCGCGGTACGCGGTGGTCAGGAGCTTGGCCAGGCCGCGGTGGTCCTGGTGCGCGTCCTCGGTGCGCGGGCCCAGCACGAGGTCGGGCTCGGTCGCGGCGCGCAGCTCCTCGACCGCGGCCTTGGCCTCCTCCCAGTGCGCGGGCATCCGGCCGTCCGGCAGCTTGTGCACGGTCAGCCGCAGGTCGGCGCCGGGGCAGAAGGCGGCGAGCGCGGCGTGTTCCTCCTGCTCGCGCTCGGTGCCGCCGCCGGAGAGCACCAGCGCGTCGACGCGGAGGCCCGGGTGCGCCTGACACAGCGTCAGGAGGGTGCCGCCCGCGCCGATGGCGATGTCGTCGCAGTGCGCGCCGACGGCGACGATCCGCTGGAGGGGTCCGGCCCCGAGGCGGATCACGCTCTCGCTCCGGTGCCCGCCACGGCGTCGTCCCGCTCCCACACGGCCCACGGGCGGTCGCCGCGCGCGTAGGCGGCGTCGAGCGCGGCCTTCTCCTTCACGGTGTCGGTCGGCTTCCAGAAGCCGCGGTGCTGGTGCGCCACGAGCCGCCCCTGCTTGGCGAGTTGGGCGCAGCCGTCGGCGACCAGGTCACCGTTCTCCGGGATGTGGTCGAAGACCTCCTGGCGCAGGACGAAGTAGCCGCCGTTCTCCCACAGCGGCATGTCGCTCACCGCGGTGATGCCGCCCACCGTGCCGTTGTCGCCCAGCTCCACGCAGTGGAAGGAGGACTGCGGCGGCACGACCATCATCGAGGCGCCCGCGTCGCGCCGGGCGAAGTTGTCGATCATCTCGGGCAGCGGTGCGTCGGTGAGCACGTCCGCGTAGTTGGCGAGGAACATCTCGTCGCCGTCCAGGTGGTGCCGCACCCGGCGCAGCCGCTCGCCGATCGGCGACTCGATGCCGGTCTGCGCGAAGGTGATCGTCCAGTCCGAGATGTCGGTGGAGAGCAGCTCGGTCCTCCCGCCGCGCAGCACGAAGTCGTTGGACGTCGTCTCCTCGTAGTTGAGGAAGAAGTTCTTGATGTGGTGTGCCCCGTACCCCAGGCACAGGATGAACTCGGTGTGCCCGAAGTGCGCGTAATAGCGCATGACGTGCCAGATCAGCGGGCGCGGGCCGACCATCGCCATCGGCTTGGGCGCCTCGTCGGCGCCTCCGTTGCGCATCCGCATCCCGTAGCCGCCGCAGAACAGAACGACCTTCATGCTGTGACCTTTCGGGGCTCGCCCTCGACAATGCTCAGTTCCGGGATGGGGAAGACCAGTCGGCCGCCCCATTCGTGCACGTAGGAGAGCTGCTCGACGAGCTCGTCCCGCAGGTTCCAGGGGAGGACGAGGACGTAGTCCGGCTTGTCGGCGGCGATCCGCTCGGGCGGCAGGATCGGGATGCGCGTGCCGGGCGTGAACCTGCCGTGCTTGTACGGGTTCCGGTCGACCGTGTAGGCGAGCAGGTCGGTGCGGATGCCGCAGTGGTTGAGGAGGGTGTTGCCCTTGCCCGGTGCGCCGTAGCCGACGACCGTCTTGCCCTGCTCGGCCGCTGTGATGAGGAACTTCAGGAGGTCCCGGCGCACCTTGGCCACCCGCGCGGAGAACTCCGTGTAGCCGGACAGCTCCTGGAGCCCGGCGGCCTTCTCGCGCTCCAGCACATCGGCGACTTGCTGGGACGGCTCGCCCGCCACCTCCGTCGGGCGGGCCCACAGCCGGATCGATCCGCCGTGCGTGGGCAGCAGCTCGACGTCGACCAGCGCGAGTCCGCCGCTGGCCAGCGCACGGATCGCGGAGGCGACCGTGTAGTACTGGAAGTGCTCGTGGTAGATCGTGTCGTACTGGTTCTTCTCGATCAGGGTCAGCAGGTGCTGCACCTCGATGGAGACCCAGCCGTCATCGGCGACCAGGGCGCGCAGCCCCTTGGTGAAGCCGACCACGTCGGGGATGTGCGCGTACACGTTGTTGGCCGCGACCAGGTCGGCCGGGCCGTGCTCCTCGCGGACGGCCGCGCCGGTCTCCGGTGACAGGAACTCCGTGACCGTGGGCACGCCCGCCTCACGCGCGGCCGCGCCGACGTTGACCGAGGGCTCGATGCCCAGGCAGCGGACGCCGCGCTCCACGACGTGCTTGAGCAGGTAGCCGTCGTTGCTGGCGACCTCGACCACGAAGGAGTCGTCGCCGAGCCCCACCCGCTCGGCCGCCTCGGCCACGTACGTGCGCGCGTGCTCCACCCAGGAGGTCGAGAAGGAGGAGAAGTACGCGTACTCGCTGAAGGTGTCCTCCGGCGTGATCAGCGGCGGGATCTGCGCGAGCCAGCAGTCGGTGCACACCCGCAGGTGCAGCGCGTACCCGGGCTCGGGCTTCTCCAGCTCGTCCTCGGCGAGAAAGCTCTCGCACGGCGGGGTCGCCCCCAGGTCGACGACGCTCTCCATCGCCGCCGAGCCGCAGAGTCGGCACTCTGTCATGATCTTTCCCCATCCCTGCCCGCGCGGTCCCCCCGCCGCGGGCCTGTGTTCCCGTTTCCTGCCGGCGACGGTCCTCCGCCGCCGGCCGACCGACCCGCGATCGCGGTGCGGTACCCCTCCACCAGGCGCTCCAGGCCGACGGCCGGGCTGAAGCCCCGCTCGTACCTGAGCCGTGCCGCCTGGCCCATCTCCTTGTTGCGGCCCGGTTCGGCCGCGATCCCGCGTACGCAGGACGCCAGCGAGGCGGCGTCGCCCGGGCGGTGGAGCAGCCCCGTCACGCCGTCCTCGACGAGCTCGGTGAACGCGCCGTGACCTGCGGCGACGGCCGGGACCCCGGCCGCCATCGCCTCCACGGCCACCAGCCCGAACGCCTCCAGCCACGTCGAGGGGGCCACCACCGCGACCGAGCGCGCGATGGCCTCCCGGCACTGCGCCGGGTCGTAGAGGCCGACGTACCGCACGTCCTCGCGGCCCGCCGCCCAGGCCGAGACCTCCCGCTCCAGCGGGCCCGCTCCGGCGATCACGAGCGGTACGCCCACGCCGCCCTCGGCGGCGAGTGCGTCCCACGCGGTCATGAGCAGCCGCAGGCCCTTGGCCTCCGCCAGGCGCCCGAGGTAGAGCACGTGCTCGCCCTCGCCCGAGCGGCACGTCTCCGGCTCCGGTACGAAGTTGTGCTTCACCACGAGCCGTTCGGCCGGCATGCCGCCCCGCACCAGCTCGGCGCGCTGCGCGGCGGAGATGCAGAAGAACCGCTCCACACCCGTCCACCAGCGCCGCCGGTTGACCCGCGCGCTGACCGCGAGCGGCACGGTCGCCAGCCGCGAGTTGCGGTAGCAGCCGTGCCGCACGGCGGGCAGCGGCACGGAGGTCCCGACGCACTCGGTGCACGGCTTTCCGTCCCGCTGCAGGGTGCCGGGCGGGCAGATCTGGGTGTAGTTGTGCAGCGTGGCCACGGCGGGCACACCTGCGTCGGCGCAGGCCGCCAGCACCGCGGGCGACAGCAGCGGGAAGACGTTGTGGACGTGCACGACGTCGGGGCGCTCGGCGCGGAGCCGCGCGGCCAACTCCCTGCGCACGCCCGGGTTCCACGGCACCAGCAGCGGCACGGCCGCCTTGCCGGGCAGCGAGCGCGTGTGGATGTCGTCGCTGCGCCGCTCGAACACCCCGACCCGGTGCCCGGCCCCGCGCAGCAGGGCCACCTCCTGGTCGACGACGTTGTTCTCGCCGCTCGGCTGCGCCGAGGCGTAGCGGTTGTGCACCACGAGGACGTGCATGCTCAGGTCACCTCCGAGTTCCTGGCCCAGCGCGGGACATGGGGCAGCGGGACATGCCGGCGCGGGGCCGCGGGCGCCGCGGGGCCGGGCTCCTGAAGGCCGGGCGCCGCTGGGCCGGGCTCCGCAAGACCGGGGGCCGCGGGCGCCACCAACAGCGAGGCGGCCAGGGCCAGATGGAGCAGATAGGGCGAGGCGTCGCCGAGGCCCGCCTCGGTGTACGAGGCGATCGCGCAGTAGCTGATCAGGAAGATCGCGCAGGCCCTGTTCAACGACGGAGGCCGCAGCAGGGCGACGCCGCCCAGCACCAGGATGATCGCGGCCACCAGCGCGACGCCGGTCAGGCCCTGTTCGTTGTAGACGGCCAGCCAGCTGTTGTCGATCGGCAGCCCGCCGAAGGACTTGTCGCCCAGGCCCACGCCGAACAGGTACTCCACGGTTGAGCGCGGCGCCGCCAGCAGCGCGTCCCACACCTTGGCCCGCCCCGTGAGGCTCGTCAGGTTCTCCTCGCTCTGCCCGCGCAGGAACCACGTCTGCAGCGCCGAGGCGAACCCCACCGCCGCCACCACCGCGCACACCACGGTCCAGGTGAAGAACCGGCGCGCCGCGGCGCTGGTCAGCAGCAGCGAGCCGATCGCCAGCAGCAGCCCCACGATCAGGCCGAGCGTGGCCGTCCTGGTGTGGGTGAGCGCGAGCAGGACGGCCGAGGGCACGATGACGAACGCCGCGCTCGCCCTGTCCGTACGGCGGCCGAGCAGGAGCAGCACGGTGAGCCCGATGATCACCGCGGAGTACTGCCCGATCTGCGGCGGCGTGAGCGGCCACAGCGCGCCGACCAGCCGGCCTCCGTACAGCTCGGGCATGGCGGCGCCCGGCGAGACGACCGCGCCGGCGGCGACGGAGCCGAGCACGGCGAAGTACATCCGGATGTGGTGCCGCACGAACGCCGTGCCGCCGTCCCACCAGCGGCTGAGCAGCCACAGCGTGCCGACGAAGAGCGCGAACCTGGTGCAGCGGAACAGCGCGCCGAAGCCGGACTCCAGTTGCAGGCTGGAGATCAGGCTCGGGACCAGCAGCAGGGTGAGCAGGAGCAGATAGGCGCTGGCGCGGAAGCGCAGCCGCAGGTTGGCCAGCAGCGCCAGCGCGAAGGCGGTGACCAGCGCGCCCATGGTGACGAGCTGGATGAGGGAGCGGGGGAGCGGGATGACCGTCTCGGCGCCGGCCGAGCCGAGCGTGTTGAGGATCAGCAGCCCCCAGGCGATCCCGACGCCCTTCGGCGCCTTCTCCGGCGCCTCCGTGACCGGGCCCTCCGCGACCCGGCCCTCCGTGTCCGGGACCGCCGTCTCCTGGGTGTTCCGCGCGTGCGCACTCATCTCAACCACCGTCCTGCGGCAGGAAGGTGCTGCCCGCGTCCTGCCCGTACGGCGCGCTCTGCCACTGGGTGAAGTCGAGGACCTTGCTCGGGTCGTGCGCGACGAACTTCCACGGGCCGCGGTAGGTGTTGTCGTGCCAGCGGTTGTGCTGCCTGCGGGTGATCGCCTCGGCCACCCGCTCGCCCTTGTACGGGGACCAGTCCGGGTAGGTGCCGTAGTTGGCCAGCACCGCCATGCGGTCGCACTTCTCGGTGCAGTCCACGACGGAGGTGTCCAGCACGAAGCGGTTGTCGTGGATGTCCACGCGCTGGGTCTTCCACCGGCAGTCGGCGTACAGCGGCGCCTTGGTGATCGTCCGCTTCGTGCAGCGGTCGGTCTTCTTCACCAGCAGGGTGCAGTCGCCCGAGGAGGTGTTGGCCGGGCTGTTGCAGAAACGGTCGGCGTTCTCCCACAGGGTGATCCCGGACCAGTTGTTCTCCAGCACGTTGCGGTAGACCTCGATCTTGCGGGTCCTGGCCCTGATCCGCGGCTCGCCGCCCGACTCGGAGAGGTAGACGGTCGCGAGCGGGAAGGGGTCGCCGCGGTCGGCGTATCTGCGGCCCTCCACCCAGTTGTTGCGCCGGATCGTGTTCTTCCTGATCACCGCGTTGTAGCTGGTCTCGTAGATCAGCGCGGCACCGTCGTTGGCCTCCAGCACGTTGCTCTCGATGCGGAAGTCGTTGTTGTTGGTGTCCGCCCACAGCCCGGTCCCGCGGTTGTCGTGCACCCAGTTCCCGCGTACGTCGGCGCCGTCGACCGACCAGAACTTGACCCCTCCCGTGCACCCGCAGCCCGGCTTCTTCTTCTCCCAGTCGCCGGTGTTGTTGCCGGTGATCTCGTTGCCCTCGACCACCAGGCCGCGCAGCGGCGCACCGGCCTTGTAGGCGTTCATGCCGTACTGCCCGTTGTCGCGGAGGCAGTTGGCGCGCACCTTCTGGCCGGTGCCGGCCATCAGCCCCGCGCCCGAGTTCTTCTGGATCGTCGAGTGCTCGATCACCCAGCCGTCGGCCGAGTCGTGGTTGACCACGCCCTCGTCCTGTGGCGCCACGAACCCCTGCACGGTCAGGTAGCGGAGGGTGACATCGCGCGCGGGCCCGCTGAACGCGTACTGGTTCCGCCCGCCGCCGTCGAGCACGGCGCCGGGCGCGCCGAGATAGCGGTCGCCCTCCTTGGGGACGACCTGCGCGAAGCGGTCGGCGTCGAGCCTGTGCCTGCCGGGGCGCAGCCAGAACGTGGTGTGCGCGGGGCTGCCCTTGGTCTTCGCCGCCAGGTCGCCGGCCTTCGCGGGGTCGACCGTCACCGCGCCGGCAGGCGCCTTCGCGGGTCCGGCGGCCGGCTTGGCGCACACGCGGGCCACGGGTCCCGACACGGACGCGGAGGGCCGCCGCGACTCCGCCGGCGCGTCGGGCGTGCTCACGCACCCGGTCGCCAGCAGGGCCAGCGCGGCCGCCGGCAACGCCCAGTTCCGCCACTTCATCCCCAACGTCCTTCCTAGCCGCGGAACCTGAGCACGGTGCTGAACCCCGTCGCGACGTCGGCGTATCCGGTGCCGATCAGCGTGGTGGCGGGCTCCCTGCGCCCGAAGCCGGGGGAGTACCAGCCCAGCGGGGGAGCGGTCTCGCCGCGGTGCGCCCGCCAGCTCAGCTCGCCCGGCAGGTCGAGCACGGCGGAGCGGTCCTCGCCGTCACGGGTCCAGGTGAGCCGCGCGCGATTTCCCGCCAGTTCCGCCGTGACCGCCGGGCCGAGGTGGAAGGCCAGGCGCACGGCGCGCCGCGGACCGCCGCGCACCTCGTCGGTGATCCTCAACTCACGGTCTGCGGTGGCCAGTTCGACCGTACGGCGGTGTACGGACTGGTAGCCGTCGTGCTCGGCGGTCCAGCGGGGCGCGTCCGCGCGGGACGCGTCGGCGACCAGGACGGTGCTGTGCGCGTGCCGGGTCCACAGGAAGGGACCGCCGGAGACGGACTGGTCCGCGCCGTCCAGCTCCAGGGTGTTGTGGCCGAGGGTCGAGCGGAAGTACCGCCGCCACTCGGGCTGCCCGTGGTAGCAGTACGTGCCCGGGTCGGCCAGCACATCGACCCCGTCGTGCCGTACCTCGACGGAGAGCGCGTCCGCGTGGGCGTGCGCGGCGATGGACAGGAAGCCGTGCGGCCCGCCGTCGCAGCGGCACCAGATCTCGCCCGTCCCGTCCGCGTTCCCCGGGCCGCGCAGGAGCGTCATGCCCGCGTCGGCGAAGTGGGCGGGGCGGCTCGCGGGGCGTGCCATCTCAGGCGAGGCGGGCTTGATGAGCGAGGCCAGCAGCGGAGTGCGTACATCCGTGCCGGTCACCTCCGGCCACCAGGCGAGACGGCCGAACACCGCGTCCCCGGTGGCCAGCAGCGAGGCCCAGCGGCCGCCTTCCGCGCCGTCCGCGTCCTCCGCGCCGTCCACGACCAGCCCGTGGCCGTCGTCCGCGTCGCCCTGGCGCGGCGGACGCAACCGCTCGTCCACGATCGCGGCCAGCGCGTCGGTCATCCGCAGCAGCACCAGCCGGACGGTCGCGGGGACCGGCACGCCGGCGGCGTCCGCCTCGGCCAGCGCGGCCAGGCCGAGCTCCAGCACCAGGCCGTGGTACTCGGTGGCCAGCTCGCGGTTGAGCCCCGAGAGGAAGGTGTTGGCGCGCAGGTGGCGGTCCAGCAGGACGAGGGCGTCCTCCCGCCACCGTACGGACTCGGGGAACCAGCCGAAGGCGCAGGCCGCGGCGCACTGCCCGGCCGCCTCGGCGATCACGTGGTTGTTCGCCGAGGACCCCCGGCTGGGGAACGCGGCGAGCCAGCGCTGGTGGTGCCAGATCTGGTGCAGCGCCACGGGGTTGTCCTCGAACAGCGCGGGCGCGCCCGCCCAGCCGTCGAGCAGCCGGCGCACCCACACCCACGACAGCAGCCGGATGCCCAGCTCGATGCCGCTGATCCAGTGCACCCCGCGCAGCGGCGGGTTGGCCGCCCACCACGAGCGCAGGTGCGCGGCCACCCGCTCCGCGTACCGCTCGTCGCCCGAGACCGCGTAGGCGGCGGCGAGCACGGTCAGGTACTGGTGCCGGGACGGCTCCCAGATCTGCTTGATGTCCCCCGACAGCTCCTCGTCGCGGTACGGCACGTCGAAGGCGTAGCCCCAGGGCGCACGGCGCCCGGTCTTCGGGTCGTACCACCAGTCCGGCTCCACCAGGTCCGCGCGCTCCACGCCGAAGAACTCGGCGCGGCCCTCCATCAGCCGTTCCGCCTCGGCGAGGAGACGTTTCGCCCCGTCCGGCGGCACCGCGCCGAGCGTTCCTGCGGGCAGCACGGCGGTGAAGCGGGCGCCCGTCACCCGCGGGCACTCGGGGCGCGCCGAACGCCACCGGCGCCTGCGCACCGCGTCGCCCGCCCGGCCCGCGGCCTCCCGCGGCGCCATGCGCGAGAGGCGCCGCAGGTACCAGCCCGCGCTCATGCTCACTGCGCCCTCGCCAGGGTCACGGGCGCGCCGCTTGCCAGGCCCGACTGCACGGCCAGGGTGGCCGCCGTGGTGGCAGCCAGCGACTCCAGCGGCACGGGCATAGGACCGCCGCTGCGCACGGCCTTGATGAACGCGGCCAGCTCGGCGTTCTGGCCCTTGTCCCTGGCCTTGGGCAGCCGCGAACTGACCCACTGCTTGCGGCCGGCCGAGCCGTCGGAGTACACCGAGGCGCGTACGAAGTCGTCGAGCCGCAGCACCTTGCCGTCGGCGACGAGGTCCAGCGTCTCCTTGGGGAAGCCGGGCGCACCGGTGGTGACATAGCTGATGGTGGCGGTGGACCCGTCGGGGTAGCGCAGCACGACCTGGAGGTCCTCGTTGCCGGGCGCGGCCACGGTGTAGACCGAGACCGGGTCGGCCCCCAGGAGCCAGCTCGCGGTGTCGATGAAGTGGCCGCCCTCGCCGGCGAACCGCGAGCCCTCGGTGCCCTGCTGGAGGTACCAGCTCCCGTGCTCCAGGCGGCCCGCGTTGACGAGATAGCGGAGGCTGGCCGGCCCCGTGCGCGCGCCGAAGCGCTTCCTGGCCTCCTGGAGCAGCGGGGCGAAGCGGCGGTTGAAGCCCACCTGGAGCCGGTCGTTGCCCGACTCCTCCACCGCGGCCAGCACGCAGGAGAGCTCGTCCTCGGTGAGCGCCAGCGGCTTCTCCACGAACACGGCCTTGCCCGCGAGCAGCGCCCGCTGGGTGAGTTCGGCGTGCGAGCTGTGCCGGGTGACCACGAACACCGCGTCGATCGACGTGTCGCCGAGCACCGCGTCGAGGTCGGTGGTCGCCTCGGTGAAGCCGAACTTCCGCTTGGCGTTGACGCCGGACAGCGCCGTGGTGGTCACGACCGTGGACAGGTCGACGCCGTCGCGCTCCGCCAGGTGCGGCAGGAGCATCGAGGTCGCGTAGTTGCCCGCGCCGATGAAGGCCACCCGCACCGGCTTCCGGGCGTACCGGGGCGCAGCGGACACGCCGCCGCCCCGCTTCACCGCGGGAACGGCGACCTCGGGGGCCTTGGCCTCGGTGGCGTCCCCGGCCTGCTCGGGATACCTGAACAGCACGGCGACGGCCTTGAGTTCGCCGTCCTTGAGGCTCTGGTAGGTCTCCACCGCGTTCTCGAAGTCGGCGATGTGCGAGATGAGAGGCTCCACGTCGACGCGGCCGCGCGCCACGAGGTCCAGGAAGCACGCGAGGTTGCGGCGCTCGGTCCAGCGCACGTACCCGATGGGGTAGTCCCGCCCCTCCAGCTCGTACTCGGGGTCGTAGCGACCCGGGCCGTAGGAGCGGGAGAAGCGGACGTCCAGCTCCTTCTCGTAGTAGGCGTTCCAGGGCAGGTCGAGGCGGCACTTGCCGATGTCGACGACGCGGCCGCGGTCCCGGCTGAGCTTGGCGGCCAGCTCGACGGGCTGGTTGCTGCCGCCGCCGGCCGAGAGGTACGTCTGGTCCACGCCGTGCCCGCCGGTGAGCTCGGCGACGGCCGACTCCACGGCGGCGGACGCCGGGTCGCCGCAGGCCACCGCGCCCAGCCGCTCGGCCAGTTCGCAGCGCGCCGGGTCCGGGTCGGCGCCCACGACGCGCACGCCCGAGGCGGTCAGGAGCTGCACCACGAGCTGCCCGATCAGGCCGAGGCCGATGACCAGCGCCACCTCGCCGAGCTGGGGCTCGCCGCGGCGCACGCCCTGCATCGCGATCGAGCCGACGGTGCCGAAGGCGGCGTGCCGCGGCGCGAGACCCTCGGGCACCGGGGCGTAGAGGTTCTTCGGCACCCAGTTGAGCTCGGCGTGCAGCGCGTGCTCGTTGCCCGCGCAGGCCACCAGGTCGCCGACCTTCACATCGTCGATCCCGGCGCCGACCTGCTCGACCACCCCGCACAGCGAATAGCCCAGCGGCGTGTAGGAGTCGAGCTTGCCCATCACCTTGCGGTAGGTGGCGGGCACCCCGTTGGTGGCCACGCTCTGCATGACCTTGGCGACCTGGTCGGGCCGCGAACGGGCCTTGCCCACCATCGACATGCCCGCCTCGGACACCTTCATCAGCTCGGTGCCCGTGGAGATCAGCGAGTACGCGCTCCTGACCAGCACACCCTCCGGCTTGCACCCCGGCACCGGCACGTCGAGCAGCGCCAGTTCGCCGCTCTTGTAGTTCTGCACTACCTGCTTCACGCGAAGTCCTCTTGTCTCTGTGCCCGTTGGTCTCTGTGCGCCTTGGTCTCTGTGCCCGTCGGCCCGTGCCTGTCGGCCCGTGCCTGTCGCTCTGCGGGCCCGTCGGTCACGCCGTGAATGGGGAGTTCTGGCCGGACCCGGAGGTCGCGCCGCGGTACCAGTACTCGAGGGTCAGCACGTGCCACAGGTGCTTGGAGTAGTCCCGCTGCCCCGCGGCGTCCTCGGTCACCAGCCGCGCCAGCGCGTCGCGGCGCAGGAACCCGGAGTTGACCAGCACGCCGTCGTGCACCACCTCGCGCACCAGCGGCGCCAGGTCCCGGCTCATCCAGGCCCGCAGCGGGGCGCTGAACAGGCCCTTGGGCCGGTACACGATCTCCTTCGGCAGCACCGAGGTGGCCGCCTCCTTGAGCACCGCCTTGCCCTGCCGGCCCACGATCTTGCGGTCGCCCGGCACCGCGAACGCCGCCTTGACCACCTCGACGTCCACGTATGGCACCCGCACCTCGGTCGAGGCGGCCATGCTGGAGCGGTCGGTGTAGGCGAGGTTGAGGCCCGGCAGGAACATCCGCGCGTCGCCGAGGCACATGCGGTTGACGAAGTCGTCGAGCGCGTTGTCCTCGTAGACGTCCGCGTGCTCGCCCAGCACGTCGTCGACCGTCCCCGCCAGATCGGGGTCGATCAGCGCCAGCAGCTCGTTCCTGTCGTACATGGTGTAGCTGCGCCGGAAGGCGGTCTCCTCCGGCAGATCCGCGAAGGAGAGGAACCGCTTGGCGAAGCGCACCGAGCGGTACCCGCGGCGCGCCGAGGCGACCGGCAGCCTGTCCACGGCCGCCGACAGGCCGTGCCGCACGGGGCGCGGAACGCGCTGGTAGCGCAGCGCGATCAGGTTGGCCAGGTGCTTGCGGTAGCCGGCGAACAGCTCGTCGGCGCCCATCCCGGAGAGCATCACCTTCACCCCGGCCTCGCGGGCCGCCGAGCAGATCAGGAAGGTGTTGATCGCCGCGGGGTCGCCGATCGGCTCGTCCAGGCTGTAGGTCATCTGCGGCAGCAGGTCCAGCACGTTGGGGGCGATCTCGATCTCCCGCAGGTCGACCCCGTACCGCCGGGCCACCTGCCGTGCGTAGCGCAGGTCGTCCGGCATCGCCTCGAACTTGGCGTCCTCGGCGCGGAACCCGATCGTGTAGGCGGAGATCCCTGGCTGGTGCCGGGCCGCCAGCGCGGTCAGATAGCTGGAGTCGAGGCCGCCGGAGAGGAAGGTCGCCACCGGCACGTCGGCGAGCATGTGGCGCCGCGTCGACTCCTCGATCACGGCGGCCAGGTCCGGCCGCTCCCCGGAGCGCGCACGCTCCTGGCCCTCGGCGGCGATGTCCTTGAGGTTCCAGTAGCGGCCGCGCTGCACGCTCCCGTCGGCGCGGAACCGCGCCCAGCTCCCCGGCGGCAGCTTCTCCGCCTCGCGGTATGCGCAGCGCGAGTCCGGCACCCAGTAGTAGAGCAGCGAGGCCACCAGCGCCGCGGGGTCCGGCTCCAGCGAGGTGACGGCGGCCAGCGCCTTGAGCTCGGAGGCGAACACCAGACCCCCGTCGCGCCGCAGCAGGAACAGCGGCTTGATGCCCAACTGGTCGCGCGCCAGCACCAGGTCACCGGTGCGCTCGTCGAAGACCCCGAACGCGAACATGCCGCGCAGCCGGGGCAGGCAGTCCGTGCCCCACCGGCGCCAGGCCTCCAGCAGCACCTCGGTGTCGGAGGTCCCGCGGAAGCGCACGCCCGCCGCGGCCAGCTCGGCGCGCAGCTCGGGCGCGTTGTAGAGCTCGCCGTTGTAGGTCAGCGCGAGTCCGCCCGAGACCATCGGCTGAGCGCCGGTCTCCGACAGGTCGATGATGGACAGCCTGCGGTGCCCCAGGTGCACTTCGCCGTCCCCGGCGGCGTGGCTGTAGCGGCCCGAGCCGTCGGGGCCCCGGTGGGTGAGGAGACCGGTGAGCCGGTCGGTGACGGCCTTGCCCTCCGGCCATCCGTACGTGCCTGCGATGCCACACATGCCTTACCGCGCCTCCTGATCGCTGTCCGGGACCCGCGCGGCGTGCCTCGCCCGCCGCTCCGTGCGCGTCCCGTCCCTCCCGTACTGCCGCTCGAGCGGTTCTTGGTGGCCGCGCAGCGCGGTGTGCAGCCCGTTCCACAGGGTGCCGTCGGTCCGATCGCGCGGATCGGGGTCGAGCAGCACCACGCCGATCACCGGAATGCGCAGGTCGGCGAGCTGCCGCGCCACGGTGTGCAGCCATGCGGCGCTGCCGTGCCCCGCCCGTACGACGAGGACGGTCCGTCCGCCGAGGAACCTGAGGTCGGTCCACGCGGTGCCGGGCGCGACCGAGCCGACGCCGAGCCCGCGCGTCTGGTGCGGCACCGAGCCGGCGCGCTCGCCGCCGACGATCTCCGGGTCCCCGGACTGCCTGCGCAGCTCGGAGAGTTGGGCCCCCGGCAGGCCGTCGACGAGGACCGTCGGCCCCTCGGCCGCCAGCGCCCTGGCGACGTCCAGCGCGATCACGCCCGTGTCCCGCGCGCAGCCCAGCTCCAGCAGCGACACCGGCTCGGCCGAGCCGCGCACGGTGCGGGCCAGCGTCGCGGTGAGCCGCTCGCGCGCGGCCCCGGCGCGCTTGCCCTGCCGGAGCCTGCTCAACAGGCGCGGCCTGGAGGGCAGTTCGGTGATGACCGAGGCACCCAGGTGCGCCGCGATGTCCCGGCGCAGCACCGGACGGTCCGCCACCACCGAGCCGACAGCGGCCAGCACCAGCCCGAGGACGAGCCCGAGCACGCCGCCCAGCCCGGCGTCCGTGACGACGGCCTTGACCAGGGACTGCCGCACCGCGCGCGGGGCGTCCACGATCTGCGTGCCCGCGACGATCCGCGGCGTGCCGACCCGCGCCTCCTCGGCGCGCTGGTCGAAGTCCGCGATGCGCGAGTTGAGTTCGGCCCTGCGCGCGAACAGCGACTCGGTGCTCGCCGGCTCCTTCTTGCTGCTCTCCGGCGAGCGTCCGCCGATCGTCCTGTTGACCTCGTCGAGCTCCTCGCGCATGCGGTCGCGCTGCTCCAGCAGGGCCTTGGACTCGGCCTTCGCGGCCTCCCGCATCCGCCGCACGTGGTTCGCGACGAACGTGGTGGCCAGCGCCTCGGCCCGGGCCACCGCGTCCCTGTCGTTGTCACCCGTCACATCGATCTGCAGCAGGTTGTTCGTCACGCCGGTGCCCCGGTACTCCTGCATGAAGTCCTCGGGTTTCTCCGGGGACTTGAGGGCCCGCAGGGCCTCGTTGGCGATCCGCGTGGTGCCCAGCAGCTCGACATCCGTACGGATCAGCGTGCCGGTGTCGTTCGCCTGGTCCTCCTCGTGGGCGACCAGCACCTTGGTCACCGCGCTCGGCGGCGGCGGACGCAGGACAGCGAACGCCGCGCCGGCCAGCAGCCCCGCGGCCGCCAGGGCGCACCACAGGCGGCGGCGCCTGCGCACCGCGGCCACCAGCGCCTGCAGGTTCAGCAGGGGAGCGGCGCCCGCCGGCTCGGTTGCCGTGCTCGTCGTCACGACTGACCTCCCGTCGTGTGGCCGCGCACCGCGAGCGCCAGCGTGTCGTCGTCCCGTGACTGTCCGGGCGCCGCCTCCGTACGGCCGCGTACCGGGTCGGCGAGGACGATGCCGACGACCTCGTGCCGGCCCTCGGCGCACGCCTCGGCGATGCCGGCCAGCTCGCCGGCCGTCCAGGCGCCCGCGCTGAGCACGGCCAGCGCGCCGGACTCGGCGCCGCGGTCCGGGACCATCGGCCGCTCCACCGAGACCGGCACCACCCGCAGGAGCGGATCGCTCGCCGCCTCGGCGACCAGCCGTCCCGCGGCGCGGCGGGCGATCTCGTCGCCGTCCGGCACGACGACCAGCAGCCGCCGCGGCGCGGGCAGCGTCTCGCGCAGGCGCGCGCACACCCGCTGGTAGCGCACGCGCCTGCTGGCCTCGTCGCCCGAGGTACGGGGCGCGGGCACGTCCCACGGCGCGTCGGCCCCCAGCAGGCGCCGGGCCGAGGCGCGCGGGCCCCGCTCCTGCGCCCGGCGCGCGGGCACCTCGCCGGGCACATCGACCGTGCCCAGCAGCGAGGAGCCGAGGGCCGCGGCGATCTCCGGCTCGCTGCGCAGGCGGCGGCTCATCCGCGCGGCGGTGAGGTGCCCGACGACCGCGCACAGGAAGAAGAGGAACGCCCCCACGACGATGAACTGCGCCCGCGTCGGCGGTGCTTCACCGGTCGGCAGGGCGGCGGGGCCCATGACGACCATGTTCGACTTGTCGGCCACCGGGTCGGCCTCGTCCAGCTTCTTCATGGCGTCCTGCAGCGAGGTGCGCAGCTTCTCCAGCTCGGTGCGCGCCTGCACGCCCTCCACGGTCTTGCCGGGATCGGCGGAGTCGGCCAGCTCGGTGATGCGGCGGTCGGTCTGCTCGACCTTCTTGCGCAGCGCCTCGGGCTCGGCCGCCGCCTCCGGTGCCGAGCCGTCCCCCGCGATGCGCTTGGCGAACGCGACGTACTGCTGGGCCACTTGGTCGGCCAGCCGCTGCGCCTGCCGCGGGCTGTCGCCCGTGCCGGAGATCTTGATGATGTTCCCGTCAGCGGCCTCGGCGCTCACCCGTCCGTCCAGGTCGGCGCCCTTGCGGCCGAGCGTGGTGGCCGCGCGGTCGACCACCGCCGAACTGGCCGCGATCTCCGCCTGCGTCAGCAGCTCGCGCTCCTCCCACTGCCCGGCCAGCAGTACGGAGGCCGAGGCGGTGTAGCGCGGCGGGAACACCAGCGAGGCGCCCAAGCCGACGAGCGCGCCCGCCACGGCGGCGGCGACGAGCAGCCGCCATCGCCGGCGGAAGATCCGCCCGATCGTGACCAGGCGTATCGCTTCTTCACTCAACGACGCGCCTTCTTCCCTGACATGCCCGTCCCGCGCCGGGAGCGCGAGGACACCGGAGCGCGGCCGCGGCAGGCGGCGTCGTACGCGTCGAGCAGCGCGCGCTGGGAGTTGCGCCAGGAGAGCTGCCCGCTGATCCGCTCCCGCCCGGTCTTGCCCATGCGCTCCCGCTGCTCCGGGTCGTCCAGCAGCAGCGCGATGTTCCGCGCGAACGCGGCCTCGTCGTTGGCGGGCGCGTACACGGCGGCCTCACCCGCGGAGACGCGCGCCTCCTTGAGCTCGAAGGAGACGATCGGCCGGCCCATGACCATGTACTCCAGGACCTTGTTCATGGTCGACACGTCGTTGAGCGGATTGCGCGGGTCGGGGGAGAGGCACACGTCGGCGCTGGACAGGTAGCGCACCAGCTCAGCGTCCGGGACGCGCCCGGTGAACTGCACCTGCTCGGAGAGCCCGAGCTCCCGCGACAGCTCCACCATCGCGTCGAAGGCGTCGCCCGCGCCGACGAACACCGCGTGCCAGTCCGTGCGGCCGACCTCGTCGCGCAGCTTCGCGAGGGCGCGCAGCGCGTAGTCCACGCCGTCCTGCGGCCCCATCACGCCCAGGTAGCACAGCAGATGGGGCTTGCCGCGCTTCAACTCCGGCTCGGGCGGCACCGGCTGGAACCGGTCGATGTCGGGCGCGCTGCGCACCACGAACACGTCCTCGCGCCGCTTCCCGCCGCGGCGCACCGCGACGTCCTTGTAGCTCTCGTTCGTGGCCAGCACGACGTCCGCCGCCTTGTACGTACGCCGCTCCAGCGCGCACACGCCCCGGTAGAGCAGGTCCTCGCCGCGGTCGAACCGCGAGAGATACAGCTCGGGTACGAGGTCGTGCTGGTCGAACACGAAGCGCGCCCCGTGCCGCTTGAGCCACAGCGCGGGCAGGAACAGCAGGTCCGGCGGGTTGCACGCGTGGACCACGTCGACCGGGCCGACCTTGCGGGCCAGCCGGAGCGTGTGCCACAGCGCGGTCCCGTATTCCTTGAGGTAGCCGGCCGGGCCCCCGGTGGCCGCGCGCAGCGGGTAGCGGTGGATGCGGACACCGTCGATCACCGCCTCCGCCTCGGTGTCCCGCTTCTCGCCGCGGGGGCAGATGACGTGCACCTCCCAGCCGGCTTCGCGCAGGGTCGTGCACTCCTGCCACACGCGCCGGTCGAAGGGCACCGAGAGGTTCTCCACCAGGATCAGCGCGCGCCGTCCCCTACCGTCGCGCCCGTTCGTGCCGCCGGGCGCCGCGTCGCCTGACGCCGTGTCACCAAGCAAGGCCCATGTACCCCGGTTCGGCCCGGCGCTTCTCGGCGTCGGGGAGGCGGACGAGGTCGACGAGCACCGGCCCTTCGGGGGTGCCGCCCTCGGGCAGCGCCGACAGCACGGCCGGGTCCTTGGTCCCGACCAGGCACACCTCGGCGTGCTCGCGCACCTCCTCGGCCGAGTCCACGAGGAGCTGGGCGATGTGCGGCAGCCGGGTCTCGATGTACTCCCGGTTCGCGCCCATCAGCCGGGACAGGCTCACGTTGGCGTCGTAGATCTTCAGGTCGTAGCCCTTGCCGTAGAGCCGCTCGGCCAGCTCGACCAGCGGGCTCTCGCGCAGGTCGTCGGTGCCGGGCTTGAAGGACAGCCCGAACATGCCGACCCGGCGCTTTCCGGTCCGCTCCACCAGGTCCACCGCGCGCTGGAGGTGGTCGGCGTTGGAGGCCAGCACGTGGGAGAGGATCGGCACCGAGACGTCGGCGCGCTGCGCCACGTGGACCAGGCTGCGCAGGTCCTTGGGCAGGCAGGAGCCGCCGAAGGCGAAGCCGGGGCGCAGGTAGGCGGGGCTGACGTTCAGCTTGCGGTCGGCCAGGAACACGTCCATGACCTGGTGCGAGTCCACCCCGAGCGCCTGGCACACCGCGCCCAGCTCGTTCGCGAAGCCGATCTTGAGCCCGTGGAAGGAGTTGTCCGCGTACTTGATCGCCTCGGCCACCGGGACCTGCACCCGGAACACCTCGCCCGGCAGCCCCTCGTAGAGCGCGGCCACCATGTCGCCGCTGGCCGGGTCGAGTTCGCCGATGACGGTCTTGGGCGGGTCGAAGAAGTCCTTGACGCTCGTGCCCTCGCGCAGGAACTCCGGGTTCACCGCGACGCCGAAGTCCACCCCCGCCGTGCCGCCGACGGCCTTCTCCAGGATCGGCACCAGCAGGTTGAGGCAGGTGCCGGGCAGCATGGTGCTGCGGAAGACGACCGTGTGCCGCGTGCCGCCCCGCCCCTTGCGCTCGGCCAGCGCGGCGCCGATCTGCTCGGTGACGCGCTCCAAGTAGGCGGTGCACAGGCTCCCGTTGGGCTCCGACGGCGTGCCGACGCAGATGAGCGACACGTCGCTGCCCAGGATGGCCTCGCGCACGTCGACGGTGGCGCGCAGGGCACCGCTGCGTACGACGTCGGCGGTCAGCTCGCCGATGCGCTCCTCGACCACCGGGGCCTTGCCGTCGTTGACCAGGTCGACCTTGACCTGGTTCACGTCCACCCCGATGACCTCGTGCCCCTGTCCGGCCAGGCACGCGGCCGACACGCAGCCCACGTAGCCGAGCCCTAAGACACTGATCCTCATGATCCGATCCCCCCTCCGGGCAGGCCCTCGTGGCCCGCCGTCCGTGCAACGGCCCGGTGTGCGCGGGCCGTCGGTGCGCCGCCCTTCCGCGCACCCGCCTTCCGCGCACCGGCCGTCCGTGTGCCGCCCTTCCGCACATCCGCCGTGCGTGCGCGCCCCTGACCGCGCTCCCCGCGCATCAGTACGCCCCCTGCCCCTGGAGCACCGCGCGCAGCGTCTTCCACAAGATCACCGTGTCCAGCGCGAGCGACCAGTCCTCCACGTACCGCAGGTCGAGGCGGACCGCCTCCTCCCACGGCAGGTCGCTGCGCCCGCTGATCTGCCACAGCCCCGTGAGCCCGGGCTTGACCAGCAGTCGCCGCCGGATGTCCGGGTCGTACGCGGCCGACTCCTCAGGTAAGGGCGGTCGCGGACCCACCAGCGACATCGAGCCGCCGAGCACGTTGAACAACTGCGGGAGCTCGTCGAGCGAATACCGGCGCAGCACCGTCCCCACCCGGGTCACGCGCGGGTCCCTGCGGACCTTGAACAGCAGCCCCGCGCCCTCGTTCAGCTCCGCCAGCTCGGCCCGCGCCCTGTCGGCCCCGGCCACCATCGTGCGGAACTTGAAGATCGTGAACTCGCGCCCGTCCTTGCCGACCCTGCGCTGCCGGTAGAACACCCCGCCCCGGCTGTCCAGCAGCACGGTCAGCCCCACGAGCAGCATCAGCGGCGCGAACAGCGTCAGCAGGACCGCGGCGCCCAGCCGGTCGACGACCTCCTTGACCACCCGCCGGCCCCCGGTGAAGGCCGGCATGCTCACCCGCAGCAGCGGGATCCCGAGCACCCCGTCGACGTGCAGCCGGGGACCGGCCACCTCCATCAGCACGGGCGCCACGACCATCTCGGTGTCGCTGCCCTCGAGGTTCCAGGCCAGCCGCTGCAGCCGGTCCGGTGTCCAGTGCGCGTCCGGCGTGACCGCCACGACCCGGTAGCCGTCGTGACGTACGTGCTTGGCGACGTCCGTCAGCCGGCCGACGACGGGGACCCCGTCCAGCAGGTCGTCCTCGAGCCCGCGGCCGTCCGTCGTGCACACCGCCTCCACACGCCAGCCGATGTGCGGGAACCTGCGGGTACGGGCGATCAGATCGCGCACGGTCGCCGGGCTCCCCGCGGCGAGCACCGGCCTCAGGCACCGGCCCTCGATCCGCTGCTTGTGCAGCCACAGGCGCAGCAGATACCGCGCGGTCATGGTGACCAGCGCGATCGCCGGGATCGCGACGAAGATCCAGAGCTTGATGTTGCGCGAGGTCAGGGCGATTCCGCCGAGCGCGAGCACCACGGCGGCCGCGAACAGCGCGCGCCCCAGCCGGCGGAACTCCTCGGCGCCCTGGCCGAGCACGGCCGGCGTCCACGAGCGGCCCACCGCGAGCGCCCCCAGCACCAGCAGCTCGGTGCCGAACGCGAGGAAGGTCCACTTCTCATGCCAGTTGGCCGCGTCCCGCACCCCGAAGAAGCCGCCGATCGCCGCCACCACGACGGCGGTGGCCACGGTGTCGCTGATGATCACGGTACGGCGGTACCGCTGCTCCCAGTCGGTGGCCGGACGGCCCATCACCCGGTCCGCCGCACGTCTCGGCGCGGGGATGAGCGTGCCCGGTAACTCCTTCTGCGCGGGCCTTCTCTCCCCCACGTCGTCCTGCTGCACGGACCCCCGCAGGTCGTCTGCGGGCTCGGCGTGTTCGCTCCACACGGTTCCCTCCCCCCGGGAGGCGCCGCCGCCCCCCGCCCTCTTCCGCTCCTCCGGGAGGCCCCCGCCTCCCGCGCCGCGCCGTTCTTCCCCGCGGGAGGCCCCTGCCTCCCGCGCGTGACAACTCCCCTTTTTTGCAGCGCTGTGTGACGCCCCACCAGACGGCGGACCCGTGTGTCCCGCCAGGCACTCGAGGCGTGCGGGAACCCCCGGCGAAACCTCGGATGCACCCCACAGCCGAGGCCCCCGCGGGCCCGAAGAACCGATCACCCCCACGTCTGGCGCCCGGTACGACAGCTGGCTGCCCGTGCGCCGGACCTATAGATCACGTTTTGTCGCCTCGTGTCCAAACATGTGAAGCAGGGTCAATGTAGACCATCGGTGCCCGTATGAAGAGGGGGAGGCGTGGAAGTTGTGGTCGAACTTTGAAGGCAGAACGAGCGAATGATGACCGTTTGCGGTCCCGTTGCGTGCCGAGACGTGCCGTGTGACCTGTGATGACGGCTCTTCTCCGGGATGCCGGAACCGGGTGGTGTGGGGGCTTTTGGGGAGAGTCCGAGGATGGCGGGAAAGCGGCGGTGCGGAAGGGGTGTTGGTCACGGCCGCCGGAGTGCCCCGCCGCAACCTCCCTTTTTTGAAGGGCAGTTGCGGAACCCGGTCGCGGTCACGGGCGTTGTTCTGCCGTGTCCCCGTTCTCTCGTGCACCGTTCCGACGGCGTTCGGGCCACGTCCGGCGCCCGTTCATGCGCGCCGGACCAGGTGAGACGAGAGCTGCCGAGACAAGTGCAGGGCACCGCCGGCGACGGCGAGCCGGGCAGCCGGCCCCGACGCGACCGCGTGCGCGTCAGGAGCGTTCCGCAGGCATGCGTTCCTGCCCCCGGCCCGAGACCTCACCGTCACCGAACCGTGAAACACATCTGGCAGAATCAATGCGTTTTTCTGCCTTCCTGTGTATGTGACCTGCATGTCAGCAACGAGGGGTTGTGGAGGACCATGCGTGCCATCAATGAATGACGGGTTAGGCCCCGAAGGTCTTCATTACCTGGCGAATGGCCCCTTGGACTGGCCCCTGACCTCAGGGCCCTTCCCGGTGATCGTGACCGTGCTGGGAGCGGGCGCCCTGGTGGCGCTCTGCGCGTCCCGCCGCCGCACCTGGCTGCGGCAGTGGGGACCGGCCGCGGCCGTCCTCGCGATCGTGGCCACCTGGCTGCTCGTCGTCGCCGTCGACGACTGGTGGCGGCCGCTGCCCGAGCCGCTCCCGCGGCCGGTCGACGCGGCCATCGGCCTGGCGATACTGGGCCTGTTCCTGGCGGTCTTCCGCATTCCGTCGCTGCGGTGGCGGGGGCGCGCGGCGGCCGTGCTCGGCGCCGCGCTGGTCGTGCTCCTGGGCGCCTCCCAGGTCAACGTGTATTTCGACCAGTACCCGACGCTGCGGACCATGCCAGGCCCCTGGGCGCTCCCCACGAAGGGCCTCAAGGCGGCGGCGGGACACAAGGAGACGGTGCTGAGGCCGCCGCACGGCAAGACGCTCTCGCAGGTCTTCCACCCCTCGCCCGGCATGCCCACGCACGGCGTCCTGACGAAGGTCTCCTTCCCCGACACCCGCTCCGGGTACGCCTCCAGCCCGGGCCTGGTCTATCTGCCACCCGCCTACAAGTCCTCGCCCCGCCCCCTGCTGCCGGTGGTCATGATGATCCCGGGCCAGCCGGGCGAGCCGAAGACGTATGTGCAGTCGGGGCGCATCGTGAACGCGCTGGACGACTTCGCCGCCCGGCACCACGGCCTGGCCCCGATCGTCGTGATAGCGGACGCGAACGGCTCCCCGTTCGTGAACAACCTCTGCATGAACTCCCGGCGCGGCAACGTCCAGACGTACCTCACCCAGGACGTGCCGCACTGGATCCGCACCCACCTCCAGACCGCCACCGGACCCTCGCACTGGGCCGTCGGCGGCTATTCGTTCGGCGGGACCTGCGCGCTCCAGCTCGCCGTCAACGCCCCGGGGACCTTCGGGCGGTTCGTCGACATCTCCGGGCAGAGGGAGCCGACGCTCGGCGGCCACCGGCGCACCGTGAACGCCGCGTTCGGCGGCGACGAGGCGGCCTTCGCCCAGGTGAACCCGCTGCATGTGATGGCCCGCAAGAACTTCCCCCGCACCCGAGGGCTCTTCATCGTGGGCAGCGGCGACATCCACTACGGCCCGCAGCAGCGCACGGTCTGCAAGGCCGCCAGGGAGGCGGGCATGCGCGTCCGCTCCGAGACCCTGCCCGGCGGCCACGACTGGCACGTGTGGCGCCGTGCCCTGGAGGTCCAACTGCCCTGGATCGCGCAGAACACCGGACTGATCCCGGGAAGGCCCAAGTGATGGCACAACTCGCCGGTTCCGACACATCGCAGACCGATTCCGCGAAGGCGTACGCACGGCGGCGCATGATCTCGCGCGGGACGCTCCACCACCGCCTGGCCTCCGCAGCGGCGGCGGCCGGGCGCTCCCCGCTGACGCTGAGCCTGCTCCTCGCGCAGTGGGTGCTGGGCGCCGCCACGGGATCGCTCCTCACCGGGCCCTCCCTGCCGCTGCTGCACCGGATAGGCGTCGGCGTCCCCTCGCTCTCGCAGGGGCACTGGTGGAGTCCGCTCAGCTCCCTGCTGTGGGCGCCGGGCCTCGCCGACTACGTCTGCAGTGCTCTCGTCCTGCTGTTACTCCTCGCGCCGGCCGAGCGCCGCCTGGGCACGGCGCGCACCGCCGTGGTGCTCGTCGCAGGACAGATCCTCGGCGCCCTGCTGGGCACCGGGCTCATCGCGCTCGGCGCCGACGCGGGGGTCAACTGGCTCCAGGAGCTGGCGCAGTGGAACACCGCCGCGCCCACCACCGGAGCCCTGGCCGTCGGCCTCGCCGCCTCGCACGCGTTCCCCGCGGTGTGGCAGCGCAGGGCACGGCTCCTGGTGACCATCGTGCCGCTCGTCCTCTTCCTGTACGTCGGCCACGTACAGGACGTGCTGCGGCTCGGCGGGATCGCCGTCGGCCTGCTCGCCGTACCGGCCGTGGTGCACCGGAAGGGGGCGGCCCTGCCGCGCACCCGGCCCGCCACTCAGGCCGAACGGCGCGTTCTGACGGCCCTGTTGGTGGGCTCCTTCGCCGTCGGCCCCGCGGTGGGCGCGCTCTACAGGGACGCGGTCGGCCCGTTCCACACCCTGGCGGGCCTCTTCGCCGGGGGCGCCCCTGACGACCAGCTCATCGACGCGTACTGCGCCAACTCCCGGTATTCCTGCCACTTCATCCTGAGCAGGGCCGACCTGCCTCATGAGCCCGCGCCGCTGACGGCCCTGATCTTCCCGCTGCTGCTGCTCGTGCTCGCGGCGGGACTGCGCCGCGGGCTGCGGGTGGCCTGGCGCCTGACCGGGCTCGTCCTCACGGGCTGGCTGGGGCTGCTGGTGTATCGGGCGCTCACCGTGCCCGCGGAGCCCACCGCGCACGAGCCGCGTGCGCACGGGGGAGCGGCGGTGCCCGCGCTGCTCTGGCAGATCCTGCTGCTCGGCGCCGTGCTCGTGCTGGTCCTGGCGCTCCTGGTGCGCGCACGCGGCCTCTTCGTCCAGCGCATGCCCCTCCACACGGCCCGCAGGACCGGAGCGCTCATCGCCGGTGCCCTGGTGGCGACCTGCCTGGCGTACGCGGTGGTGGACGCCGTGGCGCAGAGCGCGCTCGCGCCGCAGGTCTCGATGGGGCGGCTGGTGCTGAGCGTGTTCCACGGCGCCCTGCCCGCCTCGTCCACGCCGCCGGTCGACCTGGGCGTGGCCGATCCGCCGGGCGGCGGGGTGCCGGCCGTGCGGCACGTGCTGGACCTGCTGTTCTGGGCCACCACGCTGATCACGCTGTACGCCACGTTCCGCCGCCCCCGTGTGCACGGCACGGACGAGGACGCGCGGCGCGCCCGCGCGCTCCTCACCGAGTACGGCGGCTCCACGCTCTCGTATCTGACCACCTGGGACGGCAACCACTACTGGTTCAGCGACTGCGGCCGCGCCGCCGTCGCCTACCGGGTGTGCGGGACCGTGGCGCTCACGACCTGCGGCCCCTTCGGCGACCGCGACGCGCGGGCCGAGGCCGTCGCGGGGTTCGCGCGCTACTGCGACGCGCGCGGCTGGACCCCCGCCTTCTACAGCGTGGACGCCGGGACCCGCGAGCAGGCCGGGGAGCTGGGCTGGAAGTCCCTGCAGGTGGCCGTCGACACCGTGGTGCCGCTGCCGGAGCTCGCGTTCAAGGGCAAGAAGTGGCAGGACGTGCGCACCGCTCTCAACAGGGCCGCGAAGGAGGGCATCACGGCCCAGTGGTGCAGCTTCTCCGAGGCGCCCGCCGAGCTGCGCGACCGGGTCAGGGCCATTTCCGAGGAGTGGGTGTCCGACAAGGGTCTGCCCGAGATGGGCTTCACCCTGGGCGGCCTCGACGAGCTGGACGACCCGCGCGTGCGCTGCCTGCTGGCGGTGGACGAGGAGGGCGGGGTGCACGGCGTCACGAGCTGGATGCCGGTGTATGCGGATGGCGGCGCGGGGCGCCCCGTGGGCTGGACGATCGACCTGATGCGCCGGAGGGGGGACGGGTTCCGCAGCTCGATGGAGTTCCTCATCGCCTCGGCGGCGCTGACGTTCAAGGAGGAGGGCGCGGAGTTCCTCAGCCTCTCGGGCGCGCCCCTCGCTCGCGAGGGCGGCGACGGTGGGGACGAGGAGGCGACCCCGGTCCTGCTCAACCGCGTTCTCGACTACGCGGGCAAGAGCCTGGAGCCGGTGTACGGCTTCCGGTCCCTGCTGCACTTCAAGGCCAAGTTCCAGCCGGAGTACCGGCCGCTGTATCTGTCCTATCCCGACCCCGCGGCGCTGCCCGGCATCAGCCGCGCCATCAGCAAGGCGTACCTGCCCCGCCTCTCACCCGGCCAGGCCGTACGCCTGGTCCGCCGCTTCTTCTCCTGAGCGGCGGCGGGGCCGCTCCGCCGGAGCGGGGCACGAGAGGTGAGGGGGCATCAGGGGTGCCGGCGGAACGGATGGTCCCTGTTGTGCCGAAGTGGTGAGCCGGACGGAAAACCCTGTGCGTGCAGGAGTGTTCGCCCTTACGGTCGTGACCGGAGCGCTCCATGCGAAAGCCGGGGGAGGCGCCGTCCCGGGGGAAAACGGCGCAGCAAGGAGAGCGACGGATGTACGCACGGACCCAGGCCGCCGTCGGCGCGGCCTCGGTGGGGATCATGCTGCTCGGCACGGCCGGTACGGCGACAGCGGTCGACGCCGCCGGCGTCGCCGGGACGTCGGCCGCGCCGGCGCAGCACAGGACCGTGGACGCCAAGGACAGGACCGTGGAGGTCAAGGACAGGCTCGCCACGGTCAAGTTCACCAGGCTCAACGGCAAGGGCGCGGCGGGCTGGATCAGGAACAACACCAGCCGCGGCTGCTACAAGGCCGTCGTGTGGTGGTACAAGAACGGCCGGCTCAAGGACACCGACCAGTCCAAGCCGTCGTGCTCGAAGGGCAAGAAGGTCACGTTCGCCTTCAAGCCCGGCGACAAGCACCACTTCAAGGCCACCGGTTGGAAGCACGACTACGTCGGCGGAAGCTGACCGGCACACGAGCTGACACCGCGCGGGCAGACCGGCGGGGCCCCGACGACACCCAGGGGTCCCGCCGGACCTGCCCCTTTTCTGTCGTACGGCCGTGAGGGGCTGCCTTCGCGGCCGTACGTACGCGTTCTCAGTCCTGGTACGCGGCGGGTGAGGGGGCGCCGGCGAGGAGGTCGCGGAGCTGGGAGCGGGCGGTGATGCCGAGCTTCGGGAAGCTGCGGTAGAGGTGCGAGCCGACCGTGCGCGGGGAGAGGAACAGCCTCTCGCCGATCTCGCGGTTGGTCAGCCCGCGGGCGGCGAGCCCGATGATCTGCCGCTGCTGCGGGGAGAGTTCGGCGAGCGCGTCCGGCGCCGCGTCCGTCACGTCCAGCCCTGCGGCGCGCGCTTCGGCGCGGGCGCGCTCGGTCCACGGGCGGGCGCCGAGGTGCCCGAAGATCTCCAGGGCCTCGGTGAGCGGAGCCCGCGCCTCCGCGACGCGCCGTTGGCGCCGCAGCCATTCGGCGAGGTCGAGCAGGACCTGGGCGCGCTCGAAGGGCCAGTGCTCCAGCGCGGGTTCGGCCAGGGCGGAGCGGAAGTGGGACTCCGCGTTATCGGCGTGTTCGGTGCCTTCGTGCTCGGCGCCCCGGCGCCCGGTGCTTTCGTGTCCGGCGCCTCCGGGAGCGACCAGCAGTCCGCGTGCCCGGCTGATCAGCGCGCGCAGGCGGGGCGAGGCGCTGCCCCCGAGGAGTCCCGCGCATCGCTCGACGATCCCGGCCGCCTCCTCGCGGCGGCCGCAGCGCACGGCGGCGGCCGCCAGGTCCGCGAGGGCCGGGGCGGAGGCGTGGTAGTGCACGGGCACGCCATCTGGCGTGAAAACCCTGCGGAGTTGGCCGTAGGCGGTCTCGTGCGCGCCCTCCGCTGCCGCAGCGGCGGCGAGCGCGCGGCGGGCGTAGACCGCGACCGAACGGCTCTCCAGCGGGTCGATCAGGGCGAGCGCCTCGTCGGCCCGGGCGCGGGCGGCCGTCACGGCCCCCTGGTAGGCCAGTACGGCGGCGTCCACGGTGGCCGCGCACGCCGCGGCGTGGTCGAGTCCGGCCGCCAGACCGATCTCGGCCATGCGGGCGCAGGACTCGCGGGCCTGGTCCCACCGGCCTCGTTCCACGTAGGCCCAGGCGACGGCGCCGCCCAGGCCCTCCGGCAGGGTTCCGCGCGCCTGCCAGCGGTCGAATGCCGCGTCGAAGGCCCGTACGGCCTGCGGGGTCTCGTCCAGCAGCCAGGCCATGATCCCGACGGCGGTGAGCTGCTCGGGCCGCGCCTGCGCCTGGGCCGTCAACTGGGGGAGCAGGGCGGTCAATTCGGCCCTGTGGGTGAAGGGGTCGGACACGGCTCGTACCCAGGCCCGCAGGCCGGCGGACGTGGCGTCGTCCTCGGGGAGACGGCGCAGAAGGTCGTGGATGCGGCGGCGCTGGTCCTCCTCTCCTGAGTAGAAGCGGACCACGGCGGCGCCGGCCAGGAGGTCCAGTGCGGCGGCGGGCTGTTCGGCCGCCAGCTCCTCGGCGGCGTCGGCCAGTCGGGAGAAGACCGCTGTGTGACGCGACGTCAGGATCGCCAGCCGTCCGGCCTGTACGGCGGCCGAGGCCAGCAGCGACGGGTCGTCCGTACGCGCGCGGGCCGCGGCCGTCAGTTCCTCGACCCAGCCGAGTTCGCCGGTGAACACGGCTTCCGCAGCGGCTCCGACCAGCAGCCGGGCACCGTCCTCGCGTCCCGGCGCGAGCTCCGCCGCGCGCTGGAGCGCCGTGGCAGCCGCCGCGTGACCGCCGCTCGTGCGTGCGCGTTCGGCGGTCCGCTCCAGTTCCGCCGATACGTCCGCGTCGGGTCCGTCGGAGGCGGCGGCCAGATGCCAGGCGCGCCGGTCGGGTGCGTCGCGCAGCAGGTCGGCGAGTACGCGATGAGCCTCGCGCCGGGCCTGGACGGGTGCGGCGTGATACACGGCGGCCCGGACCAGCGGATGGCGGAAGCCAAGGTGCGGTCCGGTACGTCGGATCAGCCCGGCCCGCTCGGCCGGATGCCAGGGGTCGCCCTCGGCGTACGGCAGCCGGGCCGCGGCGGCGAACGGGGAGTCCGCGCTGTCCATGGCAGCCAGGAGCAGGAGCCTCCGCTTCGTGTCGGAGGGGAGGCCGTCGAGGCGGGCGGCGAAGAGACGTTCCAGGTGGTCGGTGAGGGGGAGGGGGTCGGGGCCCGCAGTCGGGACGTGGGGGTGGGCCTGGGCGGCGGCTTTCGTCAGTTCCACCAGCGCGAGGGGGTTGCCGGCCGCCTGGTCGAGGATGCGTGTCCTGGTGCGGCCGGTGGGGCGCTCGGGTTGGAGGTCCAGCAGCCGGTTCGCCGCGGTGTCGTCGAGCGGTTCGAGGGTCAGCGTGGGCATGTGGCGGCCGAACCCCGGGGGCGGTTCACCGTCACGTGCCGCGACCAGCATCGTGACCGGTTCCCCCTCCAGCCGCCGGGCGGCGAACGACAGCGCGCCCAGAGAAGCACGGTCGAACCACTGCACGTCGTCCAGCACCACGAGCACGCGCTCCTGGTCGCCGAGGGCGGAGAGGAGGTTCAACACGGCGAGACCGATGAGCATGGGGTCGGGGGTGGGTGTGGGGTGCGCGGGGCCGTTCGCGGGCCGATCGTGCGCGTGAGCGTGTCCGCGCGTGGCCGGGCCCGCGCCGAAGGCGTGCTGTAGTGCGGCGCGCTGTCGCTGCGGCAGGTCGTCCGCGTACGCCAGGACCGGCCGGAGCAACTGGTGCAGGGCGGAGAATGCGAGCTTCGCCTCCGACTCGCTGCCCTCGGCGCGCAGAATGCGTACGCCGCCGTCCGCCGCGGCCCGGTGTACCGCACGGTCCAGCAGGGCGCTCTTGCCCGTGCCCATGTCGCCGACGAGCATCACCACCGGGTCGGCCGCGCGCGTCAGGCGGTCCAACTCCGCGTCGCGGCCGACGAACGGTTCGTCGGGGCCGCCGGGCTCCGCACCGAGGGCGTGTGCGTACTCGTCCTCGTACACGGGGTCTCCACGCATCGTGGCTCGCCATCGCGAACCGGCCTGACCTGCCCGACCAGGCTACAAGCGGCCGCGCCACGGACAGCCGGGCTGCGGCAGGTGCAGTCATGTGACGGATACCCCGGTCGCCGAGGCCGCCCGTACGGTTCAGGAATTCCTTCCCAACTCCCCGAATTCCGAAGGACGTTTCATGGACCACATCATGCTCGGCAATGTCAGCGTCACCCGAGTATGGGAATACTTCGGCCCGGTCGACATGAAGCCCGAGACCTTCTTCCCGGAGAGTGCGAAGGAAGTCTGGGACGACGAATCCTCCTGGCTGACCCCGCATTTCCTGGACCCCGAAACCCGCATCGTGAATTCGGCGATCCAGACCTGGCTCCTGCGCAGCGAGGGCAGGACCATCCTGGTCGACACCGGTGTGGGCAACCACAAGGAGCGCCCGTACGCACCGGTCTGGAGCCACCTGAGCACCGGCTTCCTGGCCAACCTCGCCCGGGCCGGAGTCGAACCCGAGGACGTGGACCTCGTGATCAACACGCATCTCCACGTCGACCACGTCGGCTGGAACACGTATCTGTACGGCCGCAATTGGGTGCCCACATTCCCCAACGCCACCTATCTGATGCCGAAGGACGACTTCGACTTCTGGAATCCGGAGAACGGTCACAAGCCGCTGCTCGGCCGCGGCAACCAGAACGTCTTCGAGGACAGCGTCGCCCCGGTGCACCGCGCCGGACAGACGCTGCTGTGGGAGGGCAGCCACCGGATCGACTCCGCCCTGCGCCTGGACGCGGCCCCCGGACACACCCCCGGCTCCAGCGTCCTCACCCTCGCCTCGGGTACAGACCGTGCCGTGTTCGTCGGCGACATGCTGCACAGCCCGGTGCAGATCCTCGAACCCGACGCCAACAGCTGCTTCTGCGAGGACCCCGCCGGCGCCCGCGCCACCCGCCGCAAGGTGCTCGGCTGGGCCGCCGACACAAATGCGCTCGTGATCCCCGCGCACCTGGGCGGCCACGGCGCCGCCGAAGTGGCGCGCGAGGGAGACAGGTTCGCGATCAAGGGCTGGGCCCCCTTCGCCCCGTACGCCGAGCAGCCCTGAGACGACCGACATGAGACCACCCACCCGAGACCACATACCCGAGACGCCCCGGCGGAAAGGCACCCTCGTGAAGCACCCCATCGAACCCGTCGTGACCACGACGCAGGGATCCGTACGCGGCCCCCGCCGAGGCGGCACCACCGCCTTCCTCGACATCCCCTACGCCGCCCCGCCGCGCGGCGCGGCCCGGTTCGCGCCGCCGCAACCGCACGCGGCGTGGGGCGGCGTGCGGGACGCCGCCGTTCCGGGGCCCACCGCGCCGCAGGCCGCGCGCAAGCTGGGCCGTATCGACATGTCGCCCTACTTCGGCACCGGTTGGAGCCGCGGCGAGGACTACCTCACCGTCAACGTCTGGACCCCGGACACCGCGACGGACGGCGGCGGCGACCTGCCCGTGATGGTCTTCGTCCACGGCGGCGGCTTCGTCGCGGGATCGTCGCGGGCCGCGCTGTACGACGGCTCCGCCTTCGCCCGCGACGGCGCCGTCCTCGTCACCCTCAACTACCGCCTCGGCATCGCCGGATTCCTCGACATCCCCGGCGCGCCCGCCAACCGCGGCCTGCTCGACGTCGTGGCCGCGCTGCGGTGGGTGCGGGAGAACATCGGCGCCTTCGGCGGTGACCCGTACAACGTCACGCTCTTCGGCCAGTCGGCCGGGGCGACGATCGTCGGCGCCCTCCTCGCCACCGCCGAAGCCGCGGGCCTCTTCCGCCGGGCGATCGTCCAAAGCGGCAGCGGGCTCGGGGCGTTCAGCACCGAACAGGCCGCCCGCGTCACCCGGGCGGCGGCCGGAGCGCTCGGCATCGCGCCCCGCGCGGACGCCTTCGCGGAGATCTCCGACGAGCGCTTGGTCGAGACCGCATCCCGGCTGTCGGGCCTCGACCTGCGGACCGCGACCCACCGCGACCCGCTGATCGGCCTCAGCCCCTTCAGCCTGGTCCTCGACACCCAGCCGGCCGAGGCCGTCGCCGCCGGCCTCGGCGCGGACGTCGACCTGCTCATCGGCACCAACGCCGAGGAGGGCAACCTCTACCTGGTGCCCGTGGACGCGTACGGGACCTCGACCGCGGAGGACGTGTACGAGGCCGCGGCGCGCTCCCACCCCGACCCGGCGGGGCTCGTCGCGACCTACCGCGCGACACGCCCCGACGCCTCACCCGGCGAGCTGCGCTCCGCGATCATGGGCGACGCACTGTTCGGCGCGGGCAGCCGCGCCCTGGCCGACGCGCACGCCGCCGGCTTCGCCGACCGTGCCGACGACGCCGGATCCGGCACCTATGCGTACGAATTCGCCTGGCGCTCCCAGGCCCTGGACGGACAACTCGGCGCCGCGCACACGGTGGAGCTGCCGTACGTCTTCGACCTCGCCCACCTCCCCGCACTGCACGGCCCCACCGCCCTGCTCGGCCCCGACGACCACCCCGCCGAGCTGGCCGCACGCATGCACGCGACCTGGCTCCGCTTCGCCGCCACAGGACACCCCGGCTGGCCCGCGTACGAGCCCGAGCACAGGCTCACGATGCGGATCGACACGGAGTGGACCCGGACCGAGGACCCGCGCAGTCGCGAACGACAGGCGTGGCAATGACAGGTGTGGCAGCGAGGAGTGCCGGGACTCCTCGGGATCGCAAAGCACCCCGGGGCCAGGGGAGTTGTGTGGGTATAGTGCACGCGTTCGGACACCGATGACCGTATCCGGACCCCGATGACCGCATCGCGAAAGAAGTCCGCCTCATGGAGCCCGTCACACTGATCACCGGTGGTTCGACCGGAATCGGCGCCGCCACCGCACGTGCCCTGCTCGCCGAGGGCCACCGCGTGGCGGTCACCGGACGGGACGCGGACAAGCTGGCCGCCTTCGCCGGCTCGGCCGACGCGGGCGGGCGCCTGTTGACGATCACTGGCGACGCCGGCGACGCGCAGGACGTCGCCTCCGCCGTGCGTCAGGTGGCGGACGCATGGGGCAGGCTGGACAACGTGATCGCCAACGCGGGCTTCTCGCTCCCGGGCAACCTGGAGAGCCACGACCCCGAGGACATGCGCGCGATGGTCCTCACCAACGTTCTGGGCCCGGCTCTGCTGGTACGGGAGGTCCTGCCGCGCCTCAGGTCGTCCAGGGGCCGGATCGTGATCATCGGCTCGGTCGCCGGGGTGCGCAACACACCCGGCAACCTGTACTCGGTGACCAAGTGGGCCGCGCACGCGCTGGCCGAGAACACCCGGCTGCTGGTCGGCAAGGACGGGGTCGGCGTGACCGTCGTCGCCCCCGGGGTGGTCGACACCCCCTTCTGGGACGAGCGCGGCGGCACTCCCGAGGCGGCGCCGGCGATGACGGCCGGGCAGATCGCGGACACGATCGTCTTCGCCCTCGCCCAGCCGGCCGGCGTGGACGTCAACCACATCACGATCCGCCCGACAGGGCAGTCCGGCTGAGGCGGCACACGCCTCAGCCCGCTCCCGGCGTGCGTGGTCGCGGCGCTCTGTCGTCACGGACAGCCGATTCCGCTCGTAACGGACAGCCCATTCCGCCGGCCCGGGACGAATCGGCCGCCCTATCCCACGACCGCAGCCGCCCGTACCCGCGCCGCCCTCGTATCAGGAAGGACGGCGAAGCACCCCAGGCTCAGGAGGGCGAGGGCGGTCAGGTAGGCGGCCACGGCCCACGGTGTGCCGGGGCCGCTGGTCAGGGCCGTGGCCACCATCGGGGTGAGGGCGCCGCCGAGGAGCGTGCCGAGGTTGTGGCCGACGGACACGCCCGTGCAACGGACGCGGGAGGTGTAGAGCTCGGGCAGGTACGCCGCGACGACCGCGAACATCGTGGTGCACCCGAGCTGCGCGACCAGCGCGCCGAAGAAGATCGACAGCGGTTCGCCGGTCGACAGGAGCGCGATCGTGGGGAACATCCACAGTGCGCAGCACGCGCACCCGAGCAGGCACAGGGGCCGCCGCCCGTAGCGGTCGCCCAGGACGGCGATCACGGGGGTGAGCGCGCCCGCGATGACCGAGATGGTCAGCGTGCAGCCGAGCATGAGGGTGCGGTCCACGCCCAGTCGGTCGACGGTGTAGGACAGCGCCCAGGTCGAGAGGGTGTAGGTGACGGCGCTCGCGGTCATGAGCGCCCCGGCGGTGAGCAGGACCAGCCGCCAGTGCTCGCGTACGACTTCGAGCAGCGGCATGCGCGCGTACTCGCGCTGTTCGAGGAAGTCGGGGCTCTCCGGGAGCGAGGTGCGCAGCGCGAGCCCGGCCGCGGTCAGCACGCCGGCGAACAGGAACGGCAGCCGCCACCCCCACGCCGCGAACTGCGCGTCGCTCAGCCCAGCCGACAGTGCCAGCATGACGCTGTTGGCCAGTACGGAGCCCAGCGGCGGCCCGACCTGCGGAAAGCTCGACCACAGTCCGCGCCGGTCGGCCGGCGCGTGTTCGGCGGCCAGCAGCACGGCCCCGCCCCACTCGCCGCCCACGCCGAGCCCCTGGGCGAAGCGCAGCACGACCAGCAGTACGGGGGCGGCGATGCCGATCGAGTCGTACGTGGGCAGCAGGCCGACGGCGACCGTGGCCAGCCCGGTCAGCAGCAGGGAGATCACCAGAACGGGCCGCCGCCCGCGCCGGTCGCCCAGGTGCCCGAAGAGTACGGAGCCGAGCGGCCGCGCCACGAAGCCGACGCCGAACGTGGCGAAGGAGGCCAGGCTCCCGGCCAGCGGCGAGATCGTCGGGAAGAACTGCGGCCCGAGCACCAGGGCCGCGGCGATGCCGTAGATGAAGAAGTCGTAGAACTCGACGGCGGTACCGGCGAGCGAGGCGGCCGCCACCTGCGGGAGGGAGGACTCAGCGGTGTGCGCGGAGCGTGGATCGTGTGGATCGTGTGGGGGGCTTGTGCGCATATCGACGGAACTACCCGGCACGGTCAGGGGTTACGGGGGCGCACGGGGCCACGGGCTGCGGCGGAACAGCGCCCCGCGCTCCCGTGAGCGTGCGCGAGAGCAGTGGCCGCTGCCCCCGCTATTGAGCGGACGTCTCCGGGGCGCGCCGCCTCGTATGCAGGTCGGCCACCGCGCACACGAGCGCCGCCAGTACGAGCAGCGTCGCGGTCAGCAGGCCCAGTTGGAGGGCCAGGGCCCAGTGGTCGTGGTTGCCCACGTGGGCGAAGAAGACCGCGCCGACCGCCGCGATGCCCGCCGCCGTGCCGATGCGCTGGGCGGTCTGCAGCACCCCGCTGGCCGCCCCGGCCAGCTCCACCGGCACCCGGCTGAGCGTGAGCGTGGTGTTGGGGGCGATGACCAGCCCGGAGCCGAGCCCGGCGAGCAGCAGCGGCAGCGCGGCCGCCCACGCCGCGTTCCGCCCCGGCACCAGGTGCACCGCCCCGGCCGTGCACAGCAGTCCGACGGCGACACCGATCAGCGCGAAGACGACCAGGCGCCGTCCGAAGCGGACCACCAGCCGTCCGCTCACCGCGGCGGTGAGGGCCGAACCGGCGGCGAACGGCGTCGAGGCCAGACCCGCCTGGAGCGCGGTGTGGCCGAGGCCGTTCTGCAGGAACAGCGTGTAGATGAAGAAGACCGTGGTGAAGCCCCCGAAGTAGACCAGCGACAACAGGGCGCCGAGGGAGAAGGACCGCAGAGCGAACAGCCGCGGCTCGACCAGCGGTGAGCGCCCGCGCCCGCGCTGCCACCGCTGCCAGGTCCAGAACGCCGCGAGCAGCACCGCTCCCGCCGGGAGGAACAGCCACTTCGCCTGGCCCTTCCACGCCTGCTCCTGCACCAGCGGCAGCATCACGGCGACCACGGCGGCGCCGAGCAGCAGTACGCCGAGTGGGTCGATGCCCTCCCGGCGCCGCTGCTCCGGCGGACGCGCGGGCAGCAGCCGCAGGGCGGCGATCAGGGCCGCGGCCCCGATCGGGATGTTGACGTAGAACACCCAGCGCCAGCCGGTGTCCGTGCCGAAGGCCTGGATGAGCAGGCCCCCGGCCAGCGGTCCGACGGCCGTGGAGATGCCGATGGTGCTGCCGAGCATCCCGAAGGCGCGGGCCCGCTCCGCGCCCTGGAACATCTGCTGGATCAGCCCGGCCACCTGCGGGGACACCAGCCCGGCCGCGACGCCCTGGAGCAGCCGGAAGATCACAAGCCAGGCCGCGCCCGGCGCCAGCCCGCACGCCGCCGAGGCCACCGTGAACAGCGCCAGCCCCACCAGGAACACCTCGCGCCGCCCCCACATGTCGCCGAGCCGCCCCGCGGGCACGAGCGCCAGCCCGTAGGTCAGCGCGTACCCGGACACCACCCACGACAGGTCGGCCTGCGACGCCTGAAGCCCGCGCTCCATCGAGGGCAGCGCCACATTGACGATCGAGGTGTCCAGCAACGTCATGAACCCGGCGGTCAGACACACGGCAAGCGCCTTCCACCGCTGCCTGTCCTCCCGCGCGGGGCTGCTCGGGGCGGTCGTGGGTCGGCTGGGGGAACCGGATTCGCTCACATTCGTACGCTAGGCGGAACAGGCGCCGAGGGCCCACCGGGGCAGCCCCGCGGCGTACGCCGTCGTAGAAACTCCGCGTTCCGGGTCCGTCGCGAACCGGGGGCGGTACCGTCGCGCCATGGATGAGCGAAATGGGCTGATAGTTCCGCGTTCATTGGAGGAGTCCTGCCACCCGGCGCGCACCGCGCTGCTGGTCTACGACATGCAGGTCGGCATCCTGCGGCAACTGCCGGAGCGGGAGCGTGTCGTACGGCAGGTCGTCGAGGTGGTCGGGGCCGCGCGGGCGGCAGGGGTCCGCACCTTCTTCCTGCGTCACATCACGCTGCCGCCCGAGCTGATGGGCGCCTCGCAACTGCGCATGTGGCGGGCGTGGCAGCGCGCCGAGCGGGCCGACGATGTGGTCTCGCCCTTCCCGCCCGCCTCCGAACAGGCGCAACTCATCCCGGAGTTGAAGCCGACGGAGCAGGAGGCCGTCGTCGACAAGGTCACGATGTCCGCCTTCGAGGGCACCTGGCTCGACATCGTGCTGCGCGACTGCGGCGTGACCACGGTCGCCGTCGCCGGGGTGGCCACGGAGATCGGCATCGAACCGACCGTCCGCCACGCGGCGGACCTGGGGTACGTGCCGGTCGTGATCACCGACGCCTGCGCGGGCGGCGACCAGGAGGCCGCCGAACGCTCCCTGGCCGCCCTGCGGTTCGCCGGCGACGCGTTCCTGGCCACGGCGCAGGAGTTCCGCGCCGCGCTCACCCGGCACTGAGAACGAGGAGCGCGGAGCACGGAACGCGGCGAGGTCGCGCTGCCGCTCAGGCGCGGTGGTGGACCTCCTGGAGCCCGTAAACAGGGGTGGGGAGGTCCTCGTAACGCGCCTTGAGCTGTAGCGCGAGGTAGAGCGAGTAGTGCCGCGACTGGTGCAGGTTCCCGCCGTGGAACCACAAGCCGGGCTGCTGGGTGGGCTTCCACATGTTGCGCTGCTCGCCCTCCCAGGGGCCGGGGTCCTTGGTGGTGTCCGAGCCCAGCCCCCAGCACTTGCCGACGCGGTCCGCCATCTCCTGGCCGCACAGGTCGGCGACCCAGCCGTTCATGGAGCCGTAGCCGGTCGCGTAGACGATGAGGTCGGCGTCGAGTTCGGTCCCGTCGGCGAGCACGGCACCGGTCCTGGTGAGGTGGTCGACCTGGCCGTGGGCGAGCTTGATGCTGCCGTCGGCGACGAGCTCGGACGCGCCCACGTCGATGTAGTAACCGGAGCCGCGGCGCAGGTACTTCATCATCAGGCCCGACCGGTCATCGCCCCAGTCGTGCCGGAATCCGGCCTCGGCGAGGCGCCGGTAGAAGTCGGCGTCGCGCTCGCGGATCTTCTCGTAGACCGGGGTCTGGAACTCGTGCATGATCCGGTACGGCTGCGAGGCGAAGACCATGTCGGCCCTCTCCGTGGTGATCCCGGCGCGCACCGCGCGCTCGGAGTACAGGTTGCCGAGCCCCAGATCCATCAGCGACTCCGACTTCACGACGTGCGTGGAGGAGCGCTGCACCATGGTCACGTCGGCGCCGTGTTCCCACAGCGCCGCGCAGATGTCGTGCGCGGAGTTGTTGGACCCGATGACGACCGCCTTCTTGCCCGCGTACCGGTCCGGGCCCGGATGCTGCGAGGAGTGGTGCTGCTCGCCCGCGAAGTCGTCCATGCCGGGCAGCGAGGGCACGTTGGGCCTGCCCGACACACCGGTGGCGAACACCAGGTGGCGCGGGGAGAGCACGACCTCCTCGCCGCCGCGGTCCACCACCACTCGCCAGGTCCCGCTCGCCTCGTCGTACGAGGCCGAGGTGACCTCCGAACGTGTCCAGTACGGCACGTCCATGACGCGGGTGTACATCTCCAGCCAGTCCGCGATCTTGTCCTTCGGCGCGAACACCGGCCACGTGTCGGGGAAGGGCAGGTAGGGGAGGTGGTCGTACCAGACGGGGTCGTGCAGGCACAGGCTCTTGTACCGCTTGCGCCAGGAGTCGCCGGCCCGCTCGTTGCGCTCCACGACCAGCGCGGGGACGCCGAGTTGGCGCAGCCGGGCGCCCAGCGCGATGCCGCCCTGGCCGCCGCCGATCACCACCACGTACGGCTGGCGGTCGTAGCCCAGCTCCTCCTGTTCCAGGGCGCGTTCCTCGGCCCACGTACGGCGTTGGGCGATCGCGCCGTGCCGCGTGCCCGTGGGCCGCAGTTCGCCCTGCGCCTCTGGGAAGTCCTTGAGCTCGTGCAGGCTGGTCAGGAGGGTCCAAGCGCCCTCGTTCGTCAGCCGCAGGTGGCCCTGCGCCCGCCCCGCCGCGGTCTCGAACGCGATCCACGCCTCGGTGACGCCGCCGTTCTCCGCCGGTGTCTCGGTGGTACGGAATCCGGACGGGTCGGTGCCGGCGAGGCAGTGGGTGAGCAGGTCGGCGACGTCGGCCCGCCCCTCCACCGTCTTGAGGTTCCAGGTGAAGGCCACCAGGTCCCGCCAGTAGCTGTCGGCGGCGAACAGCGATGCCGCGGCCTCCACGTCCCGCGCCGCCAGCGCGGCTTCGAACCGGGCGAGCCAGTCGTCCACACGCGCCTGCGGGGAACGACCCTGCCGTACGGCGTCCAGCGTCTGCGTCATCGCCTCTCCCTACGCCCGGTTTTCGGTCCGTCACGCCGATCACACGACGAGGAGGGTGTCGGTGACAAGGGCGCGGCATGACACGTACTCCGTATGACCCGCACGCAGGCTTGTGGCCGTCCGCCCGGTCAGCTTCCGTCCGGGGCCGGCTGCCCTCCGGGGTAGAAGATGTCGATGTCGACCTCTTCGCCGCCGACGATCTGGGTGTCCCACGCGCCGCTGCGGACCAGGGTGTACAGGGTCGAACTGTCCAGGGTCTCCAGATGCTTGAGCAGCGCCGCGTCGTCGGGCAGGTCGGGGAGGCGCCCCTCCAAGCGGCCGCGGATCGCGCGCAGCCGGTCCATGAGCGCGTCGAGGTCGGACATCCGGTCCGGTTCCCGCTCCGGGCACTCGGTGATGCTCTCGCCGATCCTGTCCTTGATGGCGCGGGTCGCCCCGTTCTCGTCCGTGGCGATCATGCAGTTCCAGGCGCGGCTCTTGTGCCGGTACTGGAGCATCGACATGGCCGCCTCGTGGCGTACGAAGTCCGCGTCGCGGAACGGGCGCCCCCGCCAGGTCCCGCTCAGCGACCGGGCGAGCGAAATGGCGGAGCCCAGGCCGCTGTTGAGCCCGCGCCCGGGCCAGAAGTGGATGGCGTTGGCGGCATCGCCGAGCAGGAAGCCGTACGTACCGGGACTGGTGCACGTACGGGGATACAGGCGCGCGGTGAACCGCGGCCGCTGCACCATGTCCAGCCGGAACGCGGTGACGGCGGTCAGGTCCTCCTCGGGCACGGCGAAGAGCTTCAGGCCCTCCTTGACCCGCTGCCACAGCGCCGACCCCCTGACCAGGGCGGGCAGGAACAGGGTGCGGTGGATGCCGCAGCGGAAGTCGCCGTCCTCGCCCCGGTTCATCACGCAGGGGCGCGAGGCGATGCACTCCTCGAAGACCTGGCGTACGGGGTCGATGCCCACCACCTCCTCGGCCTCCTCGTCGGTGAGCCGCATGTTCAAGAAGCCCTCACCGCGCAGGGAGTTGAGCAGGAACCGGTTCTGCGCCACGGTCAGCAGCACGGACGCCGAGTCCGGGAGCGCGGACCTGACCCGCAGGCCGAGCACCACGTCCTGGAGGTGCTCGCCCTCCAGGGAGTAGATCGACGTGTCCGCCTGGCCGAACTTCGCGGTGAAGTGCTCGCGCGTCCGGGAGCAGCCTCCCTCGCAGATGGCGAGCACGTGGCCCCTGGCGGCGGACTTCTCGTACGCGACCGGGTCGAACCGCTCGGGGACCAGGCGGATGCGGTCCGGCTTCTCGTTGGCCATCTCCAGGAGCGTGTCCTCGACGTACGCGATCCGGACGTTGCGCGGGTCGCGGCCCTGGACCGAGTCCGGGCCCGCCGGCCACATCTCGGTGTACGCGCCGTCCCTGAACAGCCTGTCCTGGACCTCCAGGGGAAGCCCCAGGTACTGGCGGCTCTGGACCGTGACCACCTGCTGCCGCCGTACGTTGCCCTGGTCCTCGTCCTTCCACACGACCCTGCCGTCGGCCCGGGTCCACCGGCCGTCGTAGACGGTGAGGGCGACGCGCGGGCCGAGGAGCGACTCCAGCAGCAGGGCGAAGGCCAGCCCGACAGGACCACCGCCCGACACCGTGACCCTGAGCACCGGGACCGGCTCCTCGGCCGGGGGCAGCGTGAGCGTCTCCAGAACGGCCAGGTCCATGATGGATTCCATCGGACCGGCCGCCTCGAAGCGGAACGTCTCCCCGCCGATCGTGATCAGATCGCCGGGCTGGAGCACGCGGGAGGCCGTGCGCTCCCCGTTGACGAAGGTGCCGTTGCTGCTGCCCAGGTCGTACAGGACGTAGCCATGGCCCTCGCGGCGCACCTCGGCGTGGAAGCGCGAGATGCTCACCTCGCGCAGCACCACGCTGTTGGCCGCCTTGCGGCCGAAGGTCAGGGGCGTGTCCCCGATGCCGAACCGCTCCCCGGCCAGGGCGCCTCGACGACCGACAATCTCAGGAGGCATGGGTCCTCGGTTTCCTTCCATCCGACGGGCCGACGGCGCTCGGCCGTCCGCACCGCGATCACGGGAGTGGAGCCCCGCAGCGCGGGGATTGAACCGGGGGGGGTTGTCCTGCACGGCTTTCATACGGCTGGGGGAGTCGGGTGGATTTCCCGTACGACGGTGCCGTCTACGGCGTCTGGTCTTGAGGAGCTGTGGCGTGGCGTCGGCAGTGCTGGTCGCGGGTCGCGCCGTAGCCGGGGACCCGTACGGCCGCCAGCAGGTGGGCCCAGTGGGCGGCGCCGTCTTCGATCGACGCCTCCACGCGTGCCCGTTCCGCCGTCGTACGGGCCGCAGCCAGACGTTCGGCGGCGTGCCAGGCGTTCTCCCGCCACAGCCGCAGGAGTTGGAGCACCGTGAACTCGGCGATCGGGTTCCAGCGCGCGTCGCCGAGGGCGACCACGGGGTCGTAGCGCCGGGCCACTTCCTCGATGGCGGGCTGGTAGGCGCGCTCCAGGACCGTGGTGAAGCGGTCGTAGTCGGCTTTGCGACTGCCGCCGTCCCCACGCAGGAGGCCGTTGGCGGCGAGGACGTACGGCATGTCGCGCTGGATGTGGGCGTTGGCCCCGAGCAGGACGTCCTGCCCGGCGTTGACGTCATCGGCTCGTGCGGCGTCGTAGGCGATCTTCCAGGCTTCCGGCACCGCGTGCCCGTCCCGGTCGTTCCGGTCGTCGCGATAGGAGCGCAGATAGAGCGAGACGAACCCGGTGTTGAGGTCCCCGGCCAGCCAGTCCGGCTCGGCGAAATAGCCGGGCCGGGACCGCAGCGTCTCCAGCAACTGCCCCTGTACGTGGGTGTATACGGCGGGGAAGACGCCGCGGTGATCACAGCCGAGCTGCTCGCGGAGGAGGGCGAGGCGGGCCCGGGCCTGCTCGACGCAGCGTTCCGCTGTTGTGCGGCAGGTGGCGGCGGGCGGCGGCGCGTCTGCCGCCCTGGCCGCGTGTGGTCCGGCAACGGCGGGAGCCATCCCCGTGAGGGGCAGCAGAGCCGCCCCCATCGTGGCGATACGAAGTCGCGTGCGGTGCCGCATGTTCCGCTCCCTACGGGCCCCTGTCGCCGACGGGTACGCCGGTGCCGGACAGGGGCGGGCAGCGGCGTCAGCACATACGACGAGGGGCGGCCGGCGGGGTTACGGGTGCCGCCGGTTGCCTGGGAGTCGCGGGAGTGTGGCGCTCGCCTGCATCGGGGATTGGCGGTCATCAACGGCCTCTGCCGCGGACGGGGCCGGGCCGGGGAGCTCGCCCTTCCCTGCGCACTCTCCGCGCAGCGCATCCTGGCCGCCGAGGAGCGCGCCGCGCTCGCCGGGGCTCGCCAGGTGGCGGACGGCCCCATGGAGCCAACCGTTCCCCGTACGCGATGCAGAGCGTGTTGCGGAAGTGCCGACCGCGCCGCACAACACGGTTGCCTCGTAGCGGACGGCAAGTTTGTCGTATCCGCGGCACGGCCAGGTGGCGCTTGAATCGGGTGCTCCCGCACTCGGCCGCGTGGCGCTCGCGGTGGCCGGCCTGGTCGAACTTCGGCTGCCGACCATCACGGGGACCGGGTTTCTGACGGTTACGGCCTCGGTCCGCTGGCACCGGAATGGTCGCCTTGATGCAGCGTTTTCGCAGGTAGACCCCGTTGGGGGCGGGATCCGCCTGCCGTGTCGTCCTGCACACGGTCCGGTCCCGTGTAGCCCTCGAATCCTCGGTGCCAGGATCCCTATGCACTAGACATTTTCGACCCACGGCCTCACCGTCCACACACCGGCCGGTTTATTCTCCTCGCGCACACAGGAATTGTTGCGAGCGGGGATTTACGCATGGAGGACACCGCTGCCGCCGAAGCGATGCTCTATCCCGCCCTGCCGACCATTGGGGTGGGAGCCGGTATCAGAGTGGCCAGTTGCGTCGTAAACCGCATGCTGGAGAACCCCACACATAGCCCCGTGGAAATACTTTCCGGGGCCATGGCGGGATTGGAGTCCGCCTGGTTCGTGCTCCGCCTTCAGGAGCTCGGGCTCTTCCCACGGCGCCGTTGCCGGGCCCCTCGCCGCGCTGGGATTCCGGCGCGGCTGAGCACCGGCGGGCGCCACGGACATGCGCGGGTCCTGCCGGGCGAGCGAGAAACTCTGCATTCCGCACCCGGGGCGCGACGCTTCTCCCTAAGGGCTGTCCCGTAAATAATCTCCGTTGAGGTGATGACGCAGATGCCCGACGCGAGTTGTTCGCTCAGCCTGCCAGGGCGAGGTTGTGCAGGCGGGCGACGCCGAGCATCGCGTGGTGCACTCCGTCGCCTTTCAGGCGGCAGTCACGGAGGATCTTCCAGCCCTTCGTGCGGGCAAAGGCGTGCTCGACGCGGGCTCGTACTTGCTTGTGAGTGCGGTTGTGCTCCTGTTTCCAATCGGGGAGTTGGGTCTGGCCTTTCGCGCGGCGGTGCAGCATCACCAGGCCGGTTCCGGGGTAGCCGCCGTCCGCGATGGTCATCGTCTTGCCGACGGCTTCCTTCGCGCCGGATTCCGCCCATGCCCGGCAGTCGTTGCGGTTGCCGGGCAGCTGCCGTCCTACTACGACGACGAGCCGGGTGTCGGCGTCGATGACGACTTGGTGGTTGGTCGAGTAGCGGTAGTTCTTCGACTGCTCGGCGATGGTGTGGTCACGGGTGGGCTCCAGGGTGCCGTCGACGATGAGCACTGTGTCCTTCGCGAATCGCTTGCGCGGCTGGAGCGCGAGCTTCGGGCCGAGATGGTCGATGATCCGGCCAGCGGCGGACTTCGAGACGCCAAAGAGCGGAGCGAACTGGCGCAGTGTCAAGTTTGTGCGCCAGTACGCCGCGACGAGCAGCACTCGGTCTTCGAGCGGCAGGCTCCACGGCCGTCCGCGCCGCGGCTCGTCTGCCACTTCGCGGCGCACCACAGCCACCAACTTGCTGAAGCAGCGCGGGCTCAGCCCCGTGAACGGAACTATCCAGGACGACTCCGACGCCGTGATCACACCAGCCATCCGGAGATCATTTCAATTGCCGACAGCCCGTCTCTCTGCTGATCCTGGAGACGCAGCAACCGAGGGGAACGAAGTGGGACTCATGCTCTTCCCAGGTGACGACGACGTGGCGAGTCCGGACGTCTCCTGGTCATACACCGGCTTCGGCATGTTCAGGGAGTGGCTAGCCCAGACCGAAGGTTTCGTGCTCACCGAGATGGAGGGCTTCGGCGGAGACCGTCAGTGGTCCAGCGTCTCCACCACCCTGGAGCCACTACTCAACCATCCAGACGACGATGGGCCCGACCTCACGCCCGCTCAATGCGCGGCCATGCTGCCCCGGCTGGAAGCAATTCTCGACCTCCGTCTTCCGGACGACAGCGTTGACCCACTCCTGAGCCGGCGTAGCGAAGACGTCAGTCAGTTGGTCACCGTCCTGCGGTCCTGCGTGGACAAGAAGGCAGAGCTCATCTTCGGCTGATCCGGGAGTCGGGGAGCGGCCCTGGTCGAGGGGGACGGCCGCGGTTACGGGACAGCCCCTAGGCTGACCCGGAGCCGAATTCCGCGGAGGTTCCGTACTGGAGGAGAACGCATGGGCTGGGGCACGGGGCGGCTACTGCGAGACCGCAATGCGGCATGCTATTTGACCGGCGTGGTGGTTTCCGGATTCGGCAGTTCCGCCATGTCTCTGGCGGCCGGGGTATGGGCGAAGACGCTCACCGGGTCCGACAGCCTCGCCGCGCTGACGACATTCTGCGTCTGGGCCCCGGTACTTCTGGGCCCGCTCATCGGCATGGTCGCCGATCGCACACGCCGCAAGCCCCTTCTGATCTGGGCCAACATCGGAATGGCCGTCGTGCTGCTGCCGCTGCTGGCCATCAGGTCCCGTGACGGGGTCTGGCTCCTCTTCGCCGTTCTCCTCGTGTACGGGTCCAGCTCCGTGCTCATGGACGCTGCCGAGGCCGCGCTCGTGGTCAACGCCATCCCGGAAGGGCTCCGCGGTGACTTCAACGGCCTGCGCATGACGGCCAATGAAGGAATGAAACTGGTCGCCCCGCTCCTGGGCGCCGGCCTGTTCGTGAAGCTGGGCGGCGCCTCCGTCGCCCTGCTGGACGCCCTGAGTTTCGTCTTGGCCGGCTTGGCGTTCGCCCTCATCCGCGTGTCGGAACCCGCCCCGACCCCGGACACGGCGCAGCGCTGGACCGCGCAAGTGGCCGAGGGCGGCGGGTATTTGCGGCGGCACAGGCGACTGCGTCGTCTGGTGCTGGCCGGCGCCGCCACCATGTGCATGGCCGGTCTCAACGGGGCGATGGTGTATGCCGTGGTGGACGACGGACTGCATCGTCCGCCGGCGTTCGCCGGGGTGCTCTATGCCGTCCAGGGGGTCGGGTCGGTGCTCGTCGGGGTGGGTGCCGGCGCGTTGCTGCGCAGGATGCCGGAGAGGGTGTTCGCCGCGGTGGGCATCGGCGTGTTCGCCCTGGGGGTGGGGTTACGCGTGGTGCCGTCCGTGCCCGTGGCCCTACTGGCGAGCGTCCTGATCGGGGCGGGCCTCCCGTGCGCTCTGGTCGCGTCCATGACGGCGGTGCAGCGCGAGACGCCGCACGCTCTGCTGGGCAGGGTGTCCGCGACGGCCAACTCCCTCCTCTTCGCCCCCAACGCCGTCGCCCTGGCCGCGGGCGCCGGTCTGGTGGCGCTGGTGGACCATCGCGTACTGCTGCTCGTCGCCTGCGGCGCCGCGGTGGCCGCGGCGCTTTACTGCTTCCTCGGCCGCGACGGCGACATGCATGCGGTGTATGCCGCACCGCATGCAGCCGCGGCGGAGGACAACGGGAGGGCGGAGGCGTTGGCGGGCACGGCTGCGAACCTCACTGCCCGCGAGGAGAGTTGACGCGCCATGCCTTCCCGGCGCCCGCCGCGCAGAGCACGCTGCTGAGCGAGCTGGCCGGCGGCGGCACCGCGCCCGAAGTGGGACCGGGAACGGGTCGCAGCGCACCTCCCCTCGCCCCGCGCGGCGTACGGGTGACAAGGGCGGATGCCTCCGAGGGCTGGAGGTGCTGGCCCTCCTGCTCTACCTCGTACGGCGCGGGCGCGCATCAGTGAGGCAGATCGCCGGGGTCTGCCGCCTCAGCACACCTGGCGGTAGTGCTCGCCAGGGGCCACCTTTTGCCACTCACGACGCGTCAGGGGACGTTGCGCGATGTCACACAGTGCGGCCCGCCAACGGTGTGGGCCGAGGGCCACGGACGTCAGCCGTCCCTTCTGCACGGTCACAAGCTCGCTGCCGTCGGGGGCCAGAGCGACGGCGTCCATGGAGTCGGCCGTCACGCCGTCGATTTCGGTACGGTGTTTCAACCCTGCCTCCCACAGCACGAGCCTGCCGTCGGCCAGCAAGGCCACAAGCGTGTCGCCCGACGCGCTGCGTTGTATGCCGATGACGCGCTTGGCCTCGTCCTGTGAAGCGGCGACTTGTCGCCGGGCGCGCGCGTCCCACAGGCGCACCGCCGGTCCGCCGCCGGACTCGGCGCCTGTAGCCAGCCGGCCGTCGGCGAGGAACGCGACCGAGACCTGGCCCGGGAGTGGACGAGACAGCCGCTTGCCGGTTTTCACGTCCCAGAGCTGAACGTGCATCTGACCGCCGCCGACCGCGAGGGTGCGGCCGTCCGGGCTGACGGACGCGAAGGCCGTTCTTCCCGTACCCCAGTCCGGGCCGAAGCTCCGGATGAATCGCCATCCCGCGGTCTTCCACTGATACACGGACCGTGCGTTGTTTTCGGCGACGAAAAGATGCCCACCGTCTGCGGAGAAGAACATCTGGGGCACCTGGACCGTCGGGTTCCCGGCGCCGGGATCGTGCAGGCGCGTCAGTCTGCGTGCATCGGAGAGACGGAAGACCTCCACGCTGAATTTCCGGTCGTAGTTTCTGCCTTCGACTTCGGCTACGGCGAGGAGCTTTCCCCGGGGAGAGAGGGCCAGTGCCTGTCCGGGTGCGTTCAGCCGGATCGTGCGGAGGGTTGCCCCGTCGCGGCGGCGAACCAACCGAACCGTGCGGTCGTCGCCGAGGAGTGCTGTCACCTGGCTTCCGGAGGTACCTGCGACGGCCACCTTTTGCGCCTTGGGAGCCTTGTGTCGGGAGATGAGCCGTCCCTTGCCCCCGAGGTCCCACAGGGTCACGGTGCCACGGGAGTTGGCTGCGGCGGCGAGCCGGCCTCGTCCGGCCAGGGCGAGTTGTGCCCCTGGGGCGGTGGCGATGAGCTTTCCGGAACGGACGTCGTACAGCCGGAACGTGGAATTCTTCTCCAACACCCCGCTTGGGTTGGCCGGTTGATCGCTTACTGCCAGCCAACGTCCGTCGTCGCTCAGCTTCAAGTCTTCGCGGCCGCCGTGGAAGGGAGTGTCGATGCGTCCTACGCGCTCGTGGGAGCGCAGGTCCCACACCTCGTAGCGCCCCTTGCCGTCCGGGCGGGAGAGACTCGCATAGCGGCCGTTGGAGGAGATCTGACCGGCGGGCACGCCCGGATGGGGAGTCCACCCCTTGCGCCCCGAGGTGTCGAGGAGCCGGGCGGTGCCGTCGTCGTTGATCAGAGGGGAGCCGTTCTCGCTCACGCCGACCGTGTGCCCGTCCCGCGGTTCGCGTACGACTCTTCCTCCGGGAGACAGAGGGCGAAGCCGCGTGTCTTCCTTTCCCGTCTCTCCCAGGTCCACCACCGCGGATGCGCGGCGTCCACCTGCCGCATGGTCACCGTGCAGCCGACGCACCAGCTTCTTCTTCTCCACGTCCCAGACCAGCACGGTGCCCGTGCCGCAGACGATGAGCGTCTTGCCATCAGGAGCCAGATCCACGGTCTCGCTCCACGCGCCGGTGACCCCATAGACGGAGAGGTCGACGACGGCCTTGTCGCGGAGGGTTCGCGTATCGACCAGTGCCATCGTGCCGCTGCCGCGCATCATCGCCAACGTGCTCCCGTCGGCGGACAGTTCGCCACCGCCGGAGCCGGCGAGCGACCTGCTGGGGACCGGCCTTCCGGCGACCGTGCCGCGCGAGCGCATGGTGACGGTGTCCCACAGCTCCGCCGTGCCGTCCTCACCCCAGATGATCAGCAGACGTCCCGTGCTGCTCAGCGTCACCTCGCTGATCGATGGCGTCTTCGCGTCGACGACACCGCGCACACGGTTGAACCGCTGGAGCTGGTGCAGCATGGACGCGCGCGCGTCATCGGTGTCGGCCTCGGCATGGGCGGCGCCGCTGAGGAGGGCCGCGCGCCGAACCTCTCCCGCGCTGAGCTTGTCGGCCTCCGCCGCGAGGCGATGAGAGGTGGCCTCACGTCGGCGGGCCTCCGCATCGTCCTGGAACGACACGGTGAGGGAGGCCAGAGCCGCCAGGGCGGCGGTCACGGCCGTGGCCGCGGTCCGCACCTGTGCCGTACGGCGGCGTACCGCGCGTCGGCTGGCCTCCAGGAACATGCGCTGGGGCTCGGTCAGTCCGGATCCGAACGCGCCCTCATGGGGCGCGCCGCGACGCCACGCTTCGGCGATGAGCAACTCATGGCCGCGCAGGAGCATTCCGGCCTGACGTCCGCCGGTCTCCCACTCGTGCGCCTGGATGGTCAGCCGGGTGTGGAAGGCGGTCCAGCGATAGCGCTCCACCACGAAGCTCTCGATGTCCTCCGCCGCGCCGCCCACTCCGGCCGGGCCTGTCGCCCGCAGGAATTCGTACCGGGTCAGCCTGGCCCAGCCCTGTTCCTTCATGGCTGCCGTGGTGCCGGAGGCCAGCTCGGGGTCGATGATGACCGGCAGGATGCGTTTGCGCAGGTCCACTGCGCGTTCGCACTCTGCCCAGCAGTATTTGGAGGCCAGCGAGTTCCGGCTGACCAGGACCACCAGCGCGTCGGAGGTGCGGATCGCCTCGTCGATGGACTGGCGCCATTGCTCGGAGGGTTCGATGCCCTCCCAGTCGATCCACACTTTGCGCACCCGTTCGGAGAGGAGTCCGCTCAGCTCGCGGGCGGTGTCTGCGTCCCGGCGGGAGTAGCAGACGAAGACCTTGCCGCCCTTGCCTGGGCCCAGCGCCCCCGACTCGAGGGCCTCCGTGAACAGTTCGGCGGTCTGCGGGGTGCGGACGGACCACTCCCGTACGAAGGCGGCGCCCCCGCCCGCGACCAGCCCAGCGCCCGCGGCGAGCAGCGGCCAGTAGGGCTGGAAGAAGGACGGCCCGAAGACGCTGTCGGCGATCTGGTCCTCCAGCCACAGGAGAATGCGCGAGAGGTCCCGCCAGGCAGGGGGCAGGCGGGCGGCGGTGACCGCATGGTCGATGCCGGCCCGCGCCAGCCAGGCTCCCGCCCCGAAGACGACAGCTCCCGCACCGGCTGACCAGGCCACGAACCATCCGGGCCGGGCGGCGGGGCCTGGCGCGGTCCGGAACTCCGGGGGCAGTTGCCGGCCACCCTGGACCGGCAGGCACGCGCCGCTGGTCACCAGCGCCTGGACGGCGAGCAGGAGTCCGGCCAGATAGCACAGCAGTGCCCAGCGGGGCGTGGAGACAGCCCACACGAGTACGGCGACCGGCCCGATGAGCGTCAAGATCAGGAGCAGTCGCTCGGGCTGGGTGAAGACCCGCCACGACCAGGAGAGACGCACCTTGCGCATGGGGATGTCCTGCAACCGGAGGATCGCCCAGCACATGTCGCAGCGCACGAAGACGGCGGCTGGTACAACGATCGCGGCCAAGGCGGCCCAGGGCCCCACCAAGGGAAGTGCCGCCAGCCAGGCGAGCAGACACGCTGTCAGCCAGGAGGCCCGGGAGCGGAATCTGCGCCGACGGGCGCTCATTCGGTGGTCCACTTGACCATCCAGGCATCATTGAGGACCGAAATGACCCGCTCGCAGGAGTGGACGAAATCGTCCTCGCGCTGCGCGTCCGGATCGGTCTGCCTTTCGGCCGCCCACCGGTTGGTGAGGCGCTGGAGTTCGTCCGCGGTGCGGGCGAACTCCATGTGCTGGTACTGGTACTTGGACGCCAGCGCGTGCACGGTGACGGCCGATCCGATGGTGGCCAGCACGGCCACCCATGCTGCTGCCGATTCCACGCCCAGCGCGCCCGACAGGGCGCCCAGCACTGTTCCCGCCACGCCCAGCAGCAATTCGGTACGCCGTACGGCCGCGACCCTCCGGCCCATGTGCACGGCTTTCGGCCGGTAGTAGTCCTCGATCTGGTTCTTGAGGCGAAGTTCTATGTAGGAATCCACGTCGGTGACCGCCGGAGGAGTGCGCGGGGTGGCCTGGAGGCCCATGGTGTGGGGCAGCAGATCGGACGCTTCGGCACGCAGTTCCTCGACTCTGCGCAGCAGTTCCGCCTCCGCCTGTGCGCCGCGGTAAGGCGTCACGCCGGCCAGGTAGGTGTAGCACTCGTTCTTGATGGCTTCGCTCACCGAGCGCAGACGTGTCCAGCTCGCCACGGCCTGGGGCCCCGAACGGGTCGTGAACACCGGCACCAGGCCCGCTGCCACGGCCGCCCCGAAGGCCAGGGCCTTGCCGAAGCCTCCGTTCCATGCCATGACCTGCGAGGCGGCCGTACCCAGGACGGCTGCCGCGATCCCCGACACCAGCGAGGCGGCGCGTGCCTGGGCGACCGTCGTCTTGAGCCGGTCGGCGGCCTGTGACCACACGCTCTGCTGGTCCCAGACCGCTCGGAGGGGGTCTGCCGCCTCACCTTCGCTCATGAGGGGGATTGTGATCGACTGCATGATCCTCCCGCAGAGAGATTTCACGTACGAAATGCTCCTCCCCAGCCCTGGGCCGACTGCCTGTCGCTGTGGCCGTCAGCCGGTGGTCGACGCGGGAGGCGTGCACGCGGTGGGGTAGCGCTGATTGGGGGCAGCGGCGCGCCACTCCGACCGACTCAGCCAACGGTCGGCGAGCGTGCAGAGGGAGTACTGCCAGCGCCGGGGGTCCATTTCCAGCGTGACGATCTCCCCGCGCCCTGCCACCACCGCGCGGCCGGCGCCCGGCGTCATGTGCATCTGCGTGTCGGTGCCCACCGTGGCCAGGACGGGGCCCACACGGGTCTGTTGTTTCCAGTCCCAGAGCCGGATCCGGCCCACCGAACGCTCCTTGACCGGGTCGGAGGAGGCGACGAGCAGCCGATGGCCTTCCGGGGTGAAGCCGAGGCTGAGGAGTGACTCGCCCGCGGACGGCGAGACGTTGAGACGGGGCCCTTCCCGATGCCGCGTATGCGCGTTCCACACCTGGACGCCGCCGCCTTCGCCGTTCCCCGTGACGAGTTTTCCGCCGTCCGGCGAGTAGGCCACCATGTCGCCCGCGTCCGGGCGCTGCCACACCTGCCTGCCGGTCCGGGTATCCCACAGCCGCACGAATCTGTTGCGGTCGGCGGTGGCCACCGTGCGGCCGTCCGGGCTCAGATCCATGGCGTCGAGATAGTTCGCCGCACTCCCTCCGCCGTAGGTGCGGGCCAGCGAGCGTTTCCCGATGTCCCACTCCCGCACGGCTCCGGCCTGCGATTCGGCCAGGAAGAGGCGTCGGCCGTCAGGGGAGAAGGACATCGCGGGGTGGAATTCGCGCGGATCGGCGGGGGCGGGACTCTTCAGCGTCCCGGTGCGATGTCCGGCGTTGCCGGTGAACAGCTCGATCCGGGTGCGCTGCCGCTCACCCATGCCGGTCTGCTCGCCCGTGCCCACGGTCTCGCTGACGGCGAGGGCACGGCCGTCACGGCGCCAGGCGACGGTGTTGCCGGTTCCGGCCAGCCGTACGGCACGCAGCTGGCGACCATCACGGACCCGCAGCAGGCGTACCTGTCGCTTCTGCACCACGGCCAGCGTGCGGCCGTCGGGACTCAGCGCGCCGGACTCGCTGTCGAGTGCGGGCACCGGGGTGCGGGTGACGATGCGCCCGCGCCCGTCCAGGCGCCAGGCCAGCACGGAACCGTCCGAGGTGGGGCTGATGGCGGCGCGGCGGTCGCGGCTGTAGGTGACGGCCAGGGGAAGGGAGCCGTGGGGTTTTGTCCAGCCGCTGTGCCCGGGGACGTTCTCCACGATGCCCGGCAGTTCGCGATCCCTGGTCTCCGGATCGTCCGCCGGACCGTCCTTTGTCGAGCGGGCGATCCTGCGGTGGGTGTCGGGGTCCCAGACGTCGTATCGCCCGGGCGAGCCGTAGTCGGCGCGGTGCAGGGCGAGGCGGTGCCCGTCGGTGGTGACGGCGGCGAACGCCATCCCGCGTTGCGGGGTCCAGGTGTGTGCGGGGCCGCGGGGATCCAGTACCCGTGCTGTGCCCCGGGAGTCGGCGATGGGGTGCTCCTTCGCGCTCCAGCCGGCCAGGTTCGGTCTGCCGGAGAAGCGGACCTTGCGTCCGGTCTGCAGCGTGCGGAGGGTCGAGGCGTCTCCGGTGCCTCCGCTGCACCAGACGTAGGTGCCGCGGGGCGACAAGTCCGGCTCCAGGCAGGAGAAGTGCGTTCCGCCCGAGGTACGGCGGGCCGGTGCGGTCCAGGCGTGTGCCGGGCCCGTCCACTCGGGGACGGGGTCGACACCGACGACCAGTCGACTGCCGTCCGGCGTGATGCCCCCGAACCACTTGCCCGCCAAGGGCGCCTCAGTGGGGCGCAGTTGGCCAACAGTACGCAGCCGGGAGGTGTCCACTGTGGCCACGTGCCCCTCGCGCCGGACCGCGAGGAGGTCTCCGTTCCGGCTCAGCGCATGCGTGGCGACATCGGGCATGTCCCCTGGGACGGTGCCCTTCAGGCGCCAGTGGACGGGGTCCCACAGTTGCGTCGAGCCCTGTCCGGTGCCGAGGGCGAAGACGGAGCCGTCCGCGCTGAAGGCGGAGGAGAGCATGTTCTGGTTGGCGCCCATGAGCAGCCGGGTGGTGTGGTTGAAGCGCAACAGCTGCGTGAGCATGGCGTGCTGTGCTTCGGCGGTGTCTGCTTGCCCGTAGGCTGCGGCGGCGAGCAGCGAGGACTCGTCGACGCCCGGGTCGGGATGGGCTGCTGACGCCTCGGCGAGCGCGCGGGAGAGCATCGCCTGCCGCTGGCTGCGGGCGTCGGTCTGCGAGGCCACGACGAGCGAGGAGAGTGCCACGAGCGCGGTGGCCGAGGCCACCGCGGTGAGGACGAGCCTGCGCGTACGGCGGCGGAGGGCGGCCCGGCTGGCGTCGATGAACGTCAACTGGCGGTCCGTGGGGTGGGCATCGAAGCGAGGTGTTCGGGGAGTGTTGGTGCGCCATGCCTCCGCCTCGGCCGTCTCGTGCCGACGCAGCAGCCGGGAGGCGGGACGACCGCGCTCGTGCCAATCGTGGGCCTGTTTCCCCAGGCGGGTGTGCAGCGCCACCCAAGTGTGCTCGCGGTCGACGAACGCGAGCGTCGCACGGACCCCCGGCTCCCATTCCTCCGGCGTGCACAGGGGCAGCCTCTGCAGTGCGGTGAGCTCGTCCCAGCCGGCCTCCCGCAGAGCGGCGGTGACGCCCTGCGCTTCGAGCTCGGGGTCGATGAGCACGGGCAGGATGCGTTTTCCCTCGTCGAACGCCTGGCGCCACTCCTCCAGGCAGTACCGGGAGCGCAGCGACGCCTGGCTGAGGAGCACGATGAGGGCGCCCGAGTCACGGATGGCCTCTTCGAGTTCGCGGCGCCATTCCTGGGACGGCTCGATGTCCTGCCAGTCCGCCCATACGGTCTGACCGGAGTCCTCAAGCGCCTGTACGTACGTGCGCGCTCTGTCGATGTCCTGGCGGGAGTAGCTGAGAAAGACCTGGTCGAAGGGCGCCTGCGGGCTCGGCGCCGCTGCGGGACTGTGCAGCGCCCAGGCCCGCAGCCCCGCGCTGACTCCGCCTGTGAGCAGGCCGGCGCCGGCCAGAAGGAGGGGCCAGTACCACTGAGTGAAGGAAGGCGCGAACAGCGAGGACTGGATCTGTCCGTCCAGCCATCGGACAGGCGCCCAGAAGGGCGCTGTCGGCGGCGTGGGTGCGACGCTGCCGTAAGCCAGCGGCAGCGTTACGCGCTGCACCATCCAGCCCGATACGCCGAACAGCCCTGCGCCGATCAGCGTCCACCCTGTCAGAAAGGGGGAGGGCAGCCGCGCACCGTCCGGACCGCTGCGCCGCATCCTCAATCCCCCGAGGGGCAGGAACAACGCGACGCAGACGAGAAGCGCGAACCGCGCGGCGGTGGGGTGTGGCTGCGCAGGCATTCCATACATGGGCCACAGGACGATCACGATCGTCGTCAGCGCAGCCAGACTGCACAGGTTCTGCGGGCGCGCCAAGCCGCGCCACGACCATTCCGGCCGTGACAGGTCAAGAGAACGGGTTCTGAGCCAGCATTCGACGATCTCCACGGCGGGGTGGAAGACGGCGAGCGGGAGCAGCGTGCCGACCAGCGCCCCGAGACCTCCCAACAGCGGCACGCACAGCAGGTATGCCAGTCCCGAAGAGAGCAACCACAGCGGTACATCGTGCTTCAGCCGCTCGATCCCCCGTGCCACACGCCCCCCAACCGCACGCTGCTGCTCTGTCGATCATGCCATGAGCATGCGGAGCGGGGCGCCGAGTTGAACTACCTCGTGAAGGGCGGGAGTTCGGACGCCTCGTAGCCGGAGGCATGGAGGATGGCACCGCCGTGCAGACCGGCAGTGAGGGTTGCCAGTTGTTGTCATGGCTCGGCGACGTTCATCCTCCGGTGTGATGAGCAGCCGTTAGTTCCGGCCATCCTCGTGGTCGGGCCGTGTGTCCGGCTGATCGGCGAGAACGGCCTTCTTCGATCAATTTGCGCTTGCCCGTGTATTCATGCGCGCTGCTTGCCGGGGGATCGGGGGCGGTGCGCCGGCGGCGTTCAACGTCTTCTCCCTCATGAGAGGGAACCCGCTACTTAAATCCTGTGCGGTGTCATGGCTCCTTACCCCCACACAGGTCGGCCACAGGTCGGCGAGCACCGCCTAGCGTCACTTCTCGTACACGGGAAAGAACATGGAGTGACCAAGTCCGACGGTGCGCCGGCGTCCCGCCGGTGGTCGACCCCCGTCGTCGCCCGGTCCGGGTCGCACCGTGTTCCGCCGGCGTGTACGTGCGATGCGCGGGGCGGTCGCCATGGCCGCCCGGTGTTCCTCTTCCTAGGAAAAGGGAAATTGTGCTTGAAACAGTTCTGAGCCAGGGCGGGACGCTTTCCAGTGCATTCAGCCCCGAGAATTTCCTGAAGGCCGCGGAAGACGTGACAGGCCAACTGGCCCGCTATCTCTCCGAATCCGCCGTGAAGGGTCTCGACCTGACCGACTCCGGAGCGCTGGGGTCCGCTGCACAGGTGGGCGGCATCTGAATTGGCTGAGGAAGTGGAACTCCCGGCCGTGGTGGAGGTACTTGGCATGCCTCAGGACGCATGCCGCCGCGCTGGTCCGCGCTACATCTGCGGCCATACGCATGCCGCCTGTGCGGACGTCGGCAAGCGGAGGCTGCACCTGTGACTGTCACCACATGTGATGCAGGGCAACGGTGGAAGCGCCTTACGGGTCATATGGGAGCCAATAACGTGCCACGCCCATGGGAGAGCTGTGAACACCCGCACCGCCTTACACGCCGCTGTCATGCTCGCTGCGGCGGCCTTTGCTCTCGCCGCCTGCGATGCTGGCAGCGGCGGCGACCAGGATGATGCGAAGCCTGAGGCGCCTGCCTCTGCGTCACCGGCCGAGCAGGAACTTACCCAGCGCCAGAAGGACCAGATCTCCAAAGCCACCGGTCTGCCTCCCAAGCCCACTGGCGCCGAGCGGCAGAAGCTCCTCGACGCACTGGCTCAGGTCGCGCCGGACGTCATCCGCTACGAGGACAAGGCCGTCAGCGCGGCCCGCAACCAGTGCCAGGCGATCAATGGCAACGCGAAGCGGCTGGACTGGTCGGCGTCCCAGCGGTTCACGTACAAAGACGTCGTTACGGGCGAAGACCAAGGCAGGGCGATCAACGACGCGCTCAGGTCCACCGGGTTCTGCAAGGTCTGACGGACTGCGCAGCCTCGGCTTCAGCGAGGTGGGGTCTTGGCCTCGCCCTATCCGCTGGTCAGCGCTTCCAGCAAGATTCAGTTCGGTACCGGCCTGCGTGTTGCCGGTCGCTCTGCTCGGGGTTCGCCGAGTTGATTCACCTGTCTGACAGGTCCGCCGAGCGGATGCTGCGGGACCAGATGGTCACTGTCTGGCTGACCATGGCACACCGGCTGGCCCTGCAGGTTCCGCAACCGGGGCGAGGCCCTGGAGGGCCTCGAACAGGTCGCTGCGATCGCACTGGTCATGGCTGCCGAGCGCTACGAGCCGGCACAGGGCAACGTGTTCGAGACGCAGCCGGCCTCGAAGATGGCGAGGGCAGGCGGAGCAGGCTTCACATGGTGCCCGCTGACCGGCTCTTCCCGCTGGTGTGGGTGCGGTCGGTGGTCCAGGCCAGTGCGGCGATCACGGGGAAGGCTGCCGCTGTGACGGTGACCGTGTGCCAACTGCCCATGTGGTAGGCGAGGGTGCCGAGTTGGGAGCCGATGGCGCCGCCGGTGAAGAAGGTGGCGATGTAGACGCTGGTGATCCGGGCGCGGGCGTCCGCGTCGAGCTGGTAGATCGTGTGCTGGCCGAAGATCAGGGAGCACTGCACGGCGCAGTCCAGGAGGATCGCGGCGGCGGCGAGTACGAGGATCTGGTGGGCGGCCAGGCCGGCCCAGATGAGGCTGGCCGAGGCGAGCAGGCAGGTCACGGGGGTGAGCCGGTGGACGAGCCCCCGGTCGGCGAGGCGGCCCGCGAGAGGGGCGACGAGCGCGCCGGCGGCGCCGACGAGGGCGAACAGGCCGACCTGGAGCTGCGAGTAGTGGTACGGCGCGCTGGTCAGGACGTACGAGATGGTCGTCCAAAACGCGCTGAAGGCCGCGAACATGCAGGCGTGGTAGAAGGACCGGCGCCGCAACTGCGGGTGCACGCGGACCAGGCGCGCCGTGGAACGCAGCAGTGCGGCGTACGAATCGGCGCTGGTGGGGGCCCGGCGGAGCAGCGCGCGGCGCAGGACGAGGGCCAGGAGCGCCATCAGGGCTGCGGAGACCAGGTAGACGGTGCGCCAGCCTGCGACGTCCGCGAGCAGGCTGGCGAGGGTGCGGGAGAGCAGGATCCCGGCGAGCAGTCCGCTCATGACCCTGCCCACCACGGCGCCGCGCAGGTGATCGGGGGCGAGGTCGGCGGCGTAGGGGACCAGGATCTGCGCGACGACGGAGGTGGCGCCCGCGACGAGCGCGGCGACGAGCAGGACGGTGAAGGTGGGGGCGAGGCCGCCGGCGGCCATGGCCAGGGCCGTGATGGTGAGCAGGACGGAGACCAGGCGGGAGTTCTCGATGCGGTCGCCGAGGGGGACCAGGAACACCATGCCGGCGGCGTACCCGAGTTGGGTCAGGGTGATCAGCAGGCCGGCGGTGGAGTCCTGGAGCTGGAAGGTCCGGCGGAGTATCTCCAGGAGCGGCTGGGCGTAGTAGAGGTTGGCGACGGTCAGCCCGCAGGACGTGGCCAGGAGTACGACCAGCCAGCCGGGCGGGGCTTGTTGTCGCGCGTTCGACTCCGGTGTGGCACGGGCGGTTGCGGGCACGGGCATGGTCCATCTCCGGATGTGGGCCTCGACCGCTCCGGCGAGCGCGAGCAGCCGACCGGCCTAGAACTGTGATTCCATATTGAACTTGGATTCAATGTAGAACGTGACGAGTACACTGTCAAAGATGAAGAGCTCGGGCGACCCGCTACCCCAAGGCATCGAGATCGGTGCGCTGTCCAGGATCATCCGGCAGCACTTCGCCGACCGGATCGAGCAGGTCATCCACTCTCTGGGGCTCACCCTCGGGCAGTGGACGGTGCTGCGGGAGCTGAAGCGGACGCCCGGCGCCTCCGCCTCGGAGCTCGCGCGCGCCGCGGTCCACACGCCGCAGGCCGTCAGCCGTCTCATCCGGACCCTGCAGGAGGAGGGCCTGGTGGAGCGCTCCCCGGCCCGGGGGAGGGTGATGGACACCCATCTCACCGCCAAGGGGCACAAGGTGGTGGAGGAGACCTTCGTCCAGGTCGAGGCCCAACTGGACCCGGCGCTGGAGAAGTTCGGCAGGGCGAACGCCGAGGAGTTCCGCCGCCTGTCTCATCTCCTCATCGAAGCCCTGGAGGACCCGGCCTGACCGACCCAGGGCCCCGGGGCACAGGGTGTGAACCGCGCCCACGGCACGCGGCGCCGCTAGCGTTCCAGCACGAGCCAGGGCATGTTGCCCGGTTCCTTGATGCCGGGCAGGTACGCGTTGAGCAGCGGCGGGAGCCAGATCGTGGGCGGCGCGCCGAATTCCGCGGACACCTGGTCCAGCATCGTCTGCTGGGTCTCGTCGGGGCGGATGCGGATCTGGACGCGTCCGGATCCGAGGTAGTGCACGTCCTGGTTGGCCCACGGGGAGGCGTAGCGCGCCCGGGCGTTGCGCAGCAGATCGGGGAGTTCGTCGCGGAAGTGCTCGACGGCGGTGAGGGCCACCGCGGTCGGCGTACGGCTGTCGTCCTGGGCGCAGTAGGTGTCGAGGCGGTCCTGCAGGGCGTCCGAGACGCGCACGGTCATGGGCTGGACGCCCTGGGTTCGACTGGCCATGCGGGATATCTATCAGGCCCGGATCATCAGCGACAACGCCACCGAAGAGCAACGGACCTGACGCGGGACCGAAGACCCCGCCCCTCGGCCCCCGCCCCTCGGCCCCGCGGCTCACCCGTGCCGGCCCGTTCCCGTGGTGTGCTCCGGGGTGCGGCGTCCCGTACTCGGCGCGGCCGTCGTCTCCAGGGCCAGCGCGACGACTTCGTACGGGTCGAGGCGGGAGCCCGTGCGGAAGGCGTCCTCGCACGCCTCGTGGCCGAGGGCCTGCCGCGCCAGCCGTTCCCCCTCGTCGTGCGGGGCCCGCCAGTGCGCCGAGCCGAACCACGGCAGCCCGATCGTGTTCCACGCCTCCTCGGCCGCGCCGAGCAGCACCGCGGCCCGGTGGCTCCTGCCCTCGGCGGCGGCGATCCAGCCGAGCAGGTCCACGGCCATGGCCATGCCGAGGCGGTCGCAGAAGTCCCGCTTCAGGCGCAGGCTCTCGCGGGCGTGGCGGGTCGCCGCCCCGCGGTCGCCCATGGCCCACTCGGCGAAGGCCTGCGCGTAGAGGACGTAGGCGAGCGTCCAGCTCTCGTCGTGGACGTCGCAGAAGGTCCGCGCCCGGCGGCAGAGCCTGACCGCGCGGTCCGGCGCACCGATGAAGACGCCGGCCATGGCGAGCTGGACCTGCGCCATGACGACCACGCTGTTCAGTTCACCGAGCGCGGCATAGCGCCGCAGGGCGTCCTCGAAGAGGTCCTGCGCGCGCTGCGGGTCGTCGCCGAGCAGGGCGGCGGCCCCCGCCATGTGCGTGCCGTAGGCCAGGGCCGCGTCGTCGCCGAGCGTCCTGGCCAGCCGGCAGCACTCCTGCGACGTGGCGGTGCTGCCGGGCATGTCGCCGCGCAGGTACGCGATCCGGCTCAGCACCCACAGGGCCTTGGCGCGCTCGCGGGACGGTTCGCGGTCCGCTGCCAGCGCCCGGCCGAGCCAGTGCTGCGCCTCCTCGACGTGGCCGCAGCAGACCCAGAAGAAGCACAGCGCGGCCGCCAGGCGGACACCGGCCCGGCCCTCACCCGGTGTGGTCAGGCAGAAGGTGAGGGCCTCGCGCAGGTTGGCGTGCTCCAGGCGCATCCGGGCCGCCCAGCCCGCCTGCTTGGGACCGAACCACTCCGCCTCGCCCTGTTCGGCCAGGGCCAGGTACCAGTCACGGTGGCGGCGGCGGAGCGCCGTCTGGAGTCCGCTGTCCGACAGCCGCTTCCGCCCGTACTCGCGCAGCATCTCCAGGAGCCGGAAGCGGACGCCGCCCGTGGACTCCTCGCGGATGAGCACCGACTTGTCGACGAGACCGTCGACGAGGTCGAGGACCTCCTCGGGAGGCAGGTCGTCCAGGGCGCAGACGGCCTCGGCCGTTTCGAGGTCGAAGGTGTCGGTGAAGGTCGAGAGCCGGGTCCACAGCAGCCGCTCCTCGTCCGTGCACAGGTGGAAGCTCCAGTCCACCGTCGCCTGGAGCGTCTGGTGGCGCGGCAGCGCGGTGGGCCGCGCCGTCGCGAGGACCCGGAAGCGGTCGTCGAGGCGCGCGAGGAGCTGCGCGGGCGACAGGGCGCGCAGGCGTCCGGCCGCCAGCTCGATGGCCAGCGGGATGCCGTCGAGCCGCCGGCAGATCCGGGTCACGATCGCCCGGTTCTCCGGGGAGAGGGAGAACCCGAAGGGCACCGCGGCGCGCGCCCGGTGGGCGAACAGGGTGACGGCGGCCCCGTCCTCCTCGGCCTCGGCCTCGGCCGCGCGCCCCGCGTCCGGTGCGGGCGGGCACGCGGCGTCCGGGCGCACCCACAGCGGCCGCACCGCGAAGATGCGCTCGCCGTCGATGGCCAGCGGCTGCCTGCTGGTGGCGATGATCCGCAGGCCCTCCACCGCGCGCAGCAGGCTGTCGACGAGCAGGGAACAAGTGCTGAGCAGGTGCTCGCAGTTGTCGAGCACCAGCAGGACGTGCCGGTTCCGCAGGTGCCTGACCAGCACGGACAGGGGTGGCCGGCCCGACTGGTCCTGGATGCCGAGCGCCGTGGCGACGGTGTGCCCGACGAGTCCGGGGTCGGAGAGGCCCGCGAGCTCCACCAGCCACACGCCGTCGGAGAAGCACGGGCGCAGGTCCAGCGCGGCGCGCAGCGCGAGCCTGGTCTTGCCCACGCCGCCGACCCCGGTGAGCGTCACCAGGCGCGTGGCGGGCACCAGTTGGCCGATCTCGGACAGTTCCCGCTGCCGGTCGACGAAGCTGGTCAGCTCGGCGGGCAGGTTGCCCGCCGCGCGCTGGCCCGCGCTGGCGGCGATGCTGGCGGAATGGCCGTCGACGGAGTGGCCGTCGTCGGAGTGGCCGTCGACGGAGTGGGCGTCGTCGGAGTGGCCGTCCTCGTCCCGCGCCGGTTCGGCCGCCTCCGCGCGGGCCGGCGCTGCCGGGCTCACGGGTGCCGGGCTCACGGCTGCCGGGCTCAGCGCGGCGTCGGCGGTCAGGATCTGCTCGTGCACCCGGCGCAGTTCCGCACCGGGTTCGATGCCGAGCTCGTCGGCCAGCAGGCGGCGGGCGTCCCGGTACACCTGGAGGGCCTCGGCCTGCCGCCCCGAGCCGTGCAGGGCGCGCATGAGCAGGCCGTACGGCCGCTCGCGCAGGGGGTGGGCGTCGATCAGACGGCGCAGTTCGGCCACGGGTCCGGCGTCGGCGCCGAGCGCCAGGTCGGCCTCGATGCGCTCCTCGACGATGCCGAGGCGGTCCTCCTCGAGACGGTCGCGCTCCGCGCTCAGCAGAGGACCGCCAAGCCCTTCGCACAGCCTGCCCCGCCACAGCCGCAGGGCGGCGTGCAGGGCCTCGGCGGCCGCGGGGAGGTCCCCCGCGGCCCGCGCCGAACGGCCCCTGTCCACCTGTGCGGTGAGCGTGTCCAGGTCGAGGCCGCCGGGCGCCACCTTCAGCAGGTAGCCCGCCTCGGTCCAGGTCAGCAGCTTCGACGGCGTACGGGCCCGGCGCTCGGGCTCCAGTACGCGGCGCAGGCCTGCGGCATGGCGCTGCAGGAGGTTCACCGCCCGCCCGGGGGCCGCTTCCCCCCAGATCGCGTCGATGAGCCGCTCCCGTGACACCGGCCGGTTGGCGGACAGCAGCAACACGGCCAGCATGACCCGCTGTTGCACAGGACCGGCGTCCAGTTCCAGGCCGTCCCGCCGGACCCGCAGCGGACCGAGCACCTCGAATTGCAGCGTGGCGGACGTCATGGGATCGCCCATCACCGCCTCCCCCGTGAAGCAGTCGCCCCCAACCTAACCGGCGCGCCGCGCACCGGTTCGCCGGTCGGGAGCGCACCCGCACCGCGGTGTCCGGTACGGGTGCCCGTTCTGCCCCACTGCCCCGCACGACGGAGCCGCCGCCCCGCCCGGCGCGGATGCGGTACGGGACACGGCGGTCCTTCAACAAGAGGCGGGGGTATGGCTTTTGGCCAGGCGCGCCCGGTGAGCGGTGGCTGCTTCGCCGCGTACGAGTGCGTAGGCGGTGTCGTCTTCCGTTACACACCCATGCCGTCCGCGCACCCATGCCGCCCGTGAACCTGTGCCCTTCGCGAACGCGTGCTGGCCATGGGCCCATGACCCCTTCTACAGGCCCACGTCGTCGAGCCAGCGGCCGAAGAACCTCCGGCACTGGCTCTCCAGCAGGCCCGCGTACCGGCGGGTGTCCTCCCGGATGCCGGTGGGGGACACCCCGGGCGCGTGCGCTATCTCATGGGCGTGGCCGATCAGCCAGGACTCGATGGCCGCGCCGCGGACCTCCGGGTGGAACTGCACTCCCAGAGCACGACGCCCGAGGGCGAAGGCCTGGTTCGCGCACTGCGGGGTGGAGGCCAGGTGCACGGCCTCCGTCGGCAGGTCGAAGGTGTCACCGTGCCAGTGCAGTACGGGCGCGGTCAGCTCCCCCAGGGGGGAGTCGGCCCCTGCCGCGGTCAGGTCGACGCGCTGCCAGCCGATCTCCTGCACCGCGGCCGGGTAGACCTTGGCGCCGGCCGCGGCGGCGATGAGTTGCGCGCCCAGGCAGACGCCCAGCAGGGGTTCCTCGCGCGACAGCCGGGCCCTGACCAGCTCGATCTCCTCCGTGAGGAAGGGGTACGCGGTGGTCTCGCCCGCGCCGACGGGGCCGCCGAGGACGACGAGCAGCTCGGGAGAGCGCCGTTCGACCTCTTCCCTGAGCCGGCCGCGTCCGGCATCCACGTAGGTCACCTGGATGTCCCGCTCCTCGAGCACCTCCTCGAAGGTGCCCAGGTCCTCGAAGGCGACGTGCCGGACGGCCAGCGCCTCTGTCATCTCGATCAGCCTCGCAAACGTCGGGTGGTAGGGGGCGGTCGCTCACATGTCGAACGGTCGCTCACAGGCCGAGCGGTCGCTCACAGGTCCAGGACGAGCCGGGAGCCGCGGGCGCGCGAGACGCAGATCATCATGCTGTCCCCTGCGGCCCGCTGCTCCTCGGTGAGCAGGGCGTCGCGGTGCTCGGGAACGCCTTCGACGACGCTCGTCTCACACGTACCGCAGACGCCCTCGCGGCAGGCGGCGAACGTCAGCACGCCCGCCCGGTCGGCCACGTCGAGGATCGACTCGTGCGGTGCGACCTCCAGGGTCAGGCCGGAGCGCCGGCACTCCACCTCGAAGGCGGTGCCGCCGCCGTCGCCGGCCGGTGCCGGCCGGGCCGCGAAGCGCTCCGTGCGCAGCGCGCCGGACGGCCATCCGGCGCAGCGTTCCTCGACGGCGCCGAGCAGGGCCTCGGGCCCGCAGCAGTACACCAGGCAGTCCTGGCGCGGGGTGTCGAGGAGTTCGGCGAGCGGGAGCAGTCCCCTCTCCTCCTGGGGGTGGACCCGTACGCGGTCTCCGTAAGCCTCCAACTCGTCGAGGAAGGCCATCGACGCGCGGGACCGCCCCCCGTAGACCAACTGCCAGTCCCGGCCCCCGGCTTCGGCGGCGGCCACCATCGGCAGGATGGGCGTGATGCCTATGCCGCCCGCGATGAAGAGGTAGCGGGCCGCCGGCTCCAGCGGAAAGTTGTTGCGCGGGCCCCTGACCCGCACCGCCTTGCCGGTGCGGAGCGCCTGGTGCACATGGCGCGAGCCGCCGCGGCCGCCCGGTTCGAGCAGGACGGCGACGCGCCAGGCGTACCGGTCCGCCGGGTCGCCGCACAGCGAGTATTGCCGTACGAGATCGACCTCGGGCATCAGCAGATCGATGTGGGCCCCCGGTGACCACTCGGGCAGTTCCCGGCCCGAGGGATCGACCAGGGTCAGGGTGAGCACTCCGTCGGCTCCCCTGGTCCGCCCGCTCACGCGGAGGACGGTGGTGGTTTCGGTGGTGGTTTGGGCGGTGGTTTCGTCAGGGGGCCTGGGCGCCCCGCGCAGCGTCGGTGTCGCGGTGTCGACTGCCATGACGTGCTTGGCTCCTGCACTTCCTCCGTACGGAAAGCTCGTACGGAAAGTTCGTACGGAAAAGGGGTTATGGGAAGTGGTGGGGCGGGCGCGGTGGCGCGCCCGGCCCCGCCACTCGGGTGCGTTCAGGCGATCAGGCCCTGCCTGGCGAAGCTGTCGCGGGCCGCGGCGGAGTCCAGCAGGCCGATCTCCTCGGCCAGCGTGACGATCTCCGAGTAGTCCAGGGACGTCAGGTCGGCGGCTCCCAGGGACCGGCACTCGCGGATCATCTCCTCGGCCTCGGGGAAGCCGATCTGCCGCAGCATGGACAGCCAGATGTCCAGCTCGCGGTCGGCGAACCACACGACGGGTTCGGCCAGTACGTCGGCGAACGCGGCGCGCTGCTCCACCGTCAGGTCATGGGAGAAGAGCTGGGCCATGGACCGGAACAGGGGGCTGTGCACCATCTCGTCGTGCCGGTGTGCCGCCACCGTCATGCGGTTGAAGGGCTGGATCTCCTCGCTCTCGCTGAGCAGGTGCAGGTAGTCGCTGATGAAGATCTCCGAGACCACCGCCGTGGCGAACTGGACCATCCGGCCGTGCCAGGGGTCCGTGCCCGTCCGCTGGCGCTCGCGCATGTGCCTGACCAGGTTGAACTGCGGGATGTGCAGGTCCTCGAGACCACGGCGGCTGCGCGTCAGGCGGCTCGACTGCTCCACGAGGTGTACGTGGTAGGACTCGTCGACCATGGTCTCGCAGACGGCCTTCTGCGCGTCGGCCGTACGCAGCCCCGGCATCGCCCCCGCGATGATGTCGAGGCAGGACGGATTGACGATCTCCGTCTCGATCTGCGTGGTCTTGGCGTTGTACATCAGCCAGCCGCAGCTCAGGGCGCGGGACTTCATCTCGGGCGAACTGGACTGGTACTGCGGTAAGTCCCTGAAGGGCAGCAGCCCTTCGAGGAAGTCCTCCTTGCCGGGCTCACCCGGCTCGCCCGCCTCGAAGAACGGATCGAGCTCGTCCTTCTTGACGTAGGCGCGCCGGGGCCAGTTGGCGGCGAGCCGGCCCAGCATGATCTTGGTGTGCGACAGGTCGTCGTGCTGCGCGTCGTTCTGCTCAGCCCGGAGAACCGGGCCCCCGTTGTCCTCGCTCAAGGGGTCAACTCCGATGTGGTTGCGGCTCCGATGTGAATGCGGCTCTGGTCGTGCGTCTGTGGTTACGGCTCCGGGCGTGCGTTTCGCTCACCGGTTCCGTCGCTTACCGGTTCCGCCGGTAACCGGTTGCGTCGGTCACCGGTTCCTTCCGGTCGCGAACTCCCCGTGGAACATGCTCAGTCCGTCGTCGGCGTCGTAGACCTTCGCCACCTGGTCGGTGGAGGTGTCGATCCGGATGAGGTGATCGCTGACGAAGCTGGAGACGAACACCGACTCCTCGTTGAACATGGCCGTGGCCGTGTGCGCGTTGCGGAAGCCTGCGGGCAGTTCACGGCCGGGGCGCAGCCGCTTGATGAAACTGGGGCGGTCGCGGTCGTACAGGTTCCAGACCGAGATGTAACCGTCGCGCCCGTAGTCGAAGGGGTCGTCCGTCTGGCCGGCCCACGAGTCCTCCTCCGCCACGTACAACTTGCCCTTGGCGATGGCCAGATCCGACGGCGACCTGTACATGCCCGCGCCGCCCGGCTTGGCGGTGGGGCCGATGACGCGTTCGGCTGTGTCGAGCTCGGTGTCGATCAGCCAGACGCTCTGTCCGACGACCGTGGCCCCCAAGGGCGTCCTCGACGTGGGCCCGATCTGCATGGCCCCGATGTAGGCGTATCGGTTGTCCAGCCATGACGCGTAGTGCGCGAACGCCCCGTACTCGGTCTCCGTCCCCAGCGTGATGGTGTGGGTCGCCTCGACCTCGCCGGTGTGGCGGTCGGAACGGTAGACGCGCACCTCACCGATGTCGTAGTCGTAGCCGACACCGAGCCCGACGGTGCCCTCGGGGTTGAAGTTGACGCCGTGGGTCTGCCGGGTCAGGCCGCGCCGGGAGTACAGGACGCGCTGCTCCAGCGTGCCGTCCGGCTTGATCTTGAAACCGCGCACGCGGTCGTCCGTGTAGTGCGTGACATAGGTGAACTTCGAGCGCGGCAGGAAGGTCGGGCCGTGCGTCTGCGTGTAGAAGGGCCGCGTCCACGGCATGACCGGCTGGTTCGGCGATGTCTGCTGGAGGTTCGGCATGTCGGACGGCGTACCGGAGACGTCCAGCGGAAAGATCTGCCGGAGCTCCACGTCGGCGGTTCCGGCGTCCCAGTTCACGTCGTTCAGGTGCAGCGTGACGATGGAGGCGTGGAAGGGCGGGACGGCGTCGGTGGCTATGTAGACGGTGACCTCGTCGGAGGCGATCCACGAGTGCTGCGGAGTCGCCGGCACCCAGCCGTCGATGTCCGCGAGCGGCACCCTGACCAACTTGTCCCGCCCGGAATGGACCAGGACGAGATCCTTGGACTTCATGTTGACTCCGGTGAGGATGTGCATTCCTTTTCTCCCCGTCGCTTTTGGTTTCTCTGGGCTGCCCTCGGTTGCCCTCGGTGCTCTGGGTTTCTCTCGGGCATGCGGTGACCGAGCCGCGCGGCTGGGCATGCGGCCGCCGACGGCACGTGGAATTCATCGTGCAAGTCCGCGTTGCAGCACCTGTTGCAGGACTCGTTGCAGGGGAGTTGCAGGGCCTCGCGGGCGCGGCCGGGCCTGCGCCAAGTAGCGGCCAGAGGGATTTCAGTGCCCTGGTGGGGCTTCAGTCGCCGTGGGCCATCGTCTCGGGATCGGCTTCGCGTGCAGCGAGCACCGCGTCGCCGTTCTCTCTCGCCCAATCGGCCAGCAGGCGGATCGGGTCGATCAGCGTCGCCCCGAGCGGGGTGAGTTCGTAGTCGACACGGGGCGGCGCCTCGGCATAGGCATGACGGCGGACGAGTCCGTGCGCCTCGAGCCGTCGGAGCGTCTGGGTGAGCATCTTGCGGGAGATGCCGCCGATCAGTTCGATCAACTCGCCATGGCGCACCGGTCCCTTGCTGAGGCCGGCGAGTACGACCACCGTCCACTTGTCGGCGATCAGCTCGACCGCCAGACGCGCGGGGCAGTCGGCGAGAAAGAGGTCGCCGGAACCAAGATCGCTCATGGCGCCAAAGGTACCCGCGGGTTCCTTTCGGATACCTAGCGTGGTTTCTCCCCTTCTTCAGCCAGGAGAGTCATGCGAGTCATCACCCAGCACACGCTCGGCGGTCCCGAGGTACTCACCATCGTGGACGCGCCCGAGCCCCGGCCTCTGCCGACCGAAGTCCTCGTCCGGGTCAAGGCGATCGGGCTGAACCCGCTGGAGGCGCGCCTGCGCGCCGGCGAGTTCCCGCTGATCGGCCGGCCGCCGTTCATCCTCGGCTGGGATGTCAGCGGCGTCGTCGAACAGGCGCAGACGGGGCGGTTCAGGCCCGGCGACGAGGTGTTCGGGATGCCGCTGTTCCCTCGGGCGGCGAGCGCGTACGCCGAGGCCGTGTCGGCGCCGGCCTTGCACCTGGCACGCAAGCCGGTATCGCTCTCGCACGTCGAGGCATCCGCGCTTCCGGTCGTCGGGCTCACGGCCTGGCAGGGCCTCGTCGACCTCGGGGGCGTGGCCGAGGGCGACCGCGTCCTGGTCCACGGGGGTGGCGGCGGGGTCGGTCACGTCGCGGTCCAGGTCGCGAAAGCGCTCGGCGCGCACGTCATCGCGACCGCCGCCGGGAGCAAGCGGAGGTTCGTCGAGGGGCTCGGCGCCGACGAGGTGATCGACTACACCGCGGTCGACTTCACCGAGGCGGTCCGCGACATCGACGTCGTACTCGACACGCTCGGCGGCGACACTGCCGCGCGGTCGCTCGAAGTGCTCCGCCCGGGCGGTCACCTGGTGACGGCGGTCGCCGACGAGGATGTGGAACTCGCCGCCCGGTCCGAGGCGGCCGGCATGCGCTTCAGCGGCATCGCGGTCGACCCCGACCCGGTCGCCCTGCGAGGCCTCGTCGCCCTCGTCGAACAGGGCGGACTCCGGGTCCATGTGCAGGAGACGTTCCCGTTCGAGCGCGTCGCCGACGCGCACCGGTTGCTCGACGACGGTCACCTCCAGGGCAAGCTCGTTCTCACCGTCTGACCCGCTCGCGGGTATCGCAACGGGGGACGCATTGATGGGGAATCCGCCTGACCGTCGGCCTGGGCCGGCGGAGGGCGAAGGCTGCCACATCACGCACACCAACTGGCTGAATGGCCTGATCGGGACTGCCGGGGGGTCTCCACCCTCGCGGGCGACGGGAGGACAGACCCGCACTGGTGCTGTTGTCCTGGCGCCGCCACCCGGCCGGTCGTGGGCTCGGGGAGCGCTCCCATCGGAAGCGCTCCCCGCGGCCCGGTCGGTCAGCAGGCCGGGTTGGCCTGGGTGAGCAGGCCGAGCCGCCACGGGAGGAGGTTGTAGTCGCCGCCCGCGTTGGGGTTCATGCCCTGGTAGAGGTATTGGAGCCGGCAGGCGGGGATGGTGAGGGTCTGGTCGTAGCCGGTCCGGATCATCTCGCCGTGGCTGATGTCCCGGGTCCAGGCGCCGGTGGGGAAGGCGACGTTGTTGGCCCGGGCGAACGGGTTGCTCTCGGTCGCGGCCTGGGGTTTCCAGGAGCCGGCCAGGCTGCTCGAGGTCCAGGAGCGGAAGTAGCGCCGGCCGTCGGAGCCGACGGCCTCGACGAGGAGCAGGTACTGTCCGCTGCCCTGCACCTTGTAGACGTTGCTCGCCTCGAAGAGTGCGTATTTGTTGGAGTCCTGGGCGGCGATGACGGTGTTGCCGAAGCCGTTGGGGAATTGCCGGGCCGTCGTCTGCGAGCGGTAGAGGTGCCCGTTGTCGTCGGAGGAGAAGAGGTAGCAGTTGCCGCTGTCGCAGATCACCCACATGTCGACCCAGTGGCCGTTGCCGATGTTCTTCCGGATGATGTCCGGCATCGAGGAGTAGAAGGTGCGCGGCGCGCTCCATCCGTTCGGATTGCCGATATCGGAGTTGGTGGAGTACGAGGCGTTGTCGCCGGTCTGGTAGACGAGGTACCAGAGCTTCTGCGGCGCGTAGTAGAAGACCTGCGGGGCAGCCCGGTATCCGGGCCCGATGGCGGTGCGGTCCAGATAGTGGTGCGTGGCCGAGCCGGCCTGGGACCAGTCGCTGAAGTTCAGGTAGACCAGGCTGTAGCCGGAGGAGCTGGCGACGCTGGCGAACACGTGGTACTTGCCGTTGTACTTCACGACCGTCGGGTCCTTGATTCCGGCGATCTTGTGCGTGGCATCGGGCTTCGGCGAGATCAGCTGACCGCTGGAATTCCACGCGTAACTGCCGGGCAGCGCGGTGGCGGCCGCGGCGGCCCCGGAATGCCGTCCGCTCTCGGCCGCTGGGGCACCCAGAGTGGAGGCCTGGGCGGTGTCGGTCGCGCGGGAGGCGGTTTCGGGTACGGCGGACGCGGTCCCGGCGGTCACCAGGACGGTCGCGGCCAGCAGGCACAGGACCGAGGCGCGGCATCGGCCTAAGCGTCTGAGCGGGTTCATGCTTCTCCTCGCAGGAGGTGGGGGGGGTTGGTGGTGCGCATCGGTGGTCCATGAAGGACCGAAGGCGAGTCCGGGCGCGCGACGGGCGCGAGGCCGGATCAGCCGTACACGGTGATGTTGGAGCTGCCGCTGCTCTGGTAGCCCTCGGTCGCCAGCATCATGTAGTAGCGGAAGCTGCCGAGGGGCATGCCGGCGCGCGCCCACGCGTCGAAGTGGTTTCCGGTGGTGATGGCGCCGCCGGTGCGCTTCGACTGGCGCACGCTCCAGTACTGGTCGAAGGTCTTGACGCCCTCGACGGACGGCGCGTTGTACCGCGTCGTCCGGTAGATGTCGTAGGTGCCTCCGTCGCTGGTCACCGTGCCCTTGTAGGTGCCGGTGGGCCGGTAGGTGCCCCAGTTGTCGACGATGTAGTACTCGACGAGCGGGTTCGAGGTCCAGCCGTAGAGGGCCAGATAGCCGTTGCCGGAGGGGTTGAAGCTGCCCGAGTACCGGACGGTCCTGCGGCTGCCGTTGGCCCAGCCCTTGCCGCAGACGAAGTTGCCGCAATTGGTCCAGGACGTGCGGTAGTTGCCGCCTGATGCCAGCGTCATGGAGACGGCGCCGCCGCCGTCGGTCCAGAACGAGTAGTAGAACCCGTTGTCGGTGCCGGTCTGGTTCCTCGTGATGGTCGTGTCCGCCTGGGCGGAGGCGGGGAGCAGCAGGCCGGAGGTGGCGCCGAGCGCTAACGCGCCGAAGCCGCCGATGACGCCCCTGCGGCTGATCCGGGGGCGGATGTGGTCCTCGTGCACGTGTCCTCCTGCGAAGGTGAAGGCCGCCCCGGCGCTCGGGGGTGATGCGTGGCCGGGGTCGGTGCGCCACATGGTTGCGGCGGGGTTCGGGTAGGTCAATGTTTTCGGAGCGATAGGCGAAAAGCTTTCGGCGTGCCGTTTCGCTATTCCGGTGGCGAAGCTTCGGTCACCGGCTCCGTCGTGAAGTGCGCATGCAGGCGGCGCCGGTGATCGACTTCCCGGACCGGTCCGGTGAGAGCGACTCGCGCCGTCAGCCGCGGCTCGGTACTCGATGCGCTCAGTCGCAACTCCAACTCGCCGGGCTCGACGATCCGCCGCCCGTCGCGCCCGGTGAACGACGCGAGGTCGGCGGGCACCCGCACCCGCACCCGTACGGCAGCCCGCGGCGCCAGTTCCGGCAGGCGCAGGTAACCGACGAGCCGCTGCACCGGCTGCACCAGGGACGCGACCGGGTCATGGAGGTAGAGCTGGACGACCTCGGTCCCGGGCAGCGCGCCGGTGTTGCGTACGGTGCAGGCGAGCTCGAACTCGCCGTCGGTGGCGGCGAGTTCGCTGCCGGCCTCCAGCGCGCTCCACTCGAAGGTCGTGTAGGTCAGACCGTGGCCGAAGCCGAAAGCCGGGGCCGGGTCGAGGTGGGAGACCTCGGTGCCCTGGCCCAGGCGGGGCGCGTGATACGTGGACGGCTGCGCGCCCGGATGGCGGGGCACGCTGACGGGCAGTCGCCCCGAGGGACGCACACGTCCGCTGAGCACTCCGGCAAGGGCGCCTGTGCCCTCCTCGCCGGGAAAGAAGGTCTGCACGAGCGCCGCGCACTCCCGGACCGCGCGGCCCAGCGCGTACGGCCGTCCCGCGAGCAGCGTCACGATGACCGGCGTGCCCGTGTCGAGGAGCGCGTCGAGGAGCTGCTGCTGAGCGCCGGGCAGCGCGAGGGACGCGGCGTCGCAGCCCTCGCCGCTGGTGCCGCGCCCGAAGAGCCCCGCGCGGTCGCCGAGCGCGGCGATGACCAGGTCGGCCCCGCGGGCCAGGGCGACGGCCGCGGCGAAGCCCTCGGGCACGGTGGTGTCCGCCTCGGCGAGGCCGGCGGCCGCGACGACCTCGGCGCGCGGGAACTCCGCCGCCAACGCCTCGCGCAGCGTGGGCAGTTCGATTCCTGCCGGGGTGCCGGGCGTACGGCTGCCGACGTGCACGGGGAAGGAGTAGCAGCCGAGGACGGCGGTGGGCGTCTCGGCGTTGGGGCCGATCACGGCGATCCGGGCCGGGGCGTCGTGCGCGAGCGGCAGCGTGCCGTCGTTGGACAGCAGGACCACCGACTCCTCGGCGACGCGGCGGGCCAGTTCGCGATGGGGCGCGCGGTCCAGGTCGACGCTCGCACGGGCGCGGTCGGCGGGAACTCCCGCCAGGGCGTGCGGAGTCGGGTCCCAGCCCTCGTCGAGCAGGCCCAGCTCGGCCTTCTGGACCAGGACCCGGCGGGCCGCGCGGTCCACCAGGGCTTCGGGAACGGACCCGTCGGCGAGGGCCTTGCGCAGCGGTTCGCCGAACGTCTTCACCGTGGGCAGTTCGACGTCGACGCCCGCCGCGAGCGCGGCGCCCGCCGCCTCGCCGAACGAACCGGCCACCCCGTGCAGCGTGTGGAGAAACGCGATGCCGAAGTAGTCGGCGACGACGGTCCCTTCGAAGCCCCAGGTGTCGCGGAGCAGGCCGGTCAGGAGCCGCTCGTCGGTGGCGGAGGGAATGCCGTCGATGTCCGTGTAGGCGTGCATGACGGACCGTACGCCGCTCTCGCGCACGGCCATCTCGAACGGCGGAAGGATCACATCGGCGAACTCCCGTCCGCCCATGGACACCGGCGCGAGATTGCGGCCCGCGCGGGAGGCCGAGTACCCGGCGAAGTGCTTGAGCGTGGCGACGACCCCGGCCGACTCCAGGCCCTGCACATACGCGGTGCCGACGGTGCCGACGAGGTAGGGGTCCTCGCCGATGGTCTCCTCGACCCGCCCCCACCGGGCGTCGCGCACCACGTCCAGCACCGGGGCGAGCCCCTGGTGCACGCCGACCGAGCGCAGGTCGCGGCCGATCGCCGCGGCCATCCGGCGTATCAGGTCAGGGTCGAAGGTGGCGCCCCACGCCAGCGGAACGGGGTAGGCCGTGGCACCCCACGCGGCGAAGCCGGCCAGGCATTCCTCGTGGGCCAGCGCCGGAATGCCGAAGCGGTTGGCGGCCATGATGCGGCGCTGGGTGCGGGCGAGGGAGAGGGCGCCGAGCGCGGGGTCGACGGGAGCCGTGCCGAACGGCCGGGTCAACTGCCCGAGCCCGTACGGGAGCAGTGCGTCGAGGTCGACCGGCTCCTCCATGTCGTGCTGGTGCGGGGCGACGTCGCCGCCCTCGGCCGAGGCACCCACCCACACCCCGAAGAGCTGGGCAGTCTTCTCCTCGAGCGTCATCTCGGCGAGCAGCGCGTCGGCGCGGGCCTGGGCGGTGCGGCGCGCGTCACGCCATGGCGTGACGCGCGCCGCACCGGTCTCTTCGTCCGGGGTCTCTCCGTCGGGAACGGCCATGTGGGCGGTCACTTTCCTCCGACTCCCATCAGCCCCTGGACCAGGGCCCGACGGGCGAACAGGTAGACGATCAGGATGGGGAGCATGGAGAGCACCACGGCGGCCAGGAGGCCGGGGATGTCGACGCCGTGTTCCGTCTGGAAGTCGTAGAGCCCCAGGGTGATGACCTTGGTGCTCGCTGACTGGGTGAGGACCAGCGGGAAGAGGAAGCCGTTCCACGCCTGCAGCGCCGAGAACACGATGATCGTCGAGAGGCCGCCGCGGGACAGCGGAAGGGCCAGGCGGAAGAAGGCCCGCCGCGGCGAGGCGCCGTCCATCGTCATCGCCTCGTACAGCTCCGGGGTGATGTCGCGCATCGACCCGGTCAGGACGAGCGTGCACACGGGCATGGCGAAGGCCGCCGTCGGCAGGATGACGCCGATGAGGTTGTCGTAGAGGCCCGCCTCGCTGATGACGTAGAACATCGGGACGACGACGGCCTGGGCGGGGATCGCGAGGCCGAGCAGGAACAGCCGGAACACGCCGCCCGTGAGCCGGCCGCGGCCGCGCACGATCGCGTACACGAGCGGCGGCACGAGCAGCAGGACGATGCCGACCACGCAGACGGTGACGACGAGCGTGTTGAGGAAGTACCGGCCGAAGCCGCTGTCGAGGTAGTTGTCGAGAGTGAAGTGCTCCGGGAGGGACAGCGGGCCGTTCGCCGCGTAGTCGGAGCGCGACTGGAACGTGGCGACCAGCATCGCGTACAGCGGCAGCCCCACCAGGAACAGCCAGATCAACGACCCGAATCCGGCGAGGTAGTTGGGCCGCTCCCGGCGGCCGGTCCGGGTCCGAGCCCGGGTCTCGGCGTATGTCACAGGCCCTCCAGCGTGCTGCGCATCTTGCCGTAGCCCGACAGCCGCACCATGACCAGCGAGATGACCGTGGCGACCAGGACCAGCAGCAGTCCGACGGCGGAGGCCGTCCCGTAGTCGAAGCTCTTGAAGGCCTTCTGGTACATGTAGTACGCGCTGATGGTGGTGTCCGTGCCGGGGCCGCCCTGGGTGAGGATCAGGACGGTGTCGAACGTGGTCAGGCCGCCGACCACCATCAGGATCGTCGAGGTGACGATGCTGTTGCGCAGCTGCGGCAGGGTGATGTGGAAGAACTGCCGGACCGTGCCCGCGCCGTCGATCTGCGCGGCCTGGTAGAGGACGGCGGGCACGGCGCGGGCTGCACCCTGGTAGATCAGCGTGTGCAGCGGTGTGAACTGCCAGGCGCTGACGAAGACCAGGACGCCGATGGCCCCGGCCTGGTGGCCGAACAGGTTGCCGTCGCCGAACAGCCAGGATGCCTGTGGCGGTATGCCGAAGTTCGGGTCGAGGACCGCGCGCCACAGCACGGAGACGGCGGCGACGGACAGCAGCAGCGGTACGAAGTAGATGGCGGACAGGATGGCCCGGTTGCGCTGGTGACCGGCCGCCCAGACGCCGAGGAGGATGCTCAGCGGGGTCTGGACGGCGACGCCGAGCACGGTCAGCAGGACGCTCAGCCACAGGCTCTTGAGCAGGACCGGGTCGTCGAAGAGCTTCTTCCAGTTGTCGAGCCCGGTGAACTCCGGGTCGCTCAGGCCGTTCCACGTCGCGAACGAGAGAACGGCGACCAGGACGAGGGGGACCAGGGCGAACAGGCCGAAGAAGACCGCGGCGGGGGCGGCCCAGCCGACGCCGGGACGGCCCACGCCGGCACCGCCGCCGCCGCGGCCCGCGGGTGCGGCCTGCGGGGCGGCGGCCTGTTCGCTCATGGCCAGGGTCTCGGTGCTCATGACGGCAGGGCCTGCATCGCCTTGATGAACCCGCCCTCGTCCAGCTTCCCGTTGAAGAACTGCTGGATCGCCTGGTACATCGAAGTCGCAGCGGACTGCGGGTAGGCCTGGTCCCACGACAACTGGAACGAGGGCGCCTTCTTCACCAGGTCGTACTGGAATTTCGCAAAGCCGGGGCTGGCGGCCTCGCTCAGGTGCTGCGGGGTGTTGGTCGTGGTGGGCAGGTTGCCGAAGGAGAGCTGCGCCTTCACGAACTCGTCGGAGTACTGGAGCTTCAGGAAGTCGGCGACGGCGTCGGGGTGGCGGGTCTTCTTGAGGACCGAGTAGAAGTTGTTGGTGTTGCCGTAGAGGTTGTCCGCGTTCCCCTTGCCGCCCGCGACGGCGGGGAAGGCGGTGTAGCCCAAGTCCTCCTTGGCGAACTTCGGGTGGGAGTCCTGCTGCGTCGAGTACTCCCACGAACCCATCAGCTCGAACCCGGCCTTGCCGGTGGCGAGCAGCGTGGGGGAGCCCTGGTCGGTGAACTTCACGGAGTCGAAATTGGAGCCGAAGGCTCCGGAGTCCACCAGATCCCGGACCATGCCGAGCGCCTTCTTGCTGCCGGCGCTCTCCCAGGCGGACTTGTCCCCGGCGAGGGCCTTACGGAACAGGCCGGGACCGGCGACGCGGTCGTAGAGGTACTCGAACCACATCAGGGTCGGCCACCGGTCGCCGCCGCCCAGCGCGATGGGCGTGACGCCCTTCGCCTTCAACGCCTTGACCGCACCCAGGAGTTGGTCCCAGGTCTTCGGCGGCTTCACTCCGGCGTCGGCGAGGACCTTCTTGTTGTGGAAGAGCAGCACCGGCTGGCTGCCGCGCATGGGTACGCCGTACGGATGGCCGTCGATCACCGCGCTGTTGAACACCGAGGGCAGGAACCGCGACTTCAGTTTCGGATCCTTGGCGATGAAGTCGTCCAAGGGCTTCAGCAGGCCCGCGTCGACGAACGGCTTGATGCTGCCGCCGCCCCAGTTGAAGAACACGTCGGGCGCCTGCTCGCTGTTGATGATCGTCTGCAGCTTCGCCTGGTAGTCCGCACCGGGGATGGTGTCCAGCACCGCCTTCACCCTCGACTTCTTGTTGAAGGTGGCGATGATCTGCTTCTCGACCTTGTTCCCCGCGTCCCCGTAGACCAGGACGTGGATCTTCCCGTCGTCGCCCTCCGCGCCGGCGCCGCCTCCGCACCCGGACAGGGCGAGCAGCAGGGCCAGCGCCGCGCCGCCCGTCGCGACCGTTCTCAGTAATCGTGTGCGTGGAGTCATCGCCCCTCCTCGAAACTCTTTCGGCTTCTTTTCCGAAAGTTGGCGAGTCGTGACGCTAGAACCGGGTGGGTGGGCGGTCAAGGCCGCTTCGCCGAGTTATCGAAGCGTTACGACGTCGAGGGGCCCGGTCCCGGCCCTGCCTTATGCTCCAAGACATGCGTGAGGATGAGGACTTGGGCCGCATCACCCTGGCCGAAGTGGCCCAAGAGGCAGGCGTCTCCATTTCGACAGTTTCGAAGGTGCTCAACGGACGGCATGATGTGGCCGACCCGACCCGGGTCAAGGTGGAGCGCCTCCTGGAGACGCACTCCTACCGGCGGACGGCACGGGCCGCCCGCGAGGCGCCGCTCATCGAGCTGGTCTTCCACGAGCTGGAGAGCATCTGGGCGATGGAGCTGATCCGCGGCGTGGAGAACGTGGCCAAGGCCCACCGGGCCAGTGTGGTGCTGACGGAGAGCGGCACCCGGCATGCGCCCGGCCCCGACTGGATCGACGGCGTCATGCGGCGCAGGCCGCGCGGCGTGGTGCTCGTCTTCTCGGCGCTGCCCGCCGAGGTCAAGCAGCGGCTGCGCTCGCGCTCCATCCCGTTCGTCATCATCGACCCGGCCGGCGACCCCGACGCGGACGTGCCCTCGGTCGGGTCGGCGAACTGGAACGGCGGGCTGATGGCCACCCGGCACCTGGTGGAGCTGGGCCACAGCCGCATCGGGATCATCACGGGGCCCGACGACATGCTCTGCTCCCACGCCCGCCTCGACGGCTACCGCTCCGCGCTCACCATGGCGGGCATCGAAGCCGATCCCGGCCTCGTCCGCTACGGCGACTTCCACGTCGAGGGCGGCTTCGAGCAGGCCCTCGAACTCCTCGACCTGCCCGAGCCGCCCACGGCCGTCTTCGCGGGCAGCGACCTGCAGGCGCTCGGCGTCCTGGAGGCGGCCCGGGTCCGCGGTGCGCGGGTGCCGCAGGACCTCTCGGTGGTCGGCTACGACGATGTGCCGGTGGCGCGCTGGTCGAGCCCGGCCCTGACGACGGTGCACCAGCCGCTGCGGGAGATGGCCGAGGAGGCGGTGCAGATGATCATGCGGTTGCGCGACCGGGAACCGGTGACCACCCGCCTCGAACTGTCCACCAGCCTCGTCGTCCGCAAGAGCACGGCGCCACCGGGCTCCTGACGCTCGTCGGCTTGTGGCACGGATGCGGGCGCCGTCTTTCGGCCGGGGGTGACGCGGACTTCTCGGCGATGTTCCCGTGTGCGGTCAGCGGTCAGCGGTCAGCGGTCAGCGGTCTGCGCGCCTGCGGAGATACTGGCTGACCACCTCGTTGAACTCCTCGGCGCGTTCGACCTGGGACCAGTGACCGCACTGGCTGAAGAGGTGCGCGTCGGCGTTCGGGAGGGTGTTCACCAGCTCCCAGGTCCGCGAGACCGGGATGACCACGTCCTGCATTCCGTGGATCAACAGCAGCGGGATGTCCAGGTCCGCGAGCGCGTCGAGGTCGAGTGGCAGCGCGTCGCGGTCGCGGTCGCGGGCTGCCACGACCTCTTCGAGTCTGCTGGACGCGGTGTCGTTCAAGGCCGCCCGATAGCGCTGTTCGACCAGTTCGTCGGTGATCAAGTCCGTGTCGACGACGAACTGTTCCAGGGTGCGGCGGATGCCGTCCTGTGACAGTTCGGGCTTGGCGTGGCCGGCCAGCGCCGCGGTCTTCTTCGCACCGCCGGTGCCCATCGAGACGACGCCCAGGACACGCTCCGGGGCGTCGAGGGCGAGCTGCAGGGCGATCCAGCCGCCGAGCGAGTTGCCGACGATCCAGGTCTTGTCGATGCCCAGTGCGTCGAGGACGCGCAGCGCATGCCGCCCCCACCAGGGCAACATGCTCGACAAGGCCGTCCTCGTCCTGGACTGTTTCCACCCCGGCGAGGACGTGCTCCGCCTGACCGACCTGGCCGTCCGCTCGGGTCTCACCAAGACCACCGCCTTCCGGCTCGCCGGCGACCTCGTACGGCTCGGCCTGCTGGAACGCGAGGGGGACCGGTACCGGCTCGGAGGAAAGCTGTTCGAACTCGGCTCCCTCGTCCCGCGCCGCCAGGATCTGCGCGAGATCGCGCTGCCCTTCCTGCAGGACCTGTTCGAGGCCACCCGCGAGACGGTGCACCTGGGCGTGCGCGACGGCCGTGAAGTCGTCTACCTGGAACGCATCCACGGCCACGACGTGCTGCCTCTGCCCTCCCGCATCGGCGGCCGCCTGCCCCTCACCTGCACCGGCGTGGGCAAGGCGCTCCTGGCCTTCTCCGGAGACGCGGCCGTGGAGGAGGTGCTCGCAGAGCCCCTCCCCAGCCTGACCCGGTTCTCCCTCACCGACCCGGCACGGCTGCGCGCCGCCCTCGCGCGCACCCGCTCCTCCGGGACCGCCTCCGAGGGGCAGGAGGCAGCGCTGGGCGTGAACTGCATCGCCGCGCCCGTGTTCGGCCGCGACGGGACCGTGGTCGCCGCGCTCTCCGTCGCCGTCGCCCAGAAGCGCTTCCGCCCCACCCGCCTGGCCCCGGCCGTGCGCACCGCGGCACTCGGGCTCTCGCGGGCTCTCAGCGCCCGGAGCTGAGACGGGACGTTCACGCGGCCAGGGCTTGTCGGCGAATTCCGGGGATCCGGCCCCTCCATGCGGCTGATGGCGGCGGGCGCCCTTCGCCGTCCTGGGGCGGTCGGGCATGCGGGCCATGACGCGCATGATCGGCTCAAGTGCCGCCCGCTGACGTCGGACGGCGTGCGGGTCGGTGCCCGGGCCGGTGCCCAGGTTGGTGCCGGGGCTGGCCTGCTGGGGCACCGAACGGCGCCCTGAAACGGGGTATCCGCAGCGGCTCGCTGACCGGCCGGCGTCCCGGTCAGCGCGCTTCCGCAGTTGCCTCGAAGGCGGCGGTGTCGAGGAGGTCCGCCTGCATGGGCAGGACGGAGTCCAGAAGTGTCCGGTGGAGCCGCGCGTCGGGGTCGGCGCAGACGTCGCTCAGTACGAGCAGGCGGTAGTCGCGGTCGGCGGCCTCGCGCACGGTGGACAGGACCACGCCGCTGGTGTGGATGCCGCCGAGTACCAGGGTGTCGATGCCCTGCTCGCGCAGGAACCCATCGAGCGCGGTGGTGCTGAAGGCGCCGACGCGGGTCTTGGTGACCGTGTGCGCCTGCCCGTCCGCGCGCAGCCGGGGGTGCACGGCGGTGGCGGGCTCGGCCGCGGCCAGGGCGCCGGCCGCGGCGAGGGGCGCGAAGACCTTGTTGTGGGCGGGGACGGCCGCGTGGTCTTCGGGGTCGAAGGCGACACGGACGTGGACCTCGCGGATGCCGGCAGCCAGGGCCGCCTTCCGGGCGCGCTCGGCGTGCTCCAGTACGCGGTCCTGCTCGGTGAGCCCGTCCAGCAGGACGGGCTGGAGATCCATCAGCAGCAGCGCCGTCCGTTCGGGCGCCAGGGCGGTGTTCCGGCTGATCAAAGGGGGTCCTCCGTCGATGTGGCGTCGTCGGCGTGGCCGCAGCGGCGCGATGTGTTCTAGGGCTTTTACTCCAGCGCTGGATAATCCAGTAGTGTAGTAAACATGACGAGCGACGAACGACTCGGCTGGCTCAGCCCCGACGAGCTCCGGATCTTCCGGGCCTTCAACCGCGCGTGGGAGGCGGCCTCGGCCCGCCTGGACGCCGACCTGGAGCGCGAGACAGGTCTTCCGCGCACCTACTTCGACATCCTGTGGCGGCTGCGCCGCGCGCCGGACCGCGCCCTGCGCATGAGCCGGCTCGCGGAGATCACGCACTCCAAGGCCAGCCGGATCACGCACGCCGTCGGCCGCCTGGAGGCGGCCGGGCTGGTGCGCCGCGAAGTGCCCGAGGGCGACAAGCGGGGCTGGCTGGCGGTGCTGACCGACGAAGGACTCGCGCGGGCCGAAGAGGTCGCCCCCGTCTACGCCCGCAGCGTGCGCGACCACGTCCTGGGGCCGCTGACCGGCGAGGCGCGCGATCAGCTCACCGCCATCGGCGAAACGCTCCTCGCCCACCTCGACCCGGAGGCGCTCCCCGGCGCCGCAGACAAGGAAGGAAGTTCTTGATCACGCCCACCCGCACTCCGTTCCGAGCCCCCACGCCCGCGAGCGGCACCGCGCCCCGTCTGTGGCAGATACAGGTCGTCGCCGGACTCGGCGGCTTCCTCGCCGGGGTCAACACCTCCACCATGGACGTCGCGCTGCCCACCGTCAGCAGCCACTTCGGCGCCTCGGCCTCGGCCGCCTCCTGGACCCTGCTGTCCTACATGCTGGTCACCACGGTGCTGCTCTTCCCCTTCGGCCGGGTCGCCGACATGATCGGCCGCCGCCGCATGTACCTGGCCGGAACCGCGCTGCTCACCGTCGGCAGCCTGCTGTGCGGCCTGGCTCCCGGCATCGGCTGGCTGATCGCCTTCCGCTGCCTGCAGGCCGTCGGCGCCGCGGCCCTGCTGTGCAACATTACCGCGCTGCTCACCGACGCCTTCCCCGCCCGCCGCCTGCCCACAGCCCTGGGTATCAACGTCACCGTCGCGGCGATGGCACAGGTACTCGGCCCGGCCCTCGGCGGCGTCCTGGCCTCGGGGCTGGGCTGGCGCGCGGTGTTCTGGTTCAACGTGCCCATCGGGGTGACCGGTCTGATCTGGGCCGCTCTGATCCTGCGCCCCGGCACCGCACACCGTTCGCGCGGCGAGTCCTTCGACTACCTCGGCGCCGCCCTGTCCACCCTCGCGCTCGGCGGCCTCGTACTCGCCCTGTCCGAAGGCGGCGCCCAGGGCTGGACCAGCGCTCCCGTCCTCGCCGGCCTGCTGCTCTTCGTCCTCTTCACGCCGCTCTTCCTGATGGCGCAGGCCCGCCGGCGCCATCCGCTGATCGACCTGAGCCTGTTCGCCGACCGCGCCCGCGCCATGGCCTACCTCGCCCTCTTCCTGATGGCGATGGCCTACTTCGCCGTCGTCCTGCTGATGTCGCTCTACCTGCAGGCCGCCTCCGGAATGCCGCCCTACCAGGCCGGACTCCACGTCCTGTACGTGGCACTCGCCATGGCCATCGCGTCCCCCATCGCCGGCAGGCTGCGTGACCGCTTCAGCGCACGAGCGCTCTCCAGCAGCGGGCTGCTGGTGTCAGCGGCCGGCCTGTTCGCGCTCTCGGTGCTCATCGCCCCCTCCATGAACAGCGCCGCGCTCACCGCCTGCCTGGTGGCCGTCGGCGCCGGCGTCGGACTGTTCATGACGCCCAACACCAGCTCCATCATGGAGTCGGTCCCCGCGCAGCGGCGCGGCATCGCCAACGGCGTACGCCAGACCGCCCAGAACGCCGGGTACGCGGTCAGCACCGCCCTCGCCCTGGCCGTCGTCACCAGCGGACTGCCCGCCGCGACCAAGGAGGCCGCCTACGCGGGCAGCGTCTCCAGCCTCTCCCCGCACACCATGGACCTGTTCACCAACGGCTACCGCTGGGCCCTGCTCACCCTCGGAGCCACCTGCGTCCTCGCGCTCATCGCCTCACTCAGCCGAGGTCGCGACACGGGGACACGGCCCAGTCGAAGTCGTAACCGATCGGCTCGGCGTTTCGGGCGAGCACGGCGGAGACCTGTCGGCTCGCCGCCAGCCGGACGAGAGCGGGCCGCTCGGTCCTGACCAGATTGCAGAGTTCACTGGATTCCTCAAGTTCGTCGCCGAACCGATCATTGATGAACACGGCCCCGAGATCCAGCGGGCGAGCGGATCGGCGCATGCCCAACGTCGCGGCGATGTTGTGACGTACAGTCAGCTGATACCCGGCCGCCAGGTACTCCACCATACGGAGGGTCGTCTCCTCGGGCGCCTCAACGGCGGTGCCGTCTCGCAGGGCGGAGAGGAGGGTGTGCAGCGTCCTTCTCGACAGGAGCAGCGCCCGCCAGTTGGCCGACCAGAGGAGGTTGGTCACGTCGGGCTCCGTGAGCGACGGCTCGGTGAACATCCTCCCGTAGAGACTGATCCGCGACCCCAGATAGGTCAGCAGCTGGAGGTAACGCTCGTCGCTCGGCTCCGCCGCCAGCATCGGTGCGTACCAGCCGAGTCGCCGGTGTCGTGCCGTGACCTTCAGTTCCTGGGTCTCCAGCTCGCTGAGCGGCCAGTAGGGGAGCTGGAGCAGGAGCAGGGAGAGCTGGGCGGCGCGGACGCAGTTGATGAAGGCCGGCTCGTTCGGGTCGCCGCCCGGGCGGTTCAGGCGCAGCGCCAGCCAGTCGTAGACGTCGGTCATCCCGGCCAGGCACCGCAGGACCGCCGAATCGCCGGACATCTCGTCGAACACCCGCAGGGCGGCGACGCCGGGGACCAGCAGGCCGCTCGGATCCTCTTGGCGCGCACCCTCTGTGAGCGCACCGAACAGCAGTCGTTCGGCGGCGCTCTCGGGCGGCTTGCGGGAGCACAGGCGGTCCGCCCCCGTGACCCCGCCCGCGAGTAGCGCGCAGGCGACGACGGTCAGCTCGTCGGGGGACAACACCCCGTCGGGAAGGTCGGCGGTGAGCCGGGGTGTGCCGCTGCTCAGGTCGAGGACGGGAGCGAGCAGGGCCTCGCAGACGGCTTCCGTGAACACGGGCTCGGCCGGCCTGGCCACCGAGGCGATCCCGTCGGCGGCCCGGGCCAGCAGGGCGTCGGTGTACCCGGGGTGCTTCGGGTCGACCGTCAGAGAGCTGGTTCTCGCGTACCCGCCAAGGAAGCCACGGGCCCAGGACTCTCCCTTCGCCATGCGGACCATGACGATGTCCTGGAACATGCGGTCCGGGTCGACGTCGCCGAGGCTGCCGTCAGCAAGGTCGATGAGTTCTGTCCTGCCGGTGGACGAGTCGAAGCGCATGTGCTCACCGTGCAGGTCGCCGTGGACCAGCCCGGTGCTGTGGATGACGGCGACGCTGTGACCCGCGCTGAACGCGGGAAAGTCGCGTTGCACCAGACTCAGCTCGCTCAGCCGGACGGCCTCACCGGGAGGGAAGAGGGTCCGCTTCCGGCGCGGTCGCCGGACGGGCCCGGCCTCCCGACGGCCCATCATGTGGCGTCCTCCACCTGTGAGATGGGGCCAGGGCGGCGTGCCGCCGGGTAGTGCCTCTCTTCCTCCAGGAGCTCGGCGTACTCCTGGATCTCCGCTTCCGAGATGCGCACCCCTGTCGCACCGTGCAGCAGGTCCTGGTAGTTCGTGACGTCCAGCAGTTGGTCCCGGAGCTGGAAGGCCAGCCGGTACGGCCGTTTGCGCCACCAGTCCTGGACCCAGGTCGCGGGCTTGCGGAGCAGGCTCTCGCCGTAGCCCGCCACGTCGAGCGGGTTCGCCGCCGCCTTCACGACGTCCGGCAGCAGCTCGATCGAGGTCTCCAGAGTGCCGGGTGTGGCGCCGTCCGGGGTGCGGAGCTCTTCGAGGACCGCGGTGAAGCGCTGCCGGTTGCGGTGGAGTTCGCCGAGGGTCCGCGAGGCCGCGGAGTCCTCCTGAAGCTTGCGGAAGGCGGCCCGTAAGCCCTCGTAGCGCTTACGGACGGAGACCAAGGTGTCCGGCACGGACCTCCGTTCACGCAGGGTGTCCAGGAAGATCGTGGCGCCGGGCGGCAGATAGACCGACACGGTGGTCTCGGTCTCGTACACCTCGGACACGGTGGTTCGGAACGCCTCCGCGACCGCACCGTACGCCTGCTCGCGCAGCGACCGGTCGACGTACTGGGTGAGCGCCCGGTACGACGGGAGCCTGCGGCTCGACGGATACATCGGCAGGCCCAGTCGCGTGGCCAGCCGCCAGTAGACGAAGGTACGGATGTTCGACACCGCGCTGAACATGGCGCCGCTGCCGAAGTAGCGGACGTCACGGACGATCGGGCCCATGATCGCCGTCAGCGAGTCCTCCGCGCGATGGCCGCCGGGGAGGGAGGGGCTCTCCATACCGTCGCGGAACGCGTCGACGATGCTGCTCGTCCTGCTGTACATCGCGGGTTCGTCCCCGCCGGCGAGGCTGCCCCGCACGGCCGCCGCGATCTCCTCCAGCAGCGGCGACACGGCCTCGCCGTTCGTCGTGCCCAGGTACGCCACGAGTTCGTCGGCGATGGCCGGGCCGTGCGCGGAGACGTCGATCTCCTCGACGATGCCGAGGTCGATGAGGGCCTTGCGGAGTTCGAGGGCCTCGGCGTCCGGCGGGGTCTCGCAGGTGAGCACGTACAGCTTGTCGTAGAGCAGCAACGCGTCGCAGAGAGCGGAGAGATCGGCGAGACGTGAGGCATTCCTACCCGGCGCACTGCGTCGTCGGGCTTTCAGTTGCGCGACCAGTATCGGGTCGAACCCGTTGTTCACCATGTAGGTCGTGCTGCCGTGGGGAAGGTTCTGCAGCAGACGGGCGGCGTCGGCGATCATGGTCTGATCCACGAGGACCGCTCCTGACGTCTCTTCAGGAGTCAAGGAAGCCTCCACTGTTCATCAGGGAAGTGTTCCGGGCCGCCACTCGGGGTGTCCACCGGAATGGCGCTTTCTCCCCGCGATCGCCTCCTCCCCGCCCTCATTGCCCTGCGCGAAGTCGTACGGAGCCCCGCAGCTCCGCCGACGCGGCCGACTGTGCGGCTGGTACTGCGGCTGACGCGCAGCACCCCGGCGCGCGCCGCCTCGAAGGCCTCACCAGCGAACGAAGCACGCCGCTCCGCCAACACACCGAGGTCGGTGATCGCTCCAGGCAGTGGATACAGCCCGTCACTCCGCAGCGCATGCACGGTCCGCTGATGGCCCAGCCCCCTCACACACAGCCCGCGCGACGACCTCGCTTAGGACAGTAAGCAGCAGAGATGCGTCGGTGAGTCCGCGCGCCGGTCCTTATGGACGGGACGAATGCAGCATCCGTGAGCGGACGCGGGCGGCTGGCGGCATGTCAAGGCACGCGGCAGTACTGAGGAGTTGTACACCTACGCCCGTTGGCAGTTCCCAGCTGGCAGTCGCGTCAGGGGTGATGAGCCATGTGACGCCGTGCGCGTATGGGTCGCGGATCACGGCGCCGTTCTCGTCGCCGAGCTGGGCGAGGACTCGGCCGCCCGCCCTTGTGCTTGGTGACCTTCTTTTTGAAGGCCGAGGTCTCGTTCTCGCGGTGGACCTTGGCGAACTCGCCCCAGCCCAATCGGGAGCGGCAGTCCTCGGCGTCTTCGAGCTGCCGGTCGACGCCGGCCTCCAGCCCGAACCGGTCGGAGGAGGTGCGCAGGTACGCGGCCGGCTTCTGCGGTACGTAGGCGGCCAAGTGGCCGTGCAGGTTGAGGGTATCGTGGCCGCCTCGTACGTGGGCGGGGACTTCGAAGTCCTCCCAGGCGGTGGCGGGTGGGGCAGGTATCACCGGTTTCGACTCCAGGCGCTCGTCGCTTCCCGATATCGCGCACCTTTGGTCGAATTTCGCGGTTGCGAAGTTCTCACGAAGACGGTATCGAGTGATCGAAGTTGTCCGCTGGTTGGAGCGCGCAGCAAGGGATAGCAGGTGGCACCGCGGGGCGCAGTCCGCGCCGGTAGCGGTTGCGCTACAGGCCGGTCGACAGATTGTTATCGCGGTCGGAGCCGCGGGTGACCCTCCTGCCGTGCATCGGTGGCACCGCATCGATCAGTGATAGCAGATGGGTGACATCGTGCGGCCGCCGGTGAGCGCCACCCGCAGGGGTTTGCTCGCGGGATTCGGTCAGCACTGGATCATTCGAGCCCGGCCGACCGTGGCCCCCCTTGGTGCGAACCCATTGCGCACGACTTCCCCAATCCACTGCCCAGACCCTTTCCGAGGCGGGCCGTCTCACCAGAGTTCAACTTTCACGCGTTAAAGACCTGTGCGCACTCCTCCCTCCTCACGTGGATCAAGCTGATCAAGGTTGGGATGAGAGAGCCGCATGCGCATATTGGACTGGGCGGTGAAGCAGCCGCCGATGCCGTTGACCACCACGCAGCCGGGGGATGTTGTGGGGCGCCGCCGCACTGAGGGCATCTTCTGCGGGCGTGATGGGGAGCCGGGCTACCGCCGACGGAGCAAGCGGCCGTGAAGCTGAAATTCTTTCCGACTGTTCGTCACGAGCCCAGGCCCGTGCCCAGTAGAAGCTGAGGCAACTGAAGCCCCGGAGCTCTCACGGTCACCGCCCCCAAGTCTCTGTACGCCAATTGCAGCGTTAGGAGCGTGGGGCGTTCGCTATGCGTCAAACAATCGGTTCCGACCGTACAAGGTAACGCTTCGAAAGATGTTGTTGGGGGAGAGGTAGATTCGGATATGTGGCACAGCAGAGCTTGTCGTTGCTGCAGCAGCGTGATGACGATCTTCCGAATACCGTTGCGGCCCTAATGGCAGCAGTTCGGGCATCGGTTTACATGCCATCCTGTGAAATCCGATGTTTCCAGGCCATGATGTATGAATGGCGATTTCTCTCGTTCTGCTTCTCGACCCGCAACTGAACGACGCTGCTAAGGACTTCGTGGCCGCTTGGGCAGCCGATGAGCGGTCCCGCGCCATGGGTGTGGCCTCGGTCACCGACAGCGAATCCAAGTCCGATTACGGCCCCGGTGCGGACCTCGCCCAGGTGGCGGTGGACTTCAGCGTGGGCATCGGCGCCAGTGGCGCCTTTGAGATGATCAAGCTCCTGTTACGGAAGGTACGCCCGGGCACACAGGTGCTGGTGGTCGACGAGGACACCACGGACGACGACGGTCGGCTGCAGGTCACAGTAAGGGTCGTCGAATGAGGACCAGGATCATCTGGACCGGGGGAACAGGGCCCTTCACAGTGCGAGTCCGCCGGGGGCGGGCCAGTTGGAAGGCAGTGGTGGATCCGGAGTCACTGGACCTTCCCGGGCTTCGGGCCCATATGAAGTGGTACTTCTCGGAGCACACGGCGTTTCCGCAGCTTGACAGTGACCGGGTGGCCAGCGTCCTCGCCGCCATCGAGCAGGTGGGGGTCGATCTTCACCGGCAGCTCATCCTTCCGCCGGTCGGCTCGTCGGGGTGGAGCGACTGCACCGAGGACGCCTGTGCCGGTGTGGACGAGGTAGTGGTCGTCGGACCACGGGAGTTCCAGGATCTGCCATGGGAACTGTTGCGGGCCTCCGTCTCCTCCCGGCCTTTCGCTCTATCCGTCCCGGTCACCCGCCAGTTGGCTGCCGGGGACACCGCCGGAGAACCCGGGGCTGTTGGGCCGCTCCAGGAGATTGTGCTGTGTGTTGCCCGCCCCTTCGGCTCTGCCGACATCGGGCACCGTAGCGTGGCCGGGCCGCTGGCCGCTTTGATCGCGGACCAGGCAGCGCACTGCCGACTGTCCGTGGTCCGTCCCGGGACGTTCCGGGCACTGGAGGACCATCTGAGTCGGGCGCGCGACCGGCTGAGCGAGGGAGCGCGCTTCGCCGTGCACTTCGACGTCCATGGAATCGTGGCCACCTCCAAGGAGATCGTCCAGGGTGTACGACGTGGGATCTACCGGGGCGCGCCCACACCGGACGGCGACGAAACGAACCGCACGGTGGCGTACCTGCTCTTCGAGTCGTCGGGTGAACGCGGAGCCCACCCCGTGCCCGACACAGCCGTGGTCGGTCTACTGGAGCGGTCGCCTTGCCCCGCCGTGATCGTGCTGAACGCGTGCGAGTCGGCGGCGGCAGGGGCCTCGCTGGCGTACGACCTCGCCTCCACGGTGACTCCGACGGTGGTGGCGATGACGTACAAGGTCACCGAATCCGCGGTCGACCTTGTCCTCCCTGCCCTCTACAGCAGGCTACTGCGAGGCGGCTGCGCGAGCCGCGGACTGCTCGCCGCCCGTCAGGCGCTGCACGGAGAGCGCCTACGGCGAACCGGCCGTGGCGGCACGGCAGAGCTGGACGACTGGATGATTCCGATTGTCCTGGAGCGGTGGGCGCCCCGCTCACGGCCTCGGCCCGCTGTCGAGCCGAAGCCCTCGTCCTCCGTGATGCCGCGGCTTCCGCCGCTGCTGGGGCGGGAGAGTGACATTGCCAGGATCGAGCGGCTGCTCGGGGAGACGCCCAGGGTCTTGCTGCGCGGCATGATCGGTGCGGGCAAGACCGCGCTCCTCGATCACCTCGAACAGTGGTGGACGGCGACCGGTTTCGCGAGCCGCCTGCACCGCGTCGACCTGGCCACGTGGGACACCGCGGTCGAGGGACTACGCCGGATGACGGCGCATCCCGCGTGGAACGCCCTGGACGACGGCGGTCCTTCTGCGGTCGTACTCTTCGACCACGTCGACGCCGCCCGGCACGGCGCTGCCTCCTGGCCGATGACGTCTCTGCGCGAGTTCCGGGACTTCGTCGCAGGTTTGGCCGAGCGGGGCTGTCGGTGTCTGGTGGCGGCGCGCGGCGACGCGGTCTGGCTCCTGGGCGAGCACGTCGTGAGGCACGAACTCGCCCCGCTCGGCACGGATGATCTCGCACAGCTCTTCAATCTTGACCAGGACGAACTGTCACCCCAGAGGACGGCAAGCCTGCTCGGGCTTCCCGCGGCCGCCCTCGCCCTGGCTTCTGGCCACGGTTCCACAGAGTCTGCGGCACCGTGGCGGAAGGCTGTGGCCCTGGCTTGGGAGCAGTTTGAGCCGGAAACCCGGCGCACCGTCGAAATTCTGGCCCCCTTCCAGGGCAGCGTCCCCTTCCCGTTGGTGGAGCCGTACGCTGCGCTGGTCGCAGCCGAAGGGGTGGACACCGCCCTGTTCGCGACTCCCGCCCTGCGGGAGCTGGAACAAACGGGCACCGGACGGCCGTGCACCCGTGACAGCGGCTTCGCCACCCTTCACCCGTTCCTCCTCGAAATCGCCCGCCAGCAGCTGGCTGAACCGGAGTGGCGAGCGCTCTGCCGGGCCCACGCCCGGCTGTTCGGCGAGACATCGTTGTGGCCGGTGATGACCGGGAAGGAATTGGGCAACCGGCGAACCGCCCGCAACATTGCGGTCCGCGAAGAGGCCAATGTCACGGCGGCGTTGTTAACCGCCCTCAGGGAACGTGAACAATGGTGGAAGGGATGTCTGGCAGTTGTCACCGACGTCCGCAGGCGCACCGGCAGAACGGCCGAGCTGCCGGAGCTGGCCGACCACATCATCGACGCAGCGTCCGACGGCGAACTGCCTCCCGATCGGGAGGCACTGGCGTGCGGGATGGATCTCAAGGCGCACTGCCTGTTGGACGCCTGGCGCCTCGACGAGGCGGCGCGGCAGTACGAGGCCGCTCTGCGTGAGGCCCGGTTCCTGGGAGACAACGATCTGGCAGCGGGAGCCGAGCAGCAACTCGGCCTGATCGCGCAGCGGCAGAGCCGGTTCGATGACGCCAGTCGGCACTACCGATCGGCGCTCAATCTGCGGAGCGAAGCTGGCTGGCGCGCGCAGTCACACCACCAACTTGGCCGCCTGGCACAGGATCAGGACAAGCTCAACGAGGCGCGACGGTGGTTCGAGCGGGCGGTCGACGGCTTCGATCGGGCGGGGGACGACGAGGCGGCCTCGTCGAGCCGGTACCAACTGGGAATGGTCGTCCGGCGGCTCGGCGATTCGCGACGGGCCGAGGAACTGTTCACCGAGGCCCTGCAGACCCGCAACGGACTGCGGGACCCGGAGCAAAGGGGGAACTGCCACAACGAGCTGGCACGCTTGGCGCACGAGCACGGCGATGACGACCGTGCGGAGCGCCAGGTCCGTCAGGCCTTGCTCCGCTTCGAGGAGGCGGGCCAGGAGACCGGGCAGGCGAAGGCGCTGATGCGGCTCAGCGAGATCGTTGCGAGCCGACGGCCCGACGAAGCCGCCCATCTACTCGCCCTGTGCGTCACTCACGCCGACCGGACCCTCGAACCGCGATTGCGCAAGGCAGCGCACGAAAGACTCGCGAGGGCGCTCAGCGGGCAGCGGCGATACGCCGAGGCGGCCGACCACACACTGGCCGCGCTCATCGGCGCGGGCATGCTGCCGGGCGAACTCCCGACCGTGGATTTGTCGTGGATCAACGATCAACGCGCCGGTCTGGGGGACGAGGAGTTCCACGCCGTGGCACGGCGCAGACTGGGGGAGAAGCGGGCGGCCCAGCTTGTGGCTGAACTCGACCGGCTCGTCCAGGGCCGGCGAAAGGGCTACCAGCGGATGTTGGACGGCAACGACAGCCGGGACAGCTGACGTTGCAACCCGGGCGCGCCGGGCGAGAACGGGTGCCGATCTGCGGCATGAGTTCGTCTCCATGAGCGGGTAGCCCTCCTCCGCTCCACCGGTTCTGGCGATGTGCTCGGTGAAGTGGCGGAGTTCCTGGGCATCACGCGCTAGGAGGTGTTGTGAAGGGGCGTTGTCCCGCCCGCTGGTGCAGGGTCATGTGCGAAGCGCGGCCGTCAGCGTTGTTACGAACTCCGCGACAGTGACGTCTTCGGGGCCGGCCAGAGCGCGTGTGGTCAGCGAGCGGAGCGGCGGCGTGAACCAGGGCTCCGCATGAGTGGGGGGCTCCTCCCGGTCCCAGTCCGGCGTGGGTCCGGCAAGGCGGGCCACCAGTAAGGCGACCCGGTGAATGTCGCGTACCACGGGAGCCATCCGTCGGTCGTCGCCCCAGCCCGGCTGGTGCATCAGAGGCGGGCGCGGATCGTCCACCGAGGTGACGCTGTCGATGTCGATGAGTCGGCCACGTCCCCGCCCGGCCGCGACACCGTAGACGAAGTTCTTCCAGTTGGTGTCACCGTGGGCGAGACCGATGCGATGGAGCAGGCCATGGGCGAGGACGACATCCCGCAGGAGTTCGGCACGCTGGCGGGAGGTGGGCACCTGAGCACCGGTGTACTCCGGTTCCTCGTCGAGCAAGTAGTCACCGGTCTGGGCACTACCACTGCGGGCCAGGACGAATGGCGTCGCGAGTGGCGCGTACAGGACGCCCACCGCCTCCTCTCCCTCGCTTACAACGGCGCGGGGCCACAGCAGCACCCGGTCGGCGGTGGCGCGTTCGGCTGTCGCCAAGGAGCTGACCCTGGAGAGGAGTTCGCGGTAGGGGGCGAGGGCCCGTACGGGGTTGCGCGGCCGTTCACCCTGTGTGCCGGTCTCGACCGCGCCGTTCGGGCCGAAGAGTTTGACGAGGCCCGGTTCGGACATCGGCGGCCGTGCGGGGCGGATGTGTGCCGGCAGCACGCCGGCCCTCCGCTCCGCGAACTCGATGTCGGTCAGGGGGAAGACGTCGATCATCGGGTAGCCGCGGGTTCTGTCGGGCGAGCTGCGGGTTCTGCCGGGTGAATCGCGGGTCCTGCCCGGTGAGGAGGGTCTGCGAGGGGGCGCGCTCTGCGGGGGCACCGGCCGTGCGGCAGTGCGCGGCGGCGGGTCGATCTCGTCCACCAGGGCTGTGGCCTGTGTATTCGACGACAGCTGTGGCGCATGCCGCGACAGCGTCGCGATGATCCGCCGGACCATCGGGGCCGCGGCGACGATGGCCACACTCAGTTGTGTGCCGACCGCTGCCTCACCCCGCGCCAGCTGCGCCACCAGCAGTGCGCCGGCGGTCAACCGCACGACGTACGCCAACGACCGGTCGAAGGGCGCGGGTTCGCCCGCGATCCATCGGGCCAGCCACAGCAGCAGGAGGAAGACGACCGCAGCCACGATCGGCAGTACCGCGATCCTGCCGGCGAGGATGTGCGGCGCCGACCACCGCGCGTTCACCTGCCCCTGCCAGCACACCGCCTGGGCGCACGCCCAGCCCACGGCGAGGGCGGCCCCCCATGCGGCCTGCCGGAGCAGCGCCGTGCGCCGTCGGCCGCGCAGGCGCTGCAGGCCCGCGTTCAACGCCGTGCGGCGCGCGGGGGTGCTGTTCCCGAGTGCGCGCAGGCGCCGGTGCAGTTCTGCGACCGCCGCCCGGTACCGCTCCGCCTCGGAGGTCGCATTGTGCAGCCGCCGGTACGGCAGCTCGGCGAGGCCCTGTACGACAGCAAGGGCGATCAGCAGCCACCACCACGGTACAGTGTCCAACCGCGCTCACCCCGGCCCCTCATGCGCGCTCTGCTCGGGCTCGGATTCCCAGTGTCCGAGCCAAGCGACCGCCGCCGCCCGGTCGTCGTCACGGTCGTTGCGCCGTACGGCTAGCGAGGCGAGGAACTCCAGCGGTGTCGGTGGTGCCGCCCACAACCGTCCGACGAAAGCCCGTACATGCTCGTCTCGACCATCCCTGGCCAGGCCGTCCGTCGTCAGGGCAAGGACTTCGCCGTCCCCGAGGTGCAGGGTCTGAGTCTCCAGCGCTGCGAAATTGCCGGGCAGAGCCGCCGTGGGCGCCGACTCCTCGGCCCGGCCGGGGAAAACGGGCGCGAGGGAGCCGGAGTGCAACCGCCACGCGGTGGAGTCGCCGACACGGGCCACGACAGCGGGAACCCTCCCACCGGGGGGCACGCGCGTCACCAGTGCCGCGACAACGAGCGTGGTGCGGTAGTCGCCGTGGCCGCCTGCCACTTTCGGGCCGCCCTGTCCTCCCTTGCTCGCCAGGCGCCGTCGTGCGAGCTCGTCGAGCGTGACCGCCACGTCGGCGATCGCCTCGCGCACCCGGTCCGCGAGGTGGCTTCCGCGCGGATCCAGCAGCCCGCCGCACTTCGCCCGGAACGCCGTGACCGCTACGCGGGCCGCGGCGCGCGCGGCACGTCCGGCGTCCTCGGAACGGCCCACGCCGTCGGCAACCGCCATGAAACAGAGGTCTGTTGCCCTGTGCGACCACAGCGCGAAGGTGTCGTTGCAGTTGTCGTAGGGGCGGCAGGTCTCCGCGGCGACGGAGCCCGCGCGCACGGTGACCGCGCCCACCTGCCCTCCGTCGTACGCGAGCAGCGGAAGGGCGGCTTCGGCGTCACCCGTGAACAGCGGGGGCTCGTACCAAGGACGGTCCATGGCGTCCACGGCCGGGAAGTCCGACATCGGCGATCCTCAACAGTCCTCAGTAGTCCTCTTCGTAGGAGTGCACGGTCCCCGGCGGCGGCACCACCTGCTCCGAGTCCAATGCCACGCTGCGCGCCACCGAGCCGAAGACGAGTTCGGCGAAGCGCTCGATGGCCTGCGCGGGAGAGTCGCTGCGGCCCGCGAGGTAGGCGGCGCTGGGATCGGTGGCGATCGACGCGAGGGTGCGGGGGTCGATGTCGCCGTAGCCGTAGGGGACGAGCAGGACCCGGCGGCTGGCCCCCGCGCTCGCGAGCAGCTCCTGGTGCTCGGCGTGCCAGCCCGCGTCGTGGTCGCGCCGCGCGGAGGGACGGCCGTCGGTGAGAAGGAAGACCAGTGGCGGGCGCGTAGGACCGAGCCCAGCCAGGTCGTGGGCGAGTGTCCGTGCGGCGGTCTCGAAGACCACAGCGAACGACGTCGCTCCCGAGGCGACCAGCTTCGGCACCGTCGTCGTCGACGACAGCCGGGTCAGCGGCAGATCGACGCGTGCGTCATCGGCGAAGGAGATGATCGACAGCCGTACGGCCCGCCGGATCGTGGGGTCCTTCGCCAGCTGGGAGACGAGCTGGCGCAGCACGGTGTTGACCACGTCGATCGCGAGACCGGAGCCGACCGGGGCGACCATGGACGCCGAACGGTCGGCGAGGACGTAAAGGGGCAGTATCTTCATCCGCCGCTCCGGGGGGCGAGCAGTACCAGTGCCTTCTCCACCCGTCCCGCGTACCGGCGCGGCAAGCGGACGATCTGCAGGACGTTGCCGGTCCGCGTGGGATGCTCGTCCAAGGTCGCACTGCCCTCCATGTCGACGAGCGTGCTGAAGTCCGCCGAGCCGCGGCGGTCCAGTTCGCCCTCGCCCTCCTGTGCCTCGCCCAGGTCGGCCAGCGCCCGCAGCGCCTGATCCTGGATCACGGCCATGAGCTGCGACCAGACGCTCCCCTCCGCCGCATCGGGCACGAACGCCGAAGCAGCCAGCCCGTGGGCCGCGATCACCCACCCGCCGGGATCTGCGGTCGCCTGCTCCGCCCGGCCGAGTGCGTCGCGTTCGGCGAGCAGGCGCAGCCGTGCGCTCCAGCCCGGTACGCAGACCGCCTGCGCGTGCTCGACGAGTGCCACCCTGCGCATGGCGCCGAGGAGTTCGGCCACCGTGGGGAGCAGGTCCTCGAGTGCCCGATGCGGCGGCAGGCCGGCGGGCAGGGGAATGAGCCGCAGCCCGGCCAGCAGCCGTTGCCCGCGGGCGAGCAAGGTGGCGATCTCCACCTGTGACGGCCCCCAGAGCTCGGGTTCCTCGCCACGTTGCACCGTGTCGGCGCGTACCCACTCCGCGAGCAGCCGGCAGGCGACTTGGCAGCGGCCGGCTTCGGCCAGGCCGATGAGCCCGAGCAGCGGTGCCGCCGCACCATCGTGACGGGGCGTCAGGTCCACTGGGGTGACCGGGGTGCTCAGGACGGTGCTCAGATCCGCGCACAACGCCTCGGCGAGGCCGCCACCACCGGAGTCGGATGTGGGCGACGCCTGCGGTGCCGCACCCACCGGGGCGGCCTCGCCGACGGGTACGGTGTCAGAGCTTTCCACTGAACGGGTCCTTGGTCTCGTCGTAGGTCTGGCCGGACGTCAGATCCGCCTGATAAACGGATCCGGGTTCGGCATCGATGAGGTCGAGCGGCCCTCCCTTCACCTGTCGGCGCTCGGGGCGTTTCCGGTGGGTGCGAAGCGCGCCTTCGGCGTCGATGGACACCCACACATCGCCCTCGGGCACGTTGGTCAGCGTCCCGAAGTCACGGCGTGCTCCGTCCTCGGCGCTCTCGTTGCCGGGTGCCGCATCCGGTCCGGCCGGCGCTTCGGGCTTCCCCCAGTACAGGGGGATCCGCCGCGAGGCCACATGCAGCAACAGCCCACCCTGCGGCACCGGATCGCCCGCGAACGCCAGGGGTGTCCGCTCAACAAGACCCACTCCGACTTGGTACACGTCCTGGTAGAGGGAGTACCGCAGTGTCGGTGTCGCCTCTGCCGCGAGCGGGCCCGGCGGCAGGACGAGACCCTCCGGTACGTGCCCGGTTTCCACCGGCTCACCGGTGAGAACCCATCCGGGCTCCCCCTTGCACAGCAGAAGCCTGACCCGTTCCTCCTGGTTGATCTCGAAGCGGGCATGCACCCCTGCCGCGCCGAGCCGGTCCGCCTCCTCATCGAGCATCAGATGGGTGGCCCATAGCGAGTCGGGAGAATCCAGGCCCTCGCTGGGCACGTCGTAACGGTGCACCTCGAGCACGGCGCGCACGGGGTAGGTGCGCATTCCTTCCGCGAACGCCCTGCCGCCCGGTTCCAGCTCCAGGCGCTGCCCACGCCGGAACAGAGGTACCGCATAGGCTTCCTGAACGCCCATCCGCAGATGAAAGTCGGCCGCCAGGTTCACATGCAGCCGGCTGACGTCCACGTCCAGGTAGGAGATGCCGCTCCGCAGCTCGGGGAGGATTTCCGCGTCCTCGGCGTCCGGGCTCAAGCTGGAGACGGCGTCGAGGTAGACACCGCCCACCGCGGTGCCCGTCTTGACGAACAGCGGATCGAACTCGACCTCGAAGGTGGGGGCGAGGCCGTCGCGCTCGAAGCGCCGGCGCAGTTCCTCCTCGATTCCCCGGCGCAGCACCCCGGAATGCATCGAGCCCCCGGACAACAGCACCCGGTCCACGCTCTCGTTCTCACCGTCAGCTACATCGAGTCCGCCGCGCGCGATGCCGCCCGCCAGCCAGGCGATCTCGGCGACCATGGTGCGGACACGCTCGGCGAGTTCATCGCCGTCAACCGTCGCCGTTTCCGACGGCTGCGTGGCCCCTCCGCCGCCCAGCGAATCCGGCCACCGCACCGACACGTCCCCCGGCCCCTGCCCGTCACCGGGCAGGGCTGAGGGGGCGACGCGGACTGGCGTGGGGGTCTCTGCGTGCAGCCCCCGCGTTTTCACTGCCTCCGCCGCTTCCCACAGGGCGTCGAACAGCTCCTTGCGGGGCGTGGCCTTCTCCACGCGGTCGAATCGGGTGTCGCCGCGCCGGAAGCCGAACTTGTCCCGCAGCAGCGTGAAGAGTTCGGCGGTAAGCCGGTCCCCGCCCAGATGGAGCCGCCCGCCCGAGGCGAGGACCTGGGGCTGGAGCTTGTAGAACCTGCCGGGACTCTCCCCAGCGGCGGCCGGGGTGGCGTCGACGACGGCCACCTTGATGAGAGCGCAGTCCGTGGTGCCCCCGCCCACGTCGATGACCAGGAGATTTTCATGCCAGGCGCGTGCCTTCTTCCAGACCGCCGGCTGCTCCCAGGCGCGGCCGCCCTCAGGGCAACGGGCGTGCAGGGTGAACGCCTCGACGCCGAGCAGGGTGTCAGCGCCCAGCCGTTTCATCATCGAGAATCCGGCGGCGGCCACCGCCTCGTCGGTGTTCATCTCCACTTTCGTGGCAAGCGGGCGCAACACCTTGAGTAACTCGTCCCGCTTGTCCGGCGGAAGCTTGGTGGGAAAGGCCACGCTCAACGAGCCTATGTTCCGCGGCAGGTGCAGCTCCTCGACCACCAGCTCGGCAAACCGCGCGTAGACCCGCCAGAAGAGCTCGCGTCCCTGGAGCCCCGTGCCCGGCACCTCACTGTCGAGATCTGCCAGGTAGCGTTTGACGCCTCGCAGCCGTTTGCCCGGGACGTCGCCGGCGAAGTCGACGCTTTCCCCGGTGACGACGAGATCGCTGGTGCGCGTACGGGTGTGGCTGAGGTGGTGCACCCTCAGCGGCGCGCAGGCGAAGATCTCGCGCCAGGCCGCGGCCCGGGCCTGCGGGATACCGATCGTGCGGTGCTCGATCTCCCGCACGGGGTCCGTGGACGGGCCGGTGTCGAAGAGCGGCGCCGGCAGCAGGCCGCGAGCCCGCTCCACGCCCTCGGCGGGCAGCGCCGCGTAGCTGCCGCCGACCTGGCGGTGGTCGAACACCCCGCACACTGCGCGGCTGGTGCCGAAGTCGAAGAATGCGCTGATGACATCGGGGCCCGCGGTGGGCGCGGGAACGCCCTCGGGTGTGGCCTGGGCCATGGGTCGGTCTCCGATCTGGTCCGCGTCGAACCGGAAGCTGCTACGCGCCCGGGGGGCGGGAACGCGGGATTCGGGTTGATGGCGGCGGTAGTGGACCACCACGGTCGGCTGTGCGGGACGGCGCCGCCACGGTGTGAGGGCGAGAGCCGCGTCGCCCGCGGCGCCATTGACAGGCGGGGTGAAGGACGTCGTGCTGATGACGGCCGAGCCGTCGAGCACATCGACGCGCTCTATGCGCCCCGGGACCGTGCCCCGGCGCAGCACCAGTCCGACGCCGTCCGCCTGGCCGTACAGCTCCAGCGACGGCCGGTCAACGGACACTGCCCGCCCTCGCCATCGACAGGCCGTGGAGTTCGGCGCGGACCTGGTGAAGCACCGCAATCGGCCCTGCGGGTTTCTCCAGGTCCAACCGCTGCTGGACCAGGAGTTCACCGAGTGCCTTCTGCGTCAGGACGACGTCGGACTCGAACTTGTCGATCAGACGCCGTTCCATGAGCCGGGCCAACTCCTCGCGGACTCGGGCGACCTGCCGGAAATGCAGCCTCGTGGCAGTGCGCGGCAGGCCGTCGGCTGCCGGACGGCCCGCAAGTTGATGAAGCAGCCGTTCGGCCATCGCGTCGATCTGCGCGGCCGCTTCGCTGTCCGCCTCGGCATGGTCCGCGTCCGTCTGCTGCTGAGCGGAGCCCGCGAGGAACTCCTCCGTTGTGTGTGCGGCCCACCACTGGGCCAGAACGTGAGACAGCTCGGCCCTCGTCCCGGTGAATGCCTGCGTGGCGAGTTGAGCGACGTCGAGCCGCCGCAGGGGCTCCAGGACGTCGGACGGCGTCGAGCCGCCGGTGCCGTTCCGCTCCAGAGCGAGCCGCACCTCCGACCACGCGTCCGCCGCGTAGACCGCCGCGTCCGCCTGGTCCCGGGCGATACGCCGCAGCTCGGCGATGGGACGTGCGTCGTCACGCGCCGCCTGCTCACGCAGCTCGATCTGCGCGGTGGCGGGGACATGCGCGCCCACCTCTCCGAGCAGCCGCTGCCCGTCCTCGATCAGCTGCTCCAGCTCCAACGAGTCGACCCGCGCGGCGTCCTTCTTGGCCAACTCCTCGACCAGGCCGCGCAGGCGTTTGACTCCTCCGTCCTCCAACGCGCCCTCGACGGCGCTGCGCAGTCGGTCGCCGGTCGCCGCGTACGTGTCCCACGCGGCCTCACGCCATGCCTCCCGCGCCGGCTGTGTACTGGCCCACAGGTCCGGGTTCTTCGGGTCGAAGGCGTGCCACGCGGACTCGTCGGCCGCCGCCCACGGTCCGCTGACGGCAGCGACGCGCACATCCCGCCCCGGCCGCCCGTGCGCGTGAAGGTCCCGCAACAGGGCGGCAACCGAGGTCTCCAGGGCACTCAGCGAGTTGCCGTCGCGCGGATTGTCGACCGCGTCGAGGCGGGTCGCCACGAATACGCAGTGCGGCTCGGGCGCGGTGCGCGGCGTGCCGAACTCCGTACCGCCGCTGCAGGCCACGGTGAGCAGAGCGATGTGCGCGCGGCTCTGCATCTCGGCGACGACAGCGTCCTCCAGGGCCCCGCCCGGGCGCCAGCCGGGCGTGTCGACAACGACAACGGACCGGCCCCCGGCCCAGTCGAGAGGCCACACGTCAGGCGATACGCGCACCGTCGCCCGTATCCGCGCGATGAGCGGACAGCTCGGGCTCGCGCTGAAGGTGATCGACCGCGTACGGGCGAACAGGTCTTCGAGGGGCATCCGCTTGCCGTAATCGAGCAGGTTCGCACTCTCGACCATCTCCCGCACCAACGGGGCGTTCTGGTGCGGCATTTCGCTCAGCTCCGTCAGCGTCCGCGACGTGTCGTCCTCGACGTCAAGCAGGCGGCGGGCCCGGCGCAGCGCGCCTTCTTCCGTGAGCGTCGTCGCCTCGACCGTGGGCGGCCCGCCGGTCCCGTCGCCTTGGACGAGCCGCAGCTCCGTTGCCGCCGTCGCGCGGACAGCCCCCGGAGCCACCGCGAGTACGTCATCGGTACGACCCAGTAACAGCCGCAGCGCCGTGGACTTCAGCGAGGAGTTGGCCCCCAGCGCAACGATGCGCACCTCGCCGGCGCTGACGTACCGCATACGGTCCAGGACTTGCTGCAACTGCGTGATACGGTCAACGAAAACGGCCGACGTACCGGCTCCGCGAAGCCCCTCCAGGCTTGCCGCGAGCCTCTCCAGCTTTCCAGCCAGGAATTGGTCCCCCATGGGTTTCTCCCCGCCGTTGTTGCACCAGCGGGGGCCAGTGTGAGGCCGTCACAGCGGGCCGTTCCATAGGCCGAATGGGCTCGAACACAGCTCGAACATCCCACGGTATCCTTCTGTGGGCACTCGGCCCACGGGCATCAGATGTCCGTCACGGCGCCGACACTCGTAACAGGTCGTCGGCTCTCTCTCCGAGCCGCCTGCAGCTTCTTCTCGAATTCTTCTCGGATTCAGCAAGAACCAGTCGACGACTACCTCGTCCCTCTAGGGAAAGCAGAGCAGGGAGTCGTGGCGCCAACCACTCACGTGACCCTGGGAATACGCATGCGTCTGAGGCCGGTGAGGTAGACAAAGCCGAGGCTGGCGCGAGTCGCGAATGGACCTCATGGGTCGGTTCTGCAGCGTGACGGTGGCATCGATGGGAGAGGGGCTGATTATGCTCATCGCGCGTTTCCGCTGAATCTGAAGTGCGGCCACGGGAAAGGCTGATCAGTCGACAGTGGATACAGCTCAACCCAGAAGATATGATCCTTTGGGAGTTTGCTCGAAATCGGGAAGATTGCATTGACCTCTGTTCGCGGTCGCGTTACTTTTCCCGCGGAAGCTTTTACGTGGGGAGGCAGTGCCTCTACGCGGCGGAAGGGGGGAATCCACATGGATCCGTTCACGCTGGCTGCCGGCGCCGTCACCCTCCTGGCCCCCTTCCTGGCCAGAGCGGCGGAGGACTTTGCCGGAGCTGCAGGCAATAGCGTGTGGCTCAAGACGCAGGAACTCTTCTCCCGGCTGCGGACGCGCTTCACTGGAACCGAACACGAGGAGACAGTCCGGGATTTCGCCGAAGGGCCGGAGCTCCACACCGAGGAGATGACGGCGCTGCTGGCATCCGAGTGCGAGCGGGACGACGCCCTGCGTGCGGAAATCGAGCGCGTGCTGAGCGAGGTGAAACGAGCAGGCCCGCACATCGCGATCGTCCAGAAGGTGAACCAGATGGAATCGCAAGTCGGCCTGAGAGCAAAGAAGATGACCAAGGGCGATGTGAATGTGACCCAGGAAGCCGACCGGGCCGTCTCCGGTGCCGCCGTGGAAATCGACGAGATCGGCTAGGCCCGTTCCGAGTGGGAACCGGCGTATCTCATGCGGAGGAGTGATCTCTTCTTCGAGTCCGTTGTCGACTCGCATGTGGAATCCTTGCACTTCCTGCGCCGTGACTGGCTGGCCGAGGACATCCAGCGACAGTTGGACCGTGATGACGTCCGTATCGTGCTGCTCACCGCGGTACCCGGAGCAGGCAAGAGTGCCTGTCTCGCCCAACTCGCCCATGACCACCAGACATGGCCACGGTATTTCATCCGGCGTGACCAGCGCGCCCCGCTGGCCGATCCGACCGCACGCGGACTTCTGCTACGGGTGGGGTTTCAGCTGGCTTCCGTTTTTCCGGAGCTTTTCACGACGGAACAGATTCGCATCGAGGTGACGCAGCGGTTCGGAGAAGTTGCGGACGGGGGCCACGCGGTCGGCGCGGAGGTGAAACGACTGCTCACCTCGCCGTTCCACCAAACGGTCATGCACATCACCCAGGACGTCGAACGCGCCAGGGGTAAGGCCACCGGGCTGCAGATCGGCGAATGGGTCAGCGACCCGCTGCTCGTCGAGTCGGCCGATCTCCAGCGCATGGCCCTCTTCGATCCGGCCCATGCGTTGCAACGGATGAAGCCTGGCGTCCAACTCGTCGTACTCATCGACGCACTCGACGAGTCGGCGGCAATCGGCGGAGAGCAGAGCCTTCTGGAGTGGCTGGCACACCTGCCGGAGTTGCCGCCCAACCTGCGTCTCGTCGTCGCTTCGCGGCCCAGCCTCGACGTGACAGCCCTGCTGGAGAGGCAGTCCCATGTGCTCGCGCACGTGGGCATAGCAGCGCACGATGACCGGGTCGCTGGGGACTTACGTCGGTACACACGGCACCTGTCCACTCTGCCGCCGGCCGCACGGACTCTGGCTGAAGCCGGCCGCGACCCGGGGGACTTTGTGCGGGAAGCGATGCTCAAGGCGAACGGCAACATCGGCTACCTGGACGCACTCGCACGGGCAGTCGACGAAGCCGGGATCTCCATCGAGGCCGCGGCTGCGCTGGGCGACCTGCTCGCCTTGCGTGAACTCCCACAGCACATCACCGGCCTGTACAGGTTCTTCCTGCGGCAGATACGCAGCACCGCAGGCGCCCGCGATGTGCGCATCGTCGACCCCCTGACGGGACGGACCGGGCTCCTCGACGCCTGGGCCGCCGTCTACCGCCCGCTTCTCGAAGTGCTCAGCATCGCGTCCGAACCGGTCGGCCTCGACGAATTGCGGGCCCTCGGTGGCATCATCGCCGACCCGTCGGACTTGGCCACAGCTCTGCGGCGACTGGGTCAGTTCCTCGCCGAGGAGAAGGGGCGTCATCGCTTCTACCACGCCACCCTGGCCGAGTTTGTGACGGCGCCGGAGCTCCGCACGGAACCGGAGCTCCATGTCGACGTGGTCGGCACCCACTCCCAGGTGGCGCGGCGTCTTCGGCACCTCTTCGCCGAATCGTGGACCCATCCGCATGAGCAAGTGGCCCCGTCGGTGTACCGGTACGCCCTGACGCACTGTGCGAGCCATCTGTACGAGGGGCATCTGTGGAAGGAGCTGTTCGAGCTTCTCGACGCGGGAGACTACGGAGCGGCCAAGCCCCGTGCCGGCCTCACACCAGCCGCCTACCTGGCCGATCTGGCGCTCGGTATCGCTGCCGCGAGGCACGAAGCCACGGTGGACTCGTCGGCGGCCGCATTGCCGCGGCTATTCCGTTACCCGCTGCTGTCCCACATGTTGTCGAGCATCGAAACCACACGGGCCCCCACGGTCCATGCCGCGTGGCTGCTGCTGGGGGACGACAGACGCCTTCCGAAGCTCAACGAAACGATTCCGGATCCACGCCTGCGGGCGAAGACGCTCGCCGATGCTGCCATGGCGCTGCTGGGCGAGGCCGGCACGGAACCTGGTGATGACTGGACAGACGCGGGCGCCACGGCCGCCCGGGCCGCGGTTTCCGCGCTCATCGACATCGCTGACGAGGACACGGCACTGGGCGTGCTCGACGACCTCCTTGCCGTATGGCAGCGGCTCTCGGACCTCGGAGTCGAGACCGACGAAGGGCTGGTGACCAAGTCCCTGGGCCTTGCTGACACAGCGGTTCCCTCGACGGAGCACGTGCGCGTGCTGGCCGCTGCCGCGGTCTTCCTGTGGGGCGTCGACGAGCAGGCGGCACGGCAACTGCTGGACCGGACCGGACAGCACGCGTCATGTGTCGCGCGTTCCGTACCCGTTGAGCAACTCGACACCATCTGGGGGCCGTTAGCTGTGGCTTACTCCGTCGTGGGGCAGTTGGCCGATGCGGAGGCGACGAGCCGACGACTCCACAACCCTGCTCTCCGCACAGCAGTGACGGCCCACTTGGCGGAAGCAGAGGTGCGACGGGGGAATCTTGACGGGGCACGAAGCCGTCTGGAAGCCGCAGAGGCAGCACTGTCCTCCGTTCAACTCGACTTCGGTACAAGAGCGTCGGCCCGCGTGAACGTGGCAAGCGGTTGGCTGACCCTCGGTGACACTGCCCGGGCCACGGCGCTGACCCGAGCGGCTGTTGGAGACGTGGACGGCGAAGAGCTGCCCTCCGACAGGACCACTCACGATCTGGTTCTCCTGCTGGACCACCTCGGCATGCCCGACGAGGCTCAGCGGCTCGCCGTCCAGCTCCACGACGCGGCCATGGCGAACGAGCGCAGCCCCCGTGTTGTTGCCACCTCCCCTGCCTACCCCTTGTGGGCGGCACTGGCTCTGGCGAATGCCGACCGGCCGGAACTGGCTCTCGCGGTCATGCGCGAAATGGACCCGGTGCAGCGGGCTGCCCCGGGCAAGGCCGTGGCTGCCGCGTTCGTCCGACAGGGCCGCTTCAACGAGGCCCTGGCCGTCGTTGAGGTGATGCGGGACGCAGAGACAAGCGCTGTCCAGTTCTCCGTCCTGCCACCGTGGCACTCCGCCGAATCGATCGGGGGAGCCGACGATGCTCTCCTTGTCGTCGTCACAGGGCTGCTCGGCTCCGGTGCCGTGGAACGCGCATACGAGGTGGCTCCGAGCGCCGACACTGCCGATGCACGGTCCCACATCACCGGGGCGATCGCTCTGCACGAGATCGCTGCCGGCAGCCAGGAGGCTGCCAAAGCTCTCCTGGCCGAGGACGAACAAAACCTGCGCCTCACGAGCACTACGCCGATCAGGCACCATTTCACCGGCGACGTTCTCGAACTGCTGGTCCGACACGGGGACGTGGGCACGGCGCGGCAGAGGGCCGAGGACGCGGACCTTCACGGAGGGTACGAGACAACGAACCTGCTCGCTCGTATCCTCGTCGACTCGAGCCAGTCCGCTGCGGCCTCTCCGGTCATCGCTGGGATTGCGGACCCTCTACAGCATGCCGACGCCTTGGTGTACTGGGGCGCGAACGCAGATGACAATGCGGATGACGCCGTACATGCGCTGGTAGAAGCGCAGAACCTGGTGAGAGGGCTTTCGGCCGCCGATCGGCGAGGTGTCCTCTACCGTGCCGGCATCGCCCTCGCGGACCTCGACAAGATCCCGGCAGCTCAATCGGCACTGCGCGCAGCGGAGACGGCGTGGCGGAAGGACCCCGCAGAGAACATAGTCCCGTCCTACGGGAGTCGGCTGGCAGGAGCCTTGGCACGTGTGGGTCTCGTGGTCGAGGCCGACGCACTCGCCGACCGGCTCCCCGACTCGTGGCTGCTCGTGGATCGAGCGCACTTCTGGGTCGCCATCGCGAAGGCACTCGATGATCAGGGGGACCGGGCGGGAGCTGTGGACAGACTCCACCGCGCCGTGTGCGCGGTCCGTCCAGGGGAGTTCACCGAGTCCTGGGATTATTCCTCCCGAACAGAGATGTTCGGGATGGTGTCAGGCCTGTTGGGCATTCTGGGCGCGGAGTCGGCATCTCCGCCTGAGGGCGACCTGTCGGCCGGTTCTCGCGAGGAAGTGCGGGCTGGAAAAGCCAGGGCGCTGACGGAAGCGGGACGTCCGGCCGTGGCTCTTGCTCTGTACGGGGAGAGCGACCGGCCCGAAGACCGAGTGCTCGTGGCAATCGCTTCGGCTTTCACGGCACTTGGACAGTACGAGGATTCTTTGGCGCAGTTGGAGCGGATCGACTCTAAGTTCGATCAGCTGCTGGGGTATGCCGCGCTTGCCAAGAAGATTGGTGCGGGCGACGACCGTGCACGCGACGCGGCGATCCGAGCGGCAAAGCTGTTCGGTGAGATGCGCGAGAGCCCGAGGAGCACCAGATACTGTGCCGGGACCGTCGCAGAGGCGCTGATGTGTGTCGGAGCCCGTGACGAGTTGCGAGAGCTCATCGCCCGTCAGTGGTGCGGCTCGGCCGATGCCGTGGAGCTGACGAGCCTGCTGCGGTTGGCCGGACCGCTTCTGTCTGCCTCCACCGCACGTGAGGTCGCGTCGTCGGTCGACTGGCTGGAGGACTTTCTGTCCCGCATGGCATAACGAGCGCACGTCTGGCGGGCGGCGTCGGCTCCGCGCACGTCCGGGGGACATGAAGGAAGGGCGCCACAAGGTTCGGTGACGTTTGGTTGACGGGTCGGCGGTCATATAGGGGGATGGACCCTCAACGGCAGCGGATGCGAAACCAGAGAGCGAACCGTCAGTCGGAGCGACGCCATGTGCCGGGGCTCGCCGCGACGGATCGTGTGGGCCTCGATGGACAAGTGTCGGGACTGGCTACGCCCGGTCTCTCGCAACAGCAGCGGGGATGGGTGTCGTGGAACTTCTCTGCGGTTCCGGTGCAGGCCCAGGGCGTCGCGCCGAAACCACCGACAACGCCGCCGGCAGTGTTTCATCCGGGAGTAATGCACGAACATCAGCCCAGCGGCAGATGGCGTGATGTGAGGCAGGATCCTAAGAGCGGTTTCCTGATAGGCCTGGTTTGTGGGCAGTTCGATCCACAGGACGTGATCGCGATCGCGGTCAGTGAGGAACTCGGCGACAAGCCGATCGCCCGCAAGCACGTCGACTGGTACCTGCGCGACGGGTACGGCAACGACTACAACGAGGATGCCAACCTTTCTGCACTGCTCACCCGAGACGTCAATGTGCAGCACGAAATCCTGAAAAGGATCCCGCCCGGACGAAGCAGCGGAGTCACCTCGTTCCACATCACCATCACGCAGAGCCTCTACACTGACCAAGACCTGCGCTTTGCGTTCGGTGCTATCGACCGACTGGATGTGGAGGTTGACTTCTCCGCGGGAACGGTGCACGCCTGGTTCCAGGACCGCTACGAATGGCACCCGTTCTACGAGTTCTTCAGCGTATTTTCTGGTGACGTGCCGCGAGAGACGAACTGTCTCCACGCCGCGTTTGTTGAGATGAAGAACCTCGGGTTCGCTAAGGATTTCTGGATGAAAGGCGAGGCGACCGTCCCGCTCTCGCTGATCAAGGAAAGCACGCAAGGGCGGTGCAGCTCTTGGTCGGTGTCGTCCGGTGCGGCGCTGCGCCGCCCTGACAGTGCTTCAGCATCGGATGAGTGAGGCGGGGAGCAAGCTTCGCAGTTCGGGCGTCGGCTCCAACGCGATCTCCTGCAGAAGGATGCTGCGGCACCGTTCGTATTGCCTTGCAGCCTCGCACCTGTTTCCGGCGGCGATGTGCGCCCTGATGAGGGTGGCGTGCGCGCTCTCTCGGAGTGGTTCGGCCTGTACCGCGGCCAGTCCGGCCTCGATCGATTCCCCATACCGACCCGCGCAGGAAAGGCGATCGCAGAGCGATTCCAGCGCGTGTAATCGCAAATGGTGATGGCGCTCACGATCCGCGATCAGCCAGTCGTCGTACCAGTCGGGGAGCAGGTCGGCGGAGAGCTCGGCACACACCTGCGGGGTGAGGAGTTCGTCGCACGGCGTATGTCGGTCGAGGAGCCGGTGAGCCCTTTCCTGTACACCGAAGAGGTCCACCGTCACCCCCGGGGCGAGCTGCAACTGGGGCGCCGAGCCCTTCACGGCGCACTCGCACGACTTGTGAACGCGCCAAAGTGCCGACCGCAGATTTGCCGCCGCCTTGGCCGGAGGAGTATCAGGCCACAGGGATTCCGCCACGTGGGAGCGGGTGAGGGGGCGCCGTTGAACTGCCAGGAAGGCGAGCAGCCGTTGGGCGCTACTGATCATCGGAACCAAGGTGTCGTCGACGGTGACGGTGCATCCTCGCAGCAGGTGAACGCTTATGCTGCGGGCTAGTTGTGCGCCCATCGTGCCTCCCCCCGGAGATGCGATGCATCGACCGCAGGATAGGGGTGCCGTTGTGAACCGGCTATCAGCCGCGCGTCACTGCTCCGTCACCGGGCGCTGGGGGAATAGGGCATCCGGAGGCGGCAGTCGGTCGAGCCAACCGCGCACCACTTCGCATACCTCGTCGGTGCTTGCAGCCATGGCGACCGACTGATCCTGCCGGTCGCTGACTTCGATGATCCTGACGCGTAATCCGTTCACGTGTCCTGCCTCTCGCCACGCGCGCAGGATCAGGACGTTGGCGCTCCCGCCCCGGGATGCGTTCACGGCGCCATCCTTCTGTTCCTGCGTCACGGCAGCGTCACCGGAACCGCGGCGAACGTCGTTTGCCGTACGTGGACGGGCAGTTGTCGCAGTTCAATTCCGGGAAGAGGGTTTCCCTGAACAGATTGGTGATCATTGTGTTTCGTGGCACGAGACCCATGTAGCGTCCGCTCCGGGTCACGGCGATGTATTCCGTGTCGGTGCAGAAGATTGACCGCAGCCTCTCCTGTTCGGAAAGGGACTCATCCAGAGCCTCTCTGTGCAGGAAAGCACGGAACAGATCGTTCAGTCTGGTGATGCTGACGGTCTTCGGGCCGTGCTGCCTCTCGAGTTCGCTCATTTCCTGGAGGAGAACCTGTTCGGCAGCATCGGGTCTGCGTACGGTGCCGGTGAAAGCCAGCCTCGGGTCCAGGGGCCGGAGTTCCGCCGCCGTTCGCGGTGGTTCGGTCGGTGAGCACGGCGGGAGTGCCAAGTTCCACCGGGCCGTGGTGACAGCGGCTGTGTCGAGGGCATTGCGCAGCGCGCTGTCGGAGGCGGTCAACGCGCCCAGCATGAGTCCAGGTTGAGCCCAGCCCTGGAAGACTCGGGGGTGGCCCGCGTCCGTGGCGACGAAGGCGATCGCCCGAGGTCTTCCGCGGCGCTGCGCGCCGGCGCAGACGACGGCGAGGCGGGTCTCCCACCACGCAGTACCGTCCTCCAGATCGATGACGGCAAGGTCGTTCTTGGCGAACGCCTCGACTGCCATGAGCACGTGGGGGCCGCCGGGCTGGATGTCCAGCCCCTCGGAAGCGCCCATGTTGCGTGGAATATCGCCGCTTGGCGCCTGCTCGGCTGCGGATTCGGCGACGGCGCCGAAGTTGAGCGTGAACCCGAAGCCGCCCAGGGATCCGCCCCCGGCCGCGACGTTCTCCAAGAGCATCAGCAGCACCGGCAGGGAGGAGATGGCCACGAGGCCGATCAGGACACCGGGCTGCAGCCCTTCATCGGGCCAGTCGGCGAACGCCCGGAGGAGGAAGAAGCCGGTGACCTGGATGATGAGCAGGACCGCGCTCGTGAGCAGGGCCGATCCGGGGCCGAAGGGCCAGAAGCGCCAAGTGTTCTGCCGGAGTTGCTGCATGACCCGCCCCCTTGTTCCGGCGGTCACCTTAGGCGGCGCCTGTCAGCGGGGCGTCAACGCCCTGTCACCGGCCGGACTGAAGCCGCTGCCTGCGGTTCCAGGCTGTACGTCCCAGCGGCGATGGTGACAGCCGATTGATGCGATGGTGACGTGCTCCTCGCACGATGAGCGGACGGGAAAGCCAGGCAGGGGAGCAGGCCATGGCAGTGAACGTGTCCTATCCGGGCGTGTACATCGATGAACTGCCCAGCTCGGTCCGCACCATCACCGGGGTGAGCACGGCCGTGGCCGCCTTCGTCGGCCCGGCGATACGCGGGCCCGTCGACCGTCCGCGGGCCATCACCAACTGGTCGGATTTCGTCCGGATCTACGGCGACCGCTCAGACCGGAGCCTGATGAGCTACGCCGTGCTGCACTACTTCCAGAACGGCGGCTCCGCGGCCGAGATCGTCCGTGTCGCGCCCACGGCGCGCGCCGCGGTGATCGAACTGACGGACAAGATCAAGCTGCGGGCACGCGCTGTCGGCGCGGAGGGCAACAAGCTTCGCGCGCGGGTGAATTACCCCGCCGACCCGAAAATGTACGTCCTGAGGATCAAGAAGAGCGACGGCACGCCCTCGGAGTACACCGTCAAGGCCGATGCGAAGGCCGATGAGGACGGCAGCCTCTGGAAAGTACTGGCGGCGGACGACCAGGCCCCGGTCGTGCCGGCTTCCGGCAACCAGCCGGGCAAGCCTCCGGAAACCTCGCAGCCGGCGGCAGCGGGCGACGAGTTCGGCGTGGCCGATGTGCACAAGGGCGTGGGCGGCCGGGACGGCGCCGAGAAGGCGTCGCTGCGTCTTCCCATGGTGGACCCGCAGGCCCCGGGGGAGGCGGGCAAGACGAAGTACCTTCCGCTGCGGGCCCGCGACCCCGGTGCGTGGGGCAACGAGCTGACCGCCGAAGTCGACCACGCGACCGGCGACCCGGGGCCCGGCGAGGCCGGCAAGCTCTACAACCTCACCGTCCGTGATGACGCCACCGGAGCAGAGGAGATCTTCCGCAACATCGTCGCCGACAGGGAATCCCCGCGCAGCCCCGTCCGTGCGCTGGAGGCGTCCCAGCTTGTCGCGGCCGCGTCCGCCGTAGGAGCCAAGGAGGACCTTTTTGTGCGGCCGGATGAGACAAAGGAGAACCCGGTCAAGGCGACGGGCGGGAGCGACGGACCGGCCGTTGACGACACGGACTTGAGGGGCAGCGACGGAGTGGCCCGCAGCGGCATCCCCCTGCTGCGCGAGACCGATCTGTTCACCATGCTCTGCGTGCCCCCGGTCGCCCGGGACGCAGCGCTCTCGGACGACTTGCTCCTCGAGGCGGCCGCCCTGTGCACCGAGCGGCGGGCCGTCCTCCTCATCGACGCCCCGTACAAGTGGACCAGCGTCGATGACGCGGCAGCGGGTGTCGGCGCCCTCCGCAACGCCGTCGGCTCCCATGCCCGTAACACCGCTGTGTACTTCCCTTGGCTCAGGATGGAGGACGCGCACGGCGGCCTCACGGACTTCCCGCCCTGCGGAGTCCTCGCCGGGGTGTGGGCCCGCACCGACGGTGAGCGCAACGTCGCCAAGGCCCCAGCGGGCACGGAGGCATCCCTGAACGGCGTGGCCGAGTTGGCGGTCAAGATGACCGACAGCGAGAACGGCCGGCTCAACCCGCTCGCCGTCAACTGCCTGCGGACGCTTCCCGGCGCAGGCACGGTCGCCTGGGGCAGCCGCACACTGCGCGGTGCCGACCGGCTCGCCGACCAGTGGAAGTACCTGCCGGTGCGCCGCACCGCGCTGTTCATCGAGGAGAGCCTGTACCGGGGCACTCAGTGGGTGGTCTTCGAGCCGAACGACGAACCCCTGTGGGCGGCGATCAGGCTCAATGTGGGGGCCTTCATGAACACCCTTTTCCGGCAGGGCCTGTTCAAGGGAAGCACGCCCCAGCAGGCGTACCTCGTCAAGTGCGACGGGGAGAACAACCCGCAGAACGACATCGACCGCGGGATCGTCAACATCCTCGTCGGCTTCGCCCCGCTCAAGCCGGCGGAGTTCGTGATCGTTCACATCCAGCAGATATCGCCGGCGCTCCAGGTGTGACAGGTGTGAGGGGGCAGGTGTCATGGCACAGTTCACGGTCAACGCGACCCGGGTCGATCCGTACAAGAACTTCAAATTCCGGGTGATGTGGGACAGCCACTATGTCGCCGGGATCAGCAAGGTGAGCCCGCTCAAGCGGACCACCGAGGTGGTCCCGCACCGAAACGGCGCTGATGCGAGTACCAGCAGGAAGAACCCGGGCCGGACGGAGTACGAGGCGATCACGCTGGAACGGGGCGTGACCCACGACCCGGACTTCGACCGATGGGCCAACAAGGTCTGGGACTACAACAATGCACGGGGGCCCGACACCGAGCGTACCCAGGAGATGTCCCTTGAGGACTTCCGTAAGACCATCCAGATCGAGGTTCTGAACGAGGCCGGCCAGGTCGCCCTGAGGTACGAAATCTACAAGTGCTGGGTCTCCGAGTACCAGGTCCTCTCCGACCTGGATGGCAATGCGAACGCCGTCGCCATCCAGCACATCAAGCTGGAGAACGAGGGCTGGCAGCGCCTCACTGACGTGCCAGAGCCCAAGGAACCGGTCTTCGAAGACCCGGCGTAGGGCGTGACCCATGACCACCCCGCCCGCGCCCGCCGAGATTCTGCGCTCCTGGGAGTACGCGGCAGACCGCCCGCAACCTGCCCGCGCGCTCGCGCTGCTGTGCCTGTCGCGTCCTGGCGAGCGGGCCGATGACTTGGCGCTGCTGAGTCCGGGCCGCCGGGACGCAGCCCTGTTGGACCTGCGGATGCGGCTGTTCGGCCACCGTGTGGTCGCGGTGGCCCGGTGCGGTGCGTGCGGAGCGAATCTCGAGCTGGCCTTTTCACTGGCCGATGTCCGGGTCTCGGAAGGAGAAGCAGCTGGGGACGGGGTGGTCGCCCCTGAGGAACCCCTCCCGGAGGGCGAGGAGCTGGAGGCCGACGGATACCTCCTGCGGTTCCGGCTTCCCGACTCCCGGGATCTGATGGCCGCGCTGTGTCCCAGCGACCCCGCCGCCACCCGCACCCACCTCCTGCGGCGCTGCGTACTGGCGGCCCATCGCGGGCAGCGGGCCGTACCTCCCGGGGCGCTGCCCGCGGCTGTCGTCGAGCGCCTCGAAGCGCGCATGGCCGAGCTCGACCCGCAGGCCGATGTCCGGCTCTCGTTCGTGTGCCCCGACTGCGGGGCCGTTACTGAGCAGATGTTCGACATCGCGGCGCATCTGTGGAGCGAGGTGCATGCCTGGGCCCGCCGCACGCTGTGGGACGTACATCTGCTGGCGTCCTCATATGCGTGGAGTGAGCAGGACGTCCTTGCGATGAGCCCCGCCCGCAGGCGCTTCTACCTGGAGGCGGTGACTTCGTGAGCGGCTATTTGACCGGCCTCGCCGTACGTAGCCTCGGCCCCGGCGCCGATGCGGACGGTGGACCGGGCGCGCCAGGACTGCTGCGGCCTGCCACGGCCACCTGGTACGCCCCGGAGGCGGCGTACGACACCTCGGCGTACGACGAAGCGGCCGACTGGCCCGAGGACGGGGCGATGCCTCAGGAGCATCGGGGGCCCCAGACACTCGGGGCGCCACCGGTGCCCAATTCTGGTGCCCTGCTTGAGAGTCCGCCGCCGCACCCGACCCCGGACCCGGCCGCAGGCGCAAGCCCTCCCGAGCCGGATGAGCTGTCGGCCGGAACAGACGGCACGGGCCCCCGAAGCCGCGCCGCAGCGATCACGACTCCACATCTGCCACCAGTGCCGTCACCATCGCGACCTGTCCGACCCGGTGCGGTGGAGCAGGTGGTGCCCGAAGAGTCGCCGCCCGACTCCGCCGACCGTGCGCCGTCGCCTCTTCGACAGGACCGGTGCTCAACTCCCCGTGAGACTAACGGGGTTGGGACCCGGCAGCAGGAGACGGACCCACCGCGCGGGGCCCGCAGCCCGGGTGGTGACACTGGAGTGACCCGCAACGGCAGTGGCCCCAGTGGGACCGCAGCGCCTTCCATCGCGCCGGATCCGCCCACGGACGCTATGCTCACGGAAGCCATGCCCGCGGGGGGACAGGGCGACTTGCCAGCCGCCGCCGAGCGTTCGACCGGTCAGCGGGCGCACCCGGAACCGCAGGTCCCCGCCGCGGCGGCCACAGGCAGCGCGGGAGGCGGCGCGTCCGTTTGCCTTGAGGAGCGCGCGGCCGCAATTTCCGCGGAATCGCTGACGCCCCCGCCGGAGACGCCGACCCTCCTCCCGGTGCCGGGGGCTCCGAGGCCGACTTCGAAGCCAACTCCCTTGGCATCCACAGCGGATGAATCTCCTACGGTCCAGGTGACCATAGGACGGATCGAGGTGCGTGCCGCTCCGCCGCCGGCGCCCGCCTCTGCGCCGCGCCGCACCCCGGCACGGCGCGCGGGCCCCAGCCTCGCCGAGTACCTGCGGGCACGCGAGGGGGGCCGATGAGCAACGCCCACGCGGTGGCGACCGTGACGGCCGCTCTCCAGCACCTGCTCACCGCCGGTCTGCGGCACTTCGCCATCACCGGCGAGGTCACAGCCCGGCCGCCTGACAAGGCCCGGCGTTTCGACAACAACCAGCTCAACGTCTTCCTGTACCACGTGAGCGTCGACCCGGCCCTGCGCACCATGAACCCGTCCGGCCTGCTGCCGGGCGAGAGCGGCTTACCGTCGCTGCCCCTCGCCCTGCACTACGTCATCAGCGCGTACGGGGAGAACAACGACGACATCGAGGCCCACCGGCTGCTGGGCCGGGCCATGAGCGTGCTGCACGACCATCCAATTCTGGGGCCTGTCGAGTTCACCGCGCTGGTCGGGGAGACGGACCTCGACCTTCAGGTGGAACGTGTGCGCGTCACGCCGCAGCCGCTCGGCGTCGAGGAGATGTACCGGCTGTGGATGGCTTTCCAGACCCAATACCGGATCTCTGCCGCGTACGAGGTTTCGGTGATCCTGATCGACAGCACTCGCCCTCACCGGACCCCTCTGCCGGTACTCGCCAGGGGTGAGAACGACGGCGGTGTCACCGCGCAGACTGGTGTGGTGGCGCCCTTCCCGGCGGTGGATTCCTACCGCACACCGTCAGGGCGCCCTGCCGTACTGACCGGCGACCAGGTGACGCTGGCCGGCCACCATCTCGCGGACGCGCGCACGGTGCGCTTCCGGCACCGCCTGGCCGCACCGGAGACGGTGGTGCCCACCACCGTCTCCGCCGATTCCGTACGGGTCACCGTGCCGCAGACCCTGCCCGCCGGACTGTGCACAGCCGAGGTGCTCTTCGACGGGGACCGAGCGAGCAACGAGCTGCCGGTGCCGCTGGCGCCACGGGTCGTCAACGGGCTGCCCGCTCAAGTGATCCGGACCGCCACAGGCTCCGTACGCGTCGAACTGACCTGCCTGCCCGCCCCCGTGACAGGGCAACAGGTATCCCTGCTGCTCGGCGAGCGGCAGATCGCCGCGGAACCCCAGGGTGCGGGTCCGGGCGCCCCCGGTCCTGGGACCGCGTTCACGGTCGAGCGCGCGGAACCGGGGGAGTACCTGGTGCGGGTGCGCATAGACGGCGTCGACAGTCCGCTGATCGACCACAGCGTCTCCCCGCCCGCCTTCGACGGCACTCAGAAGGTGACGATCGCATGAGCGCCGACGACGAGTACCTGGCAGCGGCCCTGCACTGGCTGCGCCTGCGGCTCGCGGCGCCCCCGGTCGCGCTCGCGAAGGAGCCCGAGACCACGCGCGCCAACGGTTGGTGGCGCCGCCAGGCCCCCGCGCGCTCGGAACTCCCGCGCGGCTCCCCGTCTGGGGAGGAGACCGAACTGGCCGCCGCCGAGCAGGCCATGCGCGAAGCCGAGCGCAGCACCCCGGCACCGTCCCTGGTCCGCCTCGGCGACCTGCTCGGACTGAGCCGCTTCGAGCGGCATGTGCTGCTGCTGTGCGCGGCCATGGAACTCGACCCCGGAACGGCGGCGCGCTGCGCCACCGCGCAAGGCGATCCGGGCCTGGCGTACCCGACCTTCGCACTCGCCCTGGCCACGCTCCCCGAGCCGGCGTGGGACGTGGTGTCTCCGCATCGGGGACTGCGCCGCTGGCGGCTGATCGAGATCGCACAGGCGCCGGGCCGGCCGCTGGTCACCAGCCCGCTGCGGGCCGACGAGCGAATCGTGAACTATCTCAAGGGGCTCAACGAACTCGACAGCCGCTTCGAGTCGTTGCTGACCCCTCTCGCCGCCGCACCCTCGCTGCTGCCCGCCGGTCAGCTGCCGGAGGCGCTGGCCTTGCACGAGACCTGGGACCCCGCCGTCGTGGTCCAACTGCTCGGCCCCGACAGCACGGGAAAGCACCTGTTCGCGGCCGCCGCCGCGGACGTCCTGTACCGCGTACCCGCCGACGCTCTCCCCGCCGATGCCGCCGAGCTGGAGGCGCTGGCCCGGCTGTGGTCGCGCGAGGCGCTGCTGCTCGATGCCGCCCTGTACATCGATGCTGACGAGTGCGAGGCGGCCGAGAGCGTCACCCGCTTCCTGCGCCGCGCCGGGGGCCGACTGTTCCTCGGAACCCGGGAATACCGCACCGACTTGGACCACCCCTGTGCGGTCATCGACATCGCGCGGCCCACACGCTCCGAACAGCGCGACGCCTGGGCCGGTGCGCTCACACCGGAGACCGCCGGCATCCTCGCGGGGCAGTTCGACCTGAACCTCGCCGCCATCGCCCGCATCGCACACACCGTCCCCGGCACGGCCCCCGACGCCCTCTGGGCGGCCTGCCTCGCGCACACCCGCCCCCGGCTCGACGCACTGGCCCAGCGCATCGACGCGAAGGCCGAATGGCCTCAACTGGTCCTGCCCGACGACGAACTCGCCTTGCTGCACGCCATCGCCGCCCAGACGGGTCTGCGCAGCAAGGTGTACGAGGACTGGGGCCTGGGCGCATCGACGAGCCGCGGCCTGGGCGTGAGCGCGCTGTTCACCGGACCCAGCGGAACGGGGAAGAGCATGTCGGCGGAGATACTCGCCCGCGAACTGCACCTCAACCTCTACCGGATCGACCTGTCCGCGGTGGTCAGCAAGTACATCGGCGAGACCGAGAAGAACCTGCGCCGCCTCTTCGACGCCGCCGAGGAGGGCGGCGCGCTGCTGTTCTTCGACGAGGCGGACGCGCTGTTCGGCAAGCGCAGCGAGGTCAGGGACAGCCACGACCGGTACGCCAACATCGAGGTCAACTACCTGCTCCAGCGCATGGAGGGCTACCGGGGTGTGGCCGTCCTCGCCACCAACATGCGCAGTGCGCTGGACCCCGCATTCCTGCGCAGACTGCGCTTCGTGGTCACCTTCCCGTTCCCCGCGGCACCGCAGCGCCGGGCCATCTGGGCAGGTGTCTTCCCGCAACAGACCCCCACCGACGGCCTCGACCTCGACCGCCTCGCCGACTTCGCGGTCACCGGTGGCACGATCCGCAACATCGCCCTCAACGCGGCCTTCGCCGCCGCCGCAGACGAGAGCGCCGTGACCATGCCGCACGTACTGGCCGCCGCGCGCACCGAATTCCGCAAACTCGAAATACCGGCCCGTGAGCGTGACTTCGAGGTGAGGGCATGAGGATCAGGTTGCATATCGACGAGATCGTCCTGGACGGCCCGCCCCTCGATCGCAGCCAACTCCCGGCGCTCCACGATGCCGTGGTGGCCGCGCTGACCGGCTTGCTCGCCGCACAGCCCGCAACAGTGACGGACACGGCCCGCATCCGGACCCGCATGCCCGCCCCCGCCGCTTCTCCGACGGCACTCGGCGGCCAGATCGCGGCCGCGGTCCATCAGGGGGTGACCCGGTGAGGTCCGCTCCGAGCCCCAGCACACCGAGCGGCCGTGCCCTGTGCGGACGAGTCGACTCCTCCCGTGACAACGCCGGGAGCGAGTCTCACCACCCCGTGACTCTCCACCAAAGTGCGGTGACTCCCGCTGTTGATCCAGCCGTCGGTCCCTGCTCGGTTCTCGACGTCCTGAGCTCTGCCGGACAGCCCCTGCCGGGGCCCACGCGCGGCTTCTTCGAGTCCCGGTTCGGGCGGGACTTCAGCGCTGTTCGCGTGCACACTGACTCCGCCGCTGCCGAGTCGGCCCGTGCTGTGTATGCCGAGGCGTACACGGTGGGCAATGACATCGTGTTTGCTCGGGGCGCATACGCCCCTCAGAGTGCGCATGGTCGCCGCCTTCTTGCACATGAACTGGTGCACACCAGCCAGCATCAGGGCGTCGGCCTCCCGACGTCCGGCCTTGCCGTCAGCCGCCCCCACGATGCGGCGGAGCGGGAAGCGACGGCGGCCGCGGCGGGTGGCGTCGTGGCAACGGTGCCCGTCGTCCGGATCGCGCAACCGACGCTCATGCGCCAGACACCGGGCGTCGGCGCCCGTGAGGCTCGCGGAACCGCCGGTGAACTATCCATGGGATTCGCCTACCGTCGCGAGCGGGGCTGGGGCTTTTTGGCCGGGCCGGGTGGCTCTGGGGGACACCGGTGGAATGATCCCGGATTCGATGGAGTGGCCTTTCGCACGGAGGGCGCGTTCGAGATCCACATCATCGACAACAAGTCATGGGCTCGCACCGGAAACGTGGGCAGCGCCAGTGCCTTGACCGACAACCTCCTCAAGAATCTGGACGATCTCATCAAGGTCGCCAATGGCGCCGAGTACGATGCCGTGCCACGCATCGGCCAGGTGCGGTCCAGTCTGATGAAGGCTCACGCCGCGGTGCTCAGCAAGGCAAAGCTGCCCGCAGAGGTGCACCTGGTCGTCACGAGTCACGGCGGCCGCTCGACGGGCGTGACCAAGGCCCTCGAAGGGCGCGGAGTACGGTTCATCGGGGCGGCCGACCCTGTGCCCACGCTTGGCACCGCGGGCACGCCTCCCGCAGCAGGGGGCAGTCAGCCACCGGCCCCTGCCCCTGGTGGGACTGGCTCACCTCCCGGGCCGACGAGCACCGTAACGCCGGTGAAGCCGAGGTCGGGACCAGCCGCGAAGCCGCTCCCTTCTTCCGCGCCGCTCGGGGGCGTCGGGCAAGTGGCGCGCACTGTATCGCAGGTGACTTCCTCCGAAGCACGAGCCATAGCGGCCGAAACCGGGAGAAACCTTCGCACCACGCTGCGCATGCTGAAGGTCGCCTGGATCCTGAGCACGACGCTGAGAGTGATGCAAGTTATCGGTGCGTTTCTCGACTTCGCATCATTCTTGAGCATGGCCCGTGGCGGCCTTGCGGGCGAAGGATTCATCCTGCGGCGCGAGATCGCCCAGTTCCGTCAAATGGAACTGGATATAGATGAACTGCGGCTCGGCTACGCCAAATTCTCGGAGAAGGTCGTGGCGCTCCAGTACCAGTTGCTCAAACTGGGGCCCAACCCGGACCTTGTCGTCCGTGCCATGACCGACCTCACGGGGGTGCGCAACCAGATTGCGGCGGTGCAGTCGGAGGTCTCCACGCGACTGGCCAGCATGCGTGAGGCGTTGAAGGAGGTTGAGGCGAAGGAACGTGCAGCGTTGAGTATTCTCGAGGATCCCATCGCCCTGGCCGCGATAAGCACCGCCCACATGTCTACCGCACCGGCGGCAGAAATATTCGCTGCTTCGCAAGACTTCCTGCGCATCCGCTCTCATTTGCGATCGAGCGTCGAGGGGCTGGAGGTTCTGCAAGCGGCTATGCAGGAGGACATCGAGTTCCTGGACAGCTGGTGGCGTGGGTTGTTCGAGGTCGTCTTGCGGGTAGGCCTCGGCCGTCTGTCGGTCGAACTCCTCACGCCGCTTGCAGGGGATGCCGGCTCGAAGCCGACGGGGGGAACGCCATGACCACCTCTCCCGCCTCCATCCGCCCCACACGCGCGGGCATCGTCCTCCTCGACCCCGACACCTCCCGGGTGCTGCGCATCATCGTGCTCCAGTACAACCCCGACACTCTCACCCGTACCCTCCAGGCCCAGGGCGTCGGTGACGAGGCGGGGGACCGGCTGGAGGCGTTGCGGCTGAAGGGGCCGCCGCAGGAGACCCTGCGGATCGAGGCGGAGCTGGACGCCACCGACCAACTGGAGTTTCCGCGACAGCATCCGGTGGTCGCGGAGTTCGGGCTCTTACCAGCTCTCGCCGCGCTGGAGGGGCTGCTGTACCCGCCGAGCGGGCAGCTGCTGTTCGGTGATCAGCTGGCCCGGCTGGGGATGATCGAGATCGCGCCGGTGGAGGCTCCGCTGTCGCTGTTCGTGTGGAGCAGCAGCAGGATCCTGCCGGTCAGGGTCACCGAATTCAGTGTTACGGAGGAGGCGTTCGACACCTCCCTGCATCCGATCCGGGCGAAGGTGACCCTGGGCATGCGCGTCCTCAGCGTCGACGACCTGGGCTTCACCCACCGCGGCGGCGTTCTCTTCCTGCTCCACCAGCAGCAGAAGGAGCGCTTCGCGCGGATGAACACCGCCGGCACGCCGGGTGCGCTCGGCATCACCGCGATTCCGGGCGGGTGAGGGCATGTTGGAGCCGACGAGCAGGTACGCGCAGGTCGGGACGGCCATATGGGAGCCCGTCCCGGACGGCCGCTCGGTGAGGTATCTGCTGCGCAGGTTCTGTCCCCAGCCGGAGCCCCTCGCCTCGCTGGGCGAGCACGTCGTGGCCGAGGGCGACCGGCTCGACAACATCAGCGCTCGGTATCTCGGCGACCCGGAGCAGTTCTGGCGCATCGCTGACGCCAACCGCGCGCTCGACCCGGGGGAGTTGACCCGCGTGGTGGGCAGGCGGCTGCGCATCACGCTGCCGGACGGGGTGCCGGAGGTGACCTTCGATGGCTGAAGGCCCGCTGCTCCTCACGCTGCTGATGGGACGGAAGATCGCGGTGCCCGTGCCGGCGCCGATCACCGACGCGCTGCGATCGGTTCAGGTGACCACCACGGCCGGGCAGGCCAGCGGCTTCCAGCTGACCTTCGCCGTGAGCAAACCCTCGGTCATCGACCGGGTCCTGCTGCCCACCGGGCTCCTCGACCCGGAGACCCGAGTGATCGTCATGGTGATCCTCAACGGCCGGCCGCAGGTGCTCATGGACGGCATCGTGATGCGTCAGGACGTCGCTCCCAGCGGCACTCCCGGAGCCTCGACGCTCACTGTCACCGGGGAGGACCTCACCGCCGTCATGGACCTGGCCGAGCGGACCGCCTGCTACCCCGCCATGTCCAGCGACGACCAGGTCAAGGCCATCTGCCGGCACTACGCCGAGTACGGGATCATCCCGGCCGCCGTGCCGCCCGTCCTGCGGGAGGTCCCCAGCCCCGCCGACCGGATCCAGGTGCAGACCGAAACCGACCTCGCCTACATCAAGGCGCTCGCGGACGACGCCGGTTACGTCTTCTACCTGGAGCCGGGTCCCGCCCCCGGCGTGAGCATCGCCTACTGGGGACCCGAGATACGCGTCGGTGTTCCACAGCCCGCCCTCAGCGTCAACATGGACACGGCCAGCAACGTGGAGTCCCTCAGCTTCTCCTACGACGGCAGGTCGCGCGCCCAGATGACGGTGACGATTACGGAACCGTTCACCCGGCAGCAGATCCCCGTCCCCATCCCCGACGTCGGCCTCCTGCGCCCGCCGCTCGCGGCCCGCCGGGCCGTGGCCCTGCGCCAGGTGCCGGTGCCCGATACCGCGAAACTCACCCCCATCGGCGCAGCCTTGATGGGGCTGTCCATGACGGCGGAGGCAAATGACGCTGTCACCGGACAGGGCAGCCTCGATGTGCTGCGGTACGGACACATCCTCAAGGCCCGTGCCCTGGTCGGGGTGCGCGGCGCCGGCCTCACCTACGACGGGCTCTTCTACGTCCGCAGCGTCACCCACGACATCAGCCGCGGGACGTACAAGCAGAGCTTCACCCTCGCCCGCGACGGACTCGTCTCCCAGACACCGGTGGTGCGCCCATGAACCAGGCCAAGCGATACGCCGGCTGCTACCGCGGCACCGTCGGCGACAACAACGACCCCAAGGGGCTGGGGCGATTGAAGGTCGTCGTCCCCGACGTTCTCGGTGACGAGACCTGCGTGTGGGCGGTCCCGGCCGCTTTGCTGGCCGGGCCCGGCATGGGCATCTCCTGCATCCCCCCGGTCAACACGGGGGTGTGGGTCGAGTTCGAGCAGGGCGACCCCAACTACCCCGTGTGGACCGGTACCTGGCGGGCCTCAACCTCCGACCTCCCGCAGGCTGCAGCTCAGGCCCCGCCGGGCAACCCACCGATCGTCCTCCAGGGGCAGAGCCAGAACCAGCTGGTCATCTCCAGCGTCCCCGGAGAGGCGTTCACGCTGGAGACCTCCGCCGGCGCTCAGGGCCCCCGGATCGTGGTCACTTCCACCAGCATCACGCTCTCCACCGGGAAGGGCGCAACCGTGGAACTGAGCGGGCAGCTCGTGCGCATCAACGGAAACTCTCTGACCGTGAACGGATGAGCCATGCCCGCACAGGTCCTCCACACCGGCGCCACGGTGACCTGCACGCACGGCGGGCGGGCCACGCCCACGGGCACTGACGCCAAGGTCAGGGTGAGCGGCCAGGCGGTGGCCGTGCTCCGCGAGCCCTGGACGGTCACCGGCTGCGGGCAACCACCGCCCACCGCGGGCAACGGGCCCTGCGCCACCGCCCAGTGGACGACGTCCGCCACCTGGGTGCGCGCGGGCGGGCTGCCTGTGCTGCTCTCCGACGGCCGCGCGACGTGCCTGCCCACCGGCACTCCACTCCGGGTCGGCTCCACGCAGACGAAAGTGAGCGCCTCATGAATGTGGACTTTCCCCTGAGCTTCGACGCCCGGGGGCGCACGGCGCTCACGGACGAGAACGACCACATCCACGACATGATCGAGCAGCTCCTCTTCACCAGCCCCGGCGAACGCGTCAACCGCCCCGGCTTCGGCAGCGGACTGCTCGACCTCGTCTTCGAACCGGCAGGACCGGAACTCGCCGCCACGCTGCGGTACGGCGTCCAGGCCACCCTCCAGCAGTGGCTCGGCGACCTGATCGACGTACCGGCACTGGAGGTCGAGAGCGACGGCGGTAGGTTGCGCGTCGCCCTGCAATACTCCATCAAGCGCACAGGCACCCTGCGCAGTGGCGTCTTCGAAGGGCCTGGTGCGCCATGACGCACAATGCACGGCGCGCCCGTGTCCGCCGCGAGGGCTGGTACGGCCTCGACGGTGTGGATGTCGACCCTGACGACCCGCGCACCCTGGTCGTTACGTTCCTCGGCAAGGCTCCCGACGGTCTCAATGAAGCCAACTTCCGTATCGAGGGCGGCCGCCGGGTCACGGGGCTCAGAGTGATGCATCTGGGCCTGCCTGCCGAACAGGCCCCGGAGACCCAGGACCGCGTCCTGGTCACCACGGACCGCATCGGCGACCTGTCCACGTACACGCTCCACCTCCAGGACGTCCCGGGCACCGACTCCCGTCTCGGCAGCGCACCGTTCACCTACGCCGCCCTGTGTCCGGCGGGGACCGACTGTGTTCGGGAGGGAGCCGAGGCGGCCCCACCGACCCAGCCGGACATCGACTACCTCGCCAAGGACTACGCCAGCTTCCGCCGACTGTTGTTCGACCGGCTCTCCCTGCTCATGCCGGAGTGGACCGAGCGGCACGCACCCGACCTGGGCGTCACGCTCGTCGAACTGCTCGCTTACGCCGGTGACCAGCTCAGCTACCGGCAAGATGCAGTGGCGACCGAGGCATACCTGGGCACGGCCCGGCGCCGTGTGTCGATACGACGGCACGTGCGCCTGGTCGACTACCGAATGCACGAGGGCTGCAACGCCCGTGCCTGGGTCTGCGTCGCGGTGGACCGGGCCCTCACGCTGGCGCCGGGGGACGTCCACTTCTCCACCGCCGACGGCGCCGTCGTGTTCGAGCCGGTGTCGCGCCGCCCTGTGCGCTTGCTGCCCGCGCACAACACCCTTCGCTTCTGGACCTGGGGAGGCGACACCTGCTGCCTGCCGACCGGTGCGACGTCTGCCACCTTGACCGACGACCACCTCGGGCTGCGCCCCGGCGACGTGCTGATCCTGGAGGAGACCCGCGACCCGGCGACCGGCGTATCGGAGGACGCCGATCCGGCGCACCGGCAGGCCGTCCGCCTGACCACCGTGCACCGCGCTCAGGACGAGCTGTACGGCCAAGCCGTCGTCGAGGTCACCTGGGAGCCCGAGGACGCGCTGGCCCGCCCCCTCGTCATCGCCGTCCCGGACAAGCACGGTGGCACCCTCACGTGCGCGGCGGCCCGTGGCAACGCCGTGCTCGTCGACCACGGCGTGACCGGCACGGCGGGCCCGCCGCCGTGGGACGGCCCCCTCACCCGCAGTGTCGCCTTCCCCCGCCCGGCCACGGTGAGCCGCAGCCAAGCCCGTCTCCTGCGCGCCATACCCGAGCGGGCCCGACACCGCGTACGCGACCTGCACACCCGAACCGACGACGGTCGGCCACTCAGCCAGGGTGAACTCGCCGAACTCCGGGCTCTGTTCGGCGCCAGCACGCTCCAGCGCCGCCACTTCCCCCAAGCCCGCCCCGGCTCCCACAGGCAGCCCACCGCAGCCGAGCAGGAGAGGGCGCTGAAGGGCCTCCTCGACGCCTGGCCGCGTCTGCTCTCCACGAAGATCCGCTGGCTGCGTGGGCTCGCCCGCCGTGCCAGGGCAGGGCTCGTGCTCGGCGACCGCGAGCTGACGGAGATCCGGGAGGCGTGGGGAGAGGACTACACCGACGGCCTTGCCGCCGAGGACCCCATGCACGCCGGACCGGCATGCGAGGCGCTGCTCCAGGATCCTCGTGAGGCACTGCCCGCACTGCGCATCGACAGCGCGGAAGGCGCCTGGACCGCCCAGCACGACCTGCTCGACAGCGGCCCCGAGGACCGCCACTTCGTCGCCGAGACCGACGACGACGGCGTAGTACACCCCCGCTTCGGCGACGGCAGGCTGGGCCGCGCCCTGCCGCCGGGTACCGCGCTCGACGGTCTCCGGCGCACCGGCAACGGCACCGCGGGAAACCTGGGGGCCGGGACCATCACGCGCCTCACCTCCCGCACATCGGATCTGCCGGAGGTGCGCAGCGTCGGGAACCCGCTGCCGGCCGCCGGCGGGACCGACCCGGAAACCTCCGCCCGCGTCCGACAGTTCGCGCCCGGGAGCTACCGGCACGAGCTGAAGCGCGCCGTGACCGCGGCGGACTACGCCACGCTCGCCGCAGACATGCCGGGTGTCCAGCGGGCCGACGCCCGGCTGCGCTGGAACGGCAGTTGGTACGAGGTGCAGGTGGCCGTCGACCCTCTGGGCACCGAGGAAGCCGTACCGGAACTGCAGGAACAGGTACGTGAGTTGCTCTTCCGCTACCGGCGCGCGGGGCACGAGCTGCACGTCCAGCAAGCCCTCTATGTGCCGCTGTCCGTGGCACTCCAGGTATGTGTGCTACCGCACTATGTGCGGGATGACGTGGCGGGCGCCGTGCGATCCGCGTTCGCCCGCCACTTCCACCCGGACAACCTCACCTTCGGCACCCGGATCGAAGCGTCTCCCCTCGTGGCGCTCGCCCAGTCCGTCCCCGGTGTGGAGAGCGTCGAACTCCTGTGGCTGAAACGGCTGGGGGAGAGCGATACGGCCTCGGCCCCCCAGAAACACGTGATGCTGCGAGGGCTTGAGATTCCGCGCCTCGACGATGACCCCGCCGCTCCCGAGAACGGCGTTCTGGAACTGCGAACAGGAGGCGGACGATGAAACGCTGTGCAACGAAACCGCCCCCGCACACCCCGCTCTCCACGGAGAACCCGCCGGGTCTGCCTACCCTGGCCTACCGGGTGGGCACACACGGGACCTTCCTGGACACCATGCGCGCAGCGCTCTCCCATGATCCCCGGCTCGCCGCTCTGCACACCCGGTCCACCGACGACCCGGCCATCGCCCTCCTGGACGCCTGGTCCCTCGTGGCGGACGTGCTGAGCTTCTACACCGAACGGATCGCCAACGAGGGCTACCTGCGCACAGCGGCGGAGCACCGCTCCTTGATCGAGCTGGGCCGCCTGCTGGGCTACCGTCCCCGGCCCGGCTTGGCCGCGTCTACCTACCTCGCCTACCTGCTGGAGGAAGCGGGCGGCAGCGAGGTCACCGCGACCGTGCCGCGCGGCAGCCGGGCCCAGAGCGTGCCCCTGCCTGGCGAGCTGCCCCAGACCTACGAGACCTCCGGCGACGTGCTGTGCCGCACCGCGTGGAACACCCTGCGCCCTCGGCTGAGCCTGCCTCAGGTGCTCCGTCCCGACACCACCCGCGTGTACGTACAAGGCATCGACTCCGCACTCCAGGCGGGAGACCGGCTGTTGTTGGCCGTGGAGGAGAAGCAGCCGCCTAAGCCGTATCTGGCGACCGCGGTGCGCGCCGACGCCGACGCCCAGCGCACGAGCGTAGAGGTGATGCCCCTCGGCCCGCCGCCCCCTCCGCCACCAGTATCTCTCCCTGGCACCGGCCCCGGCCTGGGCCAGTTGATCACGGCGCTGCGCAAGCCGCCGACCCGCACTCCGGCCCGCCCGCGTCGCACGCTCGAGGAACTGTACGGTCCCGGCTCCGACTTGGGCCCGCAGCTTTTGGCCGCCGTGACACCCGGCCTGGACACCGCGGCCCTCTACCGGGCCTGGGCCGGTGCGCGCCTCTCCACGGGCCTCGCGCCCGACCGGGCCGCCGTGCTGCGCGTGCGCGCGGCGCCCTTCGGCGCGACCGCGCCCATGAAGCCCGTGCTCAACCAGAACGGGGCGACCGTCGCCACGGAGGAATGGCCCCTGGAGGGCATCCAGGCGCTGCGCGCCGTCGTCTCCTTCGCCTCCAGCGCCGCCGCCTCGGTCGAGATCGGCCTCGACGACGGGCACGACGCCCGTACGGTCTCGGTGAAGCTGCCTGCGACGACCCGCACCGAACTCCCGCTGCCCGGTCTGGGCAGCGTGACCGTCGAGGGCGGCACCAGCGTCGCGGGCGCCGGCGAACTGACCCTCGAAGTGCGGGCGGACACCGGGCTCACCAGGAAGATCACCGTCGGTGAGCCGGAGCCGCACCCCGCCCTGGCCGCTGCGGCGCAACCGTCGGCCGTCTACGGTTCCGGGCGCCTGCCGGTCACCTTCGACGACGAGCCGGAGGCGGTGTGGCGGCCCGCCGACGGCCAGACGCTGCGCGCCTCCGGCGGCGCACGGCGCATATCCGTCGGCGCCACCGCACGCCCCAAGACCCTCGACATCGGCTACGGCCTGCTGCTGCCCTCGCCCGAGCCGTCGGTCGTGCACCTGGACGCGGTCCACGAACGGATTCTGCCCGGCACACCCCTTCTGATCGACTACGGCGGAGGGCGTCCGCCGCTGGTGACCCGGGTCGTCGATGCCGGCACGGCGGCCATCGCCCGGTACGGCATGTCCGCCCTCGTGACACGGCTCGTACTCGCTCACCCCTGGTTGCGGAGAGAGGACGTCCTGCTCTCCGACATCCGCCGCGTCACCGTCCACGCCCAGGGCGAACGCCTCGAACTCGCCGCCGAGCCCTGGCAGTCCGACCTGACCGGATGCGCCATTCCGCTGGACGGCCTGTACGAGGGCCTGCGCCCGGGGCGCCGGCTGGTGGTGACAGGCGAACGCACCGACGTGCCCGGCGGGGTGGAGGGCGCGGAACTGGTCATGGTCAGCGAGGTGACCCAGGGCGCCGAGCCCACACGGCCCGGCGACACCCCGCACACCACCCTCGCCCTCGCCTCCTGCCTGTCCTACACCTACCGCCGGCACACCGTCCGGATCTGGGGCAACGTCGTCGCCGCGACCCAGGGCGAGACCGTCTCCGAGGTTCTGGGCAGCGGGGACGCGGCCATCGCGGGCCAGACGTTCACCCTGCACCGCACTCCCTTGACGTATCTGCCCGCACCCACCCCCTCCGGTGCGCAGAGCACACTCGCCGTACGGGCCGACGGGCTGCGATGGCACGAGGGCGATGCACCCCAACTGCTCGGCCCCCGCGACCGCGCCTACACCACCCGGCAGGACGCCGAGGGCACCACGACCCTCGCGTTCGGCGACGGCGAACACGGCGCCCGGCTGCCGACCGGAGCGGAGAACGTCACCGCCGACTACCGGGCGGGACTCGGCCGCGCGGGCAACGTGCGGCCCTGGCAGATCACCCAGCCCCTCACCCGGCCGCTCGGCGTCAGCTCCGTCACCAACCCCGTACGCGCCTCCGGAGGAGCGGACCCCGACCGGCCGGAGCAGATCCGCACCGGCATCCCGCCGGCCGTGATCGCACTGGACCGCCTCGTCTCCGTCTCCGACTACGCCGACTTCAGCCGGGCCAGGTCCGGTATCGGCAAGGCCTCGGCACGCCGGCTCGCGAGACCCGACGGCGCACTCGTACACGTCACCGTGGCCGGCACCGACGGCGGCCCGGTCGGTCCGGCCTCCGAGCTGATGGCCGCCCTGCGACGCGCCCTGGCCCAACTCGGCGATCCGGCGCTGCCGGTGACCGTCGCCGACCGGGAGCTGTCCCTGATCGTCGTGGCCGCGGGAGTGAGCGTGGACGCCGAACACCGCTGGGACCTGGTCGAGGCCCGGGTGCGCCAGACCCTCCTCGACCGGTTCGGGCCGGACGCCCGCGACCTCGGCGAGGACGTGGTGCTGAGCCGGGTCATCGCCACTGCGCAGGCCGTTCCCGGCGTGCTGCGCTTCGACGTCGCCACCTTCGGACTGATTCCCGGAGACCTGACACCGGAGCAACTGTCCACGGTTGCGCAGGGGCTGGCGGGCGCCCCGCCGCCGCGCCTGCCCGTCGCCCTGGCTCGTCGCGATGCCACGGGCCTGCACCCCGCACAGCTCGCCGTGCTCTCCCGCGAGGTGCCCGACACGCTGATCCTGAGGGAGGTCTGAGCGCCGTGGAACATCGCCGTGACCGGCTCTACGACCTGCTGCCCTCCGTGTACCGCCGACGGGATGCGGAGGAAGGCGAACCGCTGAAGGCCCTGCTGAGCGTGATCGAGCAGCAGGTGCGCGTGCTGGAGGACGATATCGACGGCCTCTACGCCAACTGGTTCGTGGAGACCTGCGCCGACTGGGTGCTGCCCTATCTCGGCGATCTCGTCGGACAGCAGCCCCTGTCCGCGCCCGGCTCCTTGGCCCCGGCCCGGATCCTGTCCCCGCGCCGTGACGTCGCGGACGCCATCGCCAACCGGCGCCGCAAGGGAAGCCTGGCCCTGCTCGAGGAACTCGCCTCCGACGTGGCCGGATGGCCCTCCCGCATCGTCGAGTTCGCCGCGCTCCTCGGCCGCACCCCGCACCTCGGCCTGCGCGCGACCCCGACGGCCCGGGGCCGTCTGCTGGATGTGCGGCGGGCCGGCGGACGTGGCGTGATCGATGGCCCCTTCGACCACTCCGCCCACACCGTGGATGTACGGGGCGTCAACTCCCTCCGCAGCCGCGGTCGTTACAACATTCCCCACCTGGGCCTGTTCGTGTGGCGGCGGTCCGGCTTCACCCTCACCCAGGCACCCGCGTTCTGCATCGACCGGGCCGGAAACCTCTACACGTTCAGCATCCTCGGAGATGACGTCCCCCTGCACACCCGGCCGATCCCCGAACCCCATCCCACTCACATCGCTGAGGAGTTGAACCTGCCGGGGCCCATCGACCGCCGCACCTTCGCCGAACGCACCCCCGACTACTACGGGCCCGGACGCAGCCTCGTCGTCCTGCTCGGCACGGACCGACGCGCCGTACCGCTCGAACAGATCGTGCCCGCCGACCTGAGCCACTGGGCATACCGGCCCGTGGAGGACCAGGTGGCCGTCGACCCGGAACTCGGCAGGATCGCCTTCTCGCCCCGCAGCGCCTCCGAGACGGGCGTATGGGTCAGCTACGCCTACGGGATGCCCGGCCCGCTGGGCGGAGGTGAGTACCCTCGCCAGCAGGCCGGACTCGGGGAGCGCGCCGTCTTCCGGGTGGGGCCGCACGGCTACCGCACCGTGATGGCGGCCGTAGAGGCATGGAAGGCGGCCGGGCCCGGACAGCGCGATGCGGTCATCGAGTTCACCGACAACGGGGTGTACGAGGAACCCATCGAGATCCGCATGTACCCCGGCGAACACCTCGAGATGCGGGCCGCAGCAGGCACCCGCCCCGTGATCAGGCTGCTCAACTGGTCCAGCAACAGGCCCGACGGGCTACGGGTGACTGGACCAGGGCCGCCACGCGGCGGCTACGACCCCGAGGACGAGCGCGCCCCCTCGCTGACCCTTGAAGGACTGCTCGTCACCGGGCGCGGGATCCAGGCCACCGGTGCGCTCGGGCGGATCGTGCTGCGGCACTGCACCCTGGTGCCCGGCTGGACGGCGGGCTGCGAACCGCAGCGGCACGGCGCCGGGCGGCCCAGCCTGGATCTCCGCGACACCCAGGCGACGGTCGAGGTCCACCACTGCATTCTCGGGCCGGTACGCGTCAACCTCGACGAAACCCGCACAGAGCCGCTCGCGATCACCGTTGCGGACAGTGTCCTGGACGCCCGTGCCGACGACTGCCCCGCCCTGGACGCACCGGAGAACAGAACCGCGCACGCATGCGTGTCGATGCGGCGCGCCACGGTCTTCGGAGCTGTGCGCGCACACGCACTCGACCTCGCCGAGGACACGCTGTTCACCGGCCCCCTCGAGGCGGCCAGAAGGGCCACCGGCTGTGTGCGGTTCTGCTACGTGCCGCCGGGCTCGCACACCCCGGCGCGATACCACTGCCCGCTCGCCTCGCTCAGGCCGCGCTTCACCAGCGTCCGCTACGGACACCCCGGCTACGCCCAACTCGCTGCCGAATGCCCGCCCGAGATCACTCGAGGAGCCTCCGACGCCTCCCAGATGGGCGTCTACCACGACCTGTTCGAGCCGCAGCGCACGGACGGACTGCGCGCCCGCATCGACCAGTTCACCCCGGCCGGCATGGAGACCGGGATCTTCTTCGTCACCTGAGGAGCTGCGCCATGCACGGAGATTTCTCCCGCCTGACCTTTGCCCCGGCCCGCCACTACTCCGCTGTCCTCGTCCAGCAGGGCCGCGTCCAGCTGGACGCCGACGCCAACGAACAGAGCGCGCTCGTCAACCACTTCCTGCGCAGGCTCGCCGCCGATCTGATCGGCCCCTACGGCGGCACCGACGACGCCTTCAAGATCACCACCGTCGGGGACAAGGATCTGGCCATCGGCACCGGTCGCTATTACGTGGCCGGTATCCCGTGCGAGAACGATCTCGCCCAAGCCGCTTACACCGGCCAGTCGCCGCACGTCCAGGAGCTCCCGAACCGGCCGTACCTGGTCTACCTGCGTGTTCATGAGCGCCTCGTCACCCACCTCGAGGACCCCTGGCTGCGCGAGGTGGCCCTCGGCGCCCACGGCCCCGACACCGCCGCACGCCTGCGTGTGGTGTGGCAGGTGCTGGCCACACAGACCGTCCCCGGCACCCAGGATCCGGTGCCCGACGGGAAAACCATCCTCGCGAAATGGCCGGAGTGGCAGCAGACATGGCGGCCCACAGCTCGCCTGGCCGCCCGCGCGCTCACCCCGCCCGGCGACCGGGAACCGTGCCCGGTGGACCCGGACGCCCGCTACCGCGGGGTGGAGAACCAGCTCTACCGCGTGGAGATCCACCGGGACGGCGGGACGAAGAAGGCGGCATACAAGTGGTCACGGGACAACGGCAGCGTCATCTTCCCCCTGGTGCAGGGAAGCGGCGGCACCCGTGTCGTCCTGGGCACGCTCGGCCGCGATGACGCCCGCACGCTCACGCCCGGCGACCGGGTCGAACCCGTCGACGAGGGCGCTCCCTGGCGGGCCGAGCCGCACGAACTGAGCGAGGTGAAGGAGGTGTTGCGGGAGGAGTGCACCATCGAGGTGGCTCCGCCGATCGCGGTCACCGACGGCGAAGGTGCGTATCTACGCCGCTGGGATCAGCAGGGACCGGCACAACAGATCGTCGAGGAGACCTGGCTCGACCTGGAGGACGGCGTCCAGATCCGATTCGGTCCGGGCGGCGACTACCGCTCCGGCGACTACTGGCTGATCCCCGCCCGCGTCGCCACGGGCGATGTCGAATGGCCCCACGCCGGCAAGGAACCCGAGCAGCGGCCCCCGTACGGCATCGACTACCACTTGGCGCCGCTCGCCCGGGTGGAGGCCGACGGCAGCGTGGAAGACCTCCGTTCACTCATCAAGCCCCTCACCCGCGCCTGACAGGCAGAAACATGCGAGCCGGGCCGTCCCGCGAGAATCTCAAGGACCACCATGAACCCGACAGTCGTCGTGGCGCTGATCGGCGTTGTTTCGGCAGTGACAGCCGCAATCATCAACGGGGCGCTCGTCAGCCGTTCCAAGGCCGGCGAAGACGTCCGCTCCGGACGGATGTCGTCGTATCCCCTGGTGTGGGAACTGACTTCTGCGGTACCGCGCTGGCCCCGCAAGCAACTGACTCATCGCGCGGCAGCCGAGTGGCACAGGGGGATGCGCCAGTGGTACTTCACCGCCCCCGCAGTAGGGGGCATGTATCTATCGGAAAACGCACGCGCCCGGTACGGAGGTGTCCAGGAGCTCCTGTTCGCCTACCTCGATGGAGTCGAAGAAGACAATGAGCCCTTCTCCGAAGATATCTATGATTCCCTCGTCGCGGCATGCAGCGAATTCCGCAGCGCACTGACAGAGGACCTGCAAAGCCGACGGGTGCGGTCTCCGGTCTGGGTCATCTCGCGCTTCTTTATCCATCGCAGACATGCGGCCCGCAGTAAAGCGCGCATCGCTACCGCACAAAGGCAGCGTTAGTAAGTCATCGTTTTCCTGGACCGCGGAGCCAGCCCCTTAACAGCGAGCTTCGTCGTTGCTGCGCGGCGTGGCTGAACAGTCCCCGCTCTCGCCTCTGTTCACCAGTACATGTCGCTCCTGCCCCCCGGTGTAAGACGCCTTTTGGGCAGCCCAGCCCTGCCAATCAGCCCCCCCCCCGAGTCACAGGCACATATCTCTTGTTTTCTTTATCCGCGGCTGATATCTATCCACCCGGAAATCATTATCGTTTCGGGGTACTCGTTGACGAGCGCGCTCGTGCGCGTCGATCAGATGGATGGTTCGTAGGGCTACCGTGATCAGGTCGCAGTCGTGTTCTGTATCGAGGGCACAGGCCGACCCCGAGCCATACATGTCAGGCAATCTCCTCACGAGGCGGGGGCCCGGAGCCAACGAGGGTGCGGACGGTAGGGATTCGGAACCTCTCGCCGGTGGGTGCACCGTAGGTGCCGTCGCTTCCCGACGCCGGGCACCACCTGTTGTACGTCGCGGTTGGTCGTGCCGCGGATCCCCGGTTAGCGTGCGGGGGTGCCGAACGGTGGATACTGCGGATCATGCGTGTTGACTTTGATCCCCAGTCCATGACTGGCCGGGACTTCTACAAGCTGCTGACGGCCACCGTGGTGCCCAGGCCGATCGCCTGGGTGTCGACGATCTCCGGCGGTGATGGTGTTCCGAACTTGTCACCTGCGAAGTTCTGACGAGGACGGTGTCGAACCGCCGAGAGTACCGCGCAAGGCGCCCCGGACCGGAGCCGGTTGAGGGCGTCGGGGTGTGCCTGAGCCGCGTTGTCGATGTGGAGAGTGTCGATGATGTTCGCTCGCGTAGGGCCCCGATGCCGACGTTGCCTCGCCCGACAGGCCGCTGGCCACGACCGGCGGTCTCCTGTCCGTCAGGAACTGTCGCCTGAGCTGGTTCTTTCTCGGCAGTGGCGGACCGACCGGCCGTCAGTTCTTCTTCAGCTCCTCGGCGAGCATCACGAGGATGCCGCTGGGACCGCGTACGTACGTGAGTTTGTAGACGTCCTCGTAAGTGGCCACGCCGCGCAGTGGACGGCATCCATGCTTCGCCGCTGTCTCCAGGGCCTCGTCGATGTCGTCGACCGAAAAGGCGACGCGGTGCATGCCGATCTCGTTGGGGCGGGTGGGCTCCGACTCGATCGCTTCGGGGTGGATGTACGCGAAGAGCTCCAAGCGGCCGTGGCCGTCCGGTGTCTGGAGCATCGCGATGTCGGCGTGATTGCCGTCGAGGCCCACGGCTGTGTCGGTCCACCCGCCGCTGACGGTGTCGCGGCCGACGAGCGTGAGGCCGAGGTCGGTGAAGAAGGAGATCGCTGCTTCGAGGTCGCGCACGGCGATGCCGACGTTCTCAAGCTTGATGGCCATGCGGCGCATGCTACCGAGCCGGGCTGATCGGGCCCTTCCGGCAAAGGGGACGGGTCGGGTGGTAGATCATCAGGGTGATCGACGCCCAGCCATGATGCGCCTCGATGTGCGGCGAGAGGCGTTCGGAGCCCCCACGTTCCTGCGAGCTCGGATGAGCCGAGTGAGCGTCGGCGCGACCACCCACCTCTTGGGGCGGTTCTTACCGTTCGCTGACGTGTCGCGTGCGCAAGGTCGGTGCGGGCCGCGGCGCGGCTAGCGTGCGCGCATGCGAGTTCTGGTCACCGGCGCTGCCGGTTTCATCGGGTCCCACATCGTGCAGGCGCTGGAGGACGGCGGCCATGAGCCGGTGATCCTCGATCGGGTGGCCGCGGGGCGCGGCGTGAGGGGAGATGTACGCGACCCTGAGGCGGTGCGCCGCGCGCTGCGCGGGGCGGATGCGGTGTGCCATCAGGCTGCCATGGTGGGCCTGGGCAAGGGAGTTGAGGACGCGTCCGCCTATGTGAGCAGCAACGACCTGGGAACGGCCGTGCTGGTGGAGGCCATGGCCGAAGCCGGGGTGGGGCGCCTGGTGCTGGCCGGTTCGATGGTGGTCTACGGCGAGGGGCGCTACCGGTGCGCCCGGCACGGAGTGGTCCGTCCCCTGCCGCGCGCGGTGGGCGCATTGGACGCGGGGCGCTTCGAGCCGCCGTGCCCTGAGTGCGGCGCCGCGCTGAGCCCGGAACCGGTGGGGGAGGAGGCGCCGGCGGACCCGCGCAACGTGTACGCCACCACCAAGCTCGCCCAGGAGCACCTGGCCTCCTCCTGGGCCCGGGCGACGGGCGGGGCAGCCCTCAGCCTGCGCTATCACAACGTGTACGGGCCGCGGATGCCGCGCGATACCCCGTACGCGGGCGTGGCCTCCTTCTTCCGCTCGGCCCTCGAACGGGGCGAGGCGCCGCGGGTCTTCGAGGACGGCGCCCAGCGGCGCGACTTCGTGCACGTCGCGGATGTGGCCGAGGCCAACCGCGTGGCGCTGGAGGCGCTGGAGGCCGGTGCGGGAACGTCGGCGGGCGGGCTGCGTGCGTACAACACCGGAAGCGGACGGTCGTGCACGGTGGGGGAGATGGCGCAGGCGCTGGCACACGCGTATGGCGGGCCCGAGCCGACGGTCACCGGCGAGTACCGGCTGGGGGACGTACGGCATATCACCGCCTCCTCCGAGCGCATCGCGCACGAGCTGGGCTGGCGAGCGCGGACCGGCTTCGAGGAGGGGATGGCGGAGTTCGCCAAGGCACCCTTGGCCGACGGGAATTGAGGGCACGGAGGGCCGCGCCGCCATGGGGGCTCTACGTCGGCATGAGGCACAGGCTCGCGCAGGTCAGGTTTCTGCTGTAGTCGTGAAGGCGGCGCGGCGCGGCGCGGCTCGGCTCGGTAGAGCGTGAGCGATGAGTTCCGGGAGTTCTGGAAGTCAGTACAGGGAGAAGCGCCGAGATCATGCATGGGAGGCTGGTGGACTCCATGGACATCGCGCGTGTGCTGATGGTCGCGCCGGTACGGGACATCGATGCCGCGGTGACCTGGTACGAACGGCTGCTGGGGCGTCCGGCGGATACCCGGCCCATGCCGTCGTTGGCTGACTGGCACCTCACTTCGGGCGGTTGGCTCCAGGTCTTCGAAGACCCCGGGCATGCCGGTTCGACGCTGCTCAACCTGGAGGTGCCCGGTCTGGACGAGGCCCTGGCCGGGCTCGTGGAGCGCGGCTTGGCGGCGGGCCCCGTACAGGCCGGAGGTGAGCGGGCCCGGTTCGCCGCCGTGGACGACCCCGACGGCAATCGGATCACTCTGCTGGAGAACCCGGTCGCCTGACCCGCAAGGCACGGAGTCGGACGCGGCGACGGGCACGGGAACAGGCTCAGGAACGGGCACGGGAACGGGAACGGCCCCCGGCCTCCCGGCCGGGGGCCCAAAGGACGGCAGTAAGGACGGCAGCAAGGACGACAGCGCCGCACTTCTGTCCTCTTACGGGGGAGGGGCAGCCGGTCAAGGGCCGCAGCAAAGGCCCCGTCACGCCGGCGCGGTCGATCCCGCATCGACCGGGGGCGCCACGGCAACGGGCTCTACGGCGTGTCCGAGGCCCCGCTCGTCCACGCGGCACGCAGCGCCTTCTTGTCCACCTTGCCCACCTTGGTCGTCGGCAGACGGTCCAGCAGTACCGTCTTGCGAGGCGTGTACAGCTCTCCCAACTCGGCGGTCACCGCCGCGCCGACGGCCTCCGGGTCGACGTCGGCGCCGTCCCCGGCCGTGGCCAAGAAGATCTGCACGGCCTCCCCGTACTCCTCGTCCGGCACACCCAGCGCCGCCGCGTTGCGCACACCGGGCAGCGTGAGCAGGAAGTCCTCCAGGACCCGCGAGTAGACGTTGTCGCTGGTGGCGCCGGTGACGATGATGTCCTTGGCGCGGTCGACGAGGTAGAGGTACCCCTCGGCGTCGAGGTAGCCCATGTCCCCGGTGCGCAGCCAGCCGTCGTGCAGCGCCGCCGCGGTGCGCTCGGGGTCTTCGTAGTAGCCGAGCATCACTGTCTCGCCGCGGACGCACACTTCGCCGACCTGCCGGGCGGGCAGTGCCGCCGTGCCGTCTTCCTCGCGGATCTCGATCTCGGCGTCGGCTATCGCGCGGCCGCAGCTGCGCCAGAGCTCGGGGCGCCGTGCCGCCTCCGAGGCGAGATCCGCGCCGAACGCGGTGATGCCGAGCGCCTCCGACTGCCCGTAGCCCTGGCTGAGCACGGGCCCGAACACCTCGACCGCCTGCTGCAGCCGACTGGGCGACGTGGCAGCGCCGCCCACGACGATCCGCCGCAGCGCGGGCAGGGCGCCCGGCTTGCAGTCAGGATGGTCGAGAACCGCGTACAGCATGGGCGGTACGAACATGGTGGCGGTGATCCGCTCCTCACGCAGCACTGTCAGCGCCGCGTCCGCCTCGAACTCGGGCAGCACGACGAGGACGGACCCCGTCACCAGCGCCTGGATCGCGGTGAGGTGGCCGCTGCCGTGCGTGAGCAGCGTGGAGGCGAGCACCCTGTCCGTGCCCTGATCCATCGTCGGGAACGGCGTGGGGCCGGAGTCGTGCGGGGCGACTTCCGCCAGCTCCATCAGCGCGTTGTAGAGCCGGTGGCTGTGCGCGGCGAGCTTGGGGCGGCCCAGGGTTCCGCCGGTGTAGAGGATGGTGACCGCTTCGTCGGCTTCCGGCGCGTGCACGACGTCGGGCTGCACATCCGGGCACCCGTCCGCCAGGGCCAGCAGGTCTGCGCACTGCTGCTCACAGGGCCCGAGGCTGAGCAGTATGGGGGAGTGAACGCTGCGCTCGGCCGCGTCGGCGGCCCGTTGCGCGAAGAGCGGGTCGGTGACCACGGCGCGTGCCCGGGACTGTTCGACCAGTGCGGCGAGCTCGCCGGGCCCCGGCTCGGGCGGCAGGAACACGACGCGGCAGCCGATGAGATGGACGGCGAGCTGCACCAGCACGGAGTCCACGCGGTTGGCCAGGAACAGCCCCACTCCGTCACCGGGCGCGAGTCCCTGCCCGCGCAGCGCATGCCCCAGCCTGAAAAGTCGCCGCCGGGCTTCTCCCCTCGTCAGCCGCTGCGCGCCCTGGACGAGGGCCTCGGCGTCCTCATCCTTGTGCCAGTGCTCCAGAATGCGGTCCAAGTACGTCCGCGGCTCAGATATCTGCTGTGCATTAACAATCACCAACACATCCAAACATGCTGCTCAGATGCCGCGGCCGCACGGGGGCCGCCACCGGCCGGCAGCCGGCGGAGTAGCATGCGCCCCTCTCCGAGCCGGGGAAAGTGCAGTGTGCGCCGCTCAGTTGAGCGCTGGAGCGTGCGCACGGAATGCCCGTCCGCCAGCGGTCAAGGGCGTGGCACGGCTCCTCAGGCCGTGGAGGAGGAGGGAGCGGCCGGGGCTAGGGGCAGGGTGACCTCGAAGCGGCAGCCGCCGGGGACGTTGCGTACCGTGGTCGAGCCCTGGTGCGCCTCCACGATGCCGCGCACGATGGCCAGCCCCAGACCGGCACCGGCCGACGGCGTACGCGCGTCCGTGCCGCGCCAGCCGGTGTCGAAGACGCGCGGCAGGTCCTCGGCGGGGATGCCGCCGCAGCCGTCGGTGACCGAGAGCACCACCGAGCCGCCTCCGCGCTGCGCGCCCACCGCGACCGTGCCGTCGGCAGGGGTGCGGTGGATGGCGTTGATCAGGAGGTTGGCGAGTACACGGGGCATCTCCTTGCCGTCCACGTGCAGGGGCAGCGGCGCCAGTTCCTCGCCCCTCAGGCGCACGCCGCGCTCGGCCGCCAGCGCGTCGGCGCCTGCCAGCGCGTCGCCGACCAGGTCGTACGCGGAGATGCGGGTCGGCGAGAGCGCGAGGGATCCGGCCTGGATGCGGGAGAGTTCGAACAGGTCGCCAACCATGCCGGTCACCGCGATAAGCGCCTCCAGCCCCCGGCCGCCGCTGATGCCCACGCGGTCCCCTGGCCGCACGCCGACGCAGCGCAGCGAGGGCTGTGTGAAGCTCGCCGTCGCGCTGGGAGTGGACCCGTCGCGCACCGACACGGTCGCCGACCTCGCGGCCGTCCAGGAGTACGGGGTGAAGGCCGAGGGCAGTGCCGCGGCGGCCCGCGCCCAGGTCGGGGAGGAGCTGGTGTCGCTGGTCGCTCAGGGCGCGTTGGAGGTGCCGCTCGCGGCGACGCCCCTCAGGGGCCTGGCGCTCAGTGGAACAGGCTGCCGGTCTCCTGCCCGGTCTCGCGCTTGCGGCGGAAGTAGTCGTTGATGATGGCGCGGTAGAGGTCCGCGTCTGCGCGGGCCCAGTTGCGCATGAGTTCGCAGCCGAACGCCAACGAGGTGATCGGCTGCGCTCCGGCCTGTGTCATGCGCTCGATCGCCGAGGCGTGGGTGACCGGGGAAACCCCGCCCACCGCGTCGATGACCGGGTAGACCTCGTACCCCTCTCGCAGCATGTCCAGGGTGGGGAAGGCGAGGCAGACCTCGGTCCACAGGCCGGCCATGACGATCTTTCTGCGGCCCGTGGCCTCGATGGCGGCCCGGAAGTCGGCGTCCTCCCAGGAGTTGACCCCGGTGCGGTCGATCTCCGGTACGCCGGGCAGTTCCTTGGTGAGCGTGGTGACGGTGCCCTGGTTGACGCCCATGCCCACGGCGACGGTGCTCAGCACCGTGGGGACCTCGTAGGCGTGGGCCAGCTTGGCCAGTGTGACCGCGCCCAGGTCGATCTCCTCGCGGCTGGTGGAGCCCACCGTGGCGTACTGCCCCTCCTGGTAGTCGATGAGCACCACGGCGCAGTTGCCCGGGGTGAGCAGGTGGTCGGTCTGCGGGTCCCGCACGGGTTCGGGAGCTGTCTTGGGGTGTGCGGCATCGAAGGTCATGACGTTGTCCTCTCGGGGCGGGCAGGTGTGAGGGAGCGGGTTTCAGGAACTGCGGTACTGCGGGCGGGCCGTGGTCGCCGGGTCAGGTCGACGAAGTCCGGTTCGAATCCTTCTCGTGTGTTCACGGCCTCCCACAGCCGCTCCGCACTGGCGTAGGAGATGGGCAGCTGCCGGGCCGGATCCTCGACGGCGGCCAGCAGGGTCTCGTCGTCCTCTGCCGAGCGGCGCAGGGGGCGCGGGTTGGTGGTGTCCAGGGCGCGGGCGACGACGGGGGCCATGGGCCCCACCGACATCAGTTCCAGTGCCGTCCCGTAGTCCTTGCCCAGGTAGTCGGCCAGGTCGAGGGCCTCGCGGATGCCCGCCTCCGCGGCCATGACGGCGACGTTGGTGATGAGTTTGTAGGCCACGCCGGAACCGACGTCGCCGACCCACCGTGAGGCGCCGAGCGTGTCCAGCACCGGGCGCACGCGCGCGTATACGCCGTCCGGCGCGCCGACGAGGAAGGTGATGCCGCGCTCGCGCGCGTACTTCACCCCGCCGACGATCGGCGCATCCACCACGCTCACCCCCTCTGGAGCCGCGGCGACCACCGAGCCCAGCATCGCGGGCGTGGTCGTGGAGCACATCAGGACCGCAGAGCCGACGGTGGCTCCGGCGAGGATGCCGTCCTCGCCCAGGTAGGCGGTGGTGATGTCGTCGGACATCACCAGGCCCAACGTGACTTCCGCTCCGCGGGCCGCCTCGGCCGCGGTGGCAAGGACGGTCGCGCCGAGTGCGGCGGCGCGCTCGCGCTTGCCGGGATCGGTGTCGGAGACACGCACCTGATATCCCGCAGACAGCAGATGGGGAGCCATCTCCTCGCCCATATCCCCGAATCCGATGATGGCGACCGTGGTCATTCCCTCATTCCAATGTTCCGGGCAGCGCGGTCAACAGGGGCACCTCGTACAGAACAGCGAGGCCCCCGACGCTCCCGGTGACGAGAACCGATGTGAGGTCCTGATGCAAAGGGGAATCACCGGAAGTCTGTGCAGTGGATGCCTGTTACTTTCTCGGGTCCAGGCAGGGCGTGAATACCGGCGTCTCCGACGACGCCCCTCACCGTGCAGGGGTGTGGGTGGGGTGGGGTCAGGAGTTGGCGGCCCTCATGATGAGCTCGGCGACGGCGTCCGGCTGCGAGAGGTACACGGAATGGCTCGCCGCGACTTCCGTGGTGGTCGTTCGCGCCCGCTCGGCCATCATCCGCTGCGCGGGCGGGGGAATCATCCGGTCGTCGGTCGTCACCAGATATCAGCCGGGCTTGGTCTGCCAGGCGGCCTGGCAGACCGCGCCGTTGAGCGCATCCTCGCCCTAGGGGATCTGAGGGTCGGCCATGAATCGGGCCCGCTCCGGCGGCAGATCACGGGCGAAGGCACCGCCGGAGGAGTGGCCCACCAGCACGACCGGCCCGTCCCGCGCTGCCACGACCCGCCGGGTGTACGTCGCGTCGCCCTCCAGCGACAGCGCCGGGTTCTGCACCACACTGACGCCGTACCCCTCGCGCACCAGCCGGTCATGCACCGCCTGCCCACCGGATCCGTCGACGAACCCACCGTGCACGAGGACGACGTTACGGGGTGCCGAAACTGCGTTCACTGCCTTCCCCTTGCCTGTGATGGCTGGTTCACCGGGAAGTTGAGGCTAAGCGGCGCTGTCCGTGGCCGCTTCCGACGATAGGCGTAGGTCCACCTCGGGAAAGCACCGCGATTCGACGTAGCCTGCCTGCGACAGCGAGAGACCGTCCCCTGCCGACGGAGGCACCGAACCAGCTGACGCGGTGTCCACTCCCCGGGAAGAGCGCATCCAGATCACGGCACAGTGCCTGCGCGATGGCCGGAGGCCGCTCCTGGTCCGGCACCGACCGCCCGGTGTCCCAGCCGGCCACGGTGGCGTCGCTGACGCCGACCGCCTCGCCGAACTGTCTCTGGGTGAGGTCGGCAGCGCGCGCCGTCAGGGGGCTCAGGGAGCCGTGCGAAGAGCGGCGAGGGCTTGTTGGACGAGCCAGTGTTCAGACCGTTCGAAGGTCCAGCCGTTGTCCTCGACGAGGGTGGTGAAGCCAGCGTAGCCGAAGTAGAACCACAGGATGTCGGTGGCCTGCTGGACGGTCATGTCCGGGTGCAGGCCACCCTCTTGGCTGAGATGGGCCGCGACGGTGGCGACCGCGTCCCGGTAGCGGTGCGTCCCGAGGCGCAGTGCCTCGCTCGCCGCGGGGTTGTGGGGGGCGGTGGACAGCACGACGCGCATGATGTCGCCGTAGTCCTGCCGCATCGACCGGACCACCCCGGCCGTGTACCGCAGGATCTCTTCCGGGTCCGTCATCCGGGACTGCCGCTCCAACGCCTCCGCGACGACGGGCGCCTGGCTCCACAGGTCCGCCAGCGTGCGCAGCAGCCCCTGCTTGCCGCCGCCGACGGCGTAGACGGTCGCGGGTGCCACCCGTGCCTGCTTGGCGATCTCCTCGACCGTGGTCGCGAAGTAGCCCTGACGTGCGTAGAGCTCACGGGCCGCGGCGACGATCGCGCTCTGGGTCGCTTCGGCGTATTCGGCCCGACGGGTCTTGGGAGGTTCGGTCACAGTTCCTCATCGTAGTTGTCCAACGATCGATAGAGCTGCCACCCACTCGTCAGAGGTAGGCTCTGATGAATGTACGACTGCTCTGCCCCACCGTGGTGTCGCCCCTCCCGGCGGCCGAGATCCGTACCGAGGTGCCCATGAACGCATCGACCGCTGACCCGACCACCGCGCTGACCGCAGCCCTGCGGCGCGCGATTCCCGCCGACCGGGTGCGGACCGCCGGCCCCGGTTACGAATCCGCCCGTGCCCTGTGGAACGGGGCGGTGACAGCTCGGCCGCGCGTGATCGTGCACTGCCTCGGCCCGGCCGACGTACAGGCGGGGATACGCGCCGCGCGCGAGGCGGGCGTGCCGCTGTCGGTGCGCGGTGGCGGGCATGGCTGGACCGGGAGCGCGCTGGCCGACGGCGGCCTGACCCTGGACCTGTCCGGCATGCGTCACGTGGAGGTGGACCCGCGGTCCCGGACGGCGCGCGTCGCCGGTGGTGCGACCGCCGCCGATGTCGTCGGCGCCGCGCAGGCGTACGGCCTGGTCGCGGCGGTCGGCACCGTCGGCACGGTCGGGATGGCGGGGCTGGCGCTCGGCGGTGGCTACGGCCCGCTCTCGGGCCGTCTCGGGCTCGCGGTGGACAGCGTGCTGTCCGTCGATGTCGTGCTGGCCGACGGTTCGTCGGTCACCGCCGACGCCGAGCACGAGCCCGAGCTGTTCTGGGCGGTGCGTGGCGGTGGCGGCAATTTCGGCGCGGTCACCGGCATGCGCCTGCGGCTGCACGAGATTCCGGCTCTGCTGTCCGGCATGGTCATGTACCCCGCCGCGCAGGCCGATTCGGTGCTGGCCGGGCTCGCCGAACACGTGCCGGCGGGCGGGCCTGACGAACTGACCGTGCAGAGCGGATTCGTCGCCGGGCCGAACGGGACGCCCGTGGTCTTCGTCGCCCCGACCTGGTGCGGTGAAGCAGCGGAGGGTGAACGCGCCATGGCGCCGCTCAGCCGCCTCGGGGACCCGTTGGTGGCGCAGTTCGGCCCCACCACGCTCGCCGAGTCGCTGGCAGGGACGGACGCCATGTTCCCCGCCGGCCGGCACGTCGAGATCACCACCCGTACGTTCGCCGGACTCACCCCCGAGATCCGCGGTGCGCTCGCCACCGGCGGAAGCGGGCTGCCCTCGCCGCTGTCGGCGCTCAGCCTGCACAGCCTGCACGGCGCCGCCACCCGGGTCCCCGCGGCGGACACGGCGTTCGGCGAGCGTGCCGCGCACCTCATGGTCGAGATCGTCGCCGTCTGGGAGCCGGACGACCCCGCGCCCGCGACGCATCGGTCTTGGGCGCGCGAGGTGTCGCGGACGCTGGCGCCCCACGCGCTGCCGGGCGGTTACGCGAACATGCTCCCGCCCGACGCGGCCGACCAGGCCGCGCACGCCTACGGCGCCAACGGCGCCCGCCTGCTCGGCGCCAAGCGCCGCTTCGACCCCGACGCCGTCTTCCACGCCATCCCGTTGCCGGGACCGCCCCGCGCCGCCCGATGACCGACCGACCCGAGAGCCGGGATCGGAGCGCTCGTCACGCGTAGGGGTGTCCCAGGGACTTTTGAGGGACTTTCAGCTCTGTCACAGGGACTTCTGAGGGACATTTCGCCGTACAGAAGGTGGGCCTGTGACTGAGCTGAAAGACGTGAACCACCTGGTCAGAGAAGTTGCGCTCAGCACTCGATGACGTTCACCGCGAGCCCGCCCCGGGCTGTCTCCTTGTACTTGTCCTTCATGCCGACAGGCCTGTTGAGGTGGTTCCCAATATCGCGGTGTGCTTCTGGCGCTCAGTGTGTGCCGATTCCGGGCGCCTTCGGTCGGACTTCGCGGTTGGGCGGTGCCGGGAAACCCAATGTCCATCGCGAGTACCCCGATTACCGGTCCGCCGGATCGGCCGGGGCGGATGCCGCCGTCGCAGCCGTGGACTCGATGCTGTCGAGCAGCATGACCAGGCCGTCCTGGAAGCTGCGCCGGGCGCTCCACTCGAGATACGGCACGGACTCCTCCTCCGGCAACGGCGTCGGCATGCCGCTCTGCACCCAGTGTGCCGCGGGGAAGCGCTCGGCGAGATCGGGCACGATCCTACGCCGGCTTCGAGATCGGTACCAGTGACGCCTCCAGGACCCGGAACTTCTACTCCCGAGGCTTCGGCTGGACGATCGCCTCCGACCAGCCCACGGGCGGCGGGCCGTACGCCGAAATCCGCACCGTGAACGAGCGGCCCTCCGGTGGCATGCGCGAGCTGGGCGCAGGCGAGGCGGACTACTTCATGCCCCTCTTCCTGGCCACCGACGTCCCCGCCGTCGCCTCCCAGGCCCAACGGCTGGGTGGGAAGCTGGAGTCCGGCCCCGAGCACAAGCCCGACGACCGCCTTTCCGCCCGGCTCATCGACCCGCGCGGCCACCGCTTCGGCCTGCTCTCCGCTCCCGCCCACGACACGAAGGAGACGGCACGATGAAGATCGCTCTGCTGGGTACGAACTTCGGCCAGGCACACGCCGCGGTCTACGCCCAACGCGGCGACGTCGAGGTGGTGATGTTCGGCCGGGACGCCGAGAAGACCGCGAAGACCGCCGGGCAGTTCGGGTTCGCCTCCTCCACGCACACGGACGAGGCGTTCGAGGGCGACTTCGACCTGGTGGACATCTGCCTGCCGGTCACGCTGCACGCGCCGTACGCGCTGCGCGCCCTGGAGGAGGGCAAGCACGCCTTGGTCGAACTCCCGCTGGCAGACCGCATGGACGACGCCCGGCGCGTGGTACGGGCCGCCGAGGCAAGCGACCGGCAGGTCTTCGTCGACATGTTCAACCGCTTCATCCCCGCCAACCGGGCACTGCTCGACGCCGTCCGGCTCGGCACCTACGGCCGCCTGGACCAGCTCAGCCTGTGGAACCTGACGGCCTTCTGTGGCCAGGGGTCTCCCTCGGCCTGAAGACGTTGCCGATCGAGGCGATGCACTGCGACATGGACCTGGTCACCCGCACCCTCGGCACCCCCGAGAGCGTCGAGGCCACCACCGTCGCGCGCAACGAAGACGCGGCGGCGGTCGATGCCACACTGCGCTTCGACGGCACGTTCGCCCGCGCCTCGGTCTCTTGGCTGATGCCGCGGGCGTGGGGCGCACGCGGCGGGTACACCGCCACCTTCGAGCACGGCGTGCTGGACGCCTCCTCCTCGATGGGCTTCGACGGCAAGCCGGCCGGCACCGTCACTGCCTACACCCAAGACGGCCCACGCGAGCTGGAGTTGCCGCCCGCCGACCAGTACGCCGACATGCTCGACCACGTCCTGGCCTGCCTGCGCGGCGAGGCCGCCAACGAGATCGCACCGCAGACCGTGCTGGACGCCCTCCAGCTCACCCTGGACATCCACCACCAGGTCAACGGCTAAGCCGGAACACACGCCTCCGCGTCGCCTGGCGCCCTGGGCGCATGCCGCATCTCCCCACGTGCTGAGGGACGCGGGCTGCCCACGAGACGCACCTCTACAAGTTCCTGACCGCCTGCGAGGTTCTGACGAGGACGGTATCGGTCCGAGGAACGTTGTTCCTGGTCAGAGCTGCACAGACGTGAGTGTCTCTCGGTCGCAAGCTCTTGACACGTTTGCTGCTACGGCGCAGTTAGGGCTGAGTGAGCTGTTCATCCGCACCCGCTGCTTGGGATGGAACAGTCTTGGAGTCAACTGGGAGTGGGGGTTCGTGTTTGAGCGCCCACTGTTTGACGCGATCGATGGTGGTGTCCGGTTGGGGTGCAGTTGAGTAGACGACGAACTCCACGTAGTGCGGATCATGAACCGGCAGAGCAGGCAAAGGGTGCTCGCGAAGGCGAGCCACGAGGTATCCGGCAGCAAGCAGGTCACGGGACTTTTCAAAATCTACGTTGCCCTTGTCCGCGTGCCAGTAGGAGCCGTCGTACTCGATGGCGAGCTTCTGGCCGTTGGCCAGAGCAACCGTGATGTCGACGAGCCAGGAGGCACGCCGCGTGAAGGCGTCGTGGCGGAGCGATTGGCCAGAGGCGGCCTTGCCGAAGGCCCGCTCCGCGGCCGCGTGGTGATCCAGCTCGATCCGTGACTTGCCGTGTCCCCGACACTCAGGGCAGACGTTGCCGTTGGTCCTGGACGCCAAGGATGCTTGCCACTGGTGCTCAGGGTTCGCAGCACACACCCAGCTCGGGATGAACGGCGTCTGACCTGTGGGACGGACGTGCCATGCGGAGATCGGGTTCGCTGCAGACCACTCGAGTGCCAGTTCCGGAAAGTGATAGGCGAGCGAGTCCAAGATCGTGCGGCAGACGGGACACCGGAGGCGTTGCCCCTTGTTCCGTTGCCCGGGTGTGTCCTGCCACTCATGTCCGCAATTGGGATCGCGCCACCACGCAACCTTGCGCGATTCGGGAGACACTGTCGTCATCTCGGTTCTCCCGTTTCTGGTCGGGTGCCACTGAGCGGCTATCTCTGCGTCGAATCCGAATGCAGCTGGGTCGACTTCGACAACGGCGAGACGCTTGGCGAGCGTTTCCTGGCCGCGGCAAGACGGGCAGCCTGAGTGCAGATATGTGAGCGGTGACAGGCGTGGGTAGTGCCCTTGCGGACAGCGAAGACGTCGCAGGGGACCGTGGTCCGCAACGTTCACGGTGCGTGGGTCCGCGTCATCCGCCCATGCTGCAAGCAACTCCGGCACGTCGGAGACCGGGGTCATCTGGTAACGCTCGAGCTCCGCCTGCCAGGCTGCGCGGTGTTTGGGTTCGCACTCGGGGCACTGCGGTGCGGAGACCATGTCGCATACTCTCCGCAAGAACCGCAACCCGCACTCGGGACAGCGCCATGAAGCGTCACGTCGGGCCCTCACCGTGGCTGTCTCCCATGCAGTGGACTCGTTCCTCTCTTGGTCCCACCAATCGACGACTGGCAGTCCGCTGTCCTTGAAGAGATCCCGCTGCTTCGATGCTGGGGGGCGCGATGTTTGACGTGCCCGGTTGGGGTTGGTCTGACACCTGCATCCCCACCCGATGTCTCCCAGCCGCTCCGCGCTCAGACGTGCGCAGTACCGGCAGCGCACATGGTGCGGGTCATCGGCCAGTGATGGGTCAGTCAGCGGCCCGAGGTAGTCATAACCATTCTTCTCGGCGTGCTCTCGCGCCTCCGTGGCCAGGGTTGGAACCATGTCCGCGCGCGGGCCCTGGAGCCGGCGGGCATCCTGCGCCCACTGTCGCCAGTAGCACGCCCGGCACGTCGCCTCCGCGGACTCGTTCTTGTCCAGGGTGTACTCGAACCGGTAGTGCGCCTCGCAACCGCAGACCAGACAACGTGTCAGACGCCAGCCTGTCGGTTTGGTGAAAGGCTCCAGAGGCTCCAGGCCGCCCTTTCGCAGAATCGCCGTGATGTGGGAATCGCACCAGGCAGGGCGCGAACGCGTTCGGTATGCGGCTGGCTGAGGGCAGTCCAGCTCAGCACAGGGCTGAATCCTCTTTTGAGGCGAGGTAGCACTCACATCCTAATATTCCCATACCTGCAGTCGTTATTTGCTTCTGCCGGCGCTGTCGCTGCTCCAGCCTCTTGAGACTGCGTGGGGCCGAGGAGCACGGCCTCACGCACCGCTGGAGTAGCCCAAGCGCAGGTTGCGGACCGGCTGGGCAGTGAGACATGTAGACGGGCCGCTGACGACCGCTCGTGCCTTATGGCGGGGGTAGGACGCCGGAGAGGCGGCCGTACTTGGGGTCCTACCGGCCGCTGATGATGGTGGATAAGAGCAGGGCGCGGTTGTCGCGCACCGTCCCGGCGATGACGGTGAGAATGACCAGGACCGGGGGTGGGGGCGAGGGTAAGGCCGAGAGCGGCGAGTGAGCCGGCGCGTCAGCCCAGAACCCATCACCGGCAACGGCGCCAGAGGCGTCGCCCTGCACGAAGGTCAAAGTGTGACGGAGCCGACCTGTTCGACCACTATGGCGACATCGCCGAGAACTTCGCCGCGTGTGTACGTGAGACCCGCAGTCACGAGTCACTGACCTGAGACTGGTCGAGTGAGGTGCCAGGACCGTTGCTCCGGCACCGGTGGCGGGCGGAGGACGGGCCGTGGAGGCAGGAGCAGTTGAGCGGTACGGCAGGCACGCCCATCCCGGCGATCACGACGTCCTCGCGGCCTTCGCAGAAGCCGTGCTCGCCCAGCTGGCAGGCCGCGCACACGCGGGGCTGGCCCGTCACGGGACGGCCCCTGGGTCAGGTTCGGTCTTGAGGTCGATGGGCGTGCAGGCGCACAGCCGCCGTACGAGCTGGCTGGCCAGCAGCCAGGGAGCGGCCTTGTCCTGGAAGGCGACCGGAATATCGCCCTCGGCGGCCAGTTCGGGCCGCCATCCGTCGCCCGTCCGGTAGAGGGCGCCGACGCCGCCCCACAGGCGTGGCCGTCGTACTCGTACTGTCAGGTGGCCTTCGGCCAGTGCGGGGCAGAGCTTGACCGCGAGGCGAGCGCAGCGGAGGCACAGCGGTGGGTGCTGGGTGAGTTCGCCTTCCGGCCAACTGTCGGGGAGGTCGGGTGCGGTGGGCAGTACGAATAGCCAGCCCTGCGCGCTATGGGAGGCGCGGGCGGCGATGCATACCTGGCAGAGCATCGTGTCCATCGACTCCCGTTGCCGGGAGGGATGCACCATGGCGAACTGCGGTCGTCCGGTGGGCATCCGGTCATGCCCGGGGTTCTGGGAGCGGCGGGCCCACAGCATGCCCCGGTAGCGATCGCGTGGCTCTTCGTTCAGGTAGCGCAGCCCGGCAGGGTTGCCTGTGCGGGCGATGCGGATCCCCAGCATGGCCTCGCGCTCGCCGTACTCGCCCTCGCGCGCGGCCACGTACGGAACAACCTCCGGGCGCTTCGAGAGGCGCCGCGCGGTGGACAGTGCCTTCGTCCCGGTGTCGGCGCCGTCGGCATTGTGCGTACCGGTCACCGTGCCTCCCCACCGGGCCTGCAGCGCTCCCCGGCCAGCACGCCCGACAGCGCCTTGCGCACCACGTCTGGGGCGGTAGGACCGCGCCCGTGTGTCCACGGGCCCTCGACCCGAGTGAGCGGCGGCGCGGGTAGGCACGTCGCCTTGCGCAGTCGCTGTACGCCGCTTTTCAGGAGGTGCCGGTCGGCAGTGGCACTCGCGCTGGTGAGCCAGGTGGCGAGGCGCCCGGCCGAGGTTGGCTCCAGCGGTTGCGTCAGAGGGAACTGAGGCGCAGATGTCATGCCGCTCCCTCCCTCGCACCGTGGGTGAGGAGGTTCATGAGCGCGCTGTGGATCTCTGCCGCACTTGCCAACGACCATGTGGCTGCGGAGTGGCTGCCCAACCAGTACGGACCAGGTGGGGCAGTCCGCGCGGGCGGCGGCACGATCAGATATTCCGCTGTTCCCAATGCGCGGGTTTCTGGCACCGCCCATGTGTCTGCGGCGCCTGCGGGGACGAGGAAGTACAGCGCACGCTCGCGCGGGTCTACGATCACCGCGCCTGTTCGGCGAAGTCCGGACAGCGCGACCAGGCCCAGGAAGCGGGGCACGCGAATCGCGTCGAACTGCCGCCCTGTCGGCACCAGCCGGGTTCCCAGCCCTCCGGGCGTCTCCCCGTAGATTCTGTGCATGTTCCGCACGCTAGGAGCGTCGGGTCGCGGTTACCCGAACTCTTAGCTCGGGTAGACCACGGGCTCGGGGAGTTTACGGGAGGCCTAACCGGGCAGCTAGACCAACCACTTGGCGCCGGTATGTGGGCCGAACCCGGGCGCGCAGTTCCGTGATGAGCTGTCGTGCCTCCGGGCTGTGCATAAGGTCCTCCGGGGCCAGCTCTTCCAGTTCCAACAGCAGCACCAAGGCTGCGGCATCGTCGCGGCGCTGCGCGCAGCAGCGGGCGACTTCCAGGTTGAACGTGAAGTGCCGCTCGCGCGATGGCAGGTGGTCTGTGTCGATGCGGTCGGCGATCCGCAGTGCCTCGGAGGCCTCTCCGGATTCCATCTCCACGCTCAGCTGGTGGAGGTGGACGTTGGTGGGCCCGAACACCGTCCACTGCGTGTTGAGGTCGTCGCCGATCTGGTACGCGAGTGGTTTTGCTTCCTGTTCCAACCGCTCACGTGCCTCCCACCAGCGTTTGCGGCGCATCGCGCTTGTGGCGAGAACCAGCTCCAGCGCACCGGTCATGGCCACCGACTCGGGGGAGGAAGGTTCACGACGAAGCTGCTGCGCTGCCTCATGGGCCACGCCTTCGGCTCCCTCGGGCTCGCCGCTGCTCAGTAGCACGTGCCCCATGTTCCATTGGGCTGCGGCGATGCGAATGGGATCGTCGGCGTCCTCGGCTGCTCGGCGCGCCCGGTCGGCCACCATCAACGCCAGGTCAACGCGTCCGGTGCGGCGGCAGTAGGAGCGCAGCATGCCGTACAGATCGGCGGCGCAGCGTAGCGTCTCGCGGCGCCCGTCGACATCCGCGGCGCGGTGCGCGCGGACCGCCCGCTCGACGTCGGTGATGAGGCCGGGGAGGACAGCGGCGGCGTCGGTGAACCGGGTTGGGGAGGTTTGCCAGATGCGCCAGACCGATTCCACGCGCTCGCGCAGCTCCTCCGGGCCCAGGGGCGGAGGCCCGTCGGCGGGAGTGCTCATCAGGGCCTGCGTGACCGAAGCGGCTGAACTTGAGGGGAGGCCGTGATCCTGTAGCTCGCCGTCGAGAAGGAGGGAGACCGAGGTGTCCAGCTCGTGCGCGAGTGCCAACAGCACATCGACGGACGGCATCTTCAGACCTCGCTCAATCTGTGACAGGTATTCCTCGGTGATGCCGCACAGTCCCGCCACCGCCGCTTGAGTGCGACCGGATCGTTGCCGGGCATGTTGCACACGTGCCCCCACGGAGCGTTTCGACGTGCCCATCTCCACAGCCTCCCCGTCGACTTCGACTCAGAGCTCAGAGTAGAAGGGCGCGTTCCGGTGGGATGCTGTGCTGACCGAACGGGTTACAGAGCGGAGGTCATGGTGCGACTCGTGCTGTGGGATATCGACCACACCCTCGTCGCCACACGCGGCGTCGGTACCCAGCTGTTCGCCCTCGCGTTTCAACACGTGACCGGTCGTGAAATGAAACGGCAGGCGCGCATCGACGGCATGACCGACCCGGTCATCTTCCACGAGACCGCGAGGTTGCATGGGATCGTCACCAGCCGCGAGGACTTCGAGCGCTTTGCTGCAGCGCTCGGCGAGGAACACGTGCGACACGCACCGGCACTGCGAGAGCGTGGACACGCGCTCCCCGGTGCTGCGGCTGCACTGAGCGGGATCGCCTCCTTCACGGACACAGTACAGACAGTCGTCACTGGCAATATCCGTACCGCCGCCGAGGTCAAGCTGCACGTATTCGGCCTGGACTCTTATATCAACTGGGGTATTGGGGCGTTCGGTGAGGACAACGACGAGCGCGCCGAGTTGGTGCGCACCGCTCTGGACCGCGCGCAAGCAGAGAGCGGTGCATGCGTGCCGGCGTCCGAGGCTGTGCTGATCGGCGACACGCCGTCCGACGTTCAAGCCGGTCACGCGTGCGGCGTCCGCGTCATCGCGGTCGCCTCCGGGCGCAGCGACGAGAAGGTGCTGCGGGACGCTGGTGCCGAGACAGCGCTCCCGGACCTCACCGATACCGAGGGGCTGCTGAAGCTGGTGCAGGGGTAGGAAACGGGCAATCCGGTTGGTTGTACGTCGCTCCCGCACGCGCGGGGAATAGCCCCCTGGTTCCCCTCAGCGGTGTTTCGGGGCCGCGTTCATCGTTGTACCGCAGGTGGCACGGTCAGCCTTAGCAGCAGCCGAGCCAGCAGGTGGGCGAGAGCGGTGGGCTTGCTGGCGCCGACGGCGCGTCGAAGCGGCTCGTCGAGTAGCGCGTCGGCGGCCATGCGGACCAGAGGGGCGAGCGGGCGCGGAGCGCGGTTGGTGAGCACTTCGCGGGTGGAGGTCCACAGGCGGTGGGCTTCTGGGGTGTAGCAGTAGTGCTGCTTCTCGAACTCGTCCATCCAGACCGCGAATTCCTCCCAGCTCCTGGGAACGGCCTCGATGCCCATGCGCTTGGCCAGCGCCTGGTAGAAGGCGTGTGTCGCCTGCTTCTCGGCGTCGGTGGTGGCCCGCCTGCCGTGTGCATCGCACCAGCGCAGTGGAGCGATCTCGAAGCAGGCCAGCACGTACAGGAATTCGTGATTGCTGATGTCCCACGCCGCGTGCATGGCGTTGATCGCGGCGATGATGCGCTTCCCGCGGTCGCTGTCGAGGCCGTGTTGGATGAGGCCGTACATCATGTCGCCGGTGGTCTTTGCCCGCAGCGCCGGGGAATCGGTCAGCCCGCCTGCGGCCACGAGGGTGCGGGCGATGGAAGGGATGGCGAAGGTGCGGTAGAAGCCGATGTTCATGCCCATCAGCAACTGTCCGCCCAACTCGCCCATGGCCAGATTCCGGTAGGCGAGTTCAGGGTCCGTCTCTATCGGGCGGCTCATGTGCTGGTCTCCAAAGGCTGCTGGGCGAGTGGCCCGGAAAGGTGCCGGGCCATCGCGACCAGGTGGGCTCGTTCGAGTTCCGGGGCGATGTGAACACCCGGTACGGCGATGCTCTGGGACGCGGCGGGCTGCTTTTCGTCGCGACCCTTGAGCGCGGCGAGGAAGGCCAGGGCGGCGACTGCAGCGTCGTGTTCAGGGCCCGAGAGGCCGGCGGCGGTGGCGCGTTGGGCCGCCTCTTTCAAGGCCTCTGGCCGTACCCAGCGGGCGAGGGTGAGCTGGGCGTCGCGGATTTCGCGGGTGCGGCGGGTGATGCGCCACTCCAGGTCGCGGGCGGCCAGTTGCTCGGCGAGGCCGCGCTGCGCGGTGTCTAGGGCGAGTTTGCCGTCCACGGCCAACGCCCGTGCCCAGAGCGGATAGAGGGTGCGGTAGTCGTCCCGACGCTGTCGCCAACTGCCCAAGGCAGCATTCCCCCAGGCTGCGGCGAGCAACACCGCGCCTGCGCAGGCACACAGCGGTCCGACCACGGTGCCGATGCCGAGCAGCACGTCAGTGCCCGCCGCGGCGCTGACGATGCTGGCCACCTTGCACACGGTGTAGCCGCCGGCGACGGCACATGCGACCGTGGTCAGACGCAGGCTGGTACGGGTAGCCCGGTGCTCGTGTGGCATAACGGCCGCACGCCGGGCCGCCATCCGCCCCAGCATGACCAGGGCCCAGGAGAAGCCCGCCTGGTACAGCAGCAGGTAGGCCAGCACACCGGGAATGTGGGTGAAGCTGGTGTCGAACGGCTTGTCCCGGCCCTCCGACGGCGCGAACGCGACGAACAGGGCGGCGAGTACCACCAGCAGCGGCCCGTAGACGGCCACCACCTTGCGCCGTACCTCCCGCCAGCGGGAGGCAGCATCCGACGACGCCCAGGCGCTCGTCCCGGGGGCCCGCTGGTGCGGTGGCGTCCACATCAGCGACAGCGCCACCAGGCAGGCGGCGAAGACGGTGACGGCCGAGTACACGATCAGCGTGGACAGGTGCGTGATGCCGGTCGCGGACGCCAGGGCCAGCGCCACCACCGGTGCGGCCAGGACCAGGGCGGCGGCGATGACCGCGAAGGCCACCCCCATCACGGCGAGCCCGGGGTACCGGTTCCTGCGGAAGGCACGGAACTTCGCGACCGCGATGACGAGCAGCAGCCCACCGAGCAGCAGGTAGATGATGTTGAAGGGGGCGCGGGACGGGTCAGACATGGCGGCTGCCCCGGTGATCGAACAGGGAGATCACTTCGGCGTCCTGGTCGACGGGGGCGAGTTGGAGCCGTTGCCACAGCATGGTTCCGAGCACTTCCGCCTCGGCCTCGGCCGGGTCTGTGTAGTGGGAGGTGCGGCACAGCGTTGCCGGGGCCTGACCGCTTTTGAGTTCCTCGAACTGCGGCACATGCGCGCGCAGGAGGTGCGCCAACTCGTGGCAGATGATGTGGGCTTGGTGCGCGGGGCTGGTCTGCTGCGGGTAGTAGATGAGATCTACGTCCAGGTACTGCTCGGATCTGCCGCTCGGCAGTTCTGGCTGCACATCGCATGGGATGAGCCGGATGGGTCGCTCCCGCTGCTCGGCCAGGTACTCGATGAGGCCGGATAACGGGACGTGGTGCGGTACGGCTAAGTCTTTGAGGACTCTGCGGCATCTGCGACGCAGGCGGGCGGTGGTCATGATCTCCTTCGTGCCTTCTGGGAGTCTCCAGGAAACAACAGCGCCGACTGCGCTCATCAGCACCCTTCTTCCTCATGTGCAGGCCGCACCGGCAAACCCACGGTGCGGCGCAGAGCATCCACCAGCGAGCGGATAGGGCCACGCAGATCACGCGGCAGTTCAGCCGTTCCCTCGGCGATGCCGCGCACTTCATCGTCGGTCAGCAGCTCCGCATCCGCGTGGGCCCCTGCGCAGCGGTGCCAGACCTTCTGCGGCTTGCCGGCACGCTGTAACGCCAGCCGCTCCAGGTCGCGATCGATGGCCTGCACGATCTGGTGCTCGGCGGGCCGTACGAAGTACTCCACGCGGACTTCGAACACGTCGGCAAGGGCGATGGCCTTGTCGACGGAGGGCGCCCTCTGGCCGCGGCGAAGCAGCCCGACGTACTGGGATGTCAGGCCGGTGGCCGCGGCGATCTGCGTATTGGTGTACGGGGCCTTCTGATCGGGAGGGTAAATGTGCTCGATCAGGCGGGTCAGGCGCTCACCGAAGCGAGCGGCGGCATCCGGCGATGTCGCCGGGGCAGTGGTGCGCTCTGGGCTCGGCATAGCGCTGAACGCTAGCAAGCAGAGGGTTCTTTGCCCATAGGGCTGAAACTATAGTTTCAGGCGGCGCGTAAATATTGTGGCGCTGAGCTGGGAGTTTCCGAGAGCGGACGCTTCTGTGGTTGACAGCGCGTCAGGGTGTGCGAAAGCTGAGCGCTGCCAGAACGTTGGGCGCGAGCACCGAACAAGTGCCGCGAACGCCGGTGTGCAGTAGCAGGCTGGCGCAGCTTCGTGATCAGTTCTCAGGTCCGGTACGGGGGATCAACGGTACCGGTGAGGAGTACGTGGTGGGGAGCGGAGGAACTGGCAGACGGTATGTGGTGAGTTGGGGTGCCGGCCTCTGCGCCTTCGCGTTGCTGAGTGCAGCAGGGCATGCCGCTCCGCCAGCGGCTCCGGGCGATTCGCATCGGGGAATCGGGGTTTCCGAGTTCACCTCACGTCTGGGAACGGGCACGGCGTCTGTGCCTGGCATGCCGGAGGACATTCAGCACAGACCTGTCCCCGTGGCCAAGAGCGCTGAGGAGCCGGCCACTTCTTCCGAGTAGACGAAGCAAGGCGCGGCTCTGTGCAAAGACCGGCACACACGGGCTCCTGCGGAGCCGATCGAGCGGCGGGGAGTGAGGTAGTGGCAAGCAGAGTTGCCAAATGCAGCGGAAGCCGCTTCGGGCGGACGGTTGTGGCTGCCGCGATGATGAGCGTGGTCGGCTGTCAGATGGCTGGCTCATCCGATGGTGATGGTGCAGCGCCCGACAACAGCGCTCAGCACTCCGCGCCTGCCACCCCGTCTCCGCCTTCGCCGGACTCGGCGCGAGAGGTGGCCAAGCAGCAGGCTGCGAAGGCCTATTCGGCAATGTGGCAGGACATGGCGCAAGCGGCCGAGACCTCGGACTGGAACTCCCCACTGCTGGGACGGCACGCCACCGGTGACGCACTGCTGGCGATGTCCCGGGGCATGTACGCCGATCACCGCAACGGCCTGATCACCAAGGGGAGCCCGAAGAACTACCCGAAGGTCACGTCGGCACGACCTGCCGAGGGTCCGAGCACCGTACGCATCGATGACTGCGGCGACTCGACGGCTTGGCTCAAGTACCGGAAGAAGACCGGAAAGCTCGCTGACACCGAGCCGGGCGGGCGCCACTCGATCCAAGCCGAGGTGACGAAGCAGGAAAACGGACAGTGGAAGGTCACCCGCTTCGCGGTGGCGGAGGTCGGGTCATGCTGAGACAGGCTCTCGCGACTACCGGGGCCGCGGTGGTCTTGCTGGGAACCGCGGCGCTGCCGGCTGTGGCGGATGACGGCTGGGGAACGCTGAAGTGCGGGCAGAACCCCTACCCCGGCTGCGAGTTGGGCGCGGGGAAAGGTGGTAGGGAGCGCGGTGATCCCAGCCCCCGGCAGCAGCCCGAGCGCGGAGAACCTTCTGACCGAGGCCGCGGCGGCGGTGCGGGCGGCGCCGTGAAGTACCCGACGAAGCTGCGCTGCTCCTACCAGCGAAGTACCTTCCGACCTCCTGCCGGTGCGATCAAGGCGTCCTACCTGGACAAGGGAAGCACCGGAAGGCCGCCGGTCATGCAGGCTGAGTTCCGCACCGTCCCCGCTGTGCCCACTGCCGCCTCTCCTCGCCCCGGGGAGAAGGGCTCTTGGTATGAGTACCAGTGCTCGGGAAATGCCGCCCGCGATGCGCTCTACCGGCCTCCGGTGTGGATCCCTGACGACGAGGACGCGCTTGCCGAGGCCGCGCCGCCTCCGCCTTCACCGGCGCAGTTGGCTCAGCAGGCGCGGGAGCAGTTACGGCTGCCGTCTCCGGTCATCCGGGCCAGTCCGGCGAGGGAGCAACTCGTGCACCTGCCGACGTGGTTGTGGCTGGCGCGGGGCAGTTGGGGGAGCAGGTCGGCGATTGCGTCGGTGCCGGGGGTGTCGGTGACGGCGGTGGCCCGGCCGCAGAAGGTCGTGTGGAAGTTGGGGGATGGCAGCCCGGTCACGTGTAAGGGGCCGGGCACGCCGTACGGGGGCAAGTCGGCGGTGAGCGCGAAGCGGCCGTCGCCGGATTGCGGGCACACCTACCGTTCTTCCTCGGCTGGTCAGCCGGGTGGCGCGTACGCGGTCTCGGCGACGGTGCACTGGACGGTCAGCTGGTCCGGTGCGGGGGAGAGCGGCACGTTTCCCGGGATGACCACCACGGCGACCGCCGGCTTCCTGGTGCGTGAGAGCCAGGCGCTGAACACCGAGTGACGGGGGAGGGGATGGGATGAGCGCGCGAGTGCCTACGCGTGGGGGTCCGCATGTGGCCCACGGAAGCGGCGCGGCGAAGGCGCCGGCCCGGATGACGGGCGCGCCACGGCGCCGGCGGGTGCCGTATCTGCTGGTGGGCGGCCTGCTGGTGCTCGGCTGCGCGGCCGGGGGCGTGGTCGTTGCCTCCCAGTTGGGGCAGCGGGAGAGCGTGTTGGTGCTCAACCGGCCGGTGTCGGTGGGGCAGCGGCTGGAGGCCGGGGATGTGCGGGAGGCCAGCATCTCCCGCGACGGCGACCTGGCGGCGCTGCCCGTGCGCTTTCGCGAGGCGGTCGTGGGGCGGCCGGTGGCCTACAGCCTCCCCAGCGGGGCGTTGCTGACGAAGAGCGTGCTGGGTCCGGCGGCGGTGCCGCCCGCGGGGATGGCGGTGGCGGCGGTGGGGCTGAAGACGGGGCAGTTCCCCACGGGACTGAAGGCGGGCAACCGCGTACGGGTCGTGGCGGCGCCGCAGGAGGCCGAGCCCGGCGCGAAGCAGCGCGAGGAGCCCGCCTCCACCTGGGAGGCCACCGTCACCGATCTCCAACGGCCCCCGGATGAGCAGCTCACTGCCGTGACCTTGCAGCTGGCCGACGCGGATGCCGAGGAGCTCGCCGCGGCGCCGGACGGCGCGCTGCGCCTCGTCATCGTCCACGGAGGTGCGCGATGACGCTGGTGGCGGTGTGCGGTGTGAAGGGGTCGCCGGGGGCGACGACCGCGGCCCTCGGGCTGGCCAGCGGCTGGCCTGCGGGGCATCAGCCGGTGGTGGTCGAGTGCGATGCGGCGGGCGGGGATCTGCTGGCCCGCTTCCGGCTGGAGACCTCTCCGGGATTGGTGGGCTTCGCCGCGGCCACCCGGCGCCCGAACACCCCGGGCCTGGTGTGGCAGCACACTCAGCGCCTGCCCGGCGGCCTGTCGGTGGTGGCCGGCCCGCCCGGCGCGGAGCAGGCGCGCGTCGCGCTGGAGCAACTGGTGTCCGGGCAGAACTCGGTGCTGCGGCAGGCGGCGGACCGTGCGGGGACGGTGGTCGTGGCGGACTGCGGGCGTCTGGAGGCGAGTTCACCGGCAGCCTCCGTCGTACGGGAGGCCGACGTCCTCCTGGTGCTGGCCCGGGCCCGCGACGACGCCCTCTCGCATGTGGCGACCACGGTCCAGGCTGTGGCGCGCTGGTCCGCGTGGCCGTGCTTCGTGCTGGTGGGGGAGGGTTACCCCACCGCCGAGGTGGAGCAGGCGCTGGGCATCGAGGTGACTGCCCGCCTCCCGGAGGACGCACGTGGCGCCGCCACGCTCAACGGCGCGGTAGGGCGCCGCACCGCCCCCGCCCGCTCACCCCTGGGACGCGCCCTGGCCGCCCTCGCTGCACACCTGCAGCACGGCGCCGCCGCCCGGGCCCACGCCGCGGTCGGCCGCAACGAACTGGCCGCACCGGCCGTGCATTTCCGCGTGCCCGCAGAGCCTCGGCCGTACGGCGTGGCCCAGTCCCGCAACGGAGCGCCGCAATGAGCAAGCAGGCACACGGCAGAGCCGTGACAGGGGTAGCGGGTACGCGGCCCGCGGTGTCGTACCCCGCGCTGGGCCCGGCCGCCGCGGACCCTGCCGCCGTGCCGGCGATGGGCATGTACGCGGATGCCGGAGCGGAAGCACTGCGCCAGCGCCTGCGCGCGGAGCTGGCCCGGCAGCTGTCGGAGCGCATCCGGGTCAGCGAGCAGAGTGGCGGGGGTCCGTGGAGTGAGGAGGAGCGCCGCGCGCACGCCGAGGTGATCGTGGCCGAGGCGGCCGAGCAGTTCGCCCGCGAACGCCTGGGCAGCGGCGGGCAGGTGGTACCCGCGCCGGTGGAGCAGAGCGTAGTCACGGCCGTGCTCAATGAGGTCTTCGGCCTGGCAGGGCTGGAGCCCCTGCTGCGCAACCGCGACATCGAGAACATCAACATCACCGGGGACCGGGTCTTCGTCCGCTACGCCGACGGGCGCCGGGAGCAGTTGCCGCCGGTGGTCGGTTCGGACACCGAGCTGGTCCACCTCATCCGGGATCTGGCCGCCCGCTCGGGTGTGGAGGAGCGGCGCTTCGACCGCGGCAGTCCCGGCGTCTCCTTCCAACTGCCCGGAGGGGAGCGGGTGTTCGCGGTCATGGCGGTCACCGCCCGCCCCTCGATGTCGATTCGCCGTCACCGCTACCAGACCGTTCCGCTCTCCACCCTGCGCAAGGTGGGCACACTGGACCGCCTCCTGGTGGACTTCCTGTCCGCGGCCGTTCGCGCCCGTAAGAACATCCTGGTCACCGGCGGCACCGCGATGGGCAAGACCACGCTGCTGCGCGCGCTCGCTGCGGAGATTCCGTCCTGGGAGCGGCTGGTGACCATCGAGGACGTCTTCGAACTCGGCCTCGACGCCGACGCCCGCGCCCACCCGGACGTGGTGGCGATGCAGGCCCGCGAGGCCAACATCGAGGGACAGGGCGCCGTGAGCCAGGCGGAGCTGGTGCGCTGGGCGCTGCGCATGTCCCCGGACCGGGTGATCGTGGGGGAGGTGCGCGGGCCCGAGGTGATCCCGATGTGCAACGCGATGTCGCAGGGCAACGACGGTTCCATGGGCACGCTGCACGCTTCTACCAGCCAGGGTGCCTTCATCCGCCTGGCCGCTTACGCCGTCCAGGGCCCTGAACGCCTCCCGTTGGAGGCCACAAACCTCCTGGTCGCCTCCGCCCTCGACTTCGTCGTCCACCTGGACAAGCCGCGAGGGGAACACAGCCGCCGGGTGGTCTCCTCCGTACGCGAGGTCATCGACGCGGACGACAAGCAGGTCGTCTCCAACGAGGTCTTCCGCCCCGGCCCCGACCTGCGGGCCGTTCCCGGAGTGCCGTTGCGTACGCAGACGCTGGAGGAGCTGGTGGCGGCGGGCTTCCACGCCGAGGGCCGGCTGGCGCCAGAGCAGCAGGGGTGGGCGGGATGAGCCCGTGGGTGGCGCTGGCGGGCTTATGCGGCCTGGGCGTGGGGCTTGGGCTGCTGCTGCTCGTACGGGCCGTACGAGATCGGGGCGCTGCTGCTTCGGCGCGCCAGCGGAACCGGCATCGACGCGAGCACCAGGGACGCTGGCTCGCCGCCGCAATCGCTTCCGGTCTGGTGGCCGGGGCGTTCACCGGCTGGGTGGTGGGCGGCGTGCTGGCGGCCATGGCGGTGTGGAGTCTCCCGCGGCTGCTGGGCATCGGCGCGGCGGACCAGCGCCGCGTGGAGCTGGTGGAGGGCATCGCCGGGTGGACGGAGATGCTGCGCGACACCCTCGCGGCGGCGGCCGGGCTGGAGCAGGCCGTCATCGCCACCGCCCGCACCGCGCCGAAGCCGGTGCGCCCCCACATCCAAGCTCTGGCCGAACGGCTGGAACACGGCGAGCGCCTTGCCCCGGCGCTGCGGCAGCTGGCGGACGAACTGGAGGACCCGAGTGCCGACCTCGTCCTCGCGGCCCTCGTGCTCGCCGCCGAACAGCAGGCCCGCCAGGTCGCGCCGCTGCTGGGTGAGTTGGCGGCGACGGCGCGGGCGCAGGTGGAGATGCGCCAGCGGGTGGATGCCAGTCGGGCCCGTACGCGGACCACGCTGCGGGTGGTCGTGGTGACGACGCTGTCGTTTGCCGGAGGACTGATCGTCCTCAACCCCGCTTTCCTCGCGCCCTACGACAGCCTTGCCGGACAGTTCGTGCTGCTGTGCATCGGCGCGCTGTTCACGCTGGCCTTCCACTGGCTGCGGCGCATGGCCCGGCTGGAGGAGCCCGAACGCTTCCTGAGCCTGACAGAAGAAGACACCGAGCCGGCGGTGGGAGTCGGCGGGCCGCGTGAGGGGGCGACGTCGTGATCGCCGTGATGTTGCTGGCGGCGGGTGCCGGGGCCGGACTGTGGGCGCTGGTGGTCTACCTCTTCCCGCCCCGTGCGCCCCTGTCGGAGATGGTCGCCCGCCTGCACGCCGTACCCTCGCGCCCGCCCATCGCCCTCGCGGACGAAGGCGGCTGGTCGGTACGCATCGGGGCCCCCTTCACCGGCCTGCTCCGCGCCCTCGGTCTCCCGGGGAAGGCGATGCGCAAGGACCTGGCTGTCACGGGGCGCTCGATCGAGACGCACCTGGCGGAGATGGCCGTCCTCGCCCTCACCGGGCTGCTGCTGCCCACACTCGTCGAACTCGCCCTCGTCCTCGGTGGACGGCCCCTCCCGTGGCCCGTGCCCACCGCCGTGGCCCTCGCCTTCGCACTGGGCGGCTTCCTGCTGCCCGGCATCACCGTACGTACTGCCGCGCAGCAGCGCCGCACCGCCTTCCGGCACGCTCTCAGCGGCTACCTCAACCTGATCCACATCCTGCTCGCGGGCGGCGCCGGCGTGGACGCGGCCCTCCACGACGCCGCGGCTACCGGCCGCGGCTGGGCCTTCCAGCAGCTGCGCCGCGCCCTGACCACCGCCCGCCTGACCCGCACCTCCCCCTGGGCCAGCCTGGAACAGCTCGGCGAGGAACTCGACATCCACGAGCTGACCGAGCTGTCGGCCGCGCTCTCCCTTGCCGGGACCGAAGGCTCCAAGATCCGCGCCTCTCTGGCGGCCAAGGCCGCCGCCATGCGCGCGAAAGAAGGTTCCGAAGCCGAAGGGCGGGCGAATGCGGCCACCGAACGCATGGCCCTGCCCGCGATGCTCATGGCCATCGGCTTCGTGCTCTTCGTCTTCTACCCGGCCCTCTCCCAGATCAGCGCCTCACTGTGACCACCCCACCGCTCCGAGAGGACGCCCGCCGTGTCTCCGCGCCGCCGCATCCTGATGGCCCGCCTGAAGGCCTTCGCACGCCGCATCGCCCACGACGACCGCGGTGTGACCACCGAACAGGTCATCTGGATCGCCTTCCTGGCCGCCACCGCCCTGGCCGTGACCGCCTACTTCGGACCGCAGATCCTCGCCGCGGCCCACAGCGTGAAGTTCAAATAGCGGCCCGGGAGGCGGAGATGGGGGAGCGGGGGAGTGCCACCACCGAGATGGTGCTCGTCCTGCCCCTGGCCCTCCTCCTGGTCCTGCTGCTCGCACAGGCGGCCATGTGGTTCCATGCCACCCACATCGCCCAGGCCACCGCGGCCCACGCACTCTCCGCCGCACGCGTCGAACGCGGCACCGCAGCGACCGGACAGCGCGAAGGCCAGCGCGTGCTACAGCAGTTGGGGCGCGGGCCCCTGCGCCGGCCCCACCTCGCCGTCGACCGCGACGCCCAGCGCGCCGAGGTCCGCATCACCGGGACGGCGAGCAGCGTGGTGCCCTTCCTCCACCTCACCGTCAGCGCCCGCGCCGCAGGCCCCGTCGAGGCCTTCCGAGTCGAGGACCGGGAGGGGCAATGAGGGCCGGCGCCAGTGCCGAGCGCGGCTCGGTGACCGTGGAACTCATCCTGCTCGCCCCGCTGTTGGTGCTGATGCTGTGGTTCCTCGTCTACTGCGGGCGGCTGTCCGAGGCGCGGTTGCGCGTCGAAGACGCAGCCCACCAGGCCGCCCGCGCGGCCAGCCAACAACGCAGCAACGCAGCCGCGGCCAGCGGCGCCCGTACCACGGCCGCCGCCGCGCTGCGGGATGCGGGCCTCACCTGCCGCACCCTCTCGGTCACCACCGACGGCACCATCCAGCCCGGCACCACGGTCGGCATCCACCTCACCTGCGCAGTCGGCCTGCACGACCTCGCCGCACTCCAGGTCCCCGGCTCCATGAACCTCACCGCCCACTTCACCTCCCCGGTCGACGCCTACCGCGGCACGGCCACCGAGAAGAGCGGGAAGGCGGCGCCATGAGGCGGGCCGAGCACACGCTTTCCCGGCGCCTGCGCGGCCGGGGCGAGGAGGGGCAGGTCACGGCCTTCGTTGTGGTCCTGGCCGCCGCGGTCCTGCTCTTCGCCGGGCTCGTCCTGGACGGCGGGCTCGCCCTGGCCGCCAAGGTCCGCGCCATTGGCGAAGCTCAAGAGGCCGCACGGAACGGAGCCCAGGCCCTCGACCTGGCCGCCTACCGCCGCGACGGCACCCTGCAACTCCTGCCCGCCGAGGCCCGCCAGAGAGCCCACGCTTACCTCACCGCCACACCCGACACCGGTCGCATACGCGCGAGCACGAACTCCATCACCGTGACCGTCACCGCACGCCAACCCACCCAGCTCCTGGGCCTGCTGGGCCTCGAGACCCTCACCGTCTCCGCCACCGGCAGTGCCCACCCCGTCCGTGACGCGCAAGCCCCCGAGCCCTAAGGAGGCGGGGCCATGGCCGTACGACCGCACCCTGCATCCAGGCCGCGTCACCGCGTGCCCCGCCTGCGCCGCACGGGCATGGCCGTACGTGGCACCGTCGCGGCTCTCGCCCTGAGCGCGCTCCTGGCGGGTACGCCCTGGGCGCTGGCCCACTTCATCGGCTGGCCGCTCCCGGACGAACTGCCCACCGGGGCCGAGGTCTCCGTGGCCCTCACCTCACCGCTGCGCACCGAACTGCTGCTGAACACGCTCGCCTGCATCCTGTGGGCCCTGTGGGGCGCCTTCGTCCTCGACGTCGGCCGTACAGCGGTGCAAGGCCTCGCCCGCGTACGGGAGTTGCACCTCCGTACCACGAGCCCGCTGCGCACCCTCACCGCCGGGCTGGTCGGCGCCGTCCTCCTGGCCCTGCTCTCCACCCGCCACCCCACCGCGAACCCGCCGGCGAAACCGGCCGCGGCAACCGCCCTCCTCCCACACGAGCCGACCGACAAGCCACACCAGCCCACCGACCCCGACAGAGACCGGGCACGGCCCAAGCAGCAGGACCGCGTCGTCACCGTCCAACCACCCCGGCACGGCATCCACGACAGCCTGTGGCGCATCGCCCAGCGACACCTGAACGACGGGCACCGCTGGCCGGAGATCTACGCCCTCAACCGCGGACGCCCCCAACCCCACGGCGAGTCCCTCACCCACCCCGGCATCATCAAACCGGGCTGGACACTGCGCCTCCCCAAGCCGTGCCCGGAACCCGGTGACAACGACCGCGAACCGAAGAAGCCCCGACCGCCCGATCGGCCCTCGCAGCCCCCTGCACCCCCGGCCACCCCACCCGCACAGACACCGGCGCCCTCTCCGCACGAGGAGAACCAGCGCCACGGCCCCGGCGTCGACCTGCCCAGCGGAGCGTTCGTCGGCCTGGGCCTCGCCACCGCCATCACCGCCGCCCTCCTGACCGTGCGCCACCGCCGCCGCATCCGCTACCGCCCCGGCAGCAGACACCGCGACGACATCCACATCGCCCCCGTCGTACGGGCACTGCGCATCGCCCACGACCAAGCCACCACCGAGCAACCGGCCACCGAAGCCACGAGCGCATCTCCTGCGCGGACAACCACCGAGGCGCCGGCCCCGGAGGCGGAACAACGGGGCGCAGACGCCACCACGGCCACACCGGTCGGCGTCAAGGACGGCCGCCCCCTCGCCTGGGATCTCGCCCGCAGCCGCGGCCTCGGCCTGCTCGGCCCCGGAGCCGCTGCCGCCGCCCGCGCGCTGATCCTCCACCTGCTCGCCGAACCCTCCACACAACAGAGCATCCAACTCGTCGTCCCGGCCGCGGACCTGCGCCACCTGCTGGGCAAACACATCACCGCCGACCTGCTCCCACCGCAGATCCGCGTCGCAGCAGACCTCAACGAGGCCCTCACCGCCTTCCAAGCCGAGCTCCTGGGCCGAACCACCGCCCGTGCGGAAGACGACGACACCGAGGGCCCCTTCGCCCCCGTCGTCCTGCTCGCGACCCCCACCCCGGACACGGAAGGCCAACTGCAGGCCATCCTCGACAACGGCTCCACCCTGGGCCTGGCCGGCATCCTCCTGGGCCAGTGGCGCCCCGGCGCCACCCTGCGCATCCGCGAGGACGGCACGGTGGCCGCCACCAGCCCCACCCACGCGGAGGCCTTCGAGAACGCCCGCCTCTTCCAACTCCCGACCGACGACGCCCAAGACCTCCTCCGCCTCCTGGCCGAAGCAGCCCCGACAGCCACCGAGCCCACAGAGTCCGAAGAGGAGGAGCCACTCCTCCCGCCCGACACGAGCACGGCCCCTGGAGAACAACCCGCCGCAGAAGGGGATACGCCGCCGCACGGCGGGCGCCCCGAAGCCCCCTCGCCCGCCGACGACCGCCCGCTACGCCTCTCGGCCTTCGGCCGCGTCCGCCTGACCTACCGCCCGGCCGACACCGACACGCACATGGACATCACCACGGCCCTGGCCCCCAAGCACCGCGAGCTGCTGGCCTACCTCATCCTGCGCCCCACCGGCGTACGTCGCGAAGCCCTCGCCGCCACCCTGTGGCCCGACGCTCCAACTCAGCGCCCGTACAACAGCTTCCACGCCGCTCTCAGCCAGATGCGCCGCTCCCTCCGGCTGGTCACTCAGGATGCCGTCACCGAGCTGATTCAGCACTTCGAGACCCAGTACGCCCTCGACCCCGGCCAACTCGTTTCGGACGTCCGCGACTTCCAGGAAGCGCTCACGGCGGCCCGGGCTTCAGGGGCGGGATCAGAGGTCCGCGCCGCCGCCCTGCATCGCGTCGTGACGCTCTACGAGGGCGACTTCGCCGAAGACGTCTCCGCCGAATGGGCAGAAACCCCGCGCGAATCATTCCGCAGGGACTACCTAGACGCGATCGGCACACTCGTACGCGCTCTGAGTCGAGATGAGCCCCGGCAAGCCCTCCTGCTGCTGGAGCAGGCCCGCGAGAAGGACCTCTACAACGAAGCCCTCTACCGCGACATCGCCCGCCTCCAGGCCCGCCTCGGCCAACACGAGGCCATCCCCCGCACCCTGGCTCTCTTGACCCGCGCCCTGAGCGAAGTAGGTGAGCAGCCCAGCAGCCAGACCATTCGACTGTGCGAGGAGCTTCAAGTGCCAAGCTCTTAGCTTCCGCCAATTCGGAGAGCCGCGGTTCGGGGGTCCGTCTGCGTTTCCCCACTGTCGATGCGCGGTCTCTGGGCTGAGGTGGCATCCGCTGACGTCCAAGTGCGTATGAGGCGCCTCGGATCGGACGCCCAGAAGCTCGGTGTCGAAGGGGTCCGCGTTCATGGTGAGCCCGGGCGGGGCCGTCTCGCGCCCGGATCTGACCGGTTCGGCAGTGTTGAGCGGTGGCGCAACGGCCGGGCGGCCTCCGGGAAGGACAAGGCAGCGGCCCCGATCAACGCGGCACCGGCCCCCGACGGCCCGTCGAGGTATCTGCGGGAGTCCGACCGCACCCACATCGCCGACCGGCTGCGGGACAAGGCGTCGATCCGGCAGATAGCGGCCGAGCTGGGCCGCAGCCCGTCCACGCTCAGCCGGGAGGTCCGCCGCAACGGGATGCCGTTGCGCAAGGACAACTCCCGCTGGGCCTACCGGCCCTATGCCGCCCATGCCCGCTCCACCACCCGCCGGCCCCGCCCCAAGCCCGGCAAGATCGGCCAGAACCCTGAACTGCGAGACTTCATCCAGCATCGCCTGGACCTACGGTGGAGTCCCGAGCAGATCTGCCAGGCCCTACGGGCCCGCTTCCCCGACCGGCCGGAGATGCACGTGGCGCACGAGACCATCTACCAGGCCCTCTACGTCCAAGGCCGGGGCGAACTCCGCCGCGAGCTGGCCAGAGCACTGCGCACGGGCCGGACACGGCGCAAGCCCCGGCGCCAGGCCCAGCAACGCACCTCGCGGTTCTCCACCCCGATGGTGATGATCAGCGAGCGTCCGCCCGAGGCCGACGACCGGGCCGTTCCCGGCCACTGGGAAGGCGACCTCATCGTCGGCAAGGACGGCAGCTCCGTCATTGGCACCCTCGTCGAGCGCACCACTCGCTACGTCATGCTCCTGCATCTCCCTGAGGGCCGCAGAGCCGAACACGTCCGCGACACCCTCATGGACACCGTCCAGACCCTGCCCACTCACCTGGTGCGCTCTCTGACCTGGGACCAGGGCGCCGAAATGGCCGCCCACGGTGCCTTCACCGTCGCCACCAACATCCCGGTCTACTTCTGCGACCCCGCAAGCCCATGGCAACGCGGCTCCAACGAGAACACGAACGGCCTGCTGCGGCAGTACTTCCCCAAGGGCACCGACCTCACGGTCCACACCCGAGACCACCTCAACGACGTGGCCGCCGAACTCAACAGCCGCCCACGCAAAACGCTCGACTGGGAAACCCCAGCCGAGCGTCTCGCTAGGCTGCTGGAACTAGCCAGCTGACCAACATGTGTTGCAACGGCCCCTGGAATCCGCCTGCACGCGATCTTGCCCACCGGCGCACAGGGTGCGCCAGCCGATTTCATCGGGCCGATCCGGACTTTTCAGCCCCGATATGGGCGGGCGTTCAAGCCCGGCAGGAGCCCGTGTTCCGCCAGCGGTCGGCATCCGCGCGTGTCCAGTTGCGCATGAGTTCGCAGCCGAAGGTGAGCGAGGTGATGGGCTGGGCGCCGGCTCGTAAGCCGCTCGGCACCTCCGCGTGAATGCGGTGAGGTGGGTGCGCTGGTTGGCGCCCTGGGGGCCCTAATTCGTCACAGCGGTGATCCAGGCACGCCTGGTCGGTTACCGGCACCGAGTCCTGGGAGCTGAGCGGGAGCTCGGGCCCGAGACAGCCCTTGCGGCCGTATCGGGCTGCCGCTACGGGTGCGGGGCCCTCTGAGGGGCGGCGCCGGGGGCCGCCCATACCAAGGGGGTTGCGATGATCGGATATTCGATACACGAGGCCGGGGCGCTCTGCCACGATTGATCACACTTCCACAGAGGGGGACTTGTGATCATCTTGGATACGTGCGTGCTCCGCGGCTGCGGGTTCGGCACGAGCACCGACCTGCTCCGGGCACTCCGGGAAGCCGGCGCACACCAAGTCGCCGTCCCCTGGATGGTGCTCGAAGAACTGGCCGCGCAGAAGACGATCCCCTACGAGACGAAACACCAGAGGGCGCAGGAAGCTGCCAAGGCCCTTGCGGAAGCCACCCCGTGGCAGGAGGTGGCCGGGCCGCCGCCGCTGCGCTCGGAGAAGGTACGCGAGCACTGGCGCGGGCTCTACCGGCAGATCGTCGACGTCCTGCCGGTCAGCGAGGCCGTCATGCGCGAGGCGCTGTATCGCGAGGCCAACAAGATTGCCCCTTGCGGGGACAAGAAGGACGTCAAGACAGGGGCCCGAGACGCCACGATCTGGTTGTCGGCTGTCGAGTTCGCCCGCGACCACCCTGACGAAACCGTCTACTTCGTGAGCGGCAATACAAGGGACTTCGGAGACGGCGAGACCTACCCTGCCGCGCTGCGGGGAGACATCAACGAGCTGGGCGACCGGTTCGTTCACCTGACCTCGCTGGACGATGTCTTCTCCCGCTTCACCGAGCGCATTGAAGTCGATGAGGCAGAAGTCGAGCGGGCCTTGGCCTTGGAGTACAGCCTGTCGGACCTCGATGGGGAGGCTGCGGCAATGGTCGAATCCTCCTCGTTCAACGGTTACGTGGGCGCAACGAGGGCGGGGCAGCTTGCCCGTCTCATCAAGCTTGAAGACGCAACGACGATCGGGCCCCGAACAGTCCAAGACATTGAGTCGTACCGCATCGGGGAGAGCGAATGGACCACAGCAACCGTTCGCTGGCTCATCGTCGCGACCGACGACCTCGGCCTGATGATGGCCTTTGTGTGGGAGACGCGCGTGTTGCTCTCCTTCAGTGAGTGCACCTCCAGCCTTGCCGTGCTCCGCAGCGTCGGCGTCAAACCGGCAGAGGGCGATGACCTCTCCGCTATCCCCGCCGAGGCATGGGAGAAGCAGCCGTCACCGACGGAGCTTGCTCGAAAACTTGCGGATGCCACGTCTAGAGAGAGCGCGCTCAATAAGGAGCTAGTCCGCTTGCTGATCCGCTCCGAACTCAATTTCGACTGGAAACCTGACCTTTGGATCAACGATGGATCGCAGTGACTTACACGGTCTCCGGCCCACATCCGGGGGGCACGGGCACTCAACGGCCGATCTGGCGTTCGTACGCGGATGCAGCCTGTGGCTGCTGTGGGGGAGTGCTGGGCTGCGGTGTCTGCGGCAGCGGGGCGTGGACGACGGCGCCTTGATTCGCGTCGGGGATCAGGCCGTAGACGAGGGTCGTTGAGGCGTCGATCCGGCCCGGTGAGTCCGGGTCGGTGGGCATCTACGTCGCCCATTCGCGCTCAAGGTCGGTGAATACCCGGGCCAGCCGCACCCGGTCCTGCACCATCTGTTGCGCGACAGGCTCGGCGCGCTGCAGTTTGCCCTGCTTCGCGTGAACCGGCGCGATCTGCGGCATGAGGGCATCGCCGGGAATCTCGCCCTGCCGCTGCAACGTCTCCCACGACGTTCTGACAGCCAGCTCACACAAGTCCCTGCCGTAGTTCCACTCCACCAAGATGACGGCTGCCTCCGTACGGTGTGCGAGACGGCAGTCGGCCATCGACCAGTCCGCCGAGGACATCACCGCGGAAACGTCGTCGGTGACCCACACCCCGCCCGTCATCGCCCAGGAAGCCGCCGACGACGCCGGCCACGTCCCGGCCGCCGCCGGACGAGTCGATCGAAACGGCCGTCTTCTGCGGCTCCACGGGGGTGCTCGTGTCCCGCAGCATGCGCAGCAACTCGGCGGACACCAGAGCGCCTTCGGTGGGCTGCGGGTCGCCCTGGGCGAGCGCGTGCCAGTCCCTCACGATGGACGTCCTTCGCATGTCGGCCCACCACGCTAGGAGTGCCCGCCGGTCGCGGGTGGGGATCTTCGGGTGGACGCGGTGATGTCGTTGTCGTGCACCGGCCGCGCGTTGTCGAACCGCGAGTGCAGCACGCGCTCGATGGTGAAGTTGCCTGAGCAGCCGACGTAGATGTCGGTCTCCGGCCAGGCGCCCGCGTGCTCGTAGATGATCGAGCGAAGGGGAGCCGGGATAGATCCGTGGAACATGTGGCGCCCCCTGAGACGGGTGTCGGGGAGAGCGCCGGCCAGGATTTGCACCTGGACCTCTCGTCAGGAAGACGGGCGTGCTGCTTACGATCACCGGAGCGTGCGGTCGGCCGTACCGCACCGAACGGCCGACTGCGGACAGGGATGATACACACACTCAAGGTCACGGCCCCGACGGTCGGTCCGGGCCGTGACCTCGAATGATGCACCTCGCCGGTGTTTCCCGGTTACGCAGATGGCTCGGAGTCCGTGAGGGCCTGCATCCACCTCTCCTCGCACCCGAGGGTGCGCAGCAGCGGCCCGATGAGTCGGCGGGAGATGCCCCCGGGGCTCGCCGTCAGTTCCTCCCAGCTCGCCGCCGTCGCCCGCCGGTAGACATCCTGGTCGTACATCGGGGACTGCGCGAAGAAACGTGCTGCGTTGGTGGTGGAGTGGGCGACTTTGCCGCGCAGGCCAGTCGCGCCGACTGCGAGCGCCCAACTGCCGAGGTACCCGCTCTCGTCGGCAGCGGCCGTGACCAGAGCGAGGAACCGGCGGAGCAAATTCACTGGAGCCGCGTCGAGGATCACTTGCTCGCCGCTGTGGCCAGCCGCTGACAACCGACTCTGGAAGAGACGCAGCCCTCCATCCTCGAAGACCTGCACCTCGATTGCGTCTTGCGCGGCGAGGCTGCCGTCGGACTTGTAGACCCGCCCGTCCGCCAGACACGGACTGCTCCTGGCGGCCCCGCCTGCCCTGCGCGAGCCGTTGGTGGCGTCGCCGAGGTCGGGGGCGATTCCGGCCCCGTCCAACACCTTGCTCAACTCGGACGTGTCGGACCGGGTGAGGAAGTGATACAGGCGGCTGTTCCAGTCCTGTCCACTGGTGAGGTCCAGCAGCATGTCCTCCTGTCCGGCCAGCGGCTGCGCGACAAGGAACAGGTGGGCCTGGTCCCCAACTCCGCGCATGGGGTCGCTGCCCATCTCGTGGGCGAGGAGTGCGAGCGCGTCCTGCTCCCCGGAGCGACGGCGTGCGTGGAGGCGGGCCACGTCCGCGTCTGTGAGGACGTGCTTGGTCTTGTCGTTGCGCCCGTAGTAGCGGCCGTCGACCATGTGCGGGGCCTGCGGGTTGGCCGGGATGTGCACCAGCACGTACCCAAGAGTCGTGTCCGCTGCGGGGATCTCCTCGGTGATGATGCTCAGCGGCGGGTCCGGGATCGTGCGGGCGACCTGGTCGATCTTCTCGGCCAGGCCGTCGAGCTTCTGCGGTTCCAAGGTGAAGCGGCGCTGCTCCTTGTCCTCGCCGATGCCGATGATCAGAGTGCCGCTGTCGATGGCGAAGCTGGCGAGATCGCGGGCCAGCTCCTTGTTGTCGCCTTTGGTCAGCAGCTCCTTCTTCGCGTCGAGCCGACTGGACTCGCTCAGCAGCCCGCCGTCGACGGCGTTCCGGATGTCGCCCTCGGTCTTGGGCTGCCAGTGGGGCGTGGTGGAGGACAGGTATATGGACGTCACGGCGCTCCTCGCGACTCGTTGGGCTTCACCTAGATCTGGCGAGGCTCAGATCACAATAGCGGTCAAATAGCCCCTCTTTGCCATGAGCTGGATGGTGAGGGAGAGCAGGAGCGAATCGGGGCACTGGAGGGGTCTGGCTCGGCCTGTGCCGCCGCGCGGCGATGCTCTCCACTCTCGCGCTCTCGCCCCGCCCGCCGCCCGCTACGCTGACGAGGTGTGGCCGCACGCCCTCGCTGCCGCCTGGCACACCGTCACCGACGGCACCCCGCCACACCAGGCAGCCGAGCTCCTGTGGCCGCACTACCTCTACCGGGTCCGCGCCTGGCTCACCGCCACCGGCCCCTCTCCGCCAGCGCGGCCCCACCCTGGCCCACGCCCACACCCAGCTGGCGACCGCCCTGACCCGACCCGTCTCCGGGAGCCCCGCCCCATGAACGCGCCCGCCACCGACGCCGTTTCCCTCTTCGCGCTGCAGCCCTTCCCCACCATCGAACCCGGTGACGACCTCGCCGCCGCCCTCACCGGAGCGCTGTCCGCCAGCGGCACACGCCTGCACGACGGCGACGTCCTCATCGTCGCCTCGAAACCGGTTTCCATCGCCGAGGGCCGCTACGTGGACCTGGCCACCATCACCCCCAGCGCCCAAGCCCTGGAGCTGTCCGCCCGCACCGGCAAACCCGCCGAACTGGTCGAGCTGATCCTCCAGGAGTCCCACAGCCACGTCCTGGCCACCGAATCCGGCCCGATCATCGCCCGCCACCGGCTGGGTCTGGAGCTCACCTCCGCCGGAGTCGACCGCGCCGGTCCTGAGGGCGCCTGGCTGCTGCCCGCCGACCCCGACGCCTCCGCGCGCGCCCTGCGCGAGGCGGTCACCCAGCACACCGGTGCCGCCCCTGCCGTGGTCATCGCCGACTCCGACGGCCGCGGCGACCGCCGCGGTGCCACCGTCATCTCCATCGGCGCAGCGGGAGTCGCCCCCTTGCGCATCTCCGAGCACGCCGAGCCCGACGGCCGCCTCAAGCGGCAGGGAGAGACCCTGACCGACATGATTGCCGCAGCGGCCGGGCTCATCCTCGGCCAGCGCGGACGCGGCGCCCCCGTCGTCGTGCTGCGCGGCCTGGCCTACCCGGCCGGTGACAAAGGCGTGCGTTCGATGCTCCACCACCGCTGACCGCCTGCCTGAGCGCGGGTCGAGAAGGACCAGTGGTGTCGGGGGAGTTGAGGACGAGTCTGTACCGGCCGTTGGGGAGCGGTACCAGTAGGGGAGTGGGCGTATCTCGTGCCGGATGCCTACCTTCTGATGCTGTTGCGTCCGGCGGGCGAGGAGTGGGAGGTGGTGCGGCTGCCCCTGGAGTTGGCGCGGCGAGTGCTCAAGCGGCTCGGGGGAGAGTGCGGGGATGTGGCGGCCGACGACGAACACGCCTACTTCCTGACCAGTATGGACGGCGGCGGAACGGCCTGGCCGGGCGTGGTGCGGTGGTACACAGCCGGGGACTGGCTGACCCTGCCCGCCGAGTACCGCACCGCTCCGCCCGCCCTGCACTGGGCGTGCGGCCCGCACTTTCCGCACCGGCTCACCCCACCCCAGCGGCTGCGCGCGGCCCTGGCAGCCGAGAGCGGTCAAGGCGAGGGGAGCGGGCGATGATGCCGGAACCACCGCGGCGCTGCGCGGTCTGCGGCCCCGGGCAGGACCTGCTCCTGGTGTACTGCCCCGGCAACTCCGGGCCCGGCTGGGAGGTTCTCCTGTGTGCCCTGTGCCGCCTGCTGCCCGAGGACCCGCAGCACGCACCGACCGCGTGGCTGCGGCTGTGCGAGCGGCGCCGCAACCCGCCACGGTGGCTACCGGTGGCCCCGGACTGGTACCACGCGCATTGTTATCCGGGGATCGCCGCGGACTGACCTGGCCACGATCATGGATCATTCGCGGGACAAGATCAGCGGGCTGGCCCTCACCAGCCGTTGCCTCTCAAAATCCAAGATCAGCCTCCGCGGGCGCCACGCTCTCGAGCCCCTCGCCGCCCGCCTCAGCTGTCAGTGCTGCGTGCAGGCCGGCAGGGGGCAGCGCGGGACGCAGCGCCCTCAAGGCGGCAACGAGCGCCCCCATCAGCAGTGCACCCACTACAGCCAGCCCCCACGCCACAGGCCGCGAGCGATCCTGCGACTGCCCCAACACCGTCGCCCCCAGGGCCAAGAGTCCCCCGGTCACACCGCACAGCGCCGCTGCCTTCGTGTCGGCCCGCTGCACCTCGGTGAAGGCATCATCGGCCCGTTCAATGAGCCATCGCTGCGCCTCGGCGGTGCCACCACTCGCCTGGTCCTCCATCAGGGCCTCCCCGATGCTCCAAGTCCGTATCCGGGAACCCACGATGCCGAGCCCCCTCAACGTCGGCTGCCAACTACCTGGCGCGCCTCGGGCGATGTGGCTCACCCACAACAGAGGGCGGCCCCGCACTGAGGTGCGCATCCAGCGCGATCGGAGCTCCGCGCCGTGCTGGGCAAGGTTTCTGCGCGGCGGGCGCCATTGTGGGTACGCCCTGACGGCTCTGCGGTCCCGAGCGCCCCGACTCTGCGGGCGCCTCTAGGAGCGCTCCGCAAGAATGGTGTGCTGGCTGTCACTGGAGTGCGTCGATGGCCTTCACGAGGAGGGCTCGTGCCTGTGCGCCGTGGACCGCGAGGCGGCGCAACTCCTCGAATCCTTTGAGATATTGGGCGACCTCGGAGGGCTGGGTGACGGTGACGCGGGCCGTCAGGAGCTCGACGGCCACGAGGGTGTCGTCGTAGATGTGGAAGGTTTCCAGCGGGCGGATGGGTCGCTGGGGCAGGTGGGCCGGGATGATGCCCAGGGATACCGACGGCAGGGCTCCGGCGGTCAGCAGGTGCCCCAGTTGGGCGGCCATGTCCTCGGCGCTGCCCAACTGGTAGTGCAGGGCGGCCTCTTCGACCAGGAGCACGAAACGGTGGCCGGGCTGATGGATGATCTGGGAGCGCTGGACGCGGGCGGCGGCGGCCGCGGTCACATCATCGGGAGCCTCGTGGAAGGCGGCGATGGCGCGCAGCAGGGCCCTGGCGTAGCCCTCGGTTTGCAGAACGCCGGGGATGATGCGGAAGGAGTAGAAGCGGAACAGGCTGGTCTGCTCGAAGAGCTGGGTGTAGTTCTTGGCTCATACAAGATTTTCGTGAGCGTTGATCGTCCATGGGTCGTCAGTGACGTCCGGGGGTGGGGTGCGGCGGGCGTGGGCCATGAGCGGGACGCGCTTGCGTAGGAGGCGGATGCCCGCGTGGCCGGCCATCTGCCTCTTGATGAGTTTCAGGTCCGTGATCCTTCCCTCGGCGACGCCGGAGCTGTAGGGCAGGGTCGCGGCCGCGGTGACCGCGTCGAGGTCGTCGAGCAACCCGGCGGCGAAGCTGCGCAGTTGGGGAATGCCGCAGGCGCGGGCCCGGCGGATCCAGTCGTCGAGCAGTGCGGGGCGCCGCTTGTCGAAGACGGCCGCGAAGGCGCGGATGAGCTGGTGGGTTGTATGCAGCTCCGGGCAGCGTTGGAGCAGGTCCTTGACGAAGACGCGCTGGTCCTCGGCCAGATGGCCGGGTCGGCTCATCAGCAGCCGGGAGACCTCGAAGGCGCTGCGGGCCGGAGCGGGAGGCGGCAGGCCCTCATCGAGGGTCTCGCGGTGGTCGGTCACGTAGAGGCGGACGGTGGCCTCGCTGCCGCCGAAGCCGCGCGCGGCAAGCTTGCGGAACAGCGCGGCGATGTTGTGCTGCCCCTGGTTCCACCGGCGGTGCAGGTGCCCCTGGTAGGGAGTGAGGATGCCGACGCGCTGCGGCCAGGTGGGAGCGGCCTGCTGCCAGGTGGCCGCGCGGGCGATGCGGCGCACCACGTTGCGGTCCAGGTCCAGGTGGCGGGCGATGGCGCGCAGTGCCATTCCCTGCTCCAGCAGCCGGTGGACCTCGGCATGGTTGCGGCGGGCGCGGGCGGCCGCACGGCCACCGAGGCGGCGCGGTGCGGTAGTTGGTGCTGCGGGGTCGGGCAGGCACCCACGGTGGGCCGCGATGATCTCGTAGACATTGCGGCCGAGCCCCTGCCACAGATGAAAGCGGTCGCTGACGTGGACAATGCGCTCGGAGGCGGCGGTGATCGCACCGCGGTAGACCGCCGAGCCGTCCCGGCATGCGGTATGGACCTGTGGGTGCGCGCGCAGCCAGTCGGTCACCGGCTCGCCCTCGCGGGTGTCCCAGGCGTCCAGGGGCAGTCGGCTCTCCACGTCGACCATGAGAGTGCCGTAGCGGCGGGCGCGGCGCAGAGCGAAATCGTCCACGGCCACCACGCGCACGGGCGGGACCGGCGGGTCGGGCAGTCTCATCAGGCAGCCGAGCAGGGCCGCCCAGCTCAGGCTCTGATGCAGCCAGTGCAGGAGCCGGGCGCCGGCCGTACCGGCCAACACCGTGACCACGGCAACCACCATCGCCTGCAGCCCCGGGGTGCGACGCTGGTAGCGCACGGTCAGCCCGTCGACCTGCTCGACGAACGTGACCTTCACACATTGCGGGTTCTCGCAGTACAGCCGACGCACCGAGAGATCGATCCGCACCGGACGGCCACCGACCGCCTCGTCCGCAACATGCCGCACGTACCGGCTGTGCTCCCAGTCCGCGACCGCCCCACACCCCGGGCAGGCCACCGGAGCCTCCCGCGTATGCGCGGTGCAGACCAGCACGTCATCGGCCACCTCGACCGACTCGACCACCACCGGCTCCAGTTGAGGCATCAGCAGTAACAGCGTCTCGTCACACAGCCCCAGCGCCCCGCCCAGCGTCACCCTTCAGGAAGCCGGACGATCAACGTCTACGAAAATCTTGTATGAGCCAGGATCCGCACCCCTTCCCTTTTGGCGTCGCGGCGGCGCCGACGGCGGTCGGCCGCAGCAAGCGCGGTGTGCAGGGCCGCGATGTCCTCGCCGTCGGCCCATGTGCGGTGCCCCTCCTCGTCGAGCCGTACGGGCGCGGTGCAGTCGGCCCCGGTGGTGCAGGTGACCGCGTCGCCGAACGGGCTCCCGCGGAGGATGAGTTGCCCAGCGCACCAGGGGCACGGCCGGTCGGGGATGGGCACGGTGACGGCCCCGGTGCCGAGCGCGTGCAGGATGCGGGCCCGGTGTTGGTCGGGCAGTGGAGCGAACGGGCCAGCCTCACCGGAGAATCGGGCGGTGAGCCAGGCTGCGTCGTGCGGGGCGGAGCGGCCGCTGAAGGTGGAGCGACAGCAGCGCGGGTCGGCCGCGTCCGCGGGGGCGACCCGCGCTGCACCGCAACAGCGACCTTTCTGCACTGCGCGGCGAGGTCGCCCTCGATGGCGGAGAGGTGTCGAAGATCGAGAAGCGGAGGCGGAATATAAGCCCGTAGAAGCGTTTATCAGGAGGCTACCCATAGCCCGTAATACTCGTTTCTGTTCGAACTGGCCCACGCGTTGCTCGCAGATGTATATGATCAGCGTGACACAGTGCAAGCAGAGGATAGCCATGGCAAATGGAACAGGCGGAGATTGGATGGATCTGGCAGACGCAATCACCCTGTTGCGCGAGCAGATCATCGAAGCGCAGACACGAACAACCGAATGTGATGAGAACCATCAAGAAGGCGTGTTGTTCGGTCTGGGCGAGATAACGCTAGAACTCGGCATGGAGTTGACTCGTACGCAAGGCGTCGATGGTGGACTCAGGTTCAGCGTAGCAAGCCTCGGAGGCAAGAAAGAGGGCAGTGTAAATGCCACTCACAAAGTCACGTTGCAACTGAACCCGCATCGACCTGATGGCGGTGACATCGACGTCAGTGACAAGGAATAAAATCGTCGAGGTAGACGTGTAGAAAACACAGCGATATAGGAGAGATTCTAGCTATGGAGTTCGAACGACGTGTACGGATCCGCGTCCATACGTCTCCACAAGAAGGACCGGACTTTGGGTCTGGGTACCTGCTAGCGCCGCGACTGGTGCTGACTGCTGCCCACCTAGTGAGTGACACCTCAGGACTCAAAGGGGGTACGGTTACTGTATCTCCACCGGATAGGCGCGATCAGGAATACACAGGCTCAGTTATTTGGCGCCGAATAGATGACGTCATCGATGCTGCGCTGATCGAAGTGGACGAAGGAGGTGGCTGGGATCCGTCATCTTTCGAAACTCTGCGGATACGACCTCCGCAACGCTGGGGCTACCTTATTGGCACACGCCCCTACCCTGTGTCCGTTGCAGGTTTCCCCCGTATGCAAAAGGAAGCTACGGGGCGCCGTTTGGATGAACAGCTCACCGGAGAGATCGACCCGGGTGACGGCGGCCTGGCCGGACTCTATGAGATTTCCAGTAGCGAGCCATTCATTCCTGTAGCGCCGTCGGCCGGGAGGAAGGTAACTCCTTGGTCTGGTATTTCCGGGGCTGCCGTTATATGTGAAGACCCTAACGGGGGTGACTTACTGTGTGGAGTCGTTCGGCAAGATCGCCAAGCCACCAAGGGGACTCGTCTCACCGCAACACGTGCAAGTGAGCTTTTGACCGATGAGAAGTTCTGTGACTTGGTCACTGAGCACACAGGTTGGGTTCCCCATCTTGAACCGGCAGAGGCAACCGGCCTTCTTGCTTCAACGTCTCGGGAACGTGACCTGCGGTCCCCAGCCATGCTCCTGCGTGCAGACGTCGAGGCCGTCCCCTTCTACGGCCGGGAGGAGGAGCAGCGTGAATTGTTGGAATGGTGCCTTCAGGAAACGGATACTTTCTCGCTGCAGGTTCTCACGGGGCCCGGTGGGCAAGGAAAGACTCGGCTTGCGCGCCACCTGACTGGCATACTCCGCAACATGGGATGGGTCGCCGGACACCTTCATTCTCATCTTCCAGACAGCCCTGCTCAGTTCCCAGACTTGAGTAGTTTGAAAACTGCGTACCCACTTCTACTGGTAATCGACTATGCCGAAGAGCGTCCCTATTGGGTCCGCACACTGATCGAACACCTACGTGTCACTCGACACCGTACTCGCATGCTTCTGGTAGCCCGCTTTGACGGTGCATGGCGGACTGACAACCTAAGTGCCACCGCTGGCGCGCGTGAAATCTTGCGCACAGCTCCTGTCGTCGAACTATCGCCTCTCAACTCGCGTGAAGAGCTCACTCATACACGCGCCGCCGCATTCGCTCGAGCAGCCGAAAATCTCGCATCCCTGCTGGAAAGTAACCTATCTGACCGACTAGGTCGGCCAGACGGTGGTTGGCCAGCTATCGCCGCGAGGGTGCAGCCCCCGCAAGACCTGGAGCACGTGCGCTACGATTCTGCACTCACATTGCAGATGACCGCCCTAACGGACCTCTTGCAGCGAGGTTCAGTTCCCGTTTGCGTAACTCCGGGTGAGCCAGTCGAGGCAGCTCTCCTCGCCCATGAGCAGCGCTATTGGGAAAACACCGCAGCCACTCCTGCCTTTCAACTTGGTGATGTACGTACCACTACGTTGCGTCACGCAGTCGCAGTGTCGGTCTTGTGCGGAGCGGAAAGTCAAGCCGAGGCCGAGGCCACAATACAAGAAATACACGGTGTCACATCCCAGGAGGCAGTGAAAATCGCCGAGTGGCTCCATGCGCTGTACCCGCCCGAAAATAATCAGTACTGGGGATCTTTCCAGCCTGACAGGGTGGCGGAATATCTCGCAACTGCGACGATCGACTCAGCCACTCTCGATAACCTTCTGAAGCGCGCCTCTGGAGAACAAGAGAAGCGGATTATCACCGTTCTAACTCGGGCCACTCTAGCCCACGAGAAGAGCCGCCGGTCTGATATGAGCAAACGCGGCCAACGCGATTTGACGGCAGCTCTAAACGGACCCCGTCGTCTCCACATGGAAACCCACTTGGCGGTTACCAAGGAGTTGTCAAGTCCTACCGAGGACGTTCGTGGAGCATCAGATATCGCTGTACGACTCCTCGAGAGTGGCCTTAAGGCCTTCACTGATGACGGGAACCAATCTTACCTGATTGACCCAGCGGCCGCTCTGGGTAGTTATGCCAACAGGCTTTTCCTTCTTAGCTATTGGCTAGACGTCGCGGGGCAGCCGGAGAAGGCATTGACAGAAGGACGCAGAGCACTGGAAAAGTATCGAGTGCTGACAGAAGAGAATGACTCGCCACGCAGATTCCTTCTTGGTGTGGTGCTTAATAGGGTCGGGAGGTTGGCGGTGAAAGCTGGCGAGATGGGTGAGGCGCTGTCCCTCAATCTGGAAGCACTTGCGATATTCCGGAGCTTGCCAGGGGAAGATTCATCCGTTCTCGGCCTCAGTGTAGCGACTTCCTTGCGTGAAGTCGGCCTACATCTATCGCAATCGAGGCGACATGATGAAGGGCTTAACGCCGGGAGTGAGGCGCTGGCTACCTTCTCGGAACTCGAGCAAGAGAATCCAAACCATAGCAGAGACGTCATGCGCTCCCTGGCCGCCCTGTCTTTGATGTGGTATGCGCGAGGAGGACTCAGAAGGGCACTAAAATTCGCAGGCGAATCAACTCAGGAGTACTATAAGGTTCCACCCTCCGAGCGTGCTAGCCTGAATGAATATATGTCTACCGTTTTGGGCATGAAAGTTATGATGCTCGACGAAGTCGGGTGCACGAAAGAGGCCGAGGAGACTCGGTCCGAAATCGCAGAAATTGCAGATTTCGACTAATGAGATTTTCTTGCCCTGATCGTCACGCGAGCGATGCCGTGGCCGGGGCGACGGCAAGCCGAGGCGAGTGGTGATGCGTCAGGCGAACGTCCGCGTGTCTCTGGGAACGGAACTCGAGTGCCGAGAAGCGCAGTCGTCGCGGAGGATGGTTACGTTTTCGGCCAGTGCTCGCGGGGTGCGCACGAGTGGGAAAGGCGGCGGGGTGACGCCGCGGCCGGGCCCGTAGCGGGTGACGAGCCGGATGGGCCGACAGTTGTGCGGGCCGCGGTGCTCGAAGTACGTCGTGGGCCGCAGGTCCGGGCGCGGCGATGCGGGCACGTCGAGCGCGAGTTGTTCGGGCATCACGTGGTCCTCTGGGCGGGAGTGAAGCTGGGCGGAGCACGGTCCACCCGAGATCGCGTGCGGCGGAGTACGCCTCCGCCGCACTGTCGTAGTGCGGCGCGTATTCGTCGTCGACGACGAGCGGAGTGCCGCATGCGCAGCAGGTGACGACGAAGCAGGTGTGCGTGGTCAGCGGCATCAGCGGTCGCTCCTCTCGGCTTCGTGGGTGCAGCCGCAGCTCGTGTTGTGGGTCTCGGGGTAGGGGCAGTGCCCGTCGTGCGCCAACCTGTCAGCGCAAGACGGGCAGTTGAGAACGGCGCGGATGCGGCGTACGGCTTCGCGCATGCCGTCGGCGTCCTCGTCGTGCTGCCCGTGCTGCTCGCGCTCGATGACGTCGCACTCGGCGCGTACGGCCGCGATGTGCTGCTCTGCGTATTCGGCGCGAGCGTGTGCCTGCTCGGCATCGGCAAGTTCGGTCTCCACCTCGGTGCGCAGCAGGTCGCGTTCGCGGGGAGGAGGGCTCCGTGGCTTGTGACGACTCAGTACTTCCTTGACCGTTCGTGCTCGGTAGTTGCTTGACCGATTTCGGGATCTCGGTCTGTTCTGGTCTCGGCGCATCCTTGTCCGCCTCAGCTCGTACCTTGCGGTGGAGGTGTCGCGGGCTGGGGGTGGGTGGCGTGGAACCGCGTGAGCTTCAGGAGTACCGGTATCGGGCGGTCCGAGAGGTGCTGGAGGGGTCACCGATCGGGGAGGTGGCTGCCCGCTTCGGGACCTCGCGGCAGTCGCTGCATACCTGGCGGACGCGGTTCGAGCGGGAGGGCATGACCGGGCTTGTGGATCGTTCCCGGCGTCCCCGCAGTAGCCCGGGGCGAACCTTCGCCGACATCGAGGCCCTGGTCTGCCAGTTGCGGCGTCGTCACCCGCGGTGGGGTGCGCGTCGGCTGCGGTACGAGATGGGCCGGCGCGGAGCCGCCCCGCTGCCCTCGCGGGCAACCGTCCACCGGATTCTGGTGCGCAACGGACTGGTGACAGCCGAGCAGCAGGAGCACAAGCGGCAGTTCAAGCGTTGGCAGCGGGCCGGTCCGATGTCTCTGTGGCAACTGGACCTGGTCGGCGGGGTGTTCCTCGCCGACGGCCGGGAGTGCAAGCTGGTCACCGGCATCGACGATCACTCCCGGTTCGTGGTGGTCTCCGCTCTGGTGGCGGTGCCTAGCGGCCGGGCGGTCTGCGAGGCGTTCGTCGCCGCGATGCGCCGCTACGGGGTGCCATCCGAGGTGCTCACGGACAACGGCAAGCAGTTCACCGGCCGCTATGTGAAGCCGTTGCCGGTGGAGGTGATGTTCGAGCGGATCTGTCGGCAGAACGGCATCAACGCCCGGCTCACCAAGCCTCGCTCTCCGACCACGACGGGGAAAATCGAACGGTTTCACAAGACACTGCGGCAGGAATTCCTGGATGCTGCGGCCCCGTTTGTCTCCTTCGACGGGGCTCAGCAGGCGATCGACGAGTGGGTGAGCTGCTACAACCATCGGCGCCCGCATCAGGCCCTGGAGATGGCCCGGCCCATCGAGCGGTTCCGGCCCAACACACCCAGCCCGGACATCGACATCCCCAGCGCGGATTCCGCGGAGGAGTACCCCACCGCCTCGGACGACGGCGCTCTGGAGGTGATCGAACCCCCGCCGGCCCCACCTGCCGCCGCGGGAGCGATCGAGTTCGAGCTCCTCGTGCCGCCGAGCGGTTCGACCACACTCGCCTCGGACGGCCAGCACGTGTGGATCGGCCGCGAATGGGCCGGAAGGATCGTCACCGTCTGGGCCGACCAGCGCAGCATCCATGTCTCCCTCGACGGCCGCCACCTGCGGACCGTGGCCTCCCGACTGTCCACCGACCATCTGCACCAGTTGGCGATGCGCGGCGCCCGCCCCGCAGCCGCGCCGTCGGCTCCTCCGGCACTGCCCCGTCGCGGCGGTCTTCAACTCGCGCCCACCAGCGAACCGGTCGAGATCGAGCGCAACGTCCGCCGCGACGGCTGTGTCCTGGTGGCCGGACGCCCCTACCTCCTCGGTCCGAACCACTCCGGAGAGCGCATCACCCTCCGCCTGGACGGCTACCTCATACACGCCATCAGCCAAGGCGTACTGGCCGCCACCTGGCCCTGTCCCGTCACCAGCGACCGGCTCCACACGCTGCGCGGAGCCCACACGGTCTCCACCCCGCTGCCCGCAGGCTCCATCCGCGTCCAGCGCCGCGTCGGCACCACCGGGCGCATCATGGTCGGCGGCCAGCGGTTGAAGCTCGGCCGAGCCAACGCCGGGAAGATCGTCACGGTCGTCATCGAGGACACCTACTTCCGCATCCTGCACGGCGAAGAAGAACTCGCCACCAAACCCCGCCGCGACACGGCACCGATCACGCACCTGCACGTCCACGCCCGGCACTCCAACCCGGCCAAGCCGTCAAGCGACTCCTGAGACCGCAAACGCCGAAAGATCTTCGCTGCGTCAAGAGCGTCCTGAGGCCAGACGGTCAAGAGAGTCGCGAGACCTCACAAGCCAAGCACGCGTACTTCCTCGTCATCCCGCGCGTCGGTGTGGTGTGGCCGAGCATGGTGCGGCTGTATGCGGTGGGGGACTGGCTGACCCTGCCGGCCGAGTACCGGGTGGCTCCGCCCGCCCTGCACTGGGCGCGTGGCCCGCACTTCCCGCACCACCTCACCCCACCCGGGCGGCTGCGCGCCGCCCTGGCAGCCGAGAGCAGCCCAGGAGACGGGGCCGTCACGTGATGCCAGCACCCTCGCCCTCTCCTGCCGCCTCGGCCGTCTCCTCACCCTCCACGACCTCGGCCTGCCCGACCCGGCGAGGAGAACGACACAACCCCGCAGGCGCGGGAACCACATCCGAGGCCGGCATCTTCCCAGTCTGGATGTACCCGCGGCACTGGGACGAGGCCAACCTCACCAACCACCTCGCCCGCCCGCACCCCCCCCCGCCGGAGGCCGAAGAACTCGCCAACCGGGCAGCCGCATACCGCGTGGCTCCCCGTGATGCGGTGACCGCGTTCGCGGGCTCCACCACCGCTACTGGTATCAGCGCCAGGACGAGGGTGCGGCCGGTATGCGTGCCTACCACCCCCGCGTGCGGCAGCGGCCGGAGAAGCCTGGGCCCGGCACCGCCATGAGCGGCGCCGGTCGGAGCGGCTGAGGAGAGTGGCGTGCATGAGCAACGAGCAGGAAACCGGCGCGTGGATGGCCGGCCTTTTCGACACCGGCTACAGCGTGATCTTCGCGCACGGCATCGAGCCGGAAGAACTCCTGGCACGCATCAGCGGAGACCGCAGCAGCATGCGGTATCTGTCGATGTCCGGTGCCGACGAGGAGCTGGACGAGGAGTGGCCGGAGGACACCGAGGCGCAGCGCGCCGGGAAGGCCGGAGAGTGGGCCTACTCGGCACCACCGTGCTGCCCGCGCCGCCAGCCACGAGCGCCTGGTCAGCGCACGGCTGGAGAGGTGCGGCGCAGAACTGACGGCCCGCGGGCACACGGCCCACCCCGCGTCCGAGCCACGGCACCCGGTCCTCACGGCCCAGGAGCTGACCGTGGCGCGCCTGGCCTCCCGCGGCCTGACGAACCGGCAGATAGCCCGCGAGCTGGTCCTCAGCGTGAAGACGATCGAATACCGCCTGGGCAACGCCTACTCCAAGTTCGGCATCGGCTCCCGTACGGAACTGGTCTCGCGGCTGGCGTTGTCTTCGTGACTTTCCGAACTCCCTGGCGTCTCCCGCGGTGCTTCGTGCCTCTGGACATAGGATGACGTGTTCGATGCGTCGGCAGGGGAGCGCCGTGGAGATCACCGTGCAATGGGTCCGGACGTCCTGGACGAAGGAGTCCCGGGGCGGGGAGGCCGCCACGCGCAGGAACGCGGCCCCGGTCGGCTTCGCCCTCCCGCAGGCCGAGGCCCCCGGTGCGCATGTGATCCGCATGCATGAGCGCGACCTCTTCGAGCCTCACGGCGGCTGGGAAGACCTGCAGACGGTCGACGTCGAGCTCGGTGAGGCCGACGGGCGACTGCGCGTCCTGCCCCGGATACGGCCGCTGTTCGCCCTGCCGCCCCGGCCCCGACGGCCCCCGGCGGTACGGCTTCTCCCTGGCCAGTGGGTGCGCTGGCAGCTGAACTACAGGTTCAGCAGCGCGGCGGGGATCCGGGGCTGGTCGTACTGGCTCGACACGTTCAACATCGCCTACGGGCTGGTGAAGGCGGATGTGTTCCTGTCCGCTCCCACCGCGTTCTGCGACGAGCGGCGGCCGTTGCGATAGCTCCGCCGTGAAGGTCGGCCACGCTTGCGGGTGACGTCACGTCACCGACCCGGGCATCTCCGAGCTGGCGGCGACGTCGGCCCAACTGCGGCGTGGCGGGTTCAGCTGCCCTCGTTGTAGTAGGCCTTGGCGACCTTCAGGCAGCGCTTGCGTTCCTTGGGCGTCTTGTTCGGCTGTGTACGGCACTTGTGGCGCATGTCGGAGAGGAAGGCGCTGTCTGCGCGGCGCTCATGGGCGGAACCGTGGAACGCCTTCTTGCTGATCAGGTGCTTGTAGTTGCGATAGCCGAAGTCGTGACGGGCGCAGGAGAGGCGGAAGTTGAAACCGCCGGGCATGTCCTTGAGGTTGGTGCAGGGTGTAGTGCCGCCACTTCGTGTGGGCCTGAACCGACGTCGTGAGTCCGGGGGTGCCTCTATGTCTTTCGTCAAGTGAGGCGTGGGGTTCTGGGTTGGTAGAAGGTGCCGTCGCGGAGCATCGCGAAGAGCCCGTTGGTCCGTTGGCGGCCAGGCAGAGGAGGGCTTGCGTGTGGGTTTTTCCGTGTGCCTGGCATTTGTCGTAGTAGGTGCGGAATACGGGATCGTGCAGGGCAGCGAAGGCGGAGAGGAACACCGCGCGTTTGAGCTGGCGGTTGCCGCCGCATGGGGCATGTTCGCCGTGGATCGAGGTGCCCGAGGACTTCGTTGTCGGAGCGAGGTCGGCATAAGAGGCGAGGTGGGCGGAGGTCGGGAAGCCGGTTGCGTCGCCGACGGTGACCAGCAGTGTGGCAGCGGTCCTGACGCCGACGCCGGGCAGCGACGTCAGGACCTTGGCAAGAGGGTGGTCCTCCAGCAGGGCTGTGATCTGGTCTTCCAGCGCCCGTCGATGTTCGTGGACGGCGCCGAGCGAGCGGGCCAGCGAGGGGATGACGATGTCGAGGGTGCCGGTGCCCGGGACCACGACGGTCTGCTCATCGAGCGCCTCGAAGACCTCGTTGATCATCCGGGTGGCCATCCGCGGCGCCCTGGGGCGGATCACCTCAACGAGTCTGCGGCGTCCGGCTTTGCGCAGCGCGCGGCCGGGGATCCGTAGCGCTCCAGCAGCCAGGTCACCGCCTGATGGTCGAGCCGTGGCCCCAGGACCCGCTCCAGCGACGGGTGGAACTGGGCGAGCAGGCCGCGGATCCGGTTGGAGGTGCGGGTGGCCTCGACGGCCAGGTCCTGGTCGAAGCCGACCAGCACGGTCAGCTCGGCCGTGATCTCGTCGGTCAGCGCAAGCGAGCGCAGGGTGTGGGGCATGGTGCGGGCGGCGTCCGCGATCACCGCTGGCGTCCTTCGCATCCGTCTTCGCCTCACCCGGGTAGAGGTCCGCGATCCGCCGCATGGCAAGTCCCGGCAGGTAGGCGACCTGACAGCCCGCGGCCCGGGTGACGGCCAACGGCAGGGCACCGATCGAGGCCGGCTGGTCCACGCTCACCAAGACGGTGCCGAACTTGTCCCTCAGCTTGGTGAAGACGTCCCGCAACTTCGGTTCGGTGTTGGGCAGTCGCTTGTCGAAGACCTTCTTGCCGGCCGGCGTGAGGCCGTGTCCGTGGTGGGTACTCGTGCCGACGTCCAGGCCCAGGAAGACGCCTACGTCGTCGTGGTCATTCACTTCGTCCTCCGCAGCGGGAGCGGGTGGTGCTGGCCGGGGCGTTGGCGTCGTGCGCGCATCCACGTTATGCAGACCTGCCGCCCACCAGGTGCCGGGCGTTGCGTCCGGCCAGGCGGTAGTCGGAGCTCTCATCAGCGTCTCCAACGGCGCCTCTCGGACTCGGTGACCCCCCCCAGGTCATGCCGTCGACAGGGGGCAACAGCCATGCCGGACCCGGAGGCCAGCGACCCTGACAGTGGGTTCCCAGCGGAGGACGGGCACAGTGGGGTGCCCTTCTTCGTGGTAGGCGTGATCGACGAGCGGTCGGTGCATTCAGCACCCCTCCGCGCACTGCTCAATGGCGCCCACCGCGCGGACACTGAGAAGTGAGGACCCATCACATGGTGCCGCGTGGGCTTCGGCTGGTGTCGGTAGGAGGGAGTCCCAGTGACCGCACCCATGGTGATCTTAGACTGCTACACGGTGGAACCCAGCGGGCTGGGCGTACCGCCCTTCCTCTCGGCATACGTGCGGCAGGCGTACGCGGTGCTTACGCGGCTGCGTCTCGCGGCGGACGTGCGCTATGTGACCATCGACGATGTCCGCTGGTGTCTGACCGGCGGAGAGCCACTGGTGCAGCCGCCGCTTTGCGACCGGATGACGTACTCGACCACGGGCAACCGGGACAAAGCCATTGAGCTGCTGCGCAATGCCCCGGCGGTGGTCGTGGTGGCTGGCGACAAGGTGCCGTCGAGGCACCTGCATGCCGTCAACGGCTCCGCCGAGGACATCGCCCGCGCGGTGGCGTGCGTGCGCGGACGCCGGTACCTGCTCGGCCCGATGGCCACCTACGCCCTGACTGAACCCGCCGCCTGGGCCGGGCTGTTCGATGCCGTGCACACTCACACCATCTCTTCCGGATCGCTGGCGCTGGGCAGCCAGGTTCCTGCGGCGTACGAGCAACTGCGCGCCGACCGGCAGTCCTTCGCCGGACTGATCGAGCAGATTCCGTGGCAGCCGGTGGCGGAGCTGGAGCTGTACCGCGGCTGCACCCGCCGGATCTTCTGCCGCTTCTGCAATGAGCCGGCGAAGTCGCCAGCCGTCGTACACCGCCCGGTGGAAGACGTGCTCGAAGAGGTCTGGCAGCTTTACGCAGCCGGTGTGCGGCACTTCCGGATCGGGCAGCAGACCTGCTTCTTCTCCTACCAGAACCGGGATGCGGAGGCGATCCGCCGGCTGCTGGGCGGCATCCGTGAGCAGTGCGGCGAGCTGGAGATGCTGCACATCGACAACGCCGATCCTCTGGCCGTGGCCGCTCCGGTGGGCAAGCGCATAGCGGCCACGGTTGCCGAGCTGTGCACCGAAGGCAACTGCGCACCCCTGGGCATTGAGTCCTTCGACCCGGTCGTCATCAACCGCAACGACCTCACGTGCACCGAGGAGATCCTGCTGCGGGCGGTGGAGCACGTGAACGAGGCCGGCGCCGAGCGCGGCCCGGATGGTCTCCCCAAGCTGCTGCCCGGCCTCAACTTGATCTACGGTCTTCCCGGCGAGAGCCACGCCACGCACCTGGCCAACCTCAAGGCGCTGCAGCGGATCCTGGACGCGGGGCTGCAGTGCCACCGCACTAACGTGCGCCAGGCCCGCGCCTTCCCCGGCACGCCGCTGGCTGAGGACGAAGGGAGCTTGGAGGGCCTCCCATCAGCGACGCACTTCGAGACCTGGAAGACCGACATCGACCAGATCTGGGACCGGCCGATGAAAGAGCGGGTCTATCCGACTGGGCTGGCCATCCCCGGTGTACACGCGTACTTCATCGACGAGCGCGGCACCTGCTTCCGCCGCCTGGGCTCCTATGCCATCCAGATCATCGAGCCGGGCGCGGTTGTCCCGGTGGGCACCCCGGCCAACATCACCGTCACCGGCCATGCCCCGCGCGTGCTTTACGGGAGCCATCATGCCGCTTGATGCGCACGAGAGTCTGCTCGAACCACGGGTGACTCGGCATGTGGGGGTGCTGCTGCCCTGGGCGAACCGGGTTGTGGAGGAGGAACTGCCGCAACTCGCCGAGGAGGACGTGGTGTTTCACTACGCTCGGCTCGTGCCAGCCTCCCGCACCACCATCCTCGACCGTACCTTCCTGCACGAACTGCGCTCCGCCGCGGCGGAGGCCGTCGAATCGCTGCGCCATCTACCCCTGCAGACCACCCTCCTGGCCTGCACATCCGCTGGCTTCACCGGCGGCCCCAGCCTGCCCACCGGTGTGGTGACGGCGTTCGACGCACTCACCTCCCAGCTGCACGGACGCCGACTGCACCGCATCTTGCTGGCCACCCCTTACCCGGAGCCCGTCACGGTGCATGAGGCCCACGCCATCACGGCGCGCGGCATCCAGGTACTGGCCCACACCAGTCTGGGCCTCGAGGAGGCCTACCCGTCCATCACCCCGCGGCAGATTCTCGAGCTGTGCGCCAGCTTCCCGCCCGGCGCCGTCGAGGCCTGCGACGCCTTGGTGCTGTCATGTACCGGATGGCGCACGCTGGCCGCCGCGCGGTTGTTGAGCCACGCACTGTCCCGGCCGGTGCTCACCTCGAATCTCGCCCTTGCCACCTACACAGCTCCCGCCCATCAGGGAGCATGCTCGTGCTCGTGACCCAACCCGGCCAGCACGCCGCCGACAAGATCCTCGCCCTGGCCGTCCGAGCCAACGCATTGCCCGATGTGCGGGCTGAGGTCGAGGCCAACCACGATCACAACACCTGGTGGCCCACCGCGATCAGGGACTGGCGGACGCGGATGCTGGCCGCCGGCTGGTCGACCCGCATCAACTACCGCATGGTCGGCACCTACACGACCGTTCTCCGTCGCGCCGCGGCTCTCGGATTCGACACACTCGCGACGATCGACGACGACCACGCCCGCGACCTCGTCGCCCCGCTCGGCCTGCCTGACGCCCGCATCAGCTACCTGCGTTCACTCGCCGAGACGCTGGCCCGGTGGGACCGCGAGGGCACTGATCTGACGTCCATGCCGGCCGACGAGCTGATCGCAGCCTTCGCCGAACAGGTGCACGGCGCCTCCTTCAAAGTAGCCCAGTGCGCGGTGCTCTACGCCCGCGGATACCACTGCGGTATCGTCCCGGTCGACTCCGGGATGGTCACCAAGCTCGCACCCGCGCTGGGCTTCGATCTGTCCACCGGACCGACCGCCCACGAGGAGTTCCGGCGACTGTTGGAGGACGCCGCAGACCGCCACGCGGACACGCTGCGCCAACTCGCTGTCGGCAGGCGCGTGACCATCCCGGCCTCGGTCACCCCGACATGGTGGACCCATCTGACGCTCATCTACTTCAAGCGGCTCTATCTCAACCGCCCGCCGGGCCGGCTGTGTCCGCACCGCCCCCTGTGCGCCGCGGTGACCGACTGCCAGCACGCCGCAGCGCGAGCCGGGAGCACCTGATGCGCACCGCCGTCATCGGCAACATCTCCCGCGACCACATCCACCGCCCGGGGCAGCTGCCCGGCAGGCAACTCGGTGGGGCCGCGTTACACCTGTCGATTGCCGCTGTCCGCGCAGGTCATCGAGCTGCGCCCGTCGCCGCGCTCGGCCCCGACCTATCCCATCTGCCCACAGACCCACGCCTCTTCGGGCTGGACTGGTCCCTGGTGCACAGCGGCACGCGAGCATCGACCACCTTCACCATCCGCTACGACGAGCACGGCACCATCCGCTCGGTGGACGCGGACTATGCCATCGGCGCCGAACTCACCGAACACGCCCTGAAGATCATCAACCAGCGACTGCCGGATGCCTTCCACATCAGCTGCAGGAAGCCACTCGACGTCCCCGCCATCCTTCAGGCGCTGACCGCACAAGGCCGCACCTTCAGCCTCGACTTCCACCTGCCCAGCGCGCCACAGATGATCCCCGCCGCCGCGGCGTGGCTGCACCACGCCGTCGCGATCTTCGCCAACGCGGAGGAGCACCGCATCCTCTCCGCCACCCTCCCTGAGCGCACCTGCCGCGAAGTCATCGTCAGCGACGGCCCCCGCGCCGCACGAGTCCTCCTGCACGGACACCTGCATCACCTTGTGACCCCGCCGACGGTGCGCTTGCGGCAACTCACCGGCGCCGGAGACACCTTGGCCGGCACCTACCTGGCCCTGCGCGCCCGCGGCCAGACACCCGCGATCTCCCTCGACCAGGCCGTGCGCGCCGCCACCCGGTACACCACCCAAAGGCCGCTGCCCTTGCCCACTCCACGTCGACCCCAATCCTGACCGAACGACAGGAGGCCCGATGTACTACATCGCCCACCGGCTGTTCGCCGCCCACGACCGGGCACTTGCGGCCCAGCTCGCCCACGAACTCGCCCTCAAGATCGGCGAAGACCAGATCTTCCTGCCCTTCTGCGACACGGCCGAAGAAGACCTGGTGGCCGACGTCAAAGGCAAACGTGTCTTCGAGCTCGACTGTGACCGGCTGCCCCGCCTCCGCGCCCTGATCGCCATCATGCACGGCCCGAGCGTGGACGACGGCGTCTGCATGGAAATCGGCTACGCCGCCGCCTTGCATGTGCCCATCGTCGTGATGACTACCGATTTCCAGGACTATTCCACCGCACCCGCCAGCCAGCACACCCCGTTCCCCGACCCGCTGCTGGACGCCGTGGCCACCCAGATCCTCCGCACGCCTCGACTCGGTCCCGTGCCAGGGACGGCAGGAAGCACGCGGTTCGCCGCTTTCGCCGCCCGTAATCAACTGCAGATTCACCATGCCGTACGTGCGTGCACCGAAGCGATTCTCCACCTCCCCACCTCCGCTACTGGCGTGCACGAGTCACCCGCACGTGCCGACGACACCGTGTACGTGGAGCCGTCCCCCTATGCCGCAGCCGAAGACAACCTGCTCACCGATCTCACTGCCCACGGCATCCGCGCAGACGGTCCAACTCGCTTCAATCATCCTGACGCCGCATCGGCGGCGCGAGCCGACTGGCTGCGGGCAAGCACCGCTCCCCGGATCGTCATCGACGTCTGCGGTGCCGAGACGCCGCCCGGCGCCGCCCTGCTTATCGGCGCCGCCTGCGCCACCGGGCGACCCGTCGCCGCTTACCTGCCGCGAGCCACATACACTCACGCCGCTGGCCGCGAACCCAACCACCGCAACCTGATGGTCCAATACGGCCTCACCGCGACGTTCACCTGCACCGGGGAAGCCGCAGCATGGTTACGCCAGTGACCATCGAGCACGTCGCCGCCCACCGGACCGTCGTGCTCGACGGATGCGACGGAGCAGGGAAGAGCACCTTCGCCACGGTCCTCGTGGACCGCCACCGCTTCGCGGCTGTCCACTCCCCCCGAACTCCGGACCATCAGGACGTGATGAGCCGCTATCGCGACCTCCTCGCCAGGCCAGGCCGACTGGTGCTCGACCGCTGCTTCCTCAGCGAACTCGTGTACGGCCCGCTCTATCGCGGCCACTCCCGTCTCAGTTGGAGTCAGGTCCTGGACCTTGCACAACTGGTTGAGTATCGCGGCGGGATATTCCTTCACGTCACCGCGCCCTCCACCACGCTGCGGCACCGGCTGCAGCTCCGTGACGGACGTGCCCCCGGCATGCACGAAATCACCGAGCTCTACCGCGCCTACCAGCGCGCGTTCGCCACCTTGAGCCACTACGCCCCGGTCCTGACCTACGACACCAGCACACGCCCGCTTTCCACCGGAGGATGACGGACACCGCAAAAAACCGCATCCGACTCCCGAGCATCGCTAGGGTTCCCCCGAAACGTCGCCAGCACCGTCGAGGGGAGCACGAGTGGACATCGCGGAAGCCCAGAAACTCGCCTGGGAAAACAAGACTGCCAAGGGCTTCAACACCAGCGACATCCCGCTTGAGTTCGGCCTTCTCACCGCTGAGGTCGGCGAGGCATTCACCGCATGGCGCAAAGGGCTACCCGACAGAGGAGAAGAGCTCGCCGACATCTTCCTCTACCTCGTCGCACTCGCCGAAATGCAAGGCCTTGACCTTGCCGGAGAGGTCATCCGCAAGATCGAGAAGAACAGTCGGAGAGTCTATGTCCCCGGAGCCAATGGCACGCTGGAGAAGTTGAACGATGACTGAAGAAGAGGTAGAGCATCGTCACAAGACGTGTTCTTGTGATGGTTCGCGCTGCTGCTACTTGCCCTGCTGTGTTCGTGTCAGGGCAAGCTTCCACGCCCCACAGCGGGCACCGCGCACTTCAGCGATCGGCAGTGGTCCGGTCACGGGAGCGGATCCGCGCCTGGGGCTGGCGGGCCGCGTGTCCTGCGCCTGGGCGGCAGGGGTGGTCTGTGCGGGCAATGCGCGGCAGGGGTGACCTGCTCTGTCGTGCCTGCGGTGCCTGTTCGTGAGCATCGAGAGGACCTACGAGATCGACGGGGTGCGCGTCATCCCGTATCAGGAGGGCGCCGACTTCGCCGCCCACGTGCAGGAGGCGGATGTGCTCCTGTCCCACTTCGAGAACGTGCCCCTCGTGTCGGGCCTGGCCTCCGCCCGCCGGATACCCGTGATCGTGATCTGCCACGACAACTTCGCCGCCAGCTTCCACAACGCGGCCGGGGCCGATCTCGTGGTCTACAACAGCGAGTGGATCCGGCGGGACGGCGAGATCTACTACGCCCGCTACCCCCAGGAGTTCCTGCCCAAGCGGACGGTCGTCGTGCGCCCTCCCGCGATCGCGGAGGAGTACCGCACCGGGCCGGGCGAGCATGCGACCTTGGTGAACCTGCACGGAGACAAGGGCGGCGACCTGTTCTGTCAGATCGCCGCGTGGACGCCGAAGTGGAAGTTCCTCGGCGTGCGCGGCGCCTACGGGCAGCAGATCATGCCGCCGCCCCGGCTGCCCAACTGCGAAGTCGCCGACGGCGTATCGGGAAAGGGCATGCACGAGCACGTCTACAGCCGCTCGCGCGTCATGCTGATGCCCAGCATCTACGAGCCCTGGGGGCGGGTGGCGATCGAGGCATTCGCCTCCGGCATCCCCGTGATCGCTCACCCGACGCCCGGGCTCGTCGAGTCCCTGGGCGAGGCGGGGATCTTCGCCTACCGCGACGACGTGAGCGCCTGGACTCCCGCCCTGATGTCCCTCAAGGACCCCCAGAACTGGGCCCGCGCCTCCCATCGGGGCAAGGCCCGGTCCAGGGAGCTGAGCGCCGCCCCAGACCTGGACATCTGGTGCGATGCGGTCGAGTCGCTATGGGAGGCAGGCCGACGCGCCTCCCTCCGCATGCGGGGCCTTGGAACGGTGGTCGACGCCGGCGAGGTGGGGGTGGGCCACGGGGGCCACGCCGCGGACTCGGGCATCGAACGCCATGCGTGCTGGAAGCAGCGCTCGCCGCGTTCAACGACGCCGCGGACGAACTGCGCGGCACACGTGGAGGGGGCGGGATGAACCTCGTCTTCCGAGCGGCCCGGGAACTGCGTCCCTGGCGCAACGAGCAGGCGGTTCAGGAAGCGCAGGACCGTCTGAGGGCGTTGATGGAAGCGACGTGACCGCGGCATGAAGGAGTCGACCGTGCCCACACCCGTGGACGAGGACAAGCAGCGCGTACGCGAGCGCGTCTGGGACCTGCTCGACATGCACGAGGTCGTGCAGGCCGGCTCGGCCCATGGCCGCATCCCCAACTTCCGAGGGGCGGAGCAAGCAGCGGAGCGCCTGGCCGGGCTGTTTTTTTGGCCGCGAGCGGAGTTCATCAAGGCCGTGCCGGACAAGGCGCAGCTCCCCGTGCGGGCGCGGGCGTTGAGCGAAGGCAAGACCGTCTTCATGGCGGTGCCCAAGCTGGCCGACCCGAAGCCGTTCTACTTGCTCGACCCCGCCCAGCTTCCGGTGCCGCCGCAGGAGGCCGCCTCCAGCAAGGTGGCGGCCACCGTGGCACCGCGCGTCGGTGTGGAGCAGCTTCGCCCGGTGGACCTGGTGGTGGTCGGCAGCGTGGCGGTGAACCGCGCCGGGGTCCGGTTGGGGAAGGGCGCCGGCTACTCGGACCTGGAGCTCGCCTTCCTGCGGGAAGCGGGTCTGATCGGTGAGCACACCGTGGTGGTGACCACGGTGCACGCGCTCCAGGTCCTCGAGGAGGAACTCCCGGCCGGCGAGCACGACTTTGGCGTGGACCTCATCGTCACCCCCGACGAGATCATCACCTGTACGGCGCCGCACCGGCCGGCCGGGCTGGTGTGGGAGCACCTGGACCCGGCGAAGATCGCATCCATTCCGGTTCTGGCGGCGCGGGCGGCAACCGACGGCCGGTGACGGCCAGTTCGAAGTGATCGTCTTGGCGGAGCTTCCGCCTACGCGTTTGCCGATCCGTATGCCAACCCCATTACCTATCTCTTTTCCCGTTAGGGCGGAAGGGCGGCGTCCCGGTGTTGTTGCAGGCCACGGCGGTCTGCGCCCTTCTTAGGGGTGACGCAACTCGAGTACGTAGAGGCACTGTACTCAGTTTGGGAGGGTGCAGGGTGTTGTGAACTAGAGAGTGGTTGAGTCGAGCGGGTGATTTACTCAATTGGAGGCTCATTCAATTCTTTCCTTGAAAGGGGTGGCGGGAAAATTGAATGGTGATTTTCGGAATCTATTGGGTGGGAGTGTCGATGAGTCGCACGTAAGTTCGTCCGCTTTCGTTAACCCCATTGAATTGGCACTGAATTGCGGGACAATGGAATTGCCGAGATGCAGCGCAAAGGGTGCGCATCGGGAGCGATCGGGGAATGATCGTGGGCAATTCAATCATGGATGTCTCCCGGCAGGAGATGTTACGGGTGACATCGGAGGACTTCGCGGAACTCCGCAAGATATCTCGCGGCTACTGCCGTGCCGTTGACGCGACCCGGTCTCGGAAGCGTATGAACGGCAGCGGCACGGTGGCCCACAGCGGCCAGGCGCCGTACGGGACGGACGACGTGAGTGACGACGTGGCGCAGGACTCCGTGTTCCTGTTCGCCAGGCGCCTAGGGAAGATCATCGCCACCTCTGAGGTGGCAGCGGTCTGGCTGGCCACGCAAGAGCCGATGGCATGGCAGTACGTTCGCCGTGACGGAGAAGTGATCGTGGTCAGCCGGGCGACGGTGCGCTACTGGGCTGTGCGGGATGCCGCTGCGCGGAACGGCTACCGGCTGAGCGGCCGTCCTGACGCCTCGGATATGATCGCTGGCGGAGAAGATCATCCCGAACTTCTGGATCCCCTCGCCACGGTGCCGTACCTGGCGAGCCACAGCGAAGAGATCTTCCGGATGGCGTGGGGTGATGGTGAGGACTTCCCCGTACTCCGCACGGTGCTCGAAATCGGTGCATGCGCAACCGACTTGGGGCGGGCCGGAGTTCTGGGGCAGGTTGCGCAGAGGTTGTTTGGCGGGCCCCGGAATTCGTCCTCCAAAGTGCAGCGTGCGGATGACGCTGCGGTCAAGGAATGGCGCCCGTTGAAGGGGAGGCTTGACGGCGCGCGCGATGATCTGGTGTATCGGAGTGCTCGGAGGGCGTGACCGGGTAGAGCTGCACGGCTTGGGGCGGGCCTTGAAGTTGAGTGGCTTCAGGGGCCGTTTCCATGTGGTCGTGGCGAGAAATTCGAATTTCCTCCCGTGTGGTCGGTAATCGGTGGCAGTTCGTCACCGTATTTGGGTGGGCACCATCCGTCCGCGGTAGCGGACAACTCACGTTCCGGTGAAGGGAGTTCACACCATGGACCCGGACGTTGGGCTCCAGCTCTTGCGAGCGGCTGTTACGCGAATCGACGCTGTAGACGCCGACCCTGAGGGTAGTTGGGGTGGAGAGCTCAGCGAAGTGCTCGAACGCTTCGCGGCTCTGGACGAGTGGATGAGCCGCGGTGGCTTCCTGCCTGCCGACTGGTCCGCCAACCCGTCGCCCGTTCCGCGGTGAGGAGCACAAAGACCCTCAGCGCACGGTACCTCACGCCGCATCGCGTGTGGGGCCTCCTTCCTGGTTGAAGGGAAGATCAAGCAGATTCGTGGCGTCCCGCTGCATGACTTCCGCATGCTCGTCGAGCGCGTCTCGGACGAGCTGTACGCAGAGAACGTGCTCATGGCGCCGGACGCGCACTAAGGGCTGTCCCGTAAGTGCGTTCGGGCACGGCTCACCGACTCTGGGGCCCTCCATCCTGTGAGGGCGAGGTTGTGCAGGTGGGCGATGCCGAGCATGGCGTGATGGACGCCGTCGCCTTTGAGGCGACAGTCGCGAAGGATCTTCCAGCTCTTCATGCGTGCGAAGACGTGCTCAACGCGAGCCCTGATCTGTTTGTGTTCTCGATTGTGTTGCTCCTTCCAGGAGGGCAGTTCTTCGCCTGTGCGGCGGCGGTGCGCGATGACCAGGCCAGTGCCCTGATAGCCGCCGTCGGCAATTGTCATCGTGTTCCCGACGGCGGCTTTGGCGCCGGACTCCTTCCAGCCTCGGGAGTCATGCCGGTTACCCGGCACGGGCTGGCCGACGACTACGACCCGGCGGGTATCGGCATCGATCACAACCTGATGGGCCGTGGAGTATCGATAGTTCTTCGACTGCTCGGCCACCGAGTGGTCGCGGGTGGGCACCAGGGTGCCGTCGACGATGAGGACGGTGTCCCTGCGGAACCGGCTCCGTTGCCGGAGTGCCAGCAGCGGACCGAGGTGGTCAATGATGCGGTCTGCAGCCGACTTGGAGATCCCGAACCCTCGAACAGCGGCGCCAGCTGGCGCATCGTCAAGTTTGTGCGCCAGCACGCCGTGACCAGCAGGACGCGATCCTCCAACGACAGACTCCAGGGCCGGCCGCGCGGTCGATCAGCGGCCCGCTCACGTCGTACTGCGGCTACCAACTTGCCGAAGCAGCGCGGGCTCAGTCCCGTAAAGGGACCTCTCCAGGACGGCACTGACGACGTGATCACTCCAGTCACACCGTGATCGTTTCAGCCGTGGCGAGCGGTCGGCGAGGGGCCGGGGCCGACCTCGGCTGAGCATGATGCCGTTGGGGCTACAGAATCGACACTGCGTTGATAAAAAACGACGACGTGTAGACTCTCTGGTTGAGGGGGGCAGGCCGGCTCCTCACGCGACCTTTGTGGAGGAGTAGTGCAGCAGCAGAAGTGGCTTATCACCGGCGTCAGCACGGGCCTCGGGCGTGCCTTCGCCGAGGCCGCCCTGGCCGCAGGTCACACCGTCGTCGGCACCGTCCGCTCCGAGAAGGACCTGCGGGCCTTCGAAGAACTCAGGCCCGGTGATGCTCATGGTCGCCTGCTGGACGTGACGGACGATGACGCCGTCTCCGGAGTAGTCGCCGAGGTGGAGCGGAGCGTCGGCCCTATCGATGTTGCCGTCGCCAATGCCGGCTACGGCCTGGAGGGCACCTTCGAGGAAACCCCGCTGGCCGAGGTGCGGCGGCAGTTCGAGGTCAACGTGTTCGGAGCAGTGGCCACGCTGCAGGCGGTGCTGCCGCACATGCGCAGGCGCCGCCGCGGACACCTGATGGCCGTCACCTCCATGGGCGGGCTCATGGCCGTGCCTGGAATGTCCGCCTACTGCGGCAGCAAGTTCGCCCTGGAGGGCATCCTCGAGGCACTGGGCAAGGAGGTCGCACAGTTCGGGATCCACGTGACGGCGATCGAGCCCGGCTCCTTCCGCACCGACTGGGCCGGAAGGTCCATGACGCGCGCCGGGCGGACCGTCGACGACTACGACGAGCTGTTCACCCCCATCCGTGAGGCACGGCAGAAGGCCAGCGGAAACCAGCTGGGCGACCCGGCCAGGGCCGGGGAGGCGGTCGTGCACATCGCCTCGGTCGAGCAGCCGCCGGCCCACCTCGTCCTGGGCTCGGACGCGCTGCGGCTGGTCGCCGCCGCCCGCACGGCCGTTGACGAGGACATCCGCGCGTGGGAGGCGCTCTCGCGTACGACTGACTTCGCCGAAGGCGCTCAGCTCTGATGCCCGAGCACCATTCCGGGCGCGGCCGCCGCACCACCGAGCGCAAAGGGGATGTCCGGGAGCGGGCCATCCTCGACACCTGCGAGGCCCTGCTGGCGGAGAAGGGCTACGAGGCCATGACCGTCGGCGACATTGCGCAGGGCGCCGGCATCACCCGCGGATCCCTGTACTTCTACTTCGGCTCCAAGCAGGAAGTGGTCACCGCGCTGGTGGCCCGGACCGTCGAGCATCTGTGGGAGCGGTCCCGGGTCACCGCGGAGGCGGAGGAGCCGCGTCAGGCCATCGCGGTGGCCATGCGGCGCACGGTCGAACTGTGGAACGAGCACGGCCTGGTCATGCGCACCGCGATCGACCTCTCGCTGACCGTGCCAGAGATCGGTGAACTCTGGAGCCACACAGCTGACTTGTTCATCACGGCGATCACCGCCGTCCTGGAGCGAGCCGGTGTCGAGGCCGGCACCGAACCGCAGCAGGCATCGGCGATGGCACGCGCCCTGTGCTGGATGATCGAGCGGACCTTCTACCACGCCTCGCAAGAGCCCCACCAGGAGTTGCAAAAGGCATCCTCGACCTGCGAACACATCTGGCTGGTCAGCGCCGGTCTGCTCACCTGACGCATCCGGCGTGGAAGGTGAGGCGTGAAACCGAACCCCGTGACTCCGATGCCTGCCATCCAGGCACTCCGCCAGCGGAAAACCCGCGAGACACAACGTCCTATCCCAACCCGATCCACGGGAGCTGGCGTCCACAACACCCGTGTATGGGCCTTCCGGGTCAGGGCGTGAGACTTGGAACATCACTTACGGGACAGCCCTTAGCTGCTCGTATTGAGTGAGGTATCGCCTTCCGCTGTCCGCAGCGCACCCACCTGGTCCAGGGCATACTGCCGGGGCTGGCAGACGGGCTGATGACGCGATCACAAGAACGCTGATGCGACGGGCAGTTCCGCGGGAGCCGGGCACCAGACGGGGATTTCAAGAAATACTGCACTGCAACCGGCTGATATTTGTTGCCGCGAGGTCAGAGTTTGGTGTCGCGGCCGACGAGAGTTTTTGTCCCAGGCGTTGAGTAGGAACTACCAGTTATACGAAGGCTACTGGTGCATGCTAGCGTCGCTTCCAGTTGCAGTAGTGGTCCCCGAACCCCAAGGCCGTCGCCTGTGTTTCAGTAGCCGGAAAGTGAACTCTGTCTCCAGTCGCGACGTCCGGGCGGGGCGCCATCTCGGCAACCGAGTATCTGCAATTGCGGATACCGGCGCGTTGACCAGAAGGAGGCATGACATGGCGTCCGGCACTGTGAAGTGGTTCAACGCAGCAAGGGGTTTCGGCTTCATCGAGCAGGAGGACGGCGGTGCTGACGTGTTCGCCCACTTCTCGAACATCGCCGTCCAGGACTGTTTTGAGCTACTCGAAGGCCAGAAAGTCAGCTTCGAGATCGTGATGTGCGAGAAGGGTCCTGCGGCCGAGAACATCGTTCTTGCGTGATGACGACGCCCTCTTTCGTAGAGGGGCCCGCTCTGTGAGTGCAGACCCCTCTACGATCCCGAAGTCATCACGATCCTGGGTCGCTCCGATGCCGGCGCTGGCACTACCCCTGTCGGTCCACGAGCCAGCTCAGGACCCGGCCCCCGATCGGCCAAACTGCAGCGCTCACCGTGCGACACGAGGTCGCGCGGTGAGCGCTGTACAACTGGCGTTGCACCTCGACCCGACCGAGGCTGACTGTCGAACTCCTGGTCAGGGGATGAGCCCGAGAATGCCGAGGGTGTATCCGTCCTCATCGACCACTGGGGATAGGTGCAGGGCGTGATGCCGCATTCCGGCTTCCACGTCGCTGAGCTGTTCCGTGGTGGAGGGAAACGGTCCCCGGTTGCAAGGGATGTCGCGAAGCTGGGTGTGATCGGTGTACCAGTTGCCGCCGCGGTGGGCGGTGAGTTCCGCGTGGGTGACCAGGCCGGAGCAGCGGCCGTCGTCGTGGAGCACCAGGTGCTGGACACGGGCGCTGACCGCGACGGAGAGGGCCACGTCGACCATCATGTGCTCGTCCGCTTGCGGGCCGGGCGCGCCCATCGCCTCGGCGACAGTGAGGACTGCACTCGCCTTCGGGAGGGCCTGGCTGTCGATCTGTGTCGCGGGGGCTTTCCTTCTGTCGACTGCATGCATGACCGACTGGCTGCGGAACGGCCAGGGCCGGGGCTATGCGGCCGTGTTGACGGAGGGGCGGCGTCGCCGGCGTGCAGAGCGGCTGCGCCGCGTTCGCTGCGCAGGGACCGCGGGTTTGGGCGGCTCGGTGTCCGCGACGGTGAGCGGGACGCCCGAAGGCATCTGCGCACCAGTGATGCGTCCCAAGTCGGCTTCGCCGGGGCGGACTCGGGTCTGCTCGGCCGTGATGGAGGCGTGCGACATCATGCGGTTTATGCTGTGGCGCTGTCCGGGCAGAACGAGGGTTACGACGGTGCCGGACTCGCTGGCGCGTGCGGTGCGTCCGCCGCGGTGCAGGTAGTCCTTGTGGTCGGTGGGCGGGTCGACGTTGACGACGAGGTCGAGGTTGTCGACGTGGAGGCCGCGGGCGGCGACGTTGGTCGCGACCAGGACGTTCGCGTGGCCGGACTTGAACGCCGTGAGGGTGCGGGTGCGTTGGGACTGCGACTTCCCGCCGTGCAGGGCCGAGGCGCGCACCCCGACCGCGAGCAGGTGCCGGGTGAGGCGGTCCACGGCGTGCTTGGTGTCCAGGAACATGATCACCCGGCCGTCGCGGGCGGCGATCTGCGTGGTCGCCTCCTGCTTGTCGCCCCCGTGTACGTGCAAGAGGTGGTGTTCCATGGCGGTGACCGCGCCGGCGGAGGGGTCGACGGAGTGGACCACCGGGTCGCTCAGGTAGCGGCGGACCAGCAGGTCGACGTTGCGGTCCAAGGTGGCGGAGAACAAGAGCCGTTGCCCGCCGGGACGCACCTGGTCGAGGAGGTGGGTCACCTGGGGCATGAAGCCCATGTCGGCCATCTGGTCGGCCTCGTCCAGGACCGTGATGGCCACCTGGTCCAGGCGGCAGTCGCCGCGCTGGAGCAGGTCCTTGAGGCGGCCCGGGGTGGCAACTACGACCTCGCTGCCGGATTGCAGGTCCCGTGCCTGACGGCCGATGGACATGCCGCCGACGACGGTGGTGAGCCGCAGGTGCAGTGCGCGGGCGTACGGGGTGAGGGCGGCCGTGACCTGCTGGGCCAGCTCCCGGGTGGGGACGAGGACCAGGGACAGCGGTTGCCGGGGCTCGGCTCGCTGCCCCGCGGTGCGGGCTAGCAGTGCGAGACCGAAGGCGAGGGTCTTGCCCGACCCGGTCCGGCCGCGGCCCAGGACGTCCCGGCCGGCCAGCGCGTTGGGCAGCGTCGCGGCCTGGATCGGGAAGGGGGCGCTCATGCCGTGCGCGCGGAGCGTGGTCTTCAGGCGGTCGGGCATCTCCAGGTCGGCGAATGTCTCGACGGCCGGCAGCGGCGGGGTGTGCGTGACGGGGAGGGCGAACTCCCTCGGCGGGCCGGTCGGGCGGCCCTTGCCGGCGCGCGCCCCTTGGGACGTACGGGTCGGCCCGCCACGTCGGTTGGTCTGGTGCGGGCGGCGATTGGCACCGGCGGGGGCGCGGTGTGAAGGGCCGGCGGTGGTGCGAGCGGTGTGGTTCATGCAGAACCTTCCTCGATGCGGCACGATTCGAGGAATTCATCGCAGCCTTGCGCAGCCGCATGGAAATTCACAAGATCGGGCCGAAGAAAAAGACGAAACACTCCGGAGCCGTAAAGGCGGCGGGGTCGTCATGAAAGGCACCCGGCCATCAACGGAGAAGTTGGCCGATAAATGGGCGCCGGGTAGCCGGGGGCACGTTGTCCCGCGGCTGGGGGTGCGACAGGCAGTCCTGTCCCCATTCACTCGCCCCGGGGGGAAGAGTCTCCGTTGCTGCGGGGGCGAGTGGGAATAATGCGAGGAGCTGGGGCCGCACGCAGGTGCGTGCCCCAGCTCCTCGTGCGCGTCAGCGTCAGGCGGGAACGATGTTCTCCGCCTGCGGGCCCTTCTGGCCCTGCGTGACGTCGAAGCTCACCTTCTGGCCTTCGAGCAGCTCACGGAATCCGGTGGCGTTGATGTTCGAGTAGTGGGCGAACACGTCAGCGCCGCCGCCCTCCTGCTCGATGAAGCCGAAGCCCTTTTCCGAGTTGAACCACTTCACGGTGCCAGTAACCAAAATACATCTCCTTCAAGGCGGTACCCGGAACCCGCACTGCGCGGGAGCCGGAGTTGCCGCGATGATAACCCTCCGCGAAACGGAAACACCCAAGGCTCTTTCCGGGGATCCCGGAGGAGCGCTTGAAGTTTTAGGGAACCACAACTGCAACTGGTCGTAACCGTAACACGGTGACCCCGTCTATTGCGATGCTTCTTGGTTTCGGATTCGCCAAGGCAACACTTCTCCTCGGGCACTATTCGTACTTCTGTAGCGGCGAAAAGAGTTTTCCCGCACCGGGCGGCTATTGGAATCAACCCGCGGGGCCGACGCCACGGCACTGACCACCGGCTCGGCGCCGACGGGTACATCTGCCCGCGACGGCAGGGCCGGGGCAGGTTGGCTGTGGTCGGCCGAAGAGCAGGTCGTAGCCCGGGGGCACCTGGTGCAGGGTCTGGCACATCAGCGTGTCGTCAGGCGTGTCGGCCACCACGCTGAGGACCGCGCTGACATCCCAGGCGGCGGTCTTCTCGGTGGCTCCCTTAAATCCATTCCGCGGTGGCGCGGATGAACCGCCCGGAGGAAGAGGGGAGGGCGGCGGCCTGGGCAGATCGAGCAGCGCCAGCGCGAAGTCCCCGCGAGCCCGGCCGCCACCTTGGCCCGCGCCCGGCCGCCATAGTGGGCGCCCAGCAGCGCGAGCGCGGCGGGTGAGCACCCCGCTCCTCTCCCTGAGCGGGGTGCTCACCGCGTTCCTGGACGGCACACAGGAACGCCTCCCAGCGGATGCGCATCGTCACTTCGCGGTCGCGACTCACGGCGCGGAGCGGGGGCCGGGCCCCGCAGGCGGCAGCCGGAGGCCGGAGCGTCGCAGGGATCGGGAAGTGTCAGGCGTCTGCCGTGGAGTCCGGCGAGGTCTCCGGGTTGCGCAGCTGTTCGTTGAGTCGCTGGGCCTCTTCGAGCTGGTCTTCGAGGATGATGATGCGGCAGGCCGCCTCAACGGACGTGCCCTGGTCGACGAGTTCGCGGGCTCGGGAGGCGAGCCGGAGCTGGTAGCGCGAGTAGCGGCGGTGCCCGCCTTCGGAGCGCAGGGGAACGATCAGCTTCGCCTCGCCGATGGCCCGCAGGAAGGCGGGGGTGGTGCCGAGCATTTCGGCGGCCCGCCCCATGGTGTAGGCGGGGTAATCCTCGTCGTCGAGGTTGCTCGACGAGGTGGTGGGGTTGTCTGGGGCCACTGGCACCTCTCGGTTCGCGCGTCGAGGGGCCCTGGCGCTGTACGACGCCAGGGCCCCTGGGGGATTAACACCATCTACCGGCTATGTACACCGGGTTCCGTTGTCCGCGCCACTACCAGGAAGGGCGAGGCGCGGGGATCGCGGCTGCGTGACCGGGGACCACCTTCCAATCCGGGGCCTGCGGTTCCCGGGCGGACCCTTCCTGCCCGGGCGATCCTGATGGTGCCGTCCTCCTTCTCTACTGATCTGTCGTGCACTGCTCGATCTTGCAGAACTTCCAGCGACCCCTGGAGTCGCCTGGACCGGCGGTCAGCGGTGGAGCCCTCACCATCCGGCCACACCACTCGACCGCCGGCCCCTCACTTCCTTGACCTGCATGCGGGGCAGTTCCGTCATCTGCCCCGCCCTTCTGATCTCCGCGAGTACGAGGAAGACATTACCCCCGACACTGCCTCATGTCTACTCGCGCGATCACAGATTTTCTCCAGCAGGCGAAGGAGTCCATCTCACTCCCGCACAGCAGAAGACTGCACCGACAACTGCCGCTGCACTTCGGGCGGCGCCCCGCTCCCCAGAGGACGAGGGGTCAGCTCAGCAGCCTCACGGCGGGCGAGGGCGATGGCCTTACTTCGAGGACCGGAATCCGGGGCAGTTGAAGGTACGGGGGTATTCCGGCCACGAGCGGTCCGCACAACGGGGCTGGTGACCTGGCTCGGCGCGTACGGTTCGAGGCGCCACGGCGCCCGAACTGGCGGCCACGCTGATGTTGATGTCATCCAGATGCCACTCGCTTAGCACGGGCGAGCTCGTGCATAACGGGTATGCGGCCTTCGTACAGAGAGGACTCAGTGAGATTGCGGAGGTGAAGGCAGCGGTATGCCTGGCAGCACTCCGCCGTTGCGGCTGACCACTCTCATCGATGGCCCCGAGTGTGCGGTAATGCGGCTGGCCGGGGAGTTGGATGTGCGCAGCGAGCACCAATTCCTCACCCAGGCTGGGGACATGGTCACCCGCGGGCACCGGTACCTGGTGCTGGACGTCACGGCGCTGCGGTTCTGCGACTCGCGCGGCCTGAACTGCCTGCTGGCGCTGGAGTGGCTCTGCCGTCAATTCAGCGGCCAGCTCCTTCTGGCCTCCCCCGGCTCCCGGCTGCTGCACCTGCTGATGCTCGTCCAGGTACAGGAGATCTTCTCCTGCTACCCCACCGTCGGCCACGCCCTCAGCGCGATCCCGCCTGCCCACCGACCCGCGTGGCCCACGGCACCCCCATGAGCCCCCGCGTAAGCGCGCTCCGCCCAGCCCACTGCCGACGCAGGCCCCGGGCCCGTGCAGGCGTGTCTCCAACCTGCGCAGGCGCATCCGGGCGAAGCGCGCGCTTTCTCCAACGGGTGTTGGAGCTTTCGGGTTACGCGCGGCTGACTGTCTGCGAGGCACGCCGCCCATCGTGATGTGCCGTCAGGGCAGAGCCAGGATGGCGCAGACCGTCTTGCCGCCGTGCGGGTGGCGGGTGGTGTGCAGCCGGTGGGCCAGGGCGTGGACCAGCAGCATGCCGCGCCCGCTCTCCCGTTCGCTGCTGGGGCCGGGCTGATGCGGTCGGTGCGGGCTGGTGTCATCGACCTCCACGGTCACCCCGTTCCCGCCGAAGGTCAGGCGCAGCCGGCAGCGGCTGTCGGTGTGGCAGACGGCGTTGGTGACCAGTTCGGAGACGATCAGAGCGGCGGCTTCCGCGCATCCGGCTCCGGCGTCGGGGGTGCGGTCGCTGGTGAGGAAGCCGGTGGTCAACCGGCGCGCCCAGCTCGCAGAGGTGCGGTGCGGCGGGAGGGTGCACTCGATCCGAGCGGTATGGTGCGCTGTCTTTCTTTTCGCGCGCATGAGGCTCACGTCCCCCCCCCCCCCCAAGGATGTGATCGGCGCGCTTCCTGCGTGCCGGGCCTGCGCGAGGCGCCTGTCGCGCGGTATGGATCTGCTGATGGGGGCGTTCCCGGCGGGGCCGTAGGCAACCCCCTACCAGGTGGTACGCCCACCTCCTCCACCTATCCAGTACAAGCGGATGAAGCCATTCCGCAGTGCTGGACGAGTGACAGGCGCAATGGCAGGTATCACGGCCCAAATTCCTCTGTTCCGGTCGCCGGGATCGGTTCCTACCCTGAGGTAGCAGGGGTAGATGACGTCCGGGCATGGGCGGATCGGCCCCTTCGGGCACCTTCATCCCGGTGAGCCCGCTGGAGCTGCACGTCGTTCTGACAGCTCCAGCGTGTCCTCTCGGCGAGTTCCAGAGCGGAGGAACATCCAGTGCCTCCGCCGCCGGTGAGGACACCGCGCGAGGAGTCGAGCCAGGGGAGGACCGCTCTTTGCGCCCGACGGCCGCCGCCGTCCCGAATCGGCGGCGGCCGTCCCGCCCCTCCTCAAGGAAGCGGCCTCACGGGCAGCGAGCCTTCAGCAGCGCGGTACGCAGGCGTGCAGGCTGGTGCCACCCGTCTGCGGCAGGTCCAGGGTTACCGTCCCGGCCAGGCCGGGCGGCAGCAACTTCTCTGAGGGCAGCGGCAGTTGGCCGCGGGCGCTGACACGCAGGTGCACCGCCTCGCTCGTGGCGCTCAGGTGCAGATCGGGGGTCTGGGAGTGCGCCAGGGCGTGGTCCACCAGTGCGCCGGCGGCCCGTTCCACGGCCATCCGGCAGGCACGGGGCGGAGTCGGAGTAAGGGTGAGCAGGAAGCCGGAGGCGATGCGGGCGGCCTGCACCCCGCACGCCAGATAGCCCTCCACCGTGGGGGCCGTGGACTCCTCGGGCCGTCTGGCGGGCGTGGTGGTCATGGCGGCCTCCTTCGTCCGTACCGGCGATGCCGCTCGTGGCATCACGGTGCAGCGGTGATACCCCGCCTGCCGCCTTCCACCCCCGTACGTCCACCCCACAGCCAGGACTTTCGCCCCAGCTGCCCGCACAGCGCCCCGCCCCGACGCGACGGGAGACGTGCCCGGTGGCGTGATGCCACCGCAATTCCACCGCGCCCCGCCGGTTTCCCTGGGCCCGCTACGGTGCTGCTGTCCCTGCGGCCCGCCGCCCCGCACCTGCGGCAGCGGAAGGAATGCGGCCATGACCATCCAGCCCGCGGCCTGTTGCGGCCACCCGCACGGCACCCTCCGCCGCTGGAAGGGCCGCTGCCTGGTGACCGTGCCCGGGGAGCTCGACCTGCACGCCGCGCTGAGCCTCACCCCGCACTGCCTGGATCCGGCGACCACCGGCCGCGGCTGCGCGGCGATGGTGGATATGCGGTGGGTGACCTTCCGCGACCTGGCTGGGCTGGCTGCGCTGCGCCGCGCCCACCGCCGCGCTCTCGAGCGCGGTGGGCATCTGGTGCTGGTGACTCAGCAGCCGGGCCTGCTGCGGCGGTTGGCCTTCACCGGCGCCCCCATCCCGTACGCCACATCTCTCGTCCGGGCACGGGCAGCCTGCCCGGCCGTACCCCCGCCTGCCCGGTCGCGCGGGTGAGCCGGGCCAGCCGCCCCGTCTGGGGGTGCTCGGAGGGGCGCAGCCCGGCCGCCGAGCCCTGTACGCGCGGTGCGGGCGGTGCTTCGATCACGGGCAGCGCCTTGGTCAGGTCCGCGGATGCGGTGGGGGCCTGGTGCGGGGCCAGGCGGCTGTGTACGCGGTAGCGCCGCCGTCCCTCGCCGGGGTGGAGGTCGACGGTGACCGGCCCGGCGAAGCGGTAGCGCTGCTCGGCGGCGTGCCGGCGCACCTGCGCGGCCAGCTCCGCCCCCAGCCGGCCGTGATGGGCGGCGAGTTGGCGGTGGCTGTCGGCGGGGAGCTCGATGGTGAAGTGGTTGGGCACCAGGGTGCGGCCCCGCTCCATGATCAGCGCGTTGTCGTCGCACTCCCGGCGCAGGACGGCCACCACCTCCATCGGTTTGGGCCGCGGGCTGCGCACCGCGGTCCACAGGGTGGAGGTCCAGCGTTCCATGGCACGTTCGATGCCTGTCAGGGTTCGCATCGCCTTCGGCTGCCCGGCCCGGGCGCGGGCATGTTCCCCCATACCGGTGGCGTGCGGCGGGAGTGAGGGGCCACTCGTGCTCCGGCCGCCGCCCGCCGGCCGCGGTGCCTTACGCCGGGGTGGCATGCGCCCTCCCCGGCGCAGGGGAGGTGGAGTACTTCTGCTCCAGTCCGGCGTGCTCGGCGTGCTCCATGGCCTCGCAGAAGCGCGCGAAGCCGGCCGCGCCCTTCCGGTCGGGCCCGCACGTTCCGCGCCGAGCGGCCCACCACCCCCACGTGCCGACCGCTATCGCGGCTCCCACGGGGATCAACAACCAGGCCAGTACGGCCATCGTCGGCCTCCTCAAGGCATACCGAGTGGCCGGTCTTCGGCGCCGGGCACTCGGGGCCTAACGGCGGGGCCGGCCTTCGGTCACGGCCGCTTTCCGGGCGTTCGGCCAAACGCCCGCGTCATTACGTACGGGGCTGCCCCGGGCACGGCAGGCGCGGGCTGCTGCTACAGCGGCAGTGTGGCCCGGATGGTCTTGGTGTGGCCCGCCCCGAGCTGGATGGTCACCTCGCGGGCGAAGTGCCGCACCAGCGGCCAACCGAACCCGCCGGTCTCCCCGCTAGTGCTGCTCAGATCCGGGGTGCGCTCGTGCGGCAGGGCCGAGCTGGCATCGCTGACGGCCACGTGCAGTTCGTGGGCGGAGGTGCTGAGGGAGAAGCCGGTGACCCCCTCGGTGTGCTGGAGGGCATTGGTGACCAGTTCGGAGACCACCAGCAGGACCCGGTCCACGGTCTCCGGCGTGGGTGGCGGGGAGAGCACCGCGAGGTAGCCGCGGGCGATCTGCCGGGACTGGGCGCTGCTGTGCAAGTACGCGGTCTGCGTCGCCGTAGCGGGGCGGGAGTGGTGATTCAGCGTGTCTGCCTGGCTCATGCCTGCCTCCTCTGGCCGAGAGCGGATTAGTGAATTCCGTTCGGTTGCTGGAGAACTGACCCAGGATCATCACCTCACTGTCTGTATTCCGCGCGCCAGAGCGCAGCGGGTGGGAACTCTCTCCCTTCATGGAGGGGATCAGGATGAGGTCACTTACCCAGGGGCACGCACCGCAATCACCACGTCCGAGGGACAACACGAAAACGGCACAGCTCGTCTCCCCGAAAGGGAGGAGGGCCTGGTGGGTGTCTGAGCGACAGCGGTTCCTGTGGGGCACGGAGTTGGATTAGCGTCGGCCGTCGCAAACGGGGGAACTCCGGTGCCCACCGTCATGCCTGGTTCGCCTACCGATACCGACGTGCGCTGTCAGGACTGCGCTGGAACGCGAGGTCTCAATTCTCGCCCCGCGTCCGGGGTGAGGCAGGGCCGTCAGCGTGGCTCGGTCTGGCGGCCTTCGGCGGATGCTGCCCGAGTCTGCCGAGACATTCGACCGCAGGGACGTCTATACCGGTCGGCTGAGCGGGGCGGCGGGCAAGCTCAGTACGTCATAGACCAGATGAGGCACTGTGAGCTGTGGGCCGTGTCGCTGCGAGAAAGTGGTCTGCGGGATAACGGTAGGGACCCAAGCGGATCTTCTTGCCGGGGCTCGGTGCGTCAATCATGCGGGCGCCGCCCACGTACAGCCCCACATGATCGACGCTTCGCTCCGAGCTGCCGTAGAAGACCAAATCGCCTGCGCGGAGCGCCTGTTGCGACGGGATGCGGGGCCCGGCCACGTACTGCTGCTGGGCAGTGCGCGGCAGTGTGATGCCCGCGGCGGCGTAGGCGGCCTGGGTGAGACCGGAGCAGTCGAAGCCTGCGTCTCCGGCGGGTGGGCCTTCGCCGCCCCACAGGTAGGGCAGGCCCACTTGCTTGCGGGCGTAAGCAACGGCCCGCGCGGCGGCGGCACTTGGCGTCGAAGCGCTGGTGGCTGCGTTGCGGTAGCGGCGTGCCTGGGAGAGGACCTGGGTGACGTACCAGTCGGCCCGGTTGTAGGTGTAGATCGCTTGCCGGAGGTGGCGGCCGTTGCGGGCGCCGGAGTCGCACAGGTAGGAGGCAGCCGCCTGGATCGCGTCTCGTGGCGCGTACGGGGAGGACGGCCGTCCGGCGAGGGCGGGGTGCCGGGCTGTGACGGCGGTGAAGGTGGCGGGGAGGAACTGCATCGGGCCGCGCGCTCCGGCGGCGTTCGCCCCGGAGCGGACTCCGGGCTGGGTGGAGCGGCCGTGGTCGGATTCGGCCTTGCCGATGGCGGCGAGGACGGACCAGTCCAGTCCCGGGCAGGTGGCCGCGGCTTCCTCGTAGTAGTGCAGGTAGGTGGCGGGGATGTCGGCGAGCGCGGCGTGGCTGGGGCGACTGGGACTGCCGGCCAGCATGGAGAACAGGCCGCCGGCCGCGGCTACGGCCAGGGCGATGAACAGCAGCAGCGCGGCGGCGAGCGCGGCGATCGCCTTCAGCACCGGAGGTCACCCCCTCTGATGCCAGGTCTGCGGCGGGGGCGGGTGAGGGGAAGGCGGCGGCAGGCCAGTGGTGCCGGAGGTTTCCTCGGCTCGAACGGGGGCGATCGGCTGGAGTTGCGGCCACGCTGCGGCCAGGTCCGCCAGCCGTAACCGTTCACCGCGCCCGCCGGGTGCGAGGGGGAGCCAGCGTGCTGTGGCGGCGGAGCCAGCGGTCTCGCTGCACGTGGTGGCTGTGGGCACGCTTAACGGGCTACTAAGTGAAGCCAGTTGGTCATCCAGCGCATGCCGGAGTCGGACTTCGCGGTGCGCAGTAGGCGTCCAGAAGAGTACGGGCGTTGTGATTGCGGTGGCCGCCGCGAGCTTCGCGTAGTCGTTCAGCTTGGCGGCCACGCGCGTGCTCGGGCGCTCCGTGCCAGTGTCGTACTCCAGGAACCATTCGACCTCGTGCCGCCCCTCGCACCAGCGCCCGTACGCGTCGGGCCGTACGAGGTCGCCGAAGTGCCGGAAGCAGCGCTCCTCGGACCACCATCTGGTGAGCCGGCCCTCGTCGCCCGGTTGGCGTGTAAGGGCTACGAGACCGGTGAAGACGGTGTTCGTGCCCAGGGCGTGGGCGAGCCGCAGCGAGTGGGCGATCCCGAGGGAGTCCCGGTGACGGTATCCCAAGTCGCCGGCATCCAGGCCGTATTCGCGGGCCAACACCGCGGCCCCGGCGGTGTCGAGGACGTAGTGCATGGGGGCCGAGCCGAAAGCGCGGAAGGGCTCGAAGCGGTCCACCACGCGCCACTTGTAGAGCTGGAGCAGCCGGTGGTTGGCCGCGCGCGGTGAGGGCCAGGCGAGCTGGGTGATCTGCGTGCTGGTGAAGACCTTGTGCTCGTACAGCATGTGCGCCAGCCAGCGGTCCCGGGCGGTCAGCCGTGGGGCCAGGAAGGCCACGAACTCCACGCCGACCGCAGCCCGTTGTTCTGGAGACCGCCCCCTTCGAGCGCGACGGGGGCGTTGGGCTGCCGAGAAGTCATTGGTCACGGTGAACTCCTTTCGTGACGTCAGGTGCCGCGGCGAGGGTCTGGCCCCTTGTTGCGCTGCGCTCCGACGGCGGGCGTGACGCCCTGCTGTGCGTTGCGTCGGGCCGCTGCTCGTATCTGCTGGTTACGGCCGTGGACGGGTGGAGGAAGCTGTTCGGTCACCGCGGTGAAGGCCGGTGCCTCGGCGCCGTGCAGGACGGGGCGTACGGCGGTGTGGAAGGCGTCCAGGTTCGACAGGTCGTGGGCGGCCAGGCGGGGTTCGGTGTGAGGGGCGAGCTGGCGGGCGTCCTCGGGCGAGGAGTTGAAGAAGATCTTGGTGCGGGCGTTCGTGCTGATGCCCTCCTCCAGCTCCCTGGGCAGCTGGCGCAGGTACTGGTGGGCCAGAGTGAGGGAGAGGCGGTAGCCGCGGGCCTCGGCGAGCATGTCCCCCAGGGGGTAGGGCAGGTGGAGGAAGTTGTGGGCCTCGTCGATGTAGAGCCCGCAGTCGCGGCGCTGGGCCTGAGGGAGGCGGGCGCGGCGGGTGGCGGCCTGCCAGGTGCGGGCGACGATGATCGAGCCCAGCAGGTTTGCGGTGTCCGCGCCCAGTGCGTCGCGGGCGATGCGCACCAGGCAGATTCCGCCGTCCAGGACGCGGTCCATGTCGACGGTGGAGGGCCCGGCGGCGATGGCGCCGCGCACGAAGGGCCGCAGCAGCACGCCGCGCAGCTTGTTCATCAGCGGCGCGGTCACCTGGGAGCGCCCGGCGGGGGAGAGGTCTTCGAACCAGACCCAGAAGCCGCGCAGGATCTCGTCGTTGAGCTGCCCGATGGCCCGGTGGCGGAAGGCCGGGATCGCCAGCAGCTGGGGCAGGCCGGTCAGCAGCGGGGTGCCGGGCAGCGCGCACAGGGTGAGCAGTCCGGCGCGCAGGATGTCATCGGTGCGCGGTCCCCAGGAGGCGGTGTAGATGCGGGAGAAGATGGTCACCAGGTTGTCCACGCTGTGGGCGGCGTCCGCGCCCTCCAGCGGGTTGAGGACGGGCGGGGGATAGGTGCTCTCGGCATCGAAGAGCACCACGCGCTCGCCCGCCTCCACGGGCAGCCGGTCCAGGACGTCGGTGACCAGATCGCCCTTGGGGTCGATGACGACCAGGCCGCGCCCGGCCGCCGCATCGGCGAGGATCATGCGCGCCATCAGCTCGGACTTGCCCGAGCCCGTGGCGCCCAGGATGTGCAGGTGCTGACGGGCATCGCTCACGCGCACCCCGATGCGCCGCGCCCGCCCGGCGGTGGCGCGCCCGATGGGCTTGACCGACCGGCCCGGGGAGGGCATGCCCGGCGGCGGGGGGATCGCCCGGGCCCCGGCCCGCTCCAGCCCCCTCACCGTCGCATCCCAGGGCAGGTGGGCGAGGGCGGCCAGTTCGGGCACCGAGAGCAGATCGCCGCGGCGCAGACGGCGCCCGTCCAGATCGGCCCGGAGGCGGAACGGGTGGGTGCGCCGGTAGTAGTTGTGGTCGCTGTAGGCGGCGTACGCGCTGGCCAGACCGTGGGCGGTGCCGCGCAGCCGCTCCCGCGAGTGGGCGAGGTCTTTGGCGGTGGGGGAGGCGGTGACGGCGTAGCGGATGCGCGTCTCATAGGCCGGGCCGCGCTGCTTGGCGACCACGGCACGATCCTGCGCGGAGTGCTCAAGCGCCAGGCGGTGCGGGGCCGTTGGGGCCTTGGGCCGGCTGCGGGGGCGCGGGGTGAGGGCGTCCAGCAGCGCGAAGACGAGGCGGGGCGCGCGAGGGGACTGGGAGCGGTCGCCGGTGTGGCGGGCGCGCTGGAGGCGCCGCCCCGTGGCGGGACGGGCCAGGACCTGTACGAGGGCCTGCTCGCGGGCGCCGAGCCCGGCCGGAACCCCCAGCAGGGCGCGCAGCGGGTCGGTGGGGAACTCCGCGCGCACGGGCAGCGCGTGGCCCCGCGCCAGCCGCAACTCCCCCGACACCACCGCCCCCTTCTTCCTCGCCTTCGCGCCAGGGGAGGGACGGGGGAGCGGGGGTGGTGCCGGGTGGGTGCGGGTGTGGGTGCCGGGCCAGGCCGACTCCACGGCCCGCTCGATCATGCCCGGGGGGATGCCGCCGGGCACCCACAGGCGCAGGGCGACGCTCTCGCGGTCGAAGACGTACTCCCACACCAGATGCGGCTGGCCGCTCCACCACCTGCGCCAGGCCGGGCCCAGCAGCCCGACCAGATTCGCCCACAGCGCCGCGGCCCCGGCCGGCTCTACCGCGGGCGGCGGCAGGAGGGCGATGAGCCGCGCGCTCTGGCTCATCGTGCGCCGCAGGCGGCGGTGGCATCCCCAGCGCACCCCCAAGAGCGCGGTCACAGCGCACAGGAGGAGGGCCGCGGTGAGCAGCCCCCAGGAGGCGGCCCCGTGGGCGAGGCGGGCGCCGGTGGCGTGCAGCGCGGCGCCCGGGTCGCGCACGAACTCCTCCAGCGGCGAGTCCGTGTGCGAGGAGTGGAGGAGGGCGGTCGGTGCCATGAGGGCCCCGCCTTTCTCGAGTGAGGGCATGCAGGGGCCTATTCGGGGCCGAGCAGGAAGTGGCCCTCGGCGTCGGCGGACAGCGAGGTGAAGTCCCCGTCCGGGGCGGCCGGCTGGGCCTGCGCGGGCGCCCGGGAGGCGGCGTGGCCGGCCAGTTCGGCCGGGTCGGTGGTGATCAGCTGGTGTTCGGAGGGAGAGGCCAGGGCCGTGAAGGCCACCCGGTGCTGCCCGGCGGCCAGCAGACCTTGGCCCCGCTCGGCACTGAGCAGGAACTGCCGCTCGCCCTGGGAGAGGGAGAAGGCGCGGGTGACCTCGTCGATGGCCTGCGGGGCCTGGCGCAGCAGGATCTGGGTGGCCGCGTTGGCTACCACCGCCTTCCCCAGCTGCGAGCCGAGCAGGTCGGCGGTGTCCTGGGTGGCCACCGTCAGCCCGGCCCAGTGCCGGCGCCCGGCCTTGGCCATGCGGAAGAGGAAGTCGGCGCCCGCCTGCTGGCGCATCAGCAGCCACCCCTCATCCACCGCCACCAGGCGCGGACGGCGTAGAGCGGGACTGGATACCTGCCGCCAGACCGCATCCAGGGCCAACAGCGTGCCCGCGGACCTCACTTCGGCGGGCAGCGCGCGCAGGGAGAAGACCACCAGATGTCCCTCGGGCAGGGAGGTGGTGGCCCCGGCGAACAGGCCGCGGAAGGACCCGTGGGTGAAGGGACGCAGCCGGGCGCCCAGCTCGGCGCCCGCCGTCCCTCCGCCGCGCTCGAGGGCGTCGGCCACATCGGCCAGCAGCGGCGCCGGGCGCCTCCAGCTGCGCGGGTCGCAGGTGATGCCCGCCTGCGCGTAGGCCGCGGTGGCGGCGCGGTCCAAGGCCGCCCGCGCCGCGGGCTCCAGCGGCGCCTCCAGCAGCACGGCGAGGAGGGTGTGCAAGAACAGCGAACGCTGCACCAGGGCGTCTTTGGGCGCGGCGCGCCGCCCGTCGGGGCGCGTGTGCACGGGCAGGTCCAGGGGGTTGAGGCGTACGCCCTCCGCGCCCAGGCGGATGCAGGTGCCGCCCACCGCGCGAGCCAGGCGCACGTACTCGTCTTCCGGGTCGATGATGTGGGCGTGCACGCCGCGGTAGAGCGAGCGCAGCAGCTCCAGCTTCAGCAGGTAGGACTTGCCCGCCCCGGAGCGGCCCAGCAGCACGGCGTTGTGGTTGTCCTGGGCGAAGCGGTCCCAGTGCACCAGCCCCTGACTGCCCGCGTTGTAGCCGTAGAGCACCCCGCCGCCCGGGGCGAGGGAGACCGGGTCGGCGGGTGGCAGGTCGGGGCTGGCGAAGGGGAAGGCGGCGGCCAGCGCCTCGGTGTCGAAGGTGCGGCGCAGGCGTACCGCGTCCAGGCCCAGCGGCAGGCAGCTGGTCCACCCCTGCAGGCTGCGGTAGCTGAGCGGCTGCGCGTCCAGCAGCAGGCTGGCGGCCAGAGAGCGCAGGGCTGCCGTCTCCTCGCCCAGCTCCTCGCGCCCGCCCGCATGCACGGCCAGATACAGCCCCAGCCGGTAGAGCTTGCCCTCGCCACGCGCCACACGCGCCGAGAGCTCATAGGCATCCTCGGCCGCCGCCTCGGCGTAGGGGTCCTGCAACTGTCCCCTGTCCTGGGCGTAGCGCCGCCCCGACTCCAGACGGGCCAGCTGCCGCTTGAGGCGGGAGGCCGCGGTGACGGGATCGAGGGGATCGATGTGCAACGCCACATCCAGCCGCCCCGGATGAGTGAGCAGCGGCTGCAGCCAGCCCGGGTACACCTCGCGCGGATATCCGCTCACGGCGAAGGCGGCGATGTGGTCCGCGCCCACCTCCACATGGCGGCTTCCCACGGCCAGGGCATCGGGCGCGAAAGCGAGGGCGGCAGAGGGCGAGGTCGGGCCGAGCGTCTCCGGTGCGCCGCCCCCGGCGGTGACCACCTCCTCGGGTGCGGCCAGCGCGGGGGAGGGCGGCAGGCAGGCATCGGGGCGGCAGGCGGCTTTGAGCACGGTGTGCGCAGGGGCCGCGCCCAGCGGGGTCACGGTGATGCCGGAGGGGGCCAGCAGCTCCTGCGCCTCGACCATGCGGCGCACGAGCCGCGCCTCGGCCGCGCGCAGCGAGACCGGTGACAGGGCGGGCGCTGCCGCCTGCGCCCGCCGACGCCCCCACTCCCGCCCCCGCCGGCCCGGGCGGGTACGGGCGGGCGGGACTTCCCGCCACACCAGCAGCACCTGACGGCGCAGCAGATCGCTGCCGCGGCCCAGCTCCTCGACATGCCCGGCGTGCTCGTACGCCGCCGAGCGCAGCGCCTCATTCGGCAGCGCGGACGCCCGCTCGCGCAGCTCGGCCAGCTCCCCGTGCAGATCCAGGCGTTGGGCGCGCACCAGGATCTGCACCGGCGCGGTCAGGGAGTGCAGATAGCGGCCGAACGCGCCCACCAGCGCCTCCTGCTCGGCCGGGGAGCGCAGCGCGAAGTTCACACTTGAGCACACCGCGATGACCGCCAGGCCCTCGGCGCCCAGATCCACCAGCCCCGCCTCCGAGACCTGCCGCACCGGCGTCATCTCCTCCGCCGCCACGGCCGTCACCCGGGCCGTGGCCGTGTGCTGCGCGCGCCGCGCCAGCCACAGCGGCGGCCGGGCGAGACCTTCCGGCGCGCACAGCCGCACCCGGGAAGACAGCAGGTGGCGGGCCGCGGCGAGCGCCAGACGATCCAGCGACGTCCCCTCCCGCCGCCCCAGCGCCAAGGCGGCGCCCGCCCCGCCCAGGGGGAGGGCGAGCAGGAGGAAGAAGGGGAGCGGCACCAGGGTGCGCAGCGCGCCCCACAGCCCGTACAGCGCCAGGCCGGACACGGCCAGCAGCAGCACCTGGCGGGCGGACAGGTTCGCCACCACCGTGTCCTCGCGCTCCACATCGACGGGGATGCGCACCGGCTGCGTCATCGTCGCTCACCCGCCGCTTCCGCGCTCACCGCACGACCTCCTTGACCGGCACCTGCCCGTCCTTGGTCACCAGCACCAGCAGGCCGGGGGCGCCGGCGGTGCCGTGCCGGTGGCGGTGCCAGGTCGACTCCGCGCGCAGGGCCGGGGGCTGGATGAAGGTGCGCGGCCCCTCGGTGTCGGTGAACTCGCGGTGCCGGTGCCCGGCCAGCAGCACGTCCGCGCGCTGCAGCGGCGAGGAGGCGTTGAAGGCCTGCCCGCGCCACCAGGCGAAGTGCTGCCCGGCCGGCCACTGGTGGCCGTGCGCGTGGGCGACCACCGTGCCCGAGCACTCCACGACCACCGTCAGCTCATCGGACGCGGGAACGTGCACCGTCACATGCCCGAAGGCCTCCGCATCCAGGGCCAGGGCCTCGTGCACGGCCACCAGCGCCTCGGTGTCGTGATTGTCATCGAAGCGGGTGGGCCCCCGCCCCGAGACGCGCACCGCCTGGCCGTGGTTACCCGGCACCGCGGCCAGCGTCACCCGTGGAGCCAGCGGCGCGAAGGTCAGCGCCGCGTGCAGCATCACATGCCGGGTCAGGCGGATCTGCTCGGTCAACGGCAGCGGCGTACGCCACGCCTGCGCTCCGCCCTGGGCGACGAACCCCTCGATGTGATCGCCCAGCCAGGCCAGGTGCACATGGCCGATGGCGAAGCGCTGCCGGTAGGCGGCCAGTCGGTCGGCCGCCGCATCCAGACACGCCAGGGTGCGCCGCGCGGTGCCCTCGGCGGCATCGCCGTCGCAGGTGCCGAAGTGCATGTCGCCCAGCGCCACCACGAAGCTGTGATCTCCCTGCGGCGCCGCCCGCTCGGGGCGCGGCGGGCGGGTGCGGACCGCCGCCAGCAGCTCCTCCAGGCCGGGGACAGCGGCAGGCGGCGGAGTGCGGGTGATGGTGTAGCGGGTGGAGGTGCCCAGGCTTCCGTCGGGCCGTGTCCACTGCGTGGCGCGCACGCCGGTCACCCTCCACTGGGCGGCATCCAGCCCCTGAGCGCGCAGGAAGGCGGCTGCGGCATCCTCCTGCCCCGCCTCCGCCTCGCGGTCCGCCTGCCGGTCCGTCTCCTGGCGCGCTGATGTGCGCTCGTCGCTGGTGCTCGTACGGGGTGTGCCGTCGTGGTGGTCGTCGTCCGCGCGGGCGCCGGGGTACGTCGTGGATGCATCGCCCTGCCCGTCGGCCGGCAACTGGCCGATAGCGGCCTCTTGTGCGGGCACGGAAGGCGGGGAGGCCCAGGCGGCAGGGCGGCTGCACAGCAGCAGCGATGCCAGCAGGCCGTACGCCGCCACCACACCGCTGTGGTGGCCAAGAGCGCCGGGCTGCCGGGCGGAAGAGAAACGATCACGCATGGTCGTCACCACCTGAAGGGGTTACCAGGGGCCGAGGGGCCAGGAAGGGGGCAGGCGGCGGCGGGCCGCTGGCACGTACCGGTCGGACGGGCGGGCGCACGACCGGTTCCTGGAAGCGGGGCGGGCCCGGCGGACGCCGCCGCACCACGGGGGCTGGGGCGGGGACGGCGCGTGGGGTCCGGAAGCCCGGCGCGCCGGGGCCGCCCGGCGTCCGTCCCGGCGGGTGCGAGGCGGGCGCGGCCTGGCTGCGCCCTGCCGGGTGCGGGCTGTGGGTGCGGGGCGGGGGCGGCTGAACGGTGGCCTGGCCCCGCGGCGGACCGGAGCGGGAAGCGGCGTGTCCTCGTTGAGCTCCGCTGCCGCTGCCGCTGCCGCTGCTCGGACCAGAGCCCGGGCCTGCGCCAGGCCGAGCGCCAGAGCCAGAGCTCGAGCCGGGGCGTGCGCCTGCGCCGGGGCGGGGCCGAGAGCCAGCGCCGGTGCCAGGGCCTGCGCCTGAGCCCGAGCCGGGCCGGGAGCTAGTCCCGGAGCCAGCGCCGGGGGCTGGGCCGGAGCCCGGGCGGGCGGGGTTGGGCGGCCAGGGCGCCTTGCCGCCGCGACGCCGGGGCGATGAGGGAGGGGGCGGCTGCCTGCCGGGGGCCGAGTGCAGACCGCGCGCGTGCGACGGCGTGCCGCGCAGCAGCCCGAAGGTCTTGTACGCGACCACCGCCCGCACCAGCCGACCCACCAGGGAGTGACCGCGCCCGGTGCGGACCGAACGCAGCACCCAGAACGGGATCTTGACCAGGATGTACAGCAGCGCCAGTGCCACCAGCGCGTTGATCAGTGCACTGTGGGTCGGCCCGAAGGGGCTGAAGCCGCCCGGGGTGAGGAAGACCCGCAGTGCCACGACGAGAGCGAGGGACTGCACCACCTGGATCGCCAGCACCCCGCCGAACAGCCGCCACCACCAGCGCGCCACCCCATCGGTCTGCGGCAGCGCATGACACATCAGCGCCAGCGGCGCCCCGGCGATCAGCAGCACGGTCAGGGCGATGCGTACGACGTAGGTGAGCAGCAGCACCAGCAGGCCCAGCGCCACCAGGCCCCAGAGCAGCAGCATGAAGATGTTGGTGTTGGCGCCGATGTTGGCCAGCACGAAGTCCCGCAGCGCCGCTCCCGCGGACTTCTTCTCCAGTCCTTCGCCCAGCACCGCCTGGGTCAGGGCGTTGGCCAGCTCCACGGCCTTCTGCGCGAAGAAGAGGGAGAGCGCGGCGGCCAGGAATCCCAGCGGAATACGCGGACCCAGCTCCCGGAGCGAGTAGCGGCTCTGGATGCTGCCGTGCGTCATCATCACGAGGCCGGACAGCATCACCAGCAGCCCGTAACAGGCCAGCGTGATTTGCCACGACCCGGCCCACAGCTGCCCCACCCGCGGCAGCGAGGAGGGAGTCGGTGTTGCCAGCAGGGAGTGGCCGAGCAGATCGAGCAGTGGATTGAGGGCGGAGCTGATCAGTCCTTGGAAGAAGGAGCCGATGGCTGCCGCCACGCCCCGAGCCACCCAGCCCGACACCCCCGCGGGCCCGCTGAGCCCGCCGCCGTCGGGCAGTTGAGGCGACACCAGAGCCTGGACATCGGGCGGGGCGGGCGAGGGGTCGGGCTGCGGGAGACAGTCCGGCCCGGTGCACGGCGGCGGGGCGCTCCACGCGGCCGGGACGTGACCTGAGGCGGAGGCCGCGCTGCTGTCCCCGTGCAGGAGAAGGAGGGCAAGCAGCAGTGCGCCCAGCACCAGCCCCACCCAGCGCCGGTGCAGGAGACCGGTGGCCAGCTCTGCGGGGGCCATCACGTGCCCACGATCCCTTTGAGGATCTCCACCACCAGCGGGGCCAGGGCCGCCAGCCCGTACCCCCAACCGGCGCTGCGGAAGGCGGACTTGGCCTTCTCCACCTCGCCCGGATCGCCACCGGCCATCACATAGCGCACCCCGCCCACGGTCAGGAACACGGTGGCCAGGGCACCGAGGATGCCCATGATCCAGTTGCGGATGTTGTTGAGCACCTCCTCCACCGACCCTGCCAGCGCCAGCGCGCGGGCCGCCGAGGCCGCGGCGGAAGGCGAGGCCGCGCCCAGCACGGCGGCCGCCGCGAGCCCCACCGCGAGGAGTGTCGCCAGCACCGGCACACACAGCCGACCGGCCCTGCGGCCGGGGCGGGTCTCAGCGCGGAGGTGGCTTCGCGGCGTCGACGGGTGGTGCATCACGCACCTCCTGGGTGAAGGCGGTCGGGAGGGCTCTCCAGAAACCTCCTCACTACAAAAAGGGCGCCCAGAGCCCCGGAATTGGACACCACAGGAAGGGGGAAATTTCCCGCCGCCGCGCCGCACTGCCGAGGAAGAGATCACTCGGCCCACACCGGGCGCAGGGCGCGACGGGGCGGCAACGGGCAGTGTGAGCTGGGGCGTTAGTAGCCCCGTAACCGCCGGCTAAGGAGTCAACGGCAGAGAACAGCGCCCACCGTGTCCAAAACGGCCGCTCCCAGAGGCCTTTTTCCAGTGAGGGGGCACTGACAGGCCCGCGTCCGGAGGTGGTGGCGATGACCCCTGCAAACTCGTACCTGCGCGGTCCGGTGACGCCAGGGCAACAGCGCATCACCGTGCGCCTCGTGACGACCGTGATGGTCACGGTGATCGCGCTGTCGTTCCTGTTCGGCTTCGGCAACGTGTGGAGCTTCGCACTGCGCCTGGGGGTGACCGCGTGGGTGGCGCCGCTGGTGGCACCGGCGGTGGACCTGTCGGTGCTGGGACTGCTGGTGGGCGTGCGCTGCCTGGCCCTGCACGGTGCGGGCCGCCGACAGCTGCGCTCCGCGCGGGTGCTGCTGTGCGCGGCGGGAATGATGACGCTGGCGCTGAACGTGGCCGACCCCCTCCTGGCCGGGCACCCGGGAAAGGCGGCCTTCGACGCGGTCGGTCCGCTGCTGCTGATCGGCTGGTGCGAGACCGGACCCGGACTCCTCCAGGCCCTCCACGGACTCAGTCCCGAACCGGACCCGGACCCAGCCGTCCGGGCGCAGCCAGCGGCCCCTCCCCACGCCCCCGCCCAGCACCCCCGCGCCATGTCTTCCTCGCGCCCACCGATACCGGGGCAACCGCCCACCGTCGCGCCGCTGTTGGACGAGACGCTGGTGAGGAAGGCACGTGCAGCTGATGCCCAGCACTGGGCCGAGCACCACCGGCCCATCTCGGCCGAAACCCTGCGCAAACACCTGGGAGTCGGCGCGGCCCGCGCCCGCAGACTGGTCGCCCAGATCCGCAGCGCACCCCAGACCGCCCCGGCCCTGGAACCGCCGCGCTCACCCGCCCTGCGCGCCCCCGCTCAACCCTTGCCCGGCAGCACTCCCGCCTCACGAGCACGCCCCGCCCCCTACTCGGGAGCGCACTCGGCCAAATGAGCCAGCAGCCGCTGCTCAGCACGGCGCCGCGCCTTGTAGGCGGCCTCCGCCGAGCGTTCGTGCCGCGACGCCCACAGCTGAAGACTCTGCTCCTCGAGCCGCGTGGCCCCGATCACGTCTGCCTCGGTCCGGGTCAGGACTCCGACCCGGACCGCCTGCGCCAGCACCAAGTCCGGGTGCCCCCAGGGGCGGGGCGGGGGAGTGGAGCCGACCCCCGGCGGCAGCGGAAGCGGCGCGGAGTCGGCCGCACGCAAGGCAACGAGCCCGTGGCGGTGGCCTGCGCGCAGCAACCGCGCCAGCACATGCGGCGCCTCCACATCGGCCTCGGCCAGCGCCGCCAGGTAGCCGGCCAGCACCTCGGCATGCACATCCCCCGCCTCCTGCGGGCAGCGCACCGACAGCGCGCGCACCACCCGTGCCAGACCGGGCAGCGCCATCCCCGTACACGCCAGCGTCCACGTCGCACCCTGCAGCCGGGCGCGGCCCACCATCGCCGCCCACACCGCATCCCGCGACCGCGGCGGACACCTGCGCTGCAGCAGAAGCCCGCGCAGCTCACCCAGGGGAACGTCCGCGTCGGGCAGCGCGGGGAACGGTCGGCAATCCAGCGTCAGCGGCCGAGGCCCGGATGTCAGCAGCGCGAAGCCGTCGCGCACCGCATCCAGGGGCAAGTACCGCGGTGAGCCCGGCTTTTCACGTCCGCGACCGAAGGTGACCTGTTCGCCCGCCATGACACCCGCCTCCCGCGCCTGGGGCAAGGACTTGCCCCAGGAAAGCGGAATGCCGCCAAGCGTCCGCCAGTTGGCATGCGATAAGGGCTCCAGTAGATATCGCCGAAAAGCACCGCGCAGCAGCTGTAGTCCATGAGAGAACGCGAGTGAGGATCCCAGGCGGGTTGTCATGGGTGGACTGCGCTGCCTGCGCCCTCCGCGGCACGGGGAGTTCGCCGGTCTGAGCGGCGGCGAGGTCAGCATGGGCCTGCTCGATAGATTCGGGGTGTGCCCCACGCTTGGCGGGCTCGGCGAGCGTGAGGCAGACGCTCGCCAGTCGCCCGAGTCCCAAGCGCCCATGCGACACAGGCGACGCGACGTGACCCGGTAGCTGTCGGTCCCGCCTCACCGTCGTCAGCCCTCGCCTGGACAACATCCGCTCAGGTCAGGGCAGTTGTGAACACTGCGGCGGAAGAGCCAAGTTTCCCGATGGCAAGGCCCGTCGAATAGCGCGTGCATGGGGCTACGAGCCCGACCCTGAGGTCCCCTACCCGAACGATGCGTCCAGATGGCCAGGCCGGTGTCTGGCTAAAGGCCACTATTGCGACCCGTCCCTGAACGCGCGGTACAGCGGCGGTCCATGTGCAGAGTGTGCCGATCATGGCTTCAAGCCCCACCGACCGGCCTTGCTGTACATAGTCATTAAGACGACTCTGGCTGCAGCCAAGATCGGTATCTGCGAACTCGTTCCGACGAACAGCCGTCTGTACGAGCACAGTCGTAACGGGTGGACCGTCCTCAAGACGATGAGCTTCCCGCTTGGCCGTGACGCTCGATCAGTCGAGAAGGCCATAGTCGGGTCTTGGTGCGCCCGTGGCTGGCTGCCAGTTTTGGATAACGGTCTTGCTTACAGCGGTTACACGGAGACCGTCTCGCTACGATCGATTTCTGTTGAGGAAATCTGGGCTGAAGTGTGCGTGGCTTCGCCCCTCTTGCCGGTCGACCATGACGCTCGGCTGAGTCAGGGTGACAATCAAGCGTCAACAGAACCCTGCTCAAGAACTGATCTCCATGGAGTCCCGTAGTTCTTATTTCCTGGAACGACCGCATCGAGAGCAGACACCCCTTGAGATCACGTTCGGCTCTGGCCGCGCATGATGTCGATGAGAGAGGAGTCCTTGATTCGCCCTCCGTAGAGCGCCATCCATAGGAGCAGGGAGAGCGTGCCGATCAGTGGTGTTGCTGCCGGTTCTGGAAGGTCTGATACCAGGAACCCGGTGGCGATGACGGTTACTCCCACGCCCATGGCAGTTGCGCGCATCCACTCCCGATTCACCGCTTCCTCTATGTCCTCCAGATCAGCGGGGTCCAGCAGGGCCAGGGTGCGGCCCTCGGCGTACCGCTGGGCAATCTTCAACAGCATGGCGGCGGTGTCTTCGAGGGTCTTTCTCGGGTCTGCACTGCTGTACTGCCGGTCTTCCATAGCACGCAACGCTCCGACCACCTGTGCTGCGTGCTGCTTCAACTGCCGTCGGCGCTCTCGCCGTACGCGGCCGTGCCGAGCGCGCCAAGCGGTCCATACGACTCGCTCGGCAGCCTTGAGGGTGATGTCCGGACACTCCAGGGGACGGCGAGACTCTTGCCTCTTGTACTCCGTTCCCACGGTTCCGCAGACAGACAGCAACTCCACCACTGGGCGCCACTGTCTCTCTTCGAGGGGTTTGTCGCGCGAACGCGGCGCCGCCCTGTAATTCCACTGGTTGGCGGGGTTATTAGCGTTCTGGGGGCTCTTGTTGAGGCTTTGAAAGGTCGGCAGAGCCGCACGTAGGGCGCTCAGGAGCGTCAGCACCAGGGCCGCTACAGCGAGGATTGTTAGTGTGCCGGCAGGGTCGCCCAGCGGTTTGGTCACTGCTGAGCTTGCCGACGGAACGGCTGTGTCTCGCATCCACTCAACTAGGTCACGTATCGCTCGCCACAGAGCAGCAAGAGGGTCCAGTTCGTCCGTTCTGCACTGTTCAGTTGAGGTTGCGTCTGGATGCTCCGCCATCCAGCAGCCCGGCCCTGCCTGGGGGTTGCTGCCGGGCGGGTGGTTCATTGCGTACCGGATGACGGTTCCGACTTCCCCGATCTGGAACAGGCACCATGCGAAGAATCCCATCACGACGGCATGCCAGATGGCTGTCAGCTCGGCATATCGGCACCAGCGCGTGACGGCCGTGACCATGCCTGACCATGATCGTGTAGGCACCCCTGGTACCAGGGTTTCCAGGTGGAGGACGGCATGGCGTATGTGCAGTCTGGCCTTCTCCTCAGCGCGGTCGTTCCAAGGCTCGACGACTCTGCGGCGGAAGATGCGCGTGCCCGCACGTCCTATATGGCGGATCCGCGGCTTGATCACCTTAAAGAGATATAAGACACCCAGGAAGGTGGCGATCTTCAGTACGGGGAGGAGGTAACCGGTCATCTGGGTAGTTTGCCGCGTGTGGTGGTGCCGCGTGGCTACTTCCTGCAGGTCGTAGCCCTCTGGTTGAGAACGGACCTTTGAGCGTGGCGCCGGGATATCACGTGGCACTGGTGCTGTGCCAGAACCCAGGGAGCTGCGTGATCTTTGAGTGGGGTGTTGACGTCGAACAAGTAGTGCCTCCGGAGGGGCCTCTCTCGGAGGGGCGTGAGCTGGTCTGCCGGGTGCGGTGTTGCTGTGACTGTGTCGGGCGGGTTTCCCTCCTCGGCCGGACACCTCGAGGGGCGTACCAGTCGCGGATGATGTCAAGAAGATCACCGATGTCGGGCAGGACCTGCTGGATCAGTTTGACGAGGCCAGCCCGTAAGTCGGTGCAGCATCCTGCCGGGCGGGTTGATGTCCGTCCGGCCCGTCCCACGCTTCTACTCAGGTGGCGAGTTGCACCGCGCCGAATACGGATCAAGGGCGGGTGTCGGCGTGGGCGATGATCTGGAACGCCAGGATGAGCACAGCGATGGCTTCGAGGACGGATACAGCCAGGGGAATGGAAGCGAGTGGGCCTCTGGCCCAGTAGACGATCAGGGCGGTGGCGGGGGTGGCGGTGAATACCGCAAGGTCGACGGCGCACTGGATCCTCTTGCGTTGGGTGCGGCGCGAGTCCTGGCGGTGAGCAGCCTCCCAGCCGAAAGGGCTGTGGCCTGCATCGACCAACGTGCCGAGACGGGGGCCTAGTTCGGTGCGTATGTAGCGGCCGATGGCGCTGATCTTCTCGTCGTTGACTAGGTAGGTCCAACCAAGGGCGCAGACCGCGGCGGGGAGGACCACCAGCAGAACGGGATGGCGGGTGTTGGCTGCGCCGATGAGGACGCTGACGATGGCGGCCATCGTGACGTAGAGAAGGTTGTCTCGGAAACCGATGCGGGTTTTCTGCTCTTCTTTCAGGCGGTCGTACTCGGCTAGGAGAAGCTTGCCGAGGGTGATGTCTTCCGCTGCTGCCATGGTATCTCCCCTGTCGTACCGGAGTGCGCGCTGTGCGGCCATTGTGCGCAGCCGGGGTGTTGTGCTTGGCAGCGGGTGTTTTACGAGGTGTGCGAACCGTTTCTACCGGTGTGCGCCGCTAAGATGTGAGTATCGACAGGAGGAGGAACGTCCCGTGGCAGAGGGCGAGTTGGAGCGTGCCAGACCGGTCGTGGTGCTGACGGCCCTTCCCCTCGAACACGAGGCGGTGAGGGTGCATCTGGGGAACCCGCGGGAGGTGCCCGCGGAAGAGATCCGCTTCCTGGTCGGCAGCGTGCGCGGTGTGCAGTGCCCGGTCGTATTGGCGCAGACGGGGCCGGGGAATCTGGCGGCGGCGCTGTGTGTTCAGCGTGCCCAGGATCAGTTCTCGCCCCGTGCGGTCTTCTTCGTCGGGGTGGCTGGCAGCCTCAAGGCTGAGGTCCGCTTGGGAGACGTCGTGGTGGGAACCAAGATCTATGCCTACGACGGGGTCAAGTACCTCGGTGACGAAGTGCTGGTGCGGCCGGACGGCGGTGCAGCGCCCGTGGCGCTGGAGCAGACGGCGCGGCATGCTTTGCAAGGCGGCGCCTGGTGGGTGCGACTTCCCCGAGCGGGTGGCCGGGAAGCGCCTCAGGTGCACTTCAAACCGATTGCCTCGGGTGAAGCAGTGCTCAGTTCGCACAGTGCCGAGCTGAAGGACCGGCTGCGACGTAATTACAACGATGCCGTCGCGGTCGACATGGAGAGTGCCGGCCTCGCCGCGGCAGGTACGCGGGGCGGAGTGGAGGTCATGGCGATCCGCGGGATCAGTGATGTCACCGACGAACACAAGGCGGCGGCTGATGCGGCCGGGTGGCAGCAGCGGGCTGCCGGACACGCGGCGGCGGCCTGTCTGGAGGTCCTCGCTGCTCTCCCAGCGGACGGGGAAAACGAGGTGGCGGACGACCCGTCGGCGACACGGTCGCACGCGCGGGGTGCAGTGCAACACAACCACGCGCAGGCCGGGGGCACCGTCTACGCAGTGCAGCACGGAGACCTGAACCTGGGGCCCGGAGCGACCGAGCGATGAGTGCAGGCCATTCCGGCGACGAAGAGCAGAAGGCGTCGCCCGGGGCGGCCCAGAATAACCGTGCGCAGGACGGAGGCACCGTCTACGCAGTCCAGTACGGGGACCTGAACGTCTATCAGGCCGCAACATCACCGGGGCAGGACCGGTTTGATCAATGGGAGCGGTCTCTGCGGCGACGGCCTCAAGAGCTCGAGATCGCTGAGGGGCAAACGCTGCGCCTTGAGCGCAGCGAGGCCCTGCGCACGCTGTATGCAGCGGTACAGGAAGCTGGCGAGGCAGCTGTGGTGGTGCGCGGCGAGCCGGGGGTGGGCAAGTCGGCGCTGGTGCTGCGAGCCGTCGACCTGCTGCGACAGGATGGGGCGCTGGTATGGGTCGGGGCGTTGCATGCGATGCAGCCGCAGGCCGGGGCGCTCGCGCAGATACTCGAGGTGGCGCTGGCTCCACACCGTGCGGCACTGGTGGAAGGGCGCCCTGGCCTGTTGGTGGTGGAGGGGGCAGAAGCAGTCCAGGAGGGGTTGAAAGAGCTGTGTGCGGAGGCGATCGACGCGGCGGTGGCGGTCGGCCTCACGCCGGTGCTGGTGTGCCGGGACGACGCCGCGGAGACGGTGAGCGAGCTGTGTGGGCACAGTGCTGCGGCCAAGGTGACACAGGTGCACGTCCCGCCTTTGGATGACGCGGAGATCTGCGAAGTGCTTCGGGCTGCACCGCAGTTGGCACACCTGGCCGGGCAGGATCGCTCCTGTTGGCTGCTGCGCCGGGTGCTGCTCATCGACTTGCTGCTGCGCTCCGCACGCCGTGGGGCCGCACTGCCGCAGACGCTGGTCAGCGAGGCTGACGTCTACCTCCACGTATGGCAGACGCTGGTCCTCAACCGGGGCGAGAGTGTGCAGGGAGCTGTGCCGGATGACCGGGAGGCGGCACTGGTATGCCTGGCGGAAGAAGGACTGACCGGCCAGCGCGCCACGCCACCCTCGGGGCCGGCACGCATGTCGCTGCGCTCGGACGGCCTGCTCGCCCCGCTCGATCAGCCGCGTGCTGGCCACGGTGGCCATCCCTTCGCCCACGATGTGTACCGGGACTTCGCGACCGCCCACCGACTGCTGGCGTGGGAGGACGGGATTGCGCTGCTGGGGCGGCGTGCCCCACGTACGGCGGTGCGGGCGGGACGCATCTACTGTCAGGTCCGCCTGGACCCCTCGCGCGGCGGCAGTGTGGAAGCAAACTGGCAGGAGGTATACCGGGCGTTCAGCGAGCTGGCTGCCGAATACGGCCCACGTTGGCAGGAGGTGCCCTGGGAAGCGCTACTTCACGCCGGTTGGTGCGAGCAGGTGCTCTCGGCCCTCTCCATGCGGTTGCGCCACGAGCCGGTGCTGGTGGAGCAGTTGCTGCGCTGCGCACTGCGATGTGCACGCGATGCTGCGGAAGGCGCGCTGGTTCTCGCCCCGGTCGTGGCATGGCTGGTGGAACAGGGGTACCTGCGGAACGGACCGCAGGAGGATGCCGCAAGTGCGGTGGTGCTTGAGTGGCTGCGCAGCGTTTCGTGGCTGGAGGTGGGCGGCGGAGAGGTAGGTGCGTACCGCCCGCTGCGCGCGGCGGTACGCACCGTTGCGTTGGAGGCGGTAAGGACCGGCTCCTCTTCGCAGATATGGGTAGAGGCACTGGCGCTGCTGGGCGCCGACCGGGACGAGGGGGCCGTCGCAGCGCTGCGGGAGGTGATGCGGGGTAGGCCTCAGGAGCTGCTGCCGGCCATCGAGCGCACCGTCCCGGGGTACGCACTGGCCGCGACCGCCCCGGATGTACTGGTGGAGTTGACCCTCGGCTACTACCTGGTGGCTCCCGAGCAGCGAGAGCGTTACGGCAAGTTGTTCCCCGAGGGGGTGCGGCGGCACGAGCGGCTCGGGCCGCCGCTGTACGGCTGGGCGTCCAAGGTGCGGGGACCGTTCCTCGCCCTGCTCCAACACGCCCCGCACGCAGGTCTGCTGCTGATTCGGCGATTGCTGGAACAGGTGCTGGAGCCTTATTCCTCCGCGGTTCCCGCCTTGGTGGTCTGCGGTGACTTTCTGGGCACTGGACTGCGGGAATATCCAGGTCACGCCGCCGCCTGGTCCTGGTGTCACGGCGCGCTCAACGGGCCGCAGCCATGCATCAGCGCGCTCATGGCGCTCGAAGCGTGGCTGGAGCAACTCATCGGCGCGGGAGCGCCCGTTTGCGCGGTCGCGCGCTTGGCGGTAGAGCGGGTGGGCACCATTGCCGGAGCCAGCCTGGCCTACCGGTTGCTGGTGCGCCACTGGAAAGAGGATCCCGGCGCATTGGTGGACTTCCTCGCCCTCCCGGAGGTGTGGGAGATGGAGAACGCGCGCCTGTGTACTGGAGGAGACGCGGAAATTCCCTCGCCGGGGAGAGTGACCTCGCAGTTGGTCGCCGATGCGCTACAGAGCGCAGATGCCGAGCGCTTGGCCCATCTGCAAGAGGTCTCCCGGAAGCTGCGTGCCGTCGGCAGCAAGGCGGTAGATCCGGTAGCGCTGGGGAACTGGGCCGACCATTTGAATCCCGACCAGTACGCGCCAGGTTATGCAGGTGACCGTCGGGTGATCGCACCGCAGCCATCGACGGAAATCGCTGAAGAACTGGGCAGACGACGTGCCCGCGCGGCGCGCATGACCCATCGGTATGACTTGTTGAGCCGGTACGCGCTCAGCACCCGTGGGCTGCATCGTGTGCGGGTGCCGGAGCTCGCCGACTCCGACCATCTGCAGTCTGACATCGCCAGGGCGCAGGCTCTCGCCCACGCTGGGGAAGGCCAGGAGGCGGTCTGTGCGGTGGCCGCGGCCGTAGTCGTGGTCGCGGCAAGCGGTCGCACGCCGTCGACAGACGGCGTGCGGTGGGCGCTGGAGATAATAGTTGCCGCCGCCGCACCGGTGGCGGCCGAGGATGCTACGCCCGGTGATGTCGTACTGCCGTGGGATGAGCGCCTGCTGGCTGCTCTGGCGGTGCCGCTGGCACTTCTGCCCGCAGTAGCAGCCCCGTCGCCGATGCGCGAGGCGCTCATCGAGGTAATTCGCGGGTGCGCAGCCGATCCAGCCCGCGCGGTGCGCGACCACTTTGCGGAAGGGGCACGCGCGCTGTGGTCGGTTCCCTGTGCAGCGGGCGGCACGTGCCACCACGCCGTGGCCTGGCAGGCTGCTGAGGCAAGCGTGGAGTTGGCGGTGCAAAAGGCCAACAGGGTCCGATGCACCCAGGAGCCGCAGCGGCCACCAGTGACGGATTGCAGCCAACTGATCGGAGATGAGGATGTGTTGGAGGAGCTGGTCAGTGTGCTGCCGGTGGCGCTGGAGGCCGCTGTCACCTCACATTGCCGCACTCCCCACGCGCGCCGCCTGCGAACGCCGCTGCTGGAGGTCTACGCACGCAGCGCATGCTTCCACGGCGATGCGGATAGAGAGCGGCGGCCGGAGGAGGACAGCGCGCTGTGCGCAGCCCTGCTGAGAACCACCACGATCGAGCCCAGTGTACTGACCGCTTTGGTAGAGCAGTTGGCTCCCTCGGCGGGGGCGCTCAGCCACCTGCTGCACGGTCTGAAGCTGACCGCGACGTATGAAACCGAACTCATCCCTGCCCTGGAGAAGGTCTGGCCCACGGTGATGGAATCGGTCCTCACCCGGCCTTCCGCACCCGTGGACAACGACGCTTCCACACGTCGGGCAGAGCGCCGCCTGAGAGAGTGGCAGGAGCAGAACCTTCTAGACGAACTGGCGCCCAACCCCACTGTGTGTGCAGCAGAGCAGAACGTGGACGGCGTTCTTCGCACAGCGCGTGAGCGATGGCTGGCACTGGCGCCGTTGCAGGAGGCCCTCGAAGCATGGAGCACCGCCAAGGGAGTGGGTCGCTCCGCCGGGGATCACCTGATCGGCCTACTCAAATCTCAGCCCCTGTACCACCAGCTCGACCCTGGACTGCGGTGGGTACGGCAGCGTCTGGTGAACGCCGAAGGATTGGTCGAGGAACCGGGGTATTTGCTGGTGGAGTGGTTGCACATGCTCCGTCCCGAGTTGAGCGCACCGGCACGGCCCCATTACCAGGCTCTCGTTGACGGTCTGGCCTTGTGCGGACACCCCGCAGGGCGGGCGTTGCAGCAACTTGACGAATGACGATGTGACAGCCGAACTGTGCGACTGGAGGTTCGAGGCGGCCTTCGCCTACTCGAAGGCACAGGCACTCTTGATTGGGTTCCTTGTAGCGACGCTGTTGGGTAGCGCCGTGGATCCCCGGTTAGCGTGCGGAGGTACCGCACGGTGGATACTGCGGATCATGCGTGTTGACTTCGATCCTCAGGCTATGTCCGGCCGTGACTTCTACAAGTTCTTGACCGCCACCGTCGTACCGCGGCCCATCGCGTGGGTCTCGACAGGGCGCCGAGACGGCGATGGCGACAACCTTTCACCTGCGAAGTTCTGACGAAGACGGTATCGGGCGATTGAAAATATTCACTGGTCACGGCATTTGCAAGGTCTGTCGGGGAGTCCACGGTGCGGCAGGCTCACTGCCGTTCGGTATGGGTTTGCTCAGCGTCGTGGCCGGTAGGCCAGCTCTGATGGCTCGCCGCCTCACCGGCGAGGCCGCCACCTCCTGGCATGACCCGGCATCACGGCATCAAACGCAAGTTTCTAGATAGAGCATCGGGAGGCAACCTCCTCTATACCACGCCCAACTTGTCCGTCAGGCAGGGCTGCCAGAGTCATTGCACCTCACTGTGGCAGCCGATCTTCGGGTGGGTTGGGAAGCTACGTCGCTGATCTCGCATCGAGTGGAGCGGGCGGGGTTTTGTCATGTGTCATCCCTGGCGCGTTCCCCGGGGGCGGATAGCGTTTGCGCCATGCAGGATCCCTTCGAGGTTGTTCTTCGCCCTTCGCCGCTTTCCGCTCCCGTGGCCACCGCTGAGGACGTCAGCGAGCCGCTGGGCGGAAGCGGCGGTGACGCCCGTACCGCCCGCTGTTCAGCAGAGAGAGGCGGCGCGCGTCAGGAGTTGACCCGTGCCGGGGTGGCGGCGGTGAGGGTGGAGGAGACGGCGCATGACACTCAGCCGGCGGGCGACGCGCGAGGAGTGCAGGGCGGGGTAGGTGTCGAGGAACACCTGCCAGTGACCGAGGGCAGCTTCGAGGTGCCCTTGCGCGAGGCAGCTCTCGGCGAGTCGGGCGCGGGTGAGGGCGGCAGCCTGCCGTTCGGCAGGGGAGCGTAAGCGCAGGGACGTGGTGAGGGCGCGGGTGGCCCCCGGCGCGTCACCGAGGGTGGCCAGCGTCTGGGCCCGCTGGTAGTGCAGGGCGGCGGCCGGGTAGTGGCTGAAGGGGTCCGGGGAGGCGTCGGGGGCCTGTTCGAGGAGGCGTTCGGAGGCGGACAGCGCCGCGAGCGCGGCGCGCCTGCTGTGGTGGGCCTGCATGACGGCGAGTTGAGCCTGTGCGTACGCGCGAACGGTCCGGGGGGCATCGCGGGCGCTGTCGGCGGCGCGTTCGGCCAGGTGGAGAACCGCGGGGGTGTGGTGGCCCTTGTCGTGCGCGTGGGTGGACATGGTGCGCAGGGCGATGGCGAAGGTGGCCGCGTCCCCGGACTCGACGGCGAGCTGGGCCGCGGTGTGCTGGTAGTGCTGGGCGAGTCCGTCCGCGCCGCCGTCGGCGCTCATGTTGGCGAGCAGCAGCGCCAGTTGAGCGGCGCCGATGAGCAGCTGGTGGCGTACGTTCTCACTGGCGGAGGCGTGCAGGCGCCGTGTCACGTCGTGGCGGAGGTAGGCGGCCAGCGCGGAACGGACGTGGCTGGGGCCGTGGAGCTGGGAGGTCTCGGAGAAGACGCGGGTCATGGTGTGCATCTCGTCAGCCTCCGGCCGCCCGACCCGGCGCGTCATGCCGGCCGCGCTCGGGCGTGGGCCGGTGGTCGTCGCATGGGGTGACCGCCATAATTCGGGCACGGCGAGGCTGTAGGTCCCGGCGCTGAGCGTGTGGCGGCTGCTGGGGTCCAGCTCGGCGCGGGTGAGCGCGGTCAGCCGGTGCAGCGGGTCTGTTTCCCAGGGAAGGTCGAGGGCCGTGGACGGCGCGCCGCTCAGGCCCGCTTCGGCAGCGCTGACGGGCCGCTGCAGGCGCCGCGAGAGCGCCTGCAGCAGCAGGGCCGGTGCCGGTGGCCGGGGAGTGGTGCCCGCGAGCCAGCGCGAGACCATCGAGCGGTCGCAGGCCAGGGATTGTCCGTGCTCTGCGGCTAACGTCCGTAAGACGGCGGCGAGTTGGGCGCCATTCCACTCAGCCTCCTGGAGCAGTGCCTGAAGCCGGGTGTTGCGCGTCTGGGGCACGAGTCCCTCCTTGGATGAGCTGGAAGCCGTCGGCTGAGCCGGCTGACTGTCGCGTTCCTTGAGCCGACGGACCCGAACTCCGCTCGGCGGGGCCGTGCGTGAACGCGTACATCGCTTGTGCCCTTGTGAACACGCCGCGGGGGGTGTGCTACCTCCGGAGTTCCGCAGACTTTCACAAGTGCGCAAGGTCGCATCGATTGCAGCGCATCGACTGCCGTAACCCTTTGTGTCGTTCGGGTCAGGGCCGGTGCACTGGATTGCGACCGCAGCCACCGCTGTGTGTGATGCGGCGCGGCTGGACGGATTCCCTTCGAGTCGCCGACCACTGTCCAATCCGACTGCGCAGAACTGGAGTTGGCCATGAACACACCCGCAGCCCACCCTCCTGAGCGAGAGGACACACAGCCCCGGGGACAGGTCGCTGTCGTAGGCGTGGGCTGCCGGTTTCCCGGAGGCATCGGCTCGCTCTCCGATCTGTGGAAGATGCTGGAAGCGAAGAACCAGACGATCGGCCCGGTGCCCGCCGACCGCTGGACCCCCGAAACCCTCAAGGAACTCCCGCCCGAAGTGGCGGCGCGCATGCGCTGGGGCTCGTTCCTCGACGATGTCTTCTCCTATGAACCCGATTTCTTCGGGATCAGCGAGCACGAAGCACCCTGGGTGGATCCACAGCACCGCCTGCTGATGGAGGTCGCCTGGGAAGCCTGCGAGAACGCGGGAATTCCGCCCACCAGCCTCGCCGGAGAACGGGTGGGAACCTTCTTCGGCCTGTATTCGAGGGACTATCTGCTGCGCTCCCAGCGCCCGTTGGAGGACACCGACCCGTACGCGATTCACAGCGGGACCGACAGCATGGCCGCCGGACGGCTGGCCTTCCTGCTGGACCTGCAGGGTCCCCAACTGACCATGGAGACCGGCTGCGCCTCCGGGCTCGTGGCCGTGCACACCGCCTGTCAGAGCCTTCTTGGCGGCGAGTCGGAGGTGGCGCTGGCAGGCGCCGCTTCGCTGACCCTGGATCCCGAGGGCACGGTGCTGCCCGCGCGGTGGTCCTTCTTCTCACCCACCGGCCAGTGCCACTCCTTCGACGCGGCGGCGGACGGGTATGTGCGCGGCGAGGGCTGCGCGGTCGTCGTCCTCAAGAGGCTGCAAGACGCGCGGCGCGACGGGGACCGGGTCCTGGCCGTCGTACGTGGGTCCGCGGTGAACCAGAACGGGCGCCGCAGTTCACGTCTGATGGCGACCTCGCAGAGCGCCCAGGCCGACGTCTACCGGCATGCCCTGGAGCGGGCCGGCGTCCGGGCCGAACAGGTGGGCCTGGTCGAGGCGCACGGGCCGGGGACGGCGGTGGGCGACCCGCAGGAGTTCGCCGCCATCGCCTCCGTGTACGGGCGGGGCGAGGGAAGCTGCGCGGTCGGGTCGGTGAAGACGAACATCGGTCACACCGAGCCGGTGGCGGGGCTTGCCAGCCTGCTCAAGACCGTCTGCTGTCTGCGCCAGGGGACCATCGCTCCGAACCTGCACTTCCGGGACTGGAACCCGGAGATCGACGCGGCGGACACCCGCCTGTACGTGCCCACGGAGCCACACGCCTGGGGCGCGCCCGGCCCGCGGCGGGCGGCGGTCTCCTCATTCAGCGTCTCCGGGACCAACTGTCACATGATCGTGGAGCAGTCGGCGGAACCCGGATTCGGGGAGGAAGCACACGAGAGGGAAGGAGGGCGGCGCGAAGCGGGCGGCGGGTCGCAAGACAGCGGGAGCGCGGACGGGGAGCGGGTCTTCCTGCTCTCCGGCGGGACCCGTCCCGCCACCCGCATCGCCGCCGGCCGGCTCGCCGACTGGCTGGAGGGGGAGGGGGCAGCAGCGCCCCTGGCCGATGTGGCGCACACGCTGGCCACACGCCGCTCCCACGCGCGCCATCGGGTCGGCGTGGTCGCCGAGCGGCGCTCCGAACTGATCGAACGCCTCACGTCGTATGCGGCCGAGACGTCGGCGGAGGGCGTCATGGCCGACAAGGTGGTCGCCGAAGCGGGGCCAGGGCCGGTGTGGGTCTTCTCCGGACACGGTTCCCAGTGGGCGGGAATGTGCGCCGGACTACTGGACAGCGACGCCGCGTTCACCCAGGTCATCGACATGCTGGAGCCGCTCATCAAGGAGGAGGCGGGTCTCTCCGTGCGCGAGACGCTCTCCTCCCGCGCGGAGATCTCCGGCATGGGCACGGTGCAGCCCGTCATCTTCGCCGTCCAACTGGGCCTCGCAGCCGTGTGGCGCGCCCACGGCGTCACGCCCTCCGCCGTCATCGGTCACTCCATGGGCGAGGTGGCCGCCGCCGTCACGGCCGGTGCCCTGTGCCTGGAGGACGGGGTACGGGTGATCTGCCGCCGCTCCCGGCTGGTCGAACGCACGGCAGGCCAAGGGGTGATGGCGTCGGTCGACCTCACCCGGTCCGAGGTCGAGGAGGACCTGGTGCGCTCCGGCGCCGAGGGCGTGGCCGTCGCCGTGGAGGCCGCGCCGCACAGCACGGTCATCGGCGGAGATACCGCGCAGGTCCAGCGCCTGGTGGAGGAGTGGAAGGTGCGGGACGTCATGGCGTCGCTGATCAGCGTCGAGATCGCCTCGCACACGGCGCAGATGGACCCGATCCTCGATGAACTGCGGGCCGAGCTGTCCGGCGTGGAACCCGACAAGCCCACCCTGCCCTTCTACAGCACCGTTCTGGATGATCCGCGCACGCCCGTGCACTGCGACGCCGCCTACTGGGCGACCAACTTGCGCAGCACCGTACGACTGGCCCGTGCGGTGGGTGCGGCGGTGGACGATGGCTACCGGCTGTTCATGGAAATCAGCCCGCACCCCCTCCTGGGACAGGCCGTACGCTCCACGGCCTCCGAGCGCACGCACAACAGGACCACCTACGTACCCTCGCTGCTGCGGGACACCCCGGAGAAGTCCGCCTTCCTCAACCACCTGGCCGGTGTGCACTGCGCGGGCCACCCGGTGACCTGGCAGAACCTCTACGGCGCGGGCGAGTTGACGGACGCGCCGCCCACGAGCTGGGAACGGCGTACCTACCAGATCGACCGCCCGCAACGGGCCGCCGCCTCCGGGGGCCCGGCCCCGGCCCACCACCCCCTGACCGGCCCGTGCGTGCTGGACCCCGACGGTGAGGGCCGGCACCTGTGGCAGGCCACCCTCGGCTCCGACACCCTGCCCTGGCTCGGGGACCACAGGATCAACGCCGTACCGGTCCTGCCCGGGGCGGCCTTCTGCGAGATGGCCCTGAGCGCCGCCGCCGATACCTTCGCCGCCGAGGTGACACGGGTCGAGGTCACCGACGTGGAACTGCGGCACTTCCTGCCGCTGCGCGGCCAGACCGCGGTCACGGCAACCGCCGCCGCACGGAGCCCCGGACGCAGCGACTGGAAGCTCACCGTGCCCGATCCGGACGGCGCCGGCCTGTGCCACGCCACCGCGCAGCTCCACCTCGCCGAGCAGGAGCAGGGGCAGGAGCGCCCCGCAGGCTGGGACATGGAGGAGCTGACCTCCCGCCACGACCAGCCCGTCGACCCCTCAGGGCTCTACGCCCACATGCGCCAAGAGCGCGGCATCGAGCACGGGCCCGCCTTCGCTGGCATCACCGCGCTGGCCCTCCGCAGCGGAACCAGGCCCGTCACGGCCCTGGCCACGGTGGAACTGCCCGCTGCGGCGCGCATCGGCGCGCGGCGGTTGCACTGGCATCCGGTCTTGCTGGACGTCGGCCTCCAGGCCGTCGGCGCCACCTGGTTCGCCACCACCGAGGTGGAGCCGGGCAGCATGGTGCCCCGCCGCATCGGGCGCCTGAGGGTCCACGGCGATGTGGTCGATGCGAGCCATTGCCACGTACGACTCGACCGCGCCGATGCGCGTGGGTGCTCCGCGCGCATCCAACTGCTCACCGTGGCGGGCGAAGTGCTGGCCGAGGCCGCCGGCATCGAGTTCGTCCAGGTGCCCTCCCACACGCCCGAGGAGCGCTTCGAGAGCAGGCTGTTGCAGACCCTCTGGGAGGAGTCTCCCCTGGAGGCCCCGCCGGAGACGGAGACGGGGACCGAGGCGGGGGCGGTGACATCGGCGTGGACGCTGTGCCCGGAGCCGGAAGCCGCCGACCGGGCCGCCGCCTTGGCCGAAGCGCTGGGCGCCCACGGCGCCCACGTCACGCTCCTGCCCTTGCCGCACCCGGCCACGCAGGTGTCCGGCGACACCGACGGCTTCGCCGCCCGGCTGCTGAACGGCCTCCCAGAGGTGGAGAACGGCCTCCAGGAGGGGGAGATGGCCTCGCGGAACGTGGTCTACCTTCCCGCGCAGGAGACCGCGGTGGATTCCGAGAGTGAGGCACGGGCCCGCGAACGGGCCCTGCGGCTCATCCGCCTGACCCAGTCGCTGGCAGACCCCGAGCGAGCCGGAGCGACCCCCACGAGGCTGTGGACGATCACGTGCGCCGCGCAGGAAGTCATGGCCGGTGAGCGGCCCTCCCTCGGCCAGTCCGGGCTCCAGGGGCTCGCGCGCATCCTCAGCTACGAACACGCGGAACTGCGGCCCACCGTGGTCGACACCGACCGCTCCACCACCGCCGGGGAACTCGCACAAGAACTCCTGGCATGCCCGCCCGAGCAGGACCACATCGCCTACCGCGCCCACACCCGCTACCTGGCACGGCTGCACAACACACCGATGTCAGGGGACGAGCGGCAGCTCCGCGCGGTCGACTGGAGCCGGGACACCGTCACCCTGGAGCGCGGCGAGGTGCGGACCACCAGCGCCGTCAACCTGGTCGCCGGCGCCCGACAGACCCCCGCACCGGACGAGATCGAGATCGCCTTCGAGGCGACCAGCATCAACTTCGGGAACATCCTCCAGGCCCTGGGGACCCTCGACCGCTTCACGACGCCCGACGGGGCGCCGCCGCCCACCTTCTTCGACGGCGCGGGCACGGTGGCCGCCGTGGGGAGGCACGTACGGGATGTGCGGGTGGGAGACCGGGTCGCCGCGCTCGTCTACCGCGACGACGGACGGCTCGATCCGCTGATGAGCCGCCGCGTGTGCGTACGCGCGGACGCGGCCCTCCCCGTTCCCCAGGGCATGGACCTGCAGACCGCGGCCGGCCTACCCGTCGCCTACATGACCTCCTGGTACGCCCTGCGGCACCTGTCCCGACTCCGTGCGGGCGAGACCGTGTTGATCCACAGCGCGAGCGGCGGAACCGGGCTGGCCGCCGTGAACATCGCCCGGCTGTACGGCGCCGAGGTCATCGCCACCGCGGGCAGCGAGGCCAAGCGCGCCTTTCTGCGCGAGCAGCACCTCACCCACGTCCTGGACTCCCGCGACCCCGACTTCGCCGACCAGGTGCGCGAGATCACCCGGGGCCGCGGCGTGGATGTGGTGCTCAACTCCCTGACCGGGCCCGCGCAGGCCGCGGGACTCGATGTCCTGGCACGCCAGGGACGCTTCATCGAGCTGGGCAAGCGTGACATCTACGCCGACTCCCGCATCGGGCTCCTGCCCTTCCGCCGCAACATCACCATGAGCAGCGTGGATCTGGTGCTGCTCCGGCAGACCGATCCAGCCCTCATCGCCCGCGTCGTGCGCGAACTCGGGCAAGCGCTGGGCAGCGGCGAACTGCCGCCGCTGCCCGTCACCACCCACCCGGTGACGGAGGCGGCCGAGGCCTTCCACACCATGGCCGCGGCCCAGCACACCGGAAAGCTCGTCCTCACCTGGCCCACGCAGGGCACCGCCACCCTGCCCGTCAACCCCGAGGACGTCGAGGTCGTACGGGCCGACGGCTCCTACCTCATCACCGGCGGCCTGGGTGGGCTCGGCCTCGTCATCGCCAGGTGGCTGGCCGGCCGCGGGGCGGCCGGCATCGTCCTCAACAGCCGCTCGGCCCCCACCGAGAGCGCCCGTGCGGTCATCGAGGAGCTGCGTGCTGCCGGCACCAGGGTGGAGGTGGTGAGCGGCGACCTCAGCGTGCCCGGATGCGCGGAGCGGCTCATCGCAGCGGCGAAGTCGTGCGGGCACCCCCTGCGCGGTGTCATCCACGCCGCCGCGGTCGTCGAGGACGCCGTCACCACGAACATCGGCACCGACCTCCTGAACCGCGTATGGGCCCCGAAGGCCACCGGCGCCTGGCGGCTGCACGAGGCGACGGCGGGGATGCCGGAGCTGGACTGGTGGGTGGCGTTCACGTCGGAGTCCTCCCTCCTCGGCCGTCCCGGGCAGGGCAGCTACGCAGCGGCGAACGCCTGGCTCGACGAGTTCGCCGCCTGGCGCCGTGCCCAGGGACTGCCCGCCGTCAGCATCAACTGGGGCGGCTGGGCAGAGCACGGGCGGGGCGCCTACAACGAACAGCTCGGCTACACCATGATTCGGCCCGAGGAGGGACTCGCGGCGCTGGAGAAGATCCTCGCCCACGGCAGGACACGCACCGGATACGGAGTGGCGGATCTGGAGCTGCGCACGGCCTCCCACCCCGAGACCGCCGCGCTGGCCTTCTTCGCCCCCCTCATCGGCGCCGAGGGGCGGGACGGCGGCACGGACCTCGCGGCCACTCTCACCGCCTGTGCCGAGGACGAGCGGCGCCGCGAACTGCTGCGCCAGTGCGTCACCGACCACCTCACCGAGATGTTCCGCCTGGATGCGGACCAGTTCGACACCCACACCTCGCTGGTCTCCCTCGGCCTGGACTCCCTCCTCGCGCTGCAGCTTCGCAACCGCATCCAACGTGACACCGGGCTGGAGTTCGCGGCCACCGCGATGTGGACCCACCCCACGGTCGAGGCCCTCACCGAATACCTCCTGGGCCTGCTAGCCGACACCCAGCCCTCGACGGAGGCGGAGACGACGACTGACACACAGGCCACGACGGAGGAACAGACCTCGACCAACGCGCATGCCGCGACGTACGCCTCGGCGCGGGACTGACAGGGGGAGGTGCCACATGGACACGGACACGCAAGCAGTGGTCATCGGAGCCGGTCCCTGCGGGCTGGCCACCGCGGCCCAACTCCTGCGCCGCGGCGTGCGGGTGAGGCTCTTCGAGTCCTCCCCCGAGCCCTCCCACGGCAGCCGCGCGATCATGCTCTGGCCGCCGGCCCAGGCGGTCCTGGACGACCTGGAGGTGCTGGCTGAGGCGAGGGGCCAGGCGCGCCGGCCCGGTCGGCTCGACTACTACGGCGACCACGGACGCCTCGTCAGCGTCCGGCTCAGTACCCGGCAATCGCCGCTGGTGCTGCCGCAGTCCCGCACCGACGCCCTCCTGGAGGCCGCCGTGCACGAGGCGGGCGGCACGGTGGAACGCGGTTGGCGGCTGGTGTCCCTGACCCAGCACGGGGAGACGGTCGAGGTCGTCGTGCGCGACGCGGCCGGGCGGCACCAACGGCTGCGCGCCCCGTGGGTCATCGGCGCCGACGGCGTGCACAGCACGGTGCGGGAACTGCTCGGCATCCCCTTCACCGGAAGCGAGCTGCCCACCCCGTTCGTCCTCGCCGAAGGCCCGCTGAGCGGGGCGTGCGTGCCCGACGTCCCCGCCTACTACTTCACTTCGCGCGGGGGCATGGTCATCGCTCCCCTTCCGGAAGGCTGCTTCCGGGTCGCCGGGAGCACCGCCGACGGGCAAGAGGCCACCGCGCGGTTCGTCCAGGACATGCTCGACACCCGTGGCCCAGGCGGCCTGCGGATGGACGGCATCCAGACGCTCACCACCTTCAGCTCCTCCGAGCGCCTCGCCGAGCGCATGCGCTCCGGGCGGGTCCTGCTGGTGGGCGACGCGGGCCACACCCACTCAGCGGTCGGCGGGCAGGGACTGAATCTGGGCCTGCAGGACGTACGGAACCTGACCTGGAAGCTGGCAGGCGTCCTCTCCGGCAGGCTGGACGAGGCCGTCCTGGACACCTACGGCCCCGAACGCCTCGCCGCGGCACGCCAGATCGTCAAGGCCACCGGCGCCGTGACCCGCCTCGCGCTCGTCCGGCCGCCCTGGAGCCGCCTGCGCAACGGCGTCCTGCGAGCCGCCGAACGGGCCGCGCCAGCCCAGCGCTGGTACGCCGCCAAGGTGGCCGGAGAGCGCATCCGCTACCCGGCGACCGCGCTCGGCTGCCTGCCCGGATTCCGCGGTACGGGGCTGCCCGCACCCGGCAGGGCGGCGCCGTCCGCTGCCGAGCGCGACCGGCTCACCCTGCTCACCTGCGGCCCGCCCGGCGCCGCCCTGCCCCGCGCCGGCGAGGCCCTGGCGCGGCGCCACGCCGCCGTACTCAGCCACCGTCATCTGCCCCGGCGCCGCCGGGAGTTCCTCCTGATCCGCCCGGACGGCTACGTCGCGGCACGGGGCAGGCCCAAGGACCTTCCCCGCATCGAGCCGCTTCTCGCCGCCATCGGTACCGACCCGCAACCGACCGAGAGGACAGCCATGTCGTACCAGCAGACCTACGACGCGCACGCGGCCACGTACCGCAAGTGGGCCGACTCGATCATCAACGGAGATGTGGAGGCGTACGTCTCCTGCTTCGCTCCGGATGCGGTGGTGGAGGACGTCGCCATGGGCATGGAGACCCGCGGGGTGCACGACATCCGGGAGGCCGCGGCGCGCTGGTTCGAGGTGATCGTCGACCAGAAGATCACGCTGCTCGCGCAGTTGGAGGGCGAGGGGCACTCCGCCGTCATGTGGGAGCTGTCGGCGGAGGTCCAGGGCGTGTTCACCGAGTTGAGCAGCAACGTGCGGCCGGGCAGCCGGTTCACCAAGCAGGGGATGAGCGCCTTCCGCTTCAACGACCAGAACCAGTTCGTGTGGGAGAGGTCCCACTGGGACAGGGCGAGCGTCCTGCGTCAGATCGAGGCGCCGCATGAGGCATGAGGCAGCCATGTCCCCTGCGGCGAGCCCCAACGGCCCGGCGGCGGAAGAGGTCGGCTGCGCCGGTCTGGGCATCCTGGGCTCCGCTCTCGCGCACCGCCTGGCCGGCTCCGGCCGGCTGCACGCGGTGTGGAACAGGACACCGGACCGGGCAAGGGCCCTGGAGGCGGCCGGAATACACCGGGCCGCCCACCCCGCCGACCTCATGCGCCAGAGCACGGTGGTCGTCGTGTGCGTCAGCGACGGCGACGCAGTGGAAGAGGTCACCTTCGGGCCCGGCGGACTCGCGGAGGAGGCGGAACCAGGCAAGATCATCCTCGACCATTCCAGCATCAGCCCGCAGGAGACCCGGGCCCTTGCAGCCCGGCTGGCCGAGGAGACCGGCGCGCACTGGCTCGACGCGCCCGTGTCCGGAGGACCGCAGGGCGCGGCGGCCGGAAACCTCACCGTGCTCGCGGGCGGCAGCGAGAAGGACTTCGAGCGCGTGCGGCCCCTCCTGGACGCCTACGCGGGCCGCTGCACCCTGACCGGGCCCACCGGCGCAGGCCAGGCGACGAAGCTGTGCAGCCAGGTCATCGTGGGAGCCACCTGCTGGGCCCTGGCCGAGGCCACGCTCCTGGCCGCCGCCTCGGGCATCGACTACGGCCGGCTCCCCGAGTACCTCGAAGGCGGCTTCGCCGACTCGCGGCTCCTGCACGTGCTCCAACCCCTCATGAAGCCCGGCGACACCCACCACTTCGGCTCGCGCGACCACCTGCTCAAGGATCTGGACGCCGCGCTGGACGCGGCACGGAGCGACGGCTGCCCGCTGCCGGTCACGGCGCAGGCGGCCGAGCTCTACCGCACCGCACGCAAATGGTCCTCGCCGCTGCACAACGGCGGAATCTTCGACTTCCTCAACGGGCCGCCGCAGCAAGGCCCGCAGCCCGACGGTTCCCGGCCCGACTCCCTTCCCGACGGTAACTGAGCACAACGGCAGCCCCCCTCGCGGTGAGAGCCACTCCGATCCCCGCGAAGGGGCCCGCCGGGCCGCCGCGTACCGCGGCCCGCACGAACCCCGGATTGCACGAAGTCCTCACACCCGCATCCGACAGCCCTTTGGAGACCCGCTGATGAACAGCTCCCGCGCACCTGGCAGCGGCAAGCCCGCGCCCGTCGACCTGCGTCCACACGCCGAGGAACTCCGTCACGACCCGCATCGTGTCTACGCCCGGCTCCTGAAGGAGAGCCCCGTCCACTGGGCGGTCCAGCCCGACGGCGCCGAAGCCTGGCTCGTCCTGGGCTACCCCGAGGCCAAGGAGGCACTGGCCCATCCGGCGCTCTCCAGCGACCTCGCGCACGCCAACCGCCAGTGGCGTGCCCACTACCTGGGGGACCCCGACGCCACGGACTTCCCACACGGCCGCAACATGCTCAACTCCGATCCGCCCGAGCACACCCGGCTGCGCAAGCCCACCACCCAGGCGTTCACGCCCCGCCGCATCGAGGCGCTGCGCACGACCGTGGAAGAACACACCGCCCGGCTAATCCGTGCCCTTCCCCCGCAGGAGCCGTTCGATGTGATCGACGACTTCGCGGCGCCCCTCACGCTCGGCATGATCTGCACCGTGCTGGGCGTCCCCGGCCTCGACCACGGGCGCATCCGCGAATGGGCCGACCGCGTCAGCTTCCCCGATGCCCCCCAGGACGCCATCACCGCACGCCAGGAGCTGATCCCGTACTTCGACCAGCTGATCGGCGACAAGCGCCGCAGCCCCGGCGCCGACTTGTTCGACGCTCTGCTGCAGACAGCGGACGCCGACCAGCTCTCCCACGAGGAACTGCGCGCCACCGCCTTCCTGATGCTCCTCGCCGGACACGAGACCACCATCAGCCTCCTGTCCAACGCCGTCCTGTGCCTCCTCACCCACCCCGAGCAACTCGGCCTCCTACGCCGGAATCCGGACCTGGTGGGCCAGGCCGTCCAGGAGACGCTGCGTTTCGTACCGCCTGCGCCGAGCCCCTTCCCGCGGTTCGCCAAGGAAGACCTGACTCTCGGTTCCACCACCATTCCCGGGGACGGCAGCCATGTGAAAGTCATGATCTCCAGCGCTCAGCGCGACCCGCGCGAATTCGCCGACCCCGATGTCTTCGACATCACCCGGACCCCCGGCTATCTCCTGGCGTTCGGACACAGCATCCACGTCTGCCCCGGCCGCTCTCTGGCATATCTGGAAGCGACCATCGCCCTGCCGGCCCTTCTTGGCCATTTCCCCGACCTGACGCTGGCCACCACTCCGGACTCCCTCAACTGGCGCGTCGGCCCCCTTCTGCGGGCCCTCGACCACCTGCCGTGCAGGGCGCACGCAGATGGCAGCGGACCGACCTCGGAACCCGAGCATGGCCGTTGATGCGCAGCCGCCGTACGTGGCCCACGAACCACAAGAACCCAGCCGGTCCCGGGAAGACAAAGGACCCGTCATCATGGAACAGCGCTTCTCCCCCAAAGCCCATCGGCTCTATCTGTGGATGGGCCTTGGACTGATCATCCCCTATGTCATCGGTTTCTTCCCGATGGCAGAATTCCTGCCGCCTCCCAGTCCCGGCTGGTCGGCGATGCGGCTGAGCGCGTGGATCGTCGAGCATCGGCTCGGTGTACAACTGGCGTGCGTGGTGATGATTTTCGGCGCCACGCTCTGCGCGCCGTGGGGGGCCGCGCTGGCGGTGTGGACCCGCAAGACCGAGAGCCGCTTTCCCCTGCTCCACGGCACCCAGCTCATCTCACTCGGCTGCGGGGTGTGCATCATCGTTTTGGTCAACATCTTCTGGGCGGCTGCCGCCTACCGTGCGGGCCAGACATCTGCGCAGGTCACTCAGGCGCTATGGGACATGGGGTGGTTCCTGTTCATCTTCGCCGTCCCGCCGTTCATCGCCTGGTTGGTGTCGCTGGCACTGGGAATTCTCTGGAACCCTCCGGACCATCAGCTCTTTCCGCGCTGGTCCGCCTACATGACGCTCGCCCTGTGTCTGAACTGGGGCACGGACGTGGTCATCGTCTTCTTCAAGGGCGGCCAGTGGACGTATTCCGGGTTCACCGGAATGTGGCTCATCTTCGGCACCTTCTCCCTGTGGGTGCATGTGATGACCTACCTCGGATTCAAGGCGGTCTCCCGCCAGGAGCGGCTGTGCCGGGAGGAAGACGCGGACGGCGTGTATCGCACCGTCGGCGTCCCGGCCGCCTGAGAACGGCGCGCCCCGACAGCAGCCAGGACGACGCCTCGCGCGTCGCGGGCGAGAAAGGGCAAGGAGCCATGCACGACGCAGAGAACAGCACGTCGACCCTCGCAGAGAAAACAGAGAAGAAGGTCCTCGTCCCGCGCCGACAGCCCGACACCGGTCCGCAGGCGCGGTGGCTGCCCGGCGAAGTGGGTATCTGGGTGTTCGTCTTCACCGACCTCATGATGTTCAGCGCCTACTTCGCGGCACTCCTGAACGAACGCGCACACCACGCAGGGGAATTCACCTCGGGGCGCGCGGCCTTGAACACCGACCTCGGTGCCCTCAACACCTTCCTCATGCTCACCGCCTCCCTCTGCATCGCCCTCGCGGTCCATGCGGTACGGGAATCGGCCGAGCGCACGGTACGGCGCCTCCTGCTGGGGTCAGGGATCTGCGGAGCGCTCTTCATCGTGAACAAGGGAATCGAGTGGAGCAGCGCGGCCGGAGCCGGCCACACCCCGCAGACCAATGTCTTCTTCCAGATGTACTACATGCTCACGGGAATCCATCTTCTGCACGTGATCATCGCGATGATCGTGCTCGCCTACCTGTGGCGAACGGCCCGCCGCATGCGAGCGGGCGGCACGACGGACGCGCGGCACATGCGCTTCTTCGAAAACGGAGCCACGTTCTGGCACTTGACCGACGCGCTCTGGATCGTCCTCTTCACGCTCTTCTACCTGGTCCGGTGAGAGATGGCTGTATCAGTACGCACCACGCGCCCTCGGATCATTCTCCTTGCCTGGGCGGCTCTCATGGCCATCACGGCCCTGTCGTGGCACCTGGCCGATGAGAGTCACGGGGGTTTCGGGGCCGAGGCGAGCACCGTGCTCATCATCGTGCTCACCGGCGTCAAGGTGCTGATCGTGGGCTACGTCTTCATGGAAATCCAGTGGGCGGCCCGCCGTCTGCGCGCGGTGTTCACCTGCTGGTGTGCGCTGGTCAGCGCCATGATCGTGACCCTCTACCTGGTGGGGTGAGGATTCTGGCCGAGCGCCGGTTGCCCCCCCCACCCGTACCGGTGACTTCACAAAGCGAGGGCATGCAGCCTGTCGCGAGGGGAGTGTCCTGATGTCCGTATTCGCCGAACCTGTCATCGATCTCGTCCAGGACCACGCTCACCATTGCCTCGTCTATCTCATCGGCGCTCCTCGCGGGCCCAAGGGCCTGATGCGGCTCACCGTCGGTACGACGCATACCGCCCAGAAGGTGGTAGTGCCGCATTACGGGTGCCATCAGCACTTCGAATCCGCGAATGCCACGACGTCCGCCTCGGGCATCGATGTTCCGCTCTACACGTGGACCTACAGCACCTCCATAGCGGAGTGACCTCAGTACGGCGGACCGCTCTCAGCCCGCTCTGGGTGCGAGGGGACGAGCCTGCTGCAGGACGCTACGGGCATGGGCGTTGAGGCTGTAGGGGCGCAGGGCCTGGCGGAGGCCCATGAGGGCCTGGTCGGCCCGGCGGGAGTGCAGGCGGGGATAGAGCTCCAGAAAGTGGTGCCAGTGGGTGCAGGCTGCGTCCAAGTGCCCCAGGCGCAGGTGGGTTTCGGCCAGCCGGGCGTGGGTGAGGGCGGAAGGCGCGTGTTCCTGGGGGCCGCGGTGCTTCGTCGAGTCCTCCAGCGCGGCCACGGCGTCGGCGTGCCGCCCCAGGGCACTGAGGACGGCGGCGCGCTGGTAGTCCAGCCCGGCCCTCGGATAGGTGGCGAACGGGTCCGACGTCCCGCTCGCCTGCTCGTGATGGCCCACGGCCTCGTCCATGAGGGCCAGGGCCAGACGCGGCTGCCGTCGCCCAGCGGCGGTGCGCGACCGCTGGATGAGGACGAAGGCCCGTACCGCGTCGACGGCGGTCTCTCCCGCGGTGTCGGCCGCGAGGGTTGCCAGGGCATGGGCGTCGCGGGGGTGGCCCAGGCGTAGGGCCTGAAGACTCATCGCGCGCAGGGCGATGGCGAAGGTGGAACGGTCGCCGGCCTGCCGCGCGAGCCCCAGAACAGCAGTGAAATAGCGTTGGGCCAGCTCATGGTGCCCGGCGTCGTCGGTCATGACCCCGAGCATGTGGGCGAGTTGGGCGGTACGGAGGAACAGCTCGCGCCGGAGCGGTCGGGAGGCCCGCTGGATGAGCAGCGGGCAGGCGTCGTCGGCGAGGTAGGCGGCCACAGCGGTCCGGGCGTATGCGCCGCCGTGGCCTGCGGCCAGGTCGACGACGGTGCGGATCACGGCCTGGAGGGCATGGGTGTCCGAAGGGGCCGCCGCGCGGCCGTGCCGGACCGGCGCCGGCAGCGGCGCCGCTTGCACGGGCCACCGGGCCGTGGCGTCCCGAGGCGGGGTGAAGGGTAGGTGGCGCAGCAGAACACGAGTGGCGGGGTCGGTGTCGCCGCGGGTGAGCAACAGCAGATGATCCAAGGGCGCCGGCTCCCCGGTGGAATCGGGCGGCAGCGCCGCCTGAGCCGGGGGGAGTTTACTCAGGCCGGTGTCTTCGGCAGTGACAGGCCGGTTCAGGCGGCGGCTGAACGCCAGCGCGGCCAGTTCGGGTACGGGGGCCCGGGGGCGGGAGCCGCGCAGCCAGTGGGCGATGGAGGACCGGGTGTAGCTCAGATGCCGCCCCTGCGCGTGTCCGACCGCGTTGACCTCGCGGGCCAGTTCGGCCGCTGTCCATCCGGCCTCCAAAAGCAGCGCGGCCAGCCGCTGATTGGGCGCATACCGTGCCACATCCCCTCCAGCCGCCGCCTTCGAGTACGACGCGGATCCGCTCGCACGCGAAGCGCTGCCGCGCGAAGAACCGCACTTCGGTGGCTACCCCTTCCACCGCCGCGCATCGGCGCGGCCACCGGAAGACCGCAGCACAACGACCGCGCACGACATCATTGCCAGCGCGCACCGGGGGCGTCTAACCTCCACAGCCTCATCGCTTCTGCCAGCCCCATCCACACCACGCCGACCACCCCGCAGTCAGCCGACGCCATGAGAACCTGCTGCGAGCCGCCCCGTCGTCGGAGGTCGCGACGCCACCGACCATCGTGTGGTCCACACCTACGCCGCCGACTTGCTCGTGAACCGGCCCCGACGCCTCAACTGCTGTGTCGTGTCGCCCAGCAGGGACTGCGCCTCCTTGTCGTTGAGGGCGGGTATGGCCCGTTAGTTGGGCGGGGACCGGTCTCCCGGCCACGTCCTGCGAGCGCGAGCCACCGTGGCGATGCCGTTCCGGTCCGCTGCGAGGGCGGGGGAATCGCGAACATCGGCGCCTTACTCCGTCGTCTTCGCCGGTATCGGTCTCTTCGCAGCCGGGGGCGTGCAGGAGTCGGCCGCTACCGAGCTGGTGCACCGCGCTCTGGGCATCGCGGTAGCAGGCCAGCCCCGAGGTCCGGTCCACCCACACCTGTGCGAAGGGCAGCTCGCCGTGCACCAATCGGCGCTTCCACGATGGGGGGGGGACTCCGCAACGCCCGGCGTCAGGCGGCGTTCTCCGAAGCGGTGGTGGAGGTGCGCGTGCGGACGGCGGGGGCACAGGTATGGCACAGCCAGAGGGTGCGGCCGGGGCCTGAGTTCTGCTCGACGTAGTGCGGGTGGTCGCTGCCGCAGCGGGCGCAGAAATGGGGGGTCACGGAGGGTCGCTCCTATCGCGGGCTGGGCGGGGTCGGGGACCGTGCGGTCCGCGGTTAGCGGTCAAGTCCGGGCGGCCTGGGGCGAGGTGCCAGCGACCGGGGTGGTCGTCTTCGGGGTGCTCGGCGGGCCAGCGGGGGCGTTCCTGGGTGGCTGTGCGGTGCGTCGAGTGACGGACGCTCCTGCCTGCATCAGCTCGTGCAGGTGTCGGGTGGAGCTCGTGGCCGGGATGGGTGCCACGTGGTTGCCGAGGTCCAGCAGCCAGCGGAGTGCTGTGCCGACGTCCCCGGTCAGGGCTCCTGCGCCGAGCGGGGCGTACGGCACATAGGGAATGCCCAGCCTGCGGCAGTGCTCGACGGTGGGGAGGTCGTCGGGGACGGCCATGCTGAGCTTGTTCTGCACGGCCGCGACCCTGATGACGGTGAAGGCCGCGTCGATCTCCTCCGGGGTCACCTTCGACAGCCCGATGTGCGCGATCTTCCCTTCGCTGTGGAGCTCGGCGAGTGTTCCGACCTGGTCCAGGAAAGGTACAGCGGGGTCGATGCGGTGGAGGTAGCACAAGTCGAGGCAGTCAACGCCCAGGCGGGTCAGCCAGGAGCTGGCGGAACTCGGGTTGTACGACGACCCAGTCCGTGGAGCCGTCCGGTTTGGTGACCTTCTTCTTTTTGAAGGCCGAGGTGTCGTTCTCGCGGTGGACCTTGGCGAACTCGTCCCAGCGCGGTCGGGTGCGGCAGTCCTCGGCGTCTTCGAGCTGCCGGTCGACGCCGGCCTCCAGCCCGAAGCGGTCGGAGGAGGTGCGCAGGTACGCGGCTGGCCGCTGGGGGACGTAGGCGGCCAGGTGGTCGTGCAGGTTGAGGGTGACGTGTCCGCCTCGTACGTGGGTGGGGACCTCGAAGTCCTCCCAGACAGCGGTGGGTGGTGCGGGTGTTAACGGCGGTCGCTCCAGGTGCTCGGCGTGTACCGATACCGGGCACCTTCGGTCGGACTTCGCGGTTGGGCGGAGCCGGGAAACCCCGGTTAGCCTGCGCGGTTGTCCCGCGGGGGATACTGCGGATCATGCGTGTTGACTTTGATCCTCAGTCCATGTCCGGCCGGGACTTCTACAAGCTGCTGACGGCCACCGTGGTGCCGCGGCCCATCGCCTGGGTGTCGACGGTGAGCCGAGACAGTGATACGGAGAACCTTGCCCCGCACTCCTTCTTCAACGTCGCCTGTACGGAGCCGCCCATCGTGCAGTTCTCCTCCGTGGGGCGGAAGGACTCGTTGCGGAACGTCGAGGAGACGGGGGAGTTCGTGGTGAACCTCGCTCCCGAGGAGCTGTTCGAGCAGATCAACGCGACGGCCACGGACTTTCCGCGCGGGGTCAGCGAGTTCGACGCGGTGGGACTGGAGCGGGAGAACGCGCTGCGCGTGAAGCCGCCGCGGGTCGCGGGGTCGCCCGTGGCCCTGGAGTGCGAGCTCCACAGCACCCTCAAGCTCGGCAACACGACCGTGGTCTTCGGCCGCGTGGTGCACGCCGCCGTGTCCGAGGAGGTCATGGTGGACGGGCACCCGGACGTGCACCGGATGAAGCCGCTCACCCGGCTCGGCAAGAACGAGTGGGCCCGCACCGGCGAGGTGTGGGAGATCGCCCGCATCCCGTACACGGACTGGCAGGGCGGCGCCTAGTACGTAACGCACCACGACCGACAGCAGCAGGACCGCAGCAAGACCGCAGCAGGTCTACGGCTTGCTGCGGCTCAGCGGGTGGTAGCGGCGGCGTCCCGCGTGACCCTGCCGTTCCCGCTGCTCCGCGCCCGGCGAGTGGATCACCACGGGGGAGAGGGTGGCCTCGTCGCGGCGCGGGCGGGAGCTGTTGGCCGCGAGCAGGGTCAGGCCCAGCGCGGCCACCAGCCCCGCGGCCACCGCCCCCAGCTGGCCCGCGAGCCCGAAGCGGAAGCTCTCGCCCATCATCAGGGTGCCGACCAGTGCGGCCATCACGGGGTTGACCACGGTGGCGGTGGCCAGCGGAACGGTCAGGCCCGCGCCGCGGTAGGACGCCTGGGAGGCGCCGAGGCCGGTCACCGCGAGCGCCACGATCAGCAGGATCAGGGCCAGGAGCGCCAAGGCGTCCAGGCTCTTCCAGGTGTCGGCGAGCGTCTTCACGTACACCGAGGCCGACCCGTACGCGATCCCCGAGGCCGTGGCCAGTGCCAGGGAACGCACCACCACCAGGCGCCACCCCGCGGCGGCGCCCGCGGCGATCAGTACGGTCAGGGCGATCGCGACGCCCACGGCGAGGCCCACCTGCTCGCTGCCGCTGAGGACGTTGGGCATCGAGGACTGCGCCCCGGTCAGCAGGAGGATCCCGGCGAGCCCGGTGGAGGTGAGCAGGATGCCGCGCCAACCGGCCGCGCCCACCGGGCGTTTGACGAAGACCGCGGCCATCGGCGCGGCCAGCACCAGCGTCAGTACGCCCAGCGGCTGGACCACGGTGAGCGGGCCCACGCCCAGCGCCACCGTGTGCAGCAGCGCGCCGAGACCCTGCAGGGCCACCGCGACCCACCAGCGGCTGGAGGCGAGCAGGTGCCGCAGCCGGGTCCAGCGGTGCTGGGCGCGGACGGTGGTGGCCAGATGTTCCTGGGCGATGGCGGCCGCGGCGTAGCACACGGCGGAGACGATCTGGAGCAGCGCGGCTGCGGCCAGGGGATTCACGACCGGCTCCGGTGGGTGGTGGCCATCCGGCTCATGTCCTCAACGATGGCGCCGCGCCGCGGCGGCGTCGTCGTCTGACGGGCGCGGCTTCGCGTACCGCGGGCGGAGTACACCTGCGCACGGGCTACACCCCGCAGCGGACACCCCGGCGTGCGGGCCCCGGTCCCGGGCGCCGGGTCGGCTCCGGCGGGCCGGTGATGGTAGACCACTCATATGACCGAGCCCGCGCAACCGACAGCTTCCGACGCCTCTTTGACGCCTGAGGGGACGCCCCAGGTGACGGCCGAGCCGAAGCCCCAGGTGAGAGCCGAGGCGAAGCCCGAGACGACGCCCGAGCCGGCCCCCGGGCCGGCAACCGGCGTCGTGCCCGGCACGCCGGACGGATCGTCGAGCGGGAGCGCGCCCGGAACGAGCCCCGAGGGCGCGGCCGGTGACGCCCCCGTGCCCATGCCGGAGAGCGAACTCCTCCCCGACAGCGCCCCGGTGACGGGCCGCCGCGTGCTGTGCCGCATGTGCGGCCAGCCCCTGCGCGACCGCGCCTCGCGCCTGTGGGGCCTGGGCCCCGACTGCCGCCACAAGCTGTCCCTGCGTACGGCGCCGAGCCCGCCGCAGCACGAGGTCGACCAGGACACGCTGCCGGGCATGTGAGGCGCCCACGCGCTGCGACACCTCGCACACCCCGAAGAGCTCATACGCCTCGTACATCAGCGGGCCGTCGCAGATCAGAACGGCACGTCCCCGCTGCCCTCGACGCGCACCCACTGGCTGCCCCAGCCGTGCAGCAGCACCTCGCTCTCGCGGCCCGTCCCGGCCAGCCGGATGACGGTGGGGCGCTGCGCGAAGTGCGCGAAGTCCTCCAGCGGGTTGTCGGTCTTCACCAGGCCGCACCATTTCCACTGCGACTCCGGCGCCTCGGTGACGTACGCGGTGAGCTCGGCGGTCACCTCGGTCTCGGCGTCGTCGAGCACGAGAATGGCCGGCCCCTCGTACCTCCGCTCCCGCTCCGTCCCCCTCTCCTGCTCGCGCCCCCGCCCTTGCTCCGTCTCCTGCTGTGGATCCTGCTGCGGCTGTGACTGCGGCTGTGTCGTCATGGCTCTCTCCTGTGCCTGGGCCCGCACGTACGCCCAGGTTCCGTCGCCGCGGAGTACCCCGCATCCCGGCGCCGGAAGCGCCCTCGGCCGCCGGGCGTCGGAAGCGCACGGAGCACGGGCGCGCAGGAGCCTCAGGCGGCCACCCCCGTCCCCTCTCCCGTCCGGGCCTCCCACTCGATGTGGTGGCCGTACGTCTCCCGCATCTGCTTGCCGTTGGCCGTCGCCCTGAGGGCGAGGGGCAGCATCGCGTCGCGGAGCACGCGGGCGACGGGACCGGCGGCCTTGTTGCTGTTGACGCGGGCAGCCTGGCGGGCTATGCGCTCCACCCGGGGCCGGCGCAGCGCCTCGTACGCGGTGAACGCCGCGGCGGGGGAGGGGCGATCGCGCAGGCAGCGGGCCAGCTCGACGGCGTCCTCCAGGGAGAGCGAGGCTCCCTGGCCCGAGCTCGGTGAGGGCGCGTGCGCCGCGTCGCCGAGCACGATCATGCGATCCGAGTGCCAGCGGGGCAGCGGGGGCATCGCGTGCATGGGGCTCGCGGGAAGGATCTCCTCGCTCGCCTCCACCAGCCGCGCGGCGGGCCCCGCGTCGTCCGCGAACATCTCCCGCAGCACGGCACGCCACTCCTCGGCGCCGACCGCCTCGGCCTCGCCGCGCTCCGGCTCGCGCGGGCGCGGCACATTGGCGAACCACCACACCTCGCCGTCCGGCGCCAGCGCGTGGCCGAAGAACCCGCGGCGGCCGAAGACCATGGCGTACGTGCCGGGGTCGGCGTCCACGCGTATGCCCCGGGTGTAGCCACCGAGCCCGATCAGGCCGGTGTAGCGGGGAGCGGGTGCTGCCGGGTCTATGACGGTGCGCACCGTGGAGTGGATGCCGTCGCAGCCGATGAGCAGGTCGGCGGTCTCCTCACTGCCGTCGGCGAAGTGCGCGCGCACCCCGTCGGAGGTCTCTTCCGCGCTGGTCAGCCGCTTGCCGTGGGCCAGCGCAATGCCGCGGCGCGAGGCCTCCTCGCTCAGCAGTCCGTACAGCTCGGCGCGCTTGAGGGTGCGGCTCACCGGCTCCTCGCCGCCGGGGCGGCTGGTGACGGTCGTGCCGAGGTGCTTGCCCGTGCTGCTGTACATCGCGATGCCCGGCGTGCGGAAGCCGGCGGCCAGCGCGGGGCCCTCGGCGCCGAGGGCGGCGAGGGCGTCCAGGCCGTTCGACCCCAGGGTGAGGAACGCGCCGACGCCGCCGGCGCCGGTGGGGTGCGCCTCGTGGACGGTGGAGTCGATGCCCACCCGCTGGAGGGCCATGGCCGTTGCGGGTCCGGCGATGCCGCCCCCGATGATCAGTGCCTTCATGAACGCCTCCGATGCGCTCCGTGACGGAAGGAGTCGTGCGGATCGAGAACGATCTACGGAAAGTTATTTCGTTCGATCTAACTAAAGAATAGCGTAGACTGGCGACATGGCAAGCAGCGATAGAGAGGAACTGGTCGGCAGGGTCCTGCTGGCCGGCAGGGAGCTGAGTACCGCCGCCGTGCTCTTCCACGGCGCACTCGCCGCCACCCAGGGGCTGAGCGCGACCGAGACCAAGGCGCTGGACCTGCTCCAGCGCGGCGGACCGCTCACCGCGGGCGAGCTGGCCCGGCGCACCGGCCTGGTCCCCGCCTCGGTGACGGCGCTGATCGGCAGGCTGGAGGAGAAGGGGGCGGCCCGGCGGGTGCCGCATCCCGGGGACGGGCGGAAGGTGCTGGTCGAGTTCGACGAGGGGTTCGCCGAGGCCGTCGCGCCCTACTTCGGCGGGCTGGTCGGCTCCCTGCGCGAGCTGTGCGAGGACTACAGCGAGGAGCAGCTCGCCACGGTGGCCGATTTCCTGACGGCGGCGGCGCGGCGCCAGGAGAAGGAGACGGAGCGGCTGGGCAGTGGCGAATAAGGGGAGTGCGGGGGCGGTCCGCGAGGCGGAGCCGGCCCGTTGGCGGGGCGGCGATTTCGGGGTCAACTCCGGTCGCCTCAGGGCGCCTTGGGGGTGGTTGGTCTCCGCTTTGCCGGGGCATTAAGGGGGTTGTTGTACGGTCGAAATAGTTGTGTAAGCACAATCAAAGGCAGGCGTGCTCGGAAGGGCGCGAGCGCCGCCCCCGTGCTGCCCCGCCCCGCCCCCGTACCCGAGGAATCGCCCCGTGCCCGAACTCTCCTACCGGCGCCGGCAGTTCGTGCTCGGCATCTGCTGCCTCAGCCTGCTGATCGTCAGCCTGGACAGCACGGTGCTGAATGTCGCGCTGCCTTCGATCCGGCGCGACCTGCACGCCGAGGTCTCCGGACTGCAGTGGACCATCGACGCGTACACGCTGGTCCTGGCCTCGCTGCTCATGCTGTCCGGCTCCACCGCCGACCGCATCGGGCGGCGCCGCACGTTCCAGGCGGGGCTGCTGCTGTTCACCCTCGCCTCGCTGCTGTGCAGCCTGGCGCCGAGCCTGCCGTGGCTGATCGGCTTCCGCGCGCTCCAGGCGGTGGGCGGTTCGATGCTCAACCCGGTGGCGATGTCGATCATCACCAACACCTTCACCGAGCCGCGCGAGCGGGCCCGGGCGATAGGCGCCTGGGGCGCGATGATGGGCCTGTCCATGGCGGCGGGCCCGGTGGCCGGAGGGCTGCTGGTGGAGACGACGGGCTGGCGCGCGATCTTCTGGATGAACGTCCCGGTCGGGATCATCGCCCTCGTCCTCGCCGCCCGCTTCATCCCCGAGTCCCGCGCGCCGAAGCCGCGCCGCGCCGACCCGTTCGGGCAGCTGCTGATGATCGTCTTCCTCGCCTCGCTGACCTTCGGGATCATCGAATCGCCCAGCAAGGGCTGGACTTCGCCGCTGATCCTGGGCTGCGGAGTGCTCGCACTCGTGGCACTCGCCGCCTTCCTCGCGTACGAACTCCGACGCGAGGAGCCGCTGATCGACCCGCGGTTCTTCCGCAGCGTGCCGTTCGCCGGCGCCACCGCGATAGCCGTGTGCGCCTTCGCCGCGCTGGGCGGCTTCCTGTTCCTCACGACGCTGTATCTTCAGGACGTACGGGGGATGAGCGCCCTGCACGCGGGCCTGTTCATGCTGCCGATGGCGCTGATGACCCTGGTGTGCCCGCCGTTGTCCGGGCGTATGGTCGGGCGGCGCGGGCCGCGCATACCACTGATAGTCGCCGGCGTGGCCATGGCGGCGGGCGCCGTGCTGCTCGCCACCACCGCCACGTCGCACACCCCCGTGGCGCTCCTGCTCACCGCGTTCCTGATATTCGGGCTCGGCTTCGGCACCGTGAATGCGCCGATCACCAACACCGCGGTCTCCGGCATGCCCCGCACCCAGGCGGGCGTCGCCTCGGCGGTCGCCTCCACCAGCCGCCAGGTCGGCCAGTCGCTCGGCGTCGCGGTCATCGGCGCGGTGGTCGCCGCCGCGGCCGCCTCCGGCACGCCGCTGTCCAACGCGCAGGGCACGGGCGGCGACCGGATCGCCTGGTGGATCGTGGCAGGGTGCGGCGCAGCCGTCCTGATACTCGGCATCCTCACGTCCGGGCGCTGGGCGCACGGGACGGCGGTGCGCACGGCGGCAAGGTTGCAGCACGAGGACGAGGCGGTGACGGGCGCCGGCGGCATGGCCGGTACGGGTACGGATGGTGCGAGCGCCAGCGGTGACACGACCGGCACCCATGGGGGGACCGGCACGCATGGTGCGAACGCCACCAGCAGTACGAGCAACACCCACGGCAGGTCAGGAACCACTGGCAATTCAGGAACCACCGGAAACGCGGTGACCGCACCATGAGCGAAACCGAACGGGGCGCGACCGGCCCCGAGTCCGTACCCCCGCCCACCTCGGAGGACAGCGACGCCGCCGAGCGGGTCTGGCACAACCTGCGGTCGCTGGTGCTGGAGCGGTACGACCGGCGCAAACAGGTCAGCGAAGCGCTGGGCATGAGCTTCATCCGCGCCAAGGCGCTCAGCCGCATCGCCGAAGGCACCCTCACGCTGCGCGAGTTGTCCGCCTATCTGGTGACCGACGCGCCGTACACCTCGGTCGTGGTCGAGGACCTGGTCAAGCGCGGTCTGGTGGAGCGCACCGAGAATCCGGCCGACCGGCGCTCCAAGCTGGTGCACGCCACCGAGGAGGGGCGCGCCAAGGCCGAGCGCGCCCGCCGCCTCAAGGAGACCCCGCCCCAGGCTGTACGCGCCCTGTCGGCCGAGGAGTTGGTGACGTTGAACGGCCTGGTCACGCGGCTGCTGGAGGCGCCGATAGGGGAGTGAACCGTACCCGCGCGGCGCCCGTCGCGATCACCGCTTGACCCGCCCCCGTACGGCGAGCAGCGCCAGGGCCAGCAGGATCGGCTCGGTGAAGCGGGAGGCCATCTCGGTGTAGCGGCCCGCGGTGGTCAGGTCACGGCCGCTGGAGCGGAAGACCACGGAGTTGACCACGACATCGGCGGCCTGGTGCGCGCGGGTCGCGGTGAAGCGGTCGGGGAAGCGGGCGTGCAGCCGGGGGTCCTGGTGTCCGATGACCCCGGCTCCGGGCGGGAACGGCCTGGCGGGGGTGTCCGGCAGGCCGAAGCCCATCATCAGCAGCACGGTCGCGGTCATCGCGCACAGCAGCCAGCCCAGGGCGCGGGAGGCGCGCAGGCCGTAGCCGGAGGCGGCCCAGTACAGCCAGAGCAGCGCGCGTTCGGGGCGCGGGGTGAGCGGGGAGTGGCGGCGCATCTGTCGGGTAGGCCCCGTCCCTCTCGGGACGAGGCCCCCCTCAGAACCGTGCGTGCCACTCGTCGCGGCACACGGCTCAAGCAGACCCCTCGGGCAGCACTTGATTCTGCGTTTGACCGTAGTCATGGGACGCGTGATGCCTCCGATGACAGTCGGAGTGGACCAGGGCTTGGTTGGACATTTGATCCGATCCGCCGCGTGAGCGGTAGATCAGATGATGCTTGTGAATCGTTCGGTAGCTAGCATGAAACCAGTTGGCCCAGTCGCGGACTGAGTCCGGTTCGTATGTCGCTCCGTCGATCAGGTCAAGTCCGCAGAGCGGACAGAGCCCCTTCTGCCTGGCTGCGAGATTGACGTCGAACTTGCCGTCCGCCTGCGGGTGTTTCCGCTTGCGCGTTCGCTCCCGCCAGTACTCCGCCAGTTCCGGGTCGTCCTTGGACGCAGCACCCTTGACCATCACGTGGCGTTGGATGCTCGTCCATCCGAACTTGCCCATAAAGGCACCGGTCTCCGTGTCGCCGAAGACCCAGCTGTCCTGCCGGGTTGGATTGAAGCGGCCGAAGTACGCGCTCTTGACCCAGTTGCGCGACTTCTGTGCATGCCGTCTCTTCGCCCACCTGTACTCCCGCTTATAGAGCCACCAATCCAGCTTGTTGAACGTCTCACTGGATACGGCGCTTCGGTAGTAGGTAGCCCATCCCTTGATCAGAGGGTTCACATTGCGGATCAGATCCGTTGTTTTGACCGCTGCCATGCGCTGACACCGGTCAGTGATCTCCCTCTTGACCTTCTGCACCGCTGCCTTACTGGGCTTGATCAGGAGCTTCTCGCCGTACCTCCTGACGTTGAAACCGAGGAAGTCGAAGCTCTCCGACGCGTGGACCACTTGGGTCTTTTCGTCGTTGAAGGTCAGCCCTCTCGGCTCCAGCCAGGCAGTGAGTTTCTCCTTGATCTGCCACGCTTCCGCCTCCGTCGCGCACATGACGACGAAATCATCGGCGTAGCGGACCAGCGTCGGGATATTTCTCCGCGACCTCTGCAGTTGCGTGAGGCTCGGGTCGTATCCGGCAGCGATTTCCATGCCATGGAGTGCGATGTTGAGCAGCAGAGGGCTGATTACCCCGCCTTGCGGCGTCCCCTCCTCGGTGGGAGCGAACCTGCCGTTCTCCATCACCCCGGCCTTCAACCATCCTCTGACTTCCCGGCAGGCCGGGAAGTCGCCGATGGCATCCAGTAAGCGGTCATGGTCGATGCGGTCGAACGCGCTGGACAGGTCAGCATCCAGGATCCAGAGCTTCTTGGCGCCCTTGCGGGCCAGTGTCTGGAAGATCGCGCCGATCGCGTCATGGCACCCTCGTCCGGGTCGGAAACCGTAGCTTCGCCCTTCGAAGCGTGCCTCCCATTCCGGCTCCAGGGCGTTTTTCACCCTGGCCTGCTCCACTCGGTCCCGGATCGCGGGGATGCCTAGTGGTCGCTTCTTGCCGTTCGCCTTTGGGATGTGCACTCGCCGCACCGGTAGTGGCCTAAACCGCGGCTCCTCGGTCAACTCTCGCAGAAGTTGACCTCGTTGCCGTTCGTCGACCACGACCGCCCCGTCGACACCGGGAGTGCGGCGTCCTGCGCTGAGTTGGGTCACTCTGCGGATCGAAACGATCGTGTTGCTTCGTGACCTCAGCATCAGCTTCTGCAGATTTCTGACCCTCTTCGGGTCTTCTTCGCGTGCCGCCTTGAAGATCCTGCCTCAGTCGCCGCACGTCCGCCTCCGCCTTGGCCCAGTTGGTACTGCGCCATTGCTCGGCGTCGCTCAGGGCCATCGTCACGTCGGCTGTCTCAGTTTCCGTCGAAACGGTCACGTCCACCACCTCCGCGTCCACTCCGGTCCCCTGACTTTCGGTCTCATTGCGTTGGCATCCTCAAAGGTCCACCAGGCCCGCGTCAGCTCGCTTTCGCGCCCAGCCAATTGGCCGGTATCCGCCGGGTTATAGGCGGCGGCTGAGGTGCCGTCGTCCGCCCTTTCCCCTGGGCTTTCGCCCCAGCGGCCTTTGCTTCTCGGGCCTTCCTTCGCCCGCCCGCAGAGGAGTTGAGCTTCTGTTGCCATCGGCCTACCGGTCATGCGGCCGGACCTCTACGGGATTGTCCTGTTCCGCTCCGTCCAGATGCGAGCTGGGGCGGGTGCCTCCTATATCCCGGGGCCACGGTGACCACGCGCGACGTAAATGGGACCGTCGTGCCGTGCTTGCTTCTCAGCAGTAGCCCTGTGCCGGCGTTCTGTACTGCTCCGGCATCTACGGTTACGGGACCTCATCAGAGGTTCACTTGCGTTCACCCTTCAGCTCTCCCCCTTGGCCCTGTGCCTCGCAGCAGCCTGCGTGGCCTTGGAGCTTCGGTGACGAGGGCTTCGCACAGGTCCGTTACCGGTCCTGCACGCCTCGCTGGGGGCCCGCCATGTCGGTCACTTGGCGGGGAAGGCCTCCTTCCTCTCGGTTGCCTTCACTGGTTCCGGAGCGGCTTTCAGGCCGCACCCATTTCGCCGTAGTAGAAGTCGGCCGCGCCCGGCTCGTTCTTGGCGTCCTCGAATCCTTTGCGCAGGTCCCGGTAGACCGGTGCCAGGGCCTCGGGGCGTACGGCGGGGCGGCCCTCGGGATCGGCCAGCCAACCGGATTCGGGTCCTTCGCGGGAAGCGCGCCAGTACTGCTCCTCCGCCAGCGTCTGGCGTGAGGTCCAGCGCAATGGGAGTGGGCCCCGGCGGCGGAGCCCCGTGGGCGTGCCGGGGAAGGTGCAGCGTCCGTACAGGCGTAGCTGGTCGAGGTGGATCGTGCCGGCGAAGCGGCATTCGCGCAGGTCGATGTCGGTGAGGACGAGGTGGGAGGCGTCCACGCCGTGGAGCGACGCCATGCGTACGGGGGCCTCGTCGAGCCCGCTTCCGTGGCGTATGGATTCGCTGAGCCCGGATTCGTCGAGCGTGGAGTCGTGTGGCGCGGCGTCGTCCGTCGCGGAATCCTGGACGGTGAACGGGGGATGGGCGGCGACGCTCACGGGGAACTCCAGCATCGCCTCGCCGAGGTTCACCGCCGCGTGCCGCAGCCGCAGCGCGGCCTTGGCGGTCCAGCGGGTGTGGCGGCAGTCGACGCGGTACGCGGCGAGCTCCAGGGTGACCGCGACGGAGAACACCGCGGAGGCGAGATCCACCGTCCCCCGGCAGACCAGGGGGCCGAGCTGCGGGGAACCTTGGAAGCGCGCGCCGCCGAGCCGCGCGTCCTTCTCGAACCGGGTCTCCTCGAAGCCCGCCCGGCCGTGGAACTCCGCCACCTGAACCAGCCCACGCCCTCGAACACCGTCTGGAGAAAGAGCGCGGCATCCTCGAACATCGCCCCGTCGAACCAGGCGTCGCCCGCGCACCGCACCCGCGAGAACCGCACACCGCGCGCGAAACGCACCGACTCGAACTGCGCTTCGTCCTCGAACCGCGCCGCGTCGAACCCGGCCTTGTCCTCGAAGACCGCACCGTCGAACCCGGCGCCCCTCTCGAACACCGCCCGGTAGAAGCCGGCGTAGCCCTGGAACATCACGTCCTCGAACCGCGCGTAGCCCCCGAAGGTCACGCCGTCGAAGCGGGCGCTGCCGCGGAATACCGCCCCCTCGAACGAGACGTGCCCCGCGAACGTCGCCCCGACGCACGCGACGTCGCCCTCGAAGACCGCCCCGTCGAAGTCGGCCCCGCCGAACAGCGGTTGCCGCCCGACGGGATCGCGTACGGCACCGGCCAGACGCCTCCACAGGGCGGAATCGAAGGTCGTGCCGCGGTGGTCCAACGCGCTGCCGGGGCGCAACGAATCCAGGTAGGCGTCGCGGTCGGCGACGTCGAGATGTGCCAGGCAGGCGTCGTACAGCCGCGCCTCAGACTCGGCCTCGGTCTCCGACGCGCCATCGATTTCGGCGTCGGCCCCGTCAGCCCCACCGCCCTCACCGGCCCCAACAACCGCCCCACCCCCGGCCCGTGGGCGCGGGACGCGGTGCCCCCGGCAACCCACGGGATCGTCCGCCCCGTACCCGCGACCGCAGTGCAGGTACGGGGGCGGCTCGGTGGACAGGGAGGTGGAGGCGGTCATGTGGTGACCAGCGCAAACGAGGGCGGGCGCCCGCGGGCTAGCCCTCTGCGGCGCGGCGCTGGCCGAGGATGCAGAACTCGTTGTCCTCGGGGTCCGCCAGCACGACCCAGGACTGTTCGCCCTGGCCGACGTCGACGCGGCGTGCGCCGTGCGCCAGGAAGCGGGCCACCTCGGCCGCCTGGTCGTCGGGCCTGAAGTCGAGGTGCAGCCGGTTCTTCTCCGCCGGCTTGCCCGTGCCGACCCGTACGAAGAGCAGGCCCGGCACGCGTTCCGGCTCCGGGCGGATCTCGAACACGTCGTCATCGGAGTCGACGACGACCCAGTCCAGCGCCTCGGCCCACCACCGCCCCAAGGTCACCGGGTCTTTGGCGTCGACGATTACCTGTTCCCATTCCAGAGACATCCGCTGAGCTTAAGCCGACATCCCCTCGTACGCAGGTGATTATCGGGAACAGGCGGTCATCGGGAATCAACCAGCCACGACAGCAGGCGCCCTCGCGACCAGCAGCGGCCCAGAGCCTCGGCGGTCGGCGACACGTAGGGAGGGTCCGCTACCGAGCGCTCGAACATCGCCAGGCCGATGGTGCTGTGCCCGGACGCGGGCCGGTCGCCCAGCGTCGGGATGTGCGGCGCGACTCCGACGCCCTCCACCGGCACCCACGCCACCGCCCGTTCGGCCGCCGCTTCCTCGAGCCGGCGTACGAAGCGCAGCCGACGTTCATGGGAGAAGCGCGACAGCTCCCATGTCGAGACCACCACGGGCAGGGCGTCCGCAGGAACCCGCGCCAAGGCGTCGGACAGCAGCGTTACGGGGTCTCCGCGCAGCAGCAGGGGAGGGGCGGTCGACACCAACTCCATCTCCGCGTCGAGCCGCCCGCCCCGCTCCGGCAGACGGAGCTGGTCCGGCGGAAGGCAGGCGCGCAACCACCGGGCGTCCTCGGCCCCGGTCACATCGAGAGGTTCGCGGTCGATGCCGATACGGGCGACGACCTGGGGGAACTTCCGCGTGGGCAGGGGACGTTCACCTACGACCGAGGCCGATATCCGTACGGGAGAGGAGAGATCACCCAGGGCCTGGCCGTTGCTGTACGCGATGCCCACGCGGTCGACATTGAGGTTGAGCCCGGCGGAACACCCCACGTCGATCAGCCCGACGGCCCGCGCGCCGCAACGGTGCGCCGCCTCGGCGATGGCCGGATACAGCACGGCGCAGTGCCCGGTCTCGCGGTGCCGGGGCGGGAGCCTGCGCCGCACGGCGAGGGCCACGACCTCGTCGGTCATGCGGCAGAGCGTGTCGAGGGCAGTCGCGACGGCCACTTCGCCGCGCCCCCTTTCCTCCCCGACCTCGGCGCTGACTGCCGCTTCGTACGCCTCCGCGAGCGCGGGCGCGCGTCCCGCGAGGGCGAGGTCGTGCAGCGCGGCGAGGATCAGCGCGGGGTGCCGCTTGCGTACCGGGGCCGCCTCGACGGCGCGCAGCGCCTCGGCGGATTCGCTGAGGGCGACGGCGATCCGCCCGTACAGCGGCGAGGATTCGGCGGCCTCGGACTCGCCGAGGTCCCGGTAGATCTGGGAGAGGGGGCGGGCTTTGCCCGCGGGTGCGGCGCCTGCCGCGGCCGGTCCGGACACCCGGCGATTCTATGGAGCGGTAGGCGGACCGGGCCCGGGCCCTTTCGGCCACGCACCCGCGGCCGACGGGACGGTCCGGGCCCGGTCCCTGCCGGGGTCAGTGCAGCGGGTTCCAGTCGCAGCCGTTCGCGTTGCCCGGCTTGAGGGCCGGGTCGTTGACCGAGTGCGAGCCGAGCTTCTCCAGGTCGATCGTCTTGCACGGGCCGCTGGGCACGGAGGGTGCGGCAGCGGCGGTGCCGCAGTGTCCGAGAACGGCCGCGGCGGCGAGCGCGGCCGCGCCCGCGACGAGGCGAATACGCACGGGACTTCACTCCTTGGATGCGCAGGGTCTATGTGGGTCGATGTGGGCCGATGCCGTGCGGGCATACGGTCCGGCCAGCTCAGCACAGCGGCGGCCGGTGCGCGGGCAGCGCGGACGCGGCGTACGGGTGAGGCGACGGGATCAGCGAGGGGCATCGGCGACGGGACCGGCGACCGGACCGCGACGGGAAAAGTTCGGCGGGATTGTGGTGCAGGACCCTGTCGCGCGTGCTTACCCATAAGTACATTGACGCCATGTCTAAGAAGGCCATGCCGAAGAAGGCCGTGAAGCAGCCGCGCCCCGACGCGGCGGAGCACACCCCGCTCAAGGCCCGCAACGTGGCCTTCGACTGGTCCGCCACGCCCCTGCACTGGGTGCCGGGCGACCCCGACACCAGCCACACGATCAATGTGCTGCACCTGCTGCTGCCCGCGGGAGAACGCTGGTTCGTGCACGTCTACAAGCAGGTGCTGCCGCTGATACGCGACGAGCGGCTGCGCGAGGACGTGGTCGGCTTCATCGGCCAGGAGGCCGTGCACGCGCAGGCGCACGACGATGTGCTGCCGCACCTGCGGGAGTTGGGCCTGGATCCCACCCCGTACACCGCGCAGGTCGACTGGTTCTTCGAGAAGCTGCTCAACGACCGCACCCTGCCGCCCGGCAAGGCCCGCGAGTGGTGGCTGATGGAGCGCGTCGCCCTGATCGCCGCGATCGAGCACTACACCGCCTTCCTGGGCAACTGGGTGCTCAACGCCGAGGCCCTGGACCGCGAGGGCGCCGACCCGGTGATGCTGGACCTGCTGCGCTGGCACGGCGCCGAGGAGGTCGAGCACCGCTCGGTCGCGTTCGAACTGTTCATGCACGTCGACGGCTCGTACGCGCGCCGCGTGCGCACCTGGGGCCTGGCCTTCTCGGCGCTGGTGTTCCTGTGGCAGCGCGGCACCCGCTACTTCATGGAGAACGACCCTTCTCTCGTCGAAGGCAAGGCCAGCTTCCGCGAATTCCTGCGCGGCGGGCGGCAGGGCGTGCTGCCCACCACCGGCGACATGCTGCGCTCCATCCCGCGCTATCTGAGTCGCGAATACCACCCCACGCAGGAGGGCAGCACCGCGCAGGCGGTGTCCTACCTGGCCGGTTCGCCCGCGGCCCTGGCCGCCGAGGCCCGTACGAGCGGGGGCGCGTGACATGCCCCGTACCCGCACGCTGCTGATCGCCGGGGGCGCTGCCCTCCTCGCGCGCCGCGGGCTGCGGCGCCGCATCGCGCGCTCGCCGCTGTGGCCGATGCCCGCGCTGGACAAGCCCATCTCGGGGCAGGGGGAACGCCGTTCGGGGCGCGCCGACGTCGGCCTGCGCCTGGTGGTAGCCGAACGCACCGAGCCAGCGCAGGGCGTCGTACAGCTCAGGCTCGCCGCCGAGGACGGGCGCGAGCTGCCCGCCTGGGAGCCCGGGGCGCACGTGGATCTGGAGCTCCCCTCCGGCGCCGTACGCCAGTATTCGCTGTGCGGCGACCCCGCGGACCGCGGCGCGTACACGCTGGCCACGCGCCTGATCCCCGAGGAAGAGGGCGGCCGCGGCGGCTCCCGCGAGGTGCACGGGGAGCTGCACGAGGGCACCGGCGTGACGGTGCGCGGTCCGCGCAACCGCTTCCCGCGCGCGGACGCCGCCGGGTACCTCTTTCTCGCCGGCGGCATCGGCATCACCCCGATCCTGCCGATGGTGTACGCGGCCGAGGCGGCGGGCCTGCCGTGGAGGGTGGTGTACGGAGGCCGTACGCGCGCTGCCATGCCGTTCGCCGGGGAACTGGAGAAGCTGGCCGTCGCCTCACGAGACGGCCGCGTCACCCTCGTACCGCAGGACGAGGAGGGCCACCCCGACCTGGCCGCAGCCCTCGCGCAGGCACCGCAGGGCGCGGCGGTCCACTGCTGCGGCCCTGCTCCCCTGATGGACGCGGTCACCGCACTGTGCGAGGAGCCGGGCCGGCGCCCCGCGGGCGGCCTCCACCTGGAACGCTTCACCGCCGCGCCCGCCGCGACCGGGGAGAACCACCCGTTCGAGGTGGAACTCCGGCGCACCGGCCGTACGTTGACCGTTCCGGCGGACCGCACAGCCCTGGAGACCATCCGCGCCGAATACCCCAACACTCCGTACTCCTGCACCCAGGGCTTCTGCGGCACCTGCCGCACCCGGGTGCTGGAGGGCGACCCGGACCACCGCGACGCCCTCCTCACCGACACGGAACGCGCCGAGTCCATGCTGATCTGCGTGTCGCGGTGCCGGGGGAAGCGAGTGGTGCTGGACATGTGAGGGGGTGTCAACGAGGGCCGTGCGCGCCGCTTCCGACGGGTCAGCGGCCGGCCGCCGACCTGCTCATCTGCGGTGCTGCGGGTGCCGGATCGGCGACGCCGTCGTCGCTGGCCGGTACGGGCGCGGGCGCGCGCTTCCCACGCAGCTCGGGCACGAGGGTGAGCAGCCCGCACACGGCGAGCGCGGCCCCCAGCCGGAGCGGGGCGCGCAGACCGAAGGCGGAGATACCCGGGCCGCCGATGGCGTGGCGGTGGGCAGCCGCCCCACGAGCGCGTTGCCGATCACGGTGGCAGCGCCGTAGGCGATCAACAGCAGCGGGACCGTACTGCCGGACGTGGACATGGCTGTGCGCGCCGGGGAGAGAAGCCAGTTCCCGTGGTGTCCGGGGCCGAGGCGATGGTGCCCTCGCGCTGCCCGGCGGCGAGCACCGCCTCCAGCGCCCCGAACCTGGCCTCGCGGTCGCGGTCGAGGGGGGCGGCGACGGCCGAGTCCTTCTCGGCGAATTCCGCGGTGGCGTTCCCTGCGAGGCACCCCGGAGGGCGGCCCTCGACGCGGTGCGCCTCCTCCGAGCCGACCACGAGGGTCAGCAGGTCGCGCAGGCGGTCGGCGGGGGTGCGCCCGGAGTCCTCGAGCACCGCGAGCTGCCGGGACGTCATGGTCTCCAGAGACCGCGTCAGCGCCTGCTGGAACAGCCGGTTCTTCGAGGTGAACCGCACGGGGCGTGGCGCGATGGCGTACGCGGTGACGGAGGGCACCGCGTACGACCTCAGGGCGGGCGGTGATCTCCGCATGGTTAGGGTCGCCGCCAAGTGTCCTGAGTGATCAGGTGCCAGGGCGAACGTGCAGAGGGGAGCGGCGACGATGGTGGAGAGCGCGGTGCAGGGGACCGTGGCCGAGGGGTTCGAGCCGGTAAGGGAGGAGCTGGCCGCAGTCGCGGCGGCCGAAGGGGGCGACTACGCCGCGCAGTTGACGGCGTACCGGCACGGCGAGCGGGTCGTGGACCTGTGGACGGGGCCCGAGATGACCCCCGACGCGCTGATCGGCGTGTTCTCCGCGACCAAGGGAGCGGCGCACCTGGTGGTCGCGCTGCTGGTACAGGACGGCGTCCTGGATCCGGATGAGCGGGTCAGCCACTACTGGCCGGAGTTCGCCGCCGAGGGCAAGGGCGAGGTGACCCTGCGCGAGCTGCTCGCGCACCGGGTCGGCGTGGTCGGCGCCGACGAGGGCTTCACGCTGGAGGAACTGGCCGACGACCAGATCATCGCCGAACGCCTCGCGGGGCAGCGCCCCTTCTGGCGGCCCGGCACCGCCTTCGGCTACCACGCGCTGAGCATCGCGGCGCTGACCGGCGAGGTGGTGCGCCGCGCCACCGGCCGTACCCTGCACGCGCACTTCGCCGAGCGCGTACGGGACGCCTGCCAGGTGGACTTCCATCTCGGCCTGTCCGAGGACCAGGAGTACCGGGTTCTGAGCACCCAGCCGATGGTGGAGACGCCGGAGCGGCTGGCGGCCATGGCGCAGGCGGCGACGGGCCCGCGCTCCCTGAGCGGCATCGCCTTCAACCGGAATCACCCGGAGAACCCGGAACTGTGGCAGCTGCCCAACTTCCGCCTGATCCGAGCGAAGGGTCCTGCTTCGGCCGGCGGCATGGCCTCGGCGCGCGGAATGGCTCGCATGTATGCGGTCGCGACCAGTGAGGTGGAGGGTGCGGCGCCGCTCCTGAAGCCGGACACCGCGGCGGCCTTCGCGCAGATCCACTCGCTCGGCTACGACCTGGTGGCCCGCCAGCACAAGGGCTTCGGCCTCGGCTTCACGGCCACGGCCGAGGTGTACCCGGTACTGGGCCAGGGCGCCTTCGGACACAGCGGAGCGGGCGGCCAGCAGGCCTTCGCCGACCCGCGCAACGGGATCGCCTACGGATACTCCCGCCGCCGCTTCGCCTTCCCCGGCGGCCCGGCGCCGGAGAACGACCGGCTGATCCGCGCGCTGTACGCCGCGGCGGAGCGGCTGGGCTAGGGGGCTGATGCGCGGCGGCGCCCCGTACGCCTGGGGCACGTCTCGTACGCCTCGTACGCGCGCCCTCGTGCGCGAGGCGGCTGCACGCCCACGCGAGGCGATTGCGCGCCGCACCCGGCCCTCCGGGTGCGGCGGCCGCTCACGAAGGCAGCAGGTCCTCGTCGCCGGCGGAGGCGCCGGACTCGGAGCCGGCGGACTCGGGGCCGGCCGCCGAGGTGCCGTCGCGCCGACCGAAGCTCGCCATCGCCTGCTGTGCCTCGTGCAGCACGGTGGCGGCGGTCGCGGCGGTCTCCGCGGGCACGTCGCCGTGCTCGTCCACGAGCTGGCTGTAGATGGGCGGGTGTTCGGTACTGGTGTTGCTCACGACGATCCTCTCCTCGGTACGGGAACGACCCCGTTGCCGGGGCGGCAGCACAGGGTAGCCGTAGGGGACTCTGCTGTTCGAAGGGCGGGTCGGGCAAGTTCGACAGGGGGAGGACAGGGCGGATTTCAGCCGCTGTGCACCAAGTCAAGGTGACGTACCCAACGGCCGCGGAACGCTGTGACCTGCACGGAGAAGGCCAATACGGGTATCAGGGGCAGCAGGGGTATTACTGCCATGCCGGTTATCCCGGACAGCCGGGAGGCTCGGGCGAGGCGGGATAATCGGGCATTCCGCCGTGGAGTCCGGTCGCCGTGGAGGCCCGGTTACGCCGCCGCCCGCACGGCGGAGGTGGACAGGAACGGATAGGACCGGGTGACCAGCGCGGGCTCGGCCGTCAGCGCCGCGTAGCGGTCCAGATCGGCGTCCGGGATGCCGGACTCGCGCAGCCGGGGTGCGAGTTGGCGCGCGTTGGTGCGGTGCAGCCGGCACCCCGCGCCCCCGCCCCGCCAGGTCTCGGTGTGCTCGACCGTACGGATGCCGCTCAGCCCGCAGTCGCGCATGGCCGCCGGCACCTGCGCAGCCCAGTCCAGGCCCGCGCCGTTCGCCTTGAGCGCGGCGAGGATGCCGTCGGCGACGCGCGCGAAAAGCCGCGCGTCGGCGGGCGCGGGCGCCGCCAGCGCGCGGGGCGGGCGCGTGCAGTCCCACTCCTCGACCAGCAGCAGCCCGCCGGGGCGCAGCGCCCCGGCCATCGCCTGCAACACCTGCCGCCGCCTGGGCAGATGGAGGAGCAGCAGCCGCGCGTGGATCAGGTCGAAGCCGCCCGGCGGCGCCGGCTCCTCCACCACGTCGTGCCGCCGCACCGCGAGCCGCGGTCCCTCGGGGAGAAGCCAGGACAGATGCGCGGTGTCCAGATCGGTGGCGAGGACCGTGCCGCCGCCGGGGCCGACGCGGCGCGCGAGCGCCCGCGCGACGGAACCGCCGCCCGCCCCCGCGACCCAGCACCGCGCCCCGTCCGGGACGTCGAGCCGCGCCAGGCGCTGCTCGGTGAGCGGGTCGAGGAGCTGCTCCAGCAGTCTCAACTGGAGCGGGATGTGCGGGTCTTCGGGGGTGAAGGAGTACGGCGACCGCGCCTCCGCGCTCATCGGCCACCCCCGGCTACCGCAACGGTACGGGGTACGGGTACGCCCAGCATTCCCTCATCGTCGGCACGCCGCGTGCGGGGCACAAGACGCGTGCACGGGGCACTGGAATTGTGCACGGGGCTTGGCGCGGGTGTGGCTTGGCGCGGGCGTGGCTTGGCGTCGACGTGCCGAAGATCAGGGCTTCTCTGTGCTGATGGTCAGTGCTTGATGCCGACGCCCGCCCACACGCCGACCTCGGAGGGGTCGATCATGCCGGGGAGCTGCGCCGTCTCCTCGTCGGCCAGCTCGGGGCGCCAGTCGCAGGTGGGTACGAGGCCCGGCTCCAGGAGCTCCAGCCCGTCGAAGAAGCCCCGCACCTCTTCCCTTGTGCGCATGCGCGTGACGACGCCGCGCGCGTTGTACGCCGCCGCGAGCTTGTGCATGCCGGGGTCCAGATCGCCTGTCGCGTGGCTGAGTGCCAGCGCCGAACCCGGGGGCAGCGCGTCCACCAGCCGCTTCGTGAGCCCGATGGGGTCGTCCGAGTCGTCCAGGAAGTGGAAGAGGGCGATCACGGACAGGGCAACGGGCTGCTCGAAGTCCAGGTATTTCCGGGCGTGTTCGAGGATCTGCTCCGGGTCCCGCACATCCGCCTCGATGTAGTCGGTGACCCCTTCCTCGGTGCTGGTGAGCAGGGCCCGCGCATACGTCAGCACGATCGGGTCGTTGTCGGTGTAGACGACCCGGGCGTCCGGCCGCACCGCCTGCGCCACCTGGTGCAGATTCGGCCTGGTCGGAACCCCCGTACCGATGTCGAGGAACTGGCCTATCCCACGCTCCTGACTGAGGTACCGCACCGCGCGGTGCATGAAGGCGCGGTTCTGCCGTGCGGCCACGGTGGCGTTGGGGTACGCCTGGAGGGCTTCGGCCGCGGTCTCCCTGTCGACCCGGTAATTGGTCATGCCGCCGAGGAAGTAGTCGTACATCCGCGCCGTGTGGGGCCTGTTGAGGCCCAGGTTCTCGTCGGTCTCCGCGAGGCCGTTTCCGGCCCGGCCGTTGCTGGCCACCTCGTGCCCTCCGTTCTGCGGTACCGGACGGGGCGGCGAGCGCCCCTTTGCGCCCAGCTTTTCGCACCGTACGGCCGCAGAAAAGGGGGTTGACGGAACAAGATCGAAGCGAGTTGCCCGGCGGGGCCGGTGTCCGGTTCCGTACGGGCCGGATCCGGTCCCGGCGCCGCTATCCGCGCCGGGCCAGCACCACCAGGGTGAGGGCGAAACTGAGCAGCGCGGTGCCGGTGAGGCCCAGGCTCAGCGCGCAGCGGAGCCTCAACTGCCGGTACGCGGCCGAGTATTCGGACCGCAGCTCACCGGCGCGCCCGGCGATGCGGGTGAGGACGCCGCGCGACACCGTGATCCGGTCGTCGGCGTAGACCCGCTCGACCTCCTCGCGCTGCGTGCTGGTCAGCCACGGCAGCCGGTCGGCGAAGTCCCGCGCCTGGCGGTGCGCTTCGGCGACCTCCGCGTTCCACAGCAGATAGCCCTCCAACTGGGCGATGCCGTGGGCGGTGTGCTGCTCGCTGTTTTCGTGCGGGGTCGGTGCGGGCTGTGCGGCTTGCGCGTCCTGTGGTGTGTCTCGCGTGGGGCGTGCGTTCTGTGTTGGCCGTGCGTTGCGTGCGCGTGCGGCGTCCATGCGTGTCTCGTCCATGCGCAACTCCCTGGTCATGCGCGGTTTGTCGGTACGTGAGGACCGGTCACCCGTGCGTGTCGCCGGGGGCCACGGCCGCCGGCTGTGCGTGGTGGTTCTCCGCCCCGAGCGCGGCGATGCTCGGGTGGTTGAGGTCGAACGCCGGGGATTCGGAACGGATACGGGGCAGGGTCACGAAGTTGTGCCGCGGGGGCGGGCACGAGGTCGCCCACTCCAGCGAGCGGCCGTAGCCCCAGGGGTCGTCGACCCCGACCTTCTTCCCGTACTTCGCCGTCTTCCAGACGTTGTAGAAGAACGGCAGCATCGAAAGGCCCAACAGGAAGGAGCTCACCGAGGACACGGTGTTCAGCGCCGTGAAGCCGTCGGCCGCCAGATAGTCGGCGTACCGCCGCGGCATTCCCTCGGCGCCGAGCCAGTGCTGCACCAGGAACGTGCCGTGGAATCCGGTGAAGAGCGTCCAGAAGGTCATTTTGCCCAGCCGCTCGTCGAGCATCTTCCCTGTGAACTTCGGCCACCAGAAGTGGAATCCGGAGAACATCGCGAAGACGACGGTGCCGAATACCACGTAGTGGAAGTGCGCCACGACGAAGTACGAGTCGGACACGTGGAAGTCCATCGGCGGCGAGGCCAGGATGATGCCCGTAAGTCCTCCGAAGAGGAAGGTCACCAGAAAGCCGACCGTCCACAGCATCGGCGTCTCCATCGACAGCGAGCCCTTCCACATGGTGCCGATCCAGTTGAAGAACTTCACCCCCGTCGGCACCGCGATCAGGAAGGTCATGAACGAGAAGAAGGGCAGCAGCACCCCGCCGGTCACGAACATGTGGTGGGCCCAGACCGTCACCGACAGACCGGCGATGGCGATGGTGGCCGCCACCAGGCCGATGTATCCGAAGATGGGCTTGCGTGAAAAGACGGGAATCACTTCGGAGACGATCCCGAAGAAGGGCAGCGCGATGATGTAGACCTCGGGATGCCCGAAGAACCAGAAGAGGTGCTGCCACAGCAGCGCCCCGCCGTTCGCCGCGTCGAAGACGTGCGCCCCGAACTTCCGGTCCGCCTCCAGCGCGAACAGCGAGGCGGCCAGCACGGGGAAGGCGAGCAGTACGAGGACGCCGGTGAGCAGCACGTTCCAGGTGAAGATCGGCATGCGGAACATGGTCATCCCGGGCGCGCGCATGCAGATGATGGTGGTGATGAAGTTGACGTTGCCGAGAATGGTGCCGAATCCCTGGAGCGCGAGTCCCATCACCCACAGATCGCCGCCCACATTCGGCGAGTGCGTCGCGTCGGTGAGCGGCGAATAGGCGAACCACCCGAAGTCCGCGGCCCCGTTGGGGGAGAGGAAGCCGCTCATCACGATCAGCGAACCGAAGAGGAACAGCCAGTAGGACAGCATGTTCAGCCGAGGAAAGGCCACATCGGGCGAGCCGATCTGCAGCGGCATGATCCAGTTGGCGAAGCCGATGAAGAGCGGAGTGGCGAACATCAGGAGCATGACCGTGCCATGCATCGTGAACGCCTGGTTGAACTGCTCGTTGGAGAGGATCTGCATCCCCGGGCGGGCGAGTTCGGCGCGCATGAACAGCGCCATGATGCCGCCGAGCACGAAGAAGGCGAACGAGGTCGTCAGATAGAGGGTGCCGATCTTCTTGTGGTCGGTGGTGGTGACCCAGTCCACGACGGCCGCACCCGGTCGCCGCACCCTCCTCTCCGATGGCTCGTCCTCGTACGCCGGCGCAGCCGAGGGTGTGTCCACAGACGCCATGCAGCGCTCCAACCGCTCTCAACGGGACAGTCGATTTCCCGGGAACGTTCCCACCGCGTCGCGTCGTCGCCGTTCTTCCCACGCCGTGCGACGCTGACTTCGGCCATTCCTCAGGAAATTCGACCGGTGGACGGGACGCGGCCGAAGCCTGATTGCGGTCTGGTCGGGGAAGTGCGGGAGGGCCCGTCCACTCCGGGGCCCGGAGTCGTCCGTACGAGTGGTCTGGCCGGAACACCGCACGTGTTTCATGGCATTCGGTACGGCCTTCCCGATGATTCTGTTCCGAAACTCCGAATGTGAACGGAAGGAAACAGCATGCGGATTGGCACTGCCTTCGCCGCCACCACGGTGGCCGTCGTCTCCCTGCTCGGCAGCACCGGCACCGCCACGGCCCTGCAGGCCGCGCCGCAGCAGGCGCCCGCCGCGCAGCCCGCGGCGAAGAGCGCCTGCGGCCCGAAGGTGCAGTTCAAGAACCCGGCCGTGAACGCGGTGCTGCGGGTGTGCAACAAGGGCAAGCGGGTCACGGGCACGGTGACCGACCCCAAGGTGGACGGCAAGTGCGCATCCGTACGGGGCAAGCTCGCCAGCGGCCGCACGCTCAACAGCAGCGGCCGCGCCTGCGGCAAGGGCAAGACCGTGCCGGTCAACCTGCAGGCGCCGGGCGGGGAGCGCTTCAAGTCCTTCGCCCTCCAGACGCCGAAGGGCAACGACCGCTGACCTTCGGGCGGCAGCGGGCGTACGGGCGGCGGCACGCGTAGCTTTTGCGAATGTGGGCCGGGTGTCCGGTCGTTGGCGGTGGGTGGTGCGGACGGCCACCCGCCGCCTTCGTCGCGTACGGCTGTGGTGTGCGCCTATGGCGTACGGCTGCCACGTACGACTGCCACGTACGACTGCCGGTGTCTGCCGAACGGGCGAACTCGCGGCGATCCGGTGGCGAACTCGGCGGGTCCTCGCATCCTCCCGGGCACCTGACCGTTGGTCCCGGCATGAAGACGATCACAGCACTGGGGACCGCGGCCCTCTCCCTCCTGACCGCGGGAATGGCCGCTCCCGCCTATGCGGCGCCCGCCGAGCAGCCCACGCTGAGCGGCGTACGCGACATGGCCGGGGACACGGTCGGGGGTGTCGCGGGGGATCTGCCCCGCGCGCTCGGCGACGCGAAGCTGCCCGAGGTGCGCCAGCGCGTCAGCGTCTCGGTGCCCGAAGTGCAGCTGGAGCACCCGCCGTTGAACTCGTAGCGGCGCCGGCGCACGGCTCGGCGCTCGGCGGCATCCGCCCGTGGGGATCGCGGTGATCCCCACGGGCTTCTTCGTGTGCGGGGCGTATCGGGGCGGGGCCGGGCGTCAGGATTTGCGTGTGCGTGTGCGTATGCGCCGGGCCTTCCGCCGCGTGCCCGGCAGCGTGGTCAGCAGGTCCACTCGTATCCCGGGTCGTCCTCGTCGCCCCACCCGGCGTCGCGCTCGTCGTCGTGGAGCAGCTCGTTCATCTCGTTCTCGGTCAACAGCTCGCTCTGGCCGTCCATGCCCACATGATGCAGGCCGAGCCGTCGCGTGACCGGGTATTGACATGCGGGTGGCGGTCGTCTTGGCTGACCCGCGTGCCGTGTGGCACCGGCCGGAGAGCAGTGGGCAGGCCGGTGAGTGGGCGACACCTTTCACCAGGGGGCGATGCCATGCCGATCAACCCGGCACCCGGCGCCTGAGCCGAGCGCGCCCGCGCGCCCTTCTTCGCCGCGAGCGGCTTGTGAGCGTTTGAGTCTTTGAGCCGCGCGGCTTGTTCCGATTCCGCCGATGGCACGGCTGTGTGCGGTGTACGTCGGCGTGCGCGCGGCTCTGTGTCCCCTTCGCCGGGATCCCTCCCGTATTCGTCCAGCCACATCCAGGCAAGCCAGCCATGTTCCCGAAGACCAGGAGGTCTCGTACTGCATGACCGCATCCTTCAATCAAGCGATCATCGAGGAGTTCCGCGCACGTCAGGGGAGGGTCGGCGGCCCGTTCGAGGGCAGTCGGCTGATCCTTCTCACCACCGCCGGCGCCGTTTCGGGGGCCGAGCACACCGTTCCGCTGGGGCGGGTGCGGGACGGTGACGCACTGCTGGTCGTCGCCTCGGCGGGCGGGGCGCCCCGGCATCCCGACTGGTACCGCAATCTGCTCGTCCACCCCATGGTGCGGGTCGAGACCGGCACCGAGACCTACGGTGCGGTGGCGGTGCCAGCTCAAGGCGCTCGCCGCGAGCGGCTGTTCGCGCGGGTGGTGCGCGAGGCACCCGGGTACGCCGACTACCAGCAGCGGACCACCCGCACTCTGCCCGTCGTGGTGCTGGAACGCTCTGAACCGGCGGCCGGTGAGTCCCGCCAGTTCAGCGGGCTCGCCGGGAAGCTGCTGGAGGTGCACGCGTGGCTGCGTGGTCAGCTGCGTCATGTACGCGAGGAGGCGGAGGCGTACTTCGCGGCGCGCGCCGCAAGCGAAGGCGCCGGGGCATCTGCTTCGCCGCCCGGGCTCGGGTTGCAACTGCGGCAGCACTGCCTGGCGTTCTGTCAGTCGCTGGAGTTCCACCACGGCAGCGAGGACGCGCATCTGCTCCCCGCGCTCGCGACGGCGCACCCGCACTTGGCCGGCGCGCTGGAACGACTGCGTACGGAACACCGTACGATCGCCCGCCTCCAAGCGCGGCTGCTCGACCTGCTCTCGGCAATCGAGGCGGCGAAGGATGTCGAATTCCTGGCACAACTTGACGCGTTGAGCGCGGAATTGACGGCGCACCTGGAGTACGAGGAGAGGGAGCTGCTGCCGGTGCTGGCGGAGATTCCGGTGCCTGCGGGGGAATGAGGGGTGGGGCCGTGGTGGTCACGGCCCCACCTCACGCGTGGCTCGGCTCCTCCGCCTCGGGGATCTCGATGACGAGCTCGCTCAGGGGGAGGCGGCCCGTGGGGATCGCGGACTTGCCGCGAGGCGTCGGGGCGGCGTGCCCGAGAGACAGCGCCGTCCGCACGCTCCACGGGCTCTCCACCCCGCACACCTCGCCCGCCTTGTCGACATTCTCCGAGGGGAAGAACGAGGCCGGGCAACTGCTGAGCCCTTGGAGGTGGGCCGCGAGCATCATGTTCTGCGCGGCCCGCCCCGCGTCGAACTGGGCGTCCTCGCCGCCCGATTGGTGCACCGCAAGCGCGATTACCAGGGGCGCCGTGGCCAGGTGCCCCGCGTAGGCGCCGAGGCCCGCGAGCTGCCGCCGCACCGCGCCGCTGCGCACCACGACGAAGCGCCACGGCTGCCGGTTGCGCGCCGAACCGGTCCAGCGCCCGGCCTCCAGCACCTGGCGCAGCTCCTCCTCGCGCACCGGGTCCCCGGTGAACCACCGCTGCGCCCTCATCGTCGTCAGCACCGATGGCGGGGGTGCTGCGGGTGCTGGGGGTTGCGGCGGCACGTCCATTGCCCATCCTCGACTCGTACGGATCCTGCGGCCCGGGGCGGTGGCCTCGGGCCTGCGACCTGCGGGTACGGCCATGATCGCATCGTCGGGGGTGGGGTGCTCGGACGTCGGGTGCCGGGCGCCGGCTGGTGGGGTTCGGCCGGGCGACGGCGTTCTCCTCAGCCGGGGCGGCGTACGAATTCCTCAGCGGAGGTGGCGTACGAAGACGTCCTCGGCGTTGTTGCTGTCGTCGGGGACCAGGTCGGAGGCGGCGGAGGTGAAGGCCACCGCATCGCCGCGCGGGGTGACCGAACCGCGGGTGGCGTAGGTGCCGGGCGCCACGTCCGTGCGCTTGCCGGTGTGGATGTCCAGCAGGGTGAAACGGCCGTTCTCGCGCAGCAGCACCTTGCGCCCGTTTCCGCTGAGCGCCTCGGCCGGCGCGCCTTCCGCGCCGACGCGCCGGGTCTTTTCGGTGCGCCGGTCGCGGAGATAGCTGTAATTGCCGCCTGGCTCGGTGTGGTCGGGAACGAGGTTGGCCGAGGTGGACTCGAACAGCACGTAGCGGCCGTCGTCGCTCATGTCGGTCACATAGGTGCGGCCCTCGTCGGGCACGCCGTCCAGAGGTACGTCGACCTGTTCGACGCGGCCGGTGTGCCGGTTCTTGACGAAGACGTCGCGCATTTCGTACGGGCCGGTGGCGAAGGCGACCAGATTTCCGTCGCCGCTGAGCACCCCGCCCCCTATGGACCGGAACCCGCTCGGTGTCTGCGTGGGATCGACCTGCTCGTCGGCGCCGGTACGCATATCGTGGACGAACAGCGTGTGCGGTTGGGAAGGGGTGCGGTTTCCGACGGAAACCGTCGCCAGCCGTGCATCGGCGCTGAACGATCCCACGCCGCTGATCTGGCTGCGGTTGACCTGCGTACTCTGGCCCGTTTCGCGGTCGTAGACCCAGGCGTTCTCGTACCGGGCGCCCGAGCTGTAGCCCACATAGCGGCCGTCGTTGCTGATGACCGCGGAACCGCCGCCGTACGACTTGGCGTTGGGTACCTGACGCACCTCCCCGGTGGTGAGGTCCTTGAGCAGCAGTGCGTGGAAGAAGTCCCCGCCGAGATTCGGAGCCTTGGACCAGAAGGCGACGTAGCGGGCGTCCGCGCTGATCGCCCCGCCGCTGGAGGCGCCGTCGGCCTGCGTACCGTCGGAGGTGGTGCTGACGCGCACGGTGCGCGGTGCGGGCTTGGCCGTTTGTGCGGTGGCGGTCTGTGCGCCGGCCGTCTGCGCGTGGGCCGCCTGCGCTGCGGTGCCGGGCAGCATGAGCGCGGCTGCGCACGCGGAGGCCACCGTGGTCACAGCGGCCATGCGGATGGACATCCCCATCTTTCCCCCCAGGTGGAAATCCCCTCTTCACCCCGCCCTCGCGGGGCTCCCTTATGAAAGGGGCACCGCGCGCACCAGGGCAATCGGCAGAATTCCGTACAACCTTGCGTTTCCGTGAACCACTGCGGCGGGCGCGGACCGCATGCGAGGCTCCCCGGGAATCTCCGGGCACGACGACCAACCGGGCCCGGGCCGCCCGCAATTCGGGCCGGTGGTGCGTCTGGTCGCGGCCCCTCTCAGCCGCGGTTCTCGTACAGGTCGCGGAGCAGGGAGATCTCCGCGCCGTGGTGGATCGTCTCGCGGTGGATGTGCAGGACCAGGGTGGCCATCGTCCGGTGGGCGAAGGGGCCTTCGGCCGGGCCGGCGGGCTCCGCGAGGCCCTTTTCGCCGAGGCTGCGCACGCCGGCGCGCCATGCCTCGTACGCCTCGTCGAGCTGCTCCAGGGCCTGGGCTGCCGTGGTGGCGTAGACGGCGGTGTCGTAGTCGATGGGCGGACCGCCGAAGTGGCCCGCCAGGCGTTTGCGGAAGACGGCGATCTCGATGTGGGCCATGCGCCAGGCGATGGTGGTCACCGGCACCGGGGCGGGCTGCGGATAGGCGTAGTCGAGCAGATGGGTGCCCGCGCCGACCGCCATGGGCGTTCTGCTCTCCGCTGCCGGGCGAAGGCTCCAGCAGTTCTCCACCGGCTCCCAGAAGTACTCCTCGTCGGTGAGGCCGTCGAGGCGCGGGCGCAGCTGGTGCTCCCAGTGGAACTCCAACTGGTCGAGCAGCTCGGCATTCCAGTCCACGGCGCGCCCCGCGGACCCGCCGTCGTCAGTACGTGTCTCTTCCATGCCGTCACGATAGAGACCACCACTGACAACGGGCCCTACGCTGCGCCGCCGCGAGTGTCAGGCGCCGCCGCGGGCCCTGCGAACCACGACAGCACGGAGCGCTTGTAGCCGTCCGGCATGTTCAACTCCGGGACCTCTGTCTCGGCGAACAGGCCGAACATGGTGTGTTCGTCGCTCACGACAGGCCGCGCACCACCGGAAACGAGCCGGCACCCGTACGTGGTGACGAACACGAACGCGTCGGGCAGCGGCTCGTACATCCACGCATCCAGGATCCGGACGGCGGCGACCTCCCAGCCGGTCTCCTCGCGGATCTCGCGCCGGACGCACTGCTCCGGCGACTCGCCGCGTTCCGGCCGCCCGCCGGGGAGCTCCCACTCGCCGCGGTCGTTCCTCAGCAGGAGGACGCGCGCGTCCGGCGCGGTCACCACTCCCTTGATCGAGACGGGGAACCTGCGCGTCGCGAAGTCGGCCATGGGACGTGCACCCTACGCCGGACCTCGCGGAACGGCCGTACGCGGAATGCCCCTGCGGTGGCACTGGCGACACCGGCGGAATCAGCGGTACGGAGATCCCCGCGGCCTCGCTGATGTCTTGGCTGCTGGAGTGGTGGATGTGAATATCGCGGGATGGCGATACCCAGGGAGCGGTGGTTCGGGCGGGGTGACGGGGGAGCAGGTGTGGTGCGGGGCGGGGCCATCACCGCGCCGGGGCTGTCGGCCGAGGACGCGGAGGCCATGGCGCGGATGTTCAAGGCGCTGGCCGACCCCGTGCGGGTGCGGCTGTTCTCGCGGGTCGCCTCGCACGAGGGCGGTGAGGCGTGCGTCTGCGACCTCGGCGACGTACGGGACCTCGGGGTGTCGCAGCCGACCGTTTCGCACCACTTGAAGAAGCTGCGGGACGCGGGGCTCGTGGAGTCCCAGCGCCGCGGGAGCTGGGTCTATTACCGCGTCGTGCCCGGTGTGCTCGCCTCCATGGCGGCGATGGTCGGCGGCGCGGCCGGCGGGAACCGGGGCGCGGCACCGGAGGAGGGGGCCGCCCACCGTCGGCGGCCCCCGGGTAGCGAAGCCTAGTTTGCTAGACGGTTCGTCAGCGGGCGTTTCGGGGTTTGTGTCGGGGATTCGCTGCGGGTGTCGTAGGTGAGCGTCGGGGACGGCTGCCGGGGCGATCTCCCTGGGGGAGCGGGAGTTGGAGCGCGGCCGGGTCCGCGTTGCGTCGTGGCGGCGCGCGACTGCGCAGCGAACGCCGTCCGGCGCCACGGGAGACGGAGCGCGAAGGGAGCGCGGCCGCACACGCATCCTGCCGCGTACGCCGCCCGGAACCACGGGAGTTGACTGCCGGCGCCCGCCGCGGAACGCCCGCTTCGGGGAGGGCGGTCGCGGAGGGTGACATGGAGGGGAGGGGCGGGGATTCTGGACGGGTGGCCGCATCCCGGGGCGCCGGGTACCGGGTACCGGGCGACCGGCCCGCGTACCGGCGGCGGTGAAGGGCGGGATGCGCCGATGTACGGCCGACGGCGGCCGGTTCGCCGGGGCGCGACGTGCCGCGGCGCGACGGCGGGGCGCGGCGCTCCGGGGCGCCGGGCGCCCCGGCCGAGGAGAAGGGCGGGCGTCATGGGTCTTCGGGTCGCTGAGCGGGGCGGCCGTCTGATCGTCACCATGCCCGGCGAACTGGACATCGCCAACGCCGAGGCGGTGCGGCAGGAGCTGCGGAGCCTGTGCCGCGAACGACTCGGCGCCGCGGGCCCACACAGGGTCAGCGGCGTGGTCGTGGACTGGTCGGCCGCACCCTGGCTGACCTGCGCAGGAGTCGCGGTCCTTGAGGACTTCCGGGAACAACTGGAAGCGTACGGGGTGCCGGTCGGACTGGTGGCGGGCCGCTGCCTGCCGCGCAAGGTGCTCCGACTGGTGGGCATGGACGGAATGCTGCCCGTGTACGACAGCCTCGCTGCTGCGCTGGAGGCGGACGCCGGCGCGGCCGGGGGCGGTCGGGGCGCGGGGCCCGGAACCTGAGGAGCGGAGGCCGGCCGCTGTGACAGACGGGACGGAGACGGCGGCAGGAACGGTACGGGGGAGCGACGGGGGAACTGGGTGATCAGGCATGGACAGTGAGAGCGGCGCGGCGCGGCCGGGCACGCCGCGGGGCCGGCTGGGCGGGCACCTGGAGCTGGTGGCACGCCTCACCGAGCGCGCCAGGTCCGACGTGGAGAGGGACAGCGACGCCACGAGGGTCTTCCTCGCCGGATACGCCGGCTTCCTCACCGAGTCGGGCGCGGAGATCCGCTGGCTGCTGGAGCCCTCCGTCGCCGAGCAGGCCACCGTGGCCGTACGCCGCAGGACCGCGGGCGACCTGTCGGACCCGCAACTGCGGCTCGCCGCACGGCTGTTGGCCCTCGTCTGGTCGTCCGGCGCCGCCGCGGGCCTGACCACGGACGACTGGCTGCGCGCGGCGCCCGAGCTCCCGGACATCTGCCTGCGGGTGGTACGGCACATGGCGGGCGGCCCGGAAGAGGGCGGGTCGGCGGGTCCTGAGGGGCCCGGCGGACCGGGTGTGCCGGGTGTGCCGGGTGTTCCCGGGGCCGATGGTTCGGGTGGCGCAGGCGGCTCGGGTGGTACGGATCCCCCAGGCGGTGCGGGCGGGCCGGAGAGGCCACCCGAAGCGCCCGGAACGCCCGACGCATGAGCGATCCTGAGCCGGGGCCCTCACCCCCCGACTCACTTCACTTTTTGCACCGTGAGCGCCCCGCCGGCGAAGAGGTGCACATAGCCGCACGTCAGGCATATGAGCCCGGTCGCGCTCTCGTCGGCCCAGGCCAGGCTCATGAACTCCATGCCGGTGCTGTTGAGTTTGACCCCGCGCTCGCGGAACTCCTCAGCGCCGCACACCTGGCAGGTCACCCACCTGTCACCGATTGCGGCACGCACCCTCTTGGCCACGCCGGCTCACCCCGTTTCTTCCCCCGCTTGCTCGTACTGATCTCAGGCTAACCGGCGCCTCTGACAACGGCCGATTCAGCCCTCCAGCGCCTCCCAGGGGTTGGCCTCGTACGCCTTCAACAGCAGTCGGCGCGCCGCCTCGTCGGGGGCGGGTGCACCGAATCCGGTGCCGTCCACCGAGGTCACCGGCTGTGCAGGGCTGATGGAGTTGACGAGGAACGCCGAGCGGAAGCGGGGCAGCGCGTCGCGGTGCACGGGGCGGTCCTCGTACGGGAGGCCGAGCCGGGTCATGCCGCGGCGCAGCAGCCCGCGCATGATGCCCGGCAGCGCGGGTGCGTCGGGCCACACGAAGACGCCGTCGCCGTCCGCCGCCGTACCGCCGTCGGCGCCTCCCTCGTACAGCACCACATTGGCGAGGGAGGCCTCGCTGACGTGGCCCGTGCGGTCGGTCAGCAGCGCGTCGTCGAAGCCGTCCCGGCGCGCGGTGCGTCCCGCGTGCAGGAGGCCCATGGTGTCGAGGTGCTTGAGGTGCGGCAGGAAGCGTTCGAAGGTGACGGTACGCAGGTGGAGCGGGGTTTCCGCGGGGTCGGCCGGGGGTCGGACCATCACCAGTACGCGGGTGTCGGCCGGGGCGCCGGACAGCAGCGCGGCGGTGTCGGCGGCGAAGACCTGGACGCGGACCGAGGCGTCCTCGCGGCCCGCGGCCTCCAGCGCGTGCCGGACCAGCGGCAGCACGCGCGCGGCCTCCAGCGGCTGTCCGAACAGTTCGCGGGTGGCGCCGTCGAGCCGCTCCAGATGCATGTCGAGCCCGCGTACGCGGCGGGAGCGCACCTGCATGTAGGTGAAGTGGCCGTAGCCCGAGAGCGCGGTGCCGAGTCCCTCTGGGCCTGCGGGTTCGCCGTCGATCTCCATGTACTGGCGCACGGTCGGTGCCTCCGTCGTTCTGCGTTGTTCTGCTGTGCCGTCGGTGCGGTGTTGCCCTCAGGCGGGCCTGCGGTGGTGCTCGTACCGCGCTCAACAGGGGTTTCCCGCCGGCTCTTCCCTCCCGTACGGGTTCCCTCCCGCGCGGGCGTCGAGTTGAGTGCTCTGTGAACGCATATGACCCGCCCACGAACCCGCGTGAACGGAGCCCGCATGACCTCTTCGGTTGCCGGACCTGTGCTGCTGGTGCTCGGCATCCTCGCGGGCGCGGGGAGCCAGCGCGTGACGGGGCTGGGCTTCGCGCTGGTCAGCGCGCCGCTGATGGCGCTGGTCGTGGGGCCGTACGACGGGGTGCTGCTGGCGAACCTGCTCAGCCTCGCGGTGGCCGCGAGCACCTTCGCCGCGACCTGGCGCGAGGTGGACCTGCGGCGCGCTTTCTCGCTGGCCGTGCCCGCGCTGCTGATGGTGCCGCTGGGCGCGTTCACCGCCCGTACGCTGCCCGAACCGCTGCTCATGACGGTCGTCGGAGGGGTCACCGTGCTGGCGCTGTGCTCCGTCGCCTTCGGCGGCAGGGTGCGGCTGGCGGACGGACGCTGGACGGCGGTGGGAGCCGGCTGCGCGTCGGGCTTCATGAACGCGGCGGCCGGCGCGGGCGGATCGCCGCTCGCGCTGTACGCGCTGGGCACCGGCTGGGAACACCGCCGCTTCGTCCCCACGACGCAGCTGTGCCTGCTGCTGGTCGGCTCCGCCTCCGTGACCGCCAAGGGGCTGCCCGACCTGCCCGGACCCGAACTGGCCCTGGCTTTCGCGGCGTTGGCGGCCGGGATCGGCGGTGGGCATCTGCTGGCGCGGCACGTTCCGGCGGCCGCGGCGCGGCGCGCGGTGCTGTGGCTGGCGCTGACCGGCTCGGCGGTGACGACGGTGAAGGGGGTGCTGGCGTGGTGAGGAGGTGAGCGGAGGCGGCGAGCGGCGGAGGTGAGCCGCAAGTGTGCAGGTGAGGCCACATGCGGCGGTCTCGGGACGGCCCGTTGTCAGACCCCCGCGCTATGTTGACGGGACATGGTGCGAGGGCTCCGACCGAGGGGGGAAGCCCATGAGCGACGCCACGCTGATCGACGACCTGCTCAAGAACACGCCGGTAGGGCACGCGTTCTACACGCCGCCCGACCCGCTGCCCGGCCGCGTCCCCGGCGACCCCATACACCTGCGCAGGTTGGACAGGGCCTACGCGGTGCCCCAGGTCCCGGAGGGCCTGGAGATCTGGCTGGTGCTCTACCGCTCCGAGAGCGCCGGCAGGGATCCGGACCCGGTCGCGACCTCCGGCATCATCGTCCTGCCCAACCGCGCCGAGCGCCCGGTGCCGGACGGCGGCTATCCGCTGGTCAGTTGGTGCCACGGCACGGTGGGCGTGGCGAACAGGGTCGCGCCCTCCCGCGACGACGGGGGCACGGGCGCCTCGCCCATGAACGCCTATCCCAGGACGCTGCTCGCCCGTTTCCTGGACGAGGGCTGGGCCGTGGCCATGACCGACTACGAGGCCCTGGGGACCGGCACGGCGGACAAGCTCCACCCCTACATGCTCGGCGAGTCCGAGGCGCGTGCGGCGCTGGACATCGTGTCGGCCGCGCGCCGTCTGTTCCCCGACGAGCTGTCAGAACGGTTCGCGCTCGTGGGGCATTCGCAGGGCGGGCAGGCCGCGCTGTTCGCCGCGGCCCATGCCCCGGGGCGGGTGGAGGGGCTGGTCGCGGTGGCGGCGACGGCTCCGGCCAACCACCCGCTGGAGATCGTCCACGCCGGTGCCGACCCGGTGAACATCCTCAGGAGCGACGGGTATGCGTTCACCCCGCTGTTCCTGGCGGGCGCCATCGGCGGTTCCCTCGCGGACCGGGGGACCGAGGAGTGGATCAAGGTCATCGACCCGGAGCAGGTGCTCTCGGCCAGGGGATTCGAGCTCTGGCCCCAGGTGTGGGAGAGGAGCCGGGCCGAACTGGGCGACGCGGAGGACTCGTTCGGCAGCCTGCGCGGCAACGAGCAGTTCCGCAGGCGGAATCCCGTCTATCCCAGCTATCCCGCCGCCCCCAACGACGATCAGCGGGAGTTCGACAGGCAGTTGGCCAAGATGAACCCCGATCTCTCCATATCCGTGCCCGTGCGCATAGCGCAGGCGCGCGCCGACAGGCGGGTGCGGTACGAGTACGAGGCGCCGCTGGAGCTGCCGGGGACCAAGGCCCTCATCGAGGAACTCGAAGCCCACGAAGGCAACGACATCACCACCAGGATCTACGAGCTCGACGAGGTGACGAACGAGGAGAAACCGCTGGAGGCACACTTCACCACGCTGAACGCGGACGCCGGGAGGCTCATGGGCTGGCTCATGGACTGCGGGCTGGACACGGCCTGAGGCCGGGCGGGTGCCGGCAGCGCGTGCGTGTGGGCGGTGCGCGCGGAGCGCACCGCCCACGGGGGCCACGTCCGCGCTATGACGTCGCGGCCTGGAGGTTCCGCAGGGAGGCGGTGAGCTGGTCCACCTCCTCCGCGGTGTTGTAGAGCGCGAGCGAGGCGCGCGCCGCGCTCTCCAACCCGTAGTGGGCCAGGGCCGGCTGGGCGCAGTGGTGGCCCGCGCGGATGGCGATGCCGTCGCGGTCCAGCCAGTCGGCGATCTGCCCCGGCTCCGTCCCGGCGAGGGTGAAGGTCAGCACCGCGATCCGGTCGGCCGCGGGGCCGATCACCTCCAGGCCCGGCACCGTGGCGAGGGCCTGCTGTGCGTACTGCGCCAGCGCCGCCTCGTACCCGGCGATGGCCTCACGGTCGAAGGAGGTGAGCCAGTTCAGCGCGGACAGCATGCCGACGACGCCGCCGATGTTGCCGGTGCCCGCCTCGAAGCGGTGCGGCACCGGCGCATAGGTGGTGCGGTCGAAGGACACCGAGTCGATCATGTTGCCGCCGCCCTGCCACGGCCGCATGCCCTCCAGGATCTCCGGCTTGGCCCACAGCGCGCCGATGCCGGTGGGGCCGAAGAGCTTGTGGCCGGAGAAGACGTAGAAGTCGGCGTCCAACTGCTGGACGTCCACCGGGAAGTGGGCGACCGCCTGCGCGCCGTCCACCAGCACCTTCGCCCCGTACCTGTGGGCGAGGGCCGTCATCTCGCGGACCGGGGGCACCGTTCCCAGCACGTTCGACGCGTGGCTGATGACCACCAACTGGGTGCGGAAGGAGAGCAGATCGGCGAAGGCGTCCTGGTCGATCCGCCCGTCCGGGGTCAGCGGCACCGGCACCACGCGGGCCCGCCGTTCCTTGGCGAGGTGCTGCCAGGGGACGATGTTGGAGTGGTGCTCCAGGACGGGCACCAGGATGTCGTCGCCGACCCCGATGTTGTCCCTGCCCCAGGTCTGCGCCACCAGGTTGACGGCCTCGGTGGTGCCGCGGACGAAGACCACGCCGTCGGACGAGGGCGCGCCGAGGAAGCCGGCGACGGCCGACCTGCCCTGCTCGTACGCCTCGGTGGCCTCCCGCGCCAGGGTGTGCGCGCCGCGGTGGATGTTGGAGTTGGCCGCACCGTAGTAGGCGGTCAGCGCCTCGATGACCTGGCGCGGCTTCTGGGTGGTGGCGCCGTTGTCGAGCCAGACCAGGGGATGCCCGTTCACCGGCCGGGCCAGGATGGGGAAGTCGCGGCGCGCCATCTCCGGAGTGAAGCCGCCGGAGGGCTGGGCCGCGCCCTGGGGCATGAGCCCCGCCATCATGCCCTGGAGGAAGTCGCCGCCGGGCATGCCCTGTTGGTTCGCTCCGGGGTCGGCTTGCTGCGCGCCGGGGACACCGAGGCCGACCGGGGCGCCGAGCCCGCCGGGGGTGTCGGGGCCGGCAGGCGTGGTGAGCCCCGTCGCGCTGCTCATGCCCGGCGGGGCACCTGCTCCGGTGGCCGTCGAGGGGCCGGCCGAGGTCGCCAGGCCGGTCGCCGCACCCGTCCCCGCGGGGACGCCCATGCCCGCCGGGGAGCCGAGGCCGGCGGGCTGGGTCATGCCCAGGCCCTGGTCCACGACGGCCCGTTCGGAGGTCGGCGCCGCGCCGCCCGCGGTGAGCGGGGAGGCGGCCGAGGTCGCGCCGCCCGCGGCGCTCTCGGCGGAGCCCGAAGGCATCGCGCCGCCAGTGCCGTTGAGCCCCGGTACGCCGCTGCCACCCATGCCAGGAACGCCGTTGACGCCCGGCATGCTGCCGGTGCCAGGAACGTCACCCGTCCCCGGGACACTGCCGGCCCCTGGAACGCTGCCCGCGCCGGGAACGCTCGTGGCCCCCGGTACACCGGTGACACCCGGTACGCCGTTGAGCCCCGGTACGCCGGTGACGCCTGACATTCCCGCGCCGGGCATCCCCGTACCCGGGGTACCCGCCGGAGCCGACTGCACCGCCTCTTCCTGCGCCGCCTCCTGCGTCGGCTCGCGCTTCGCGCCGGCGCCGGTCTTCGCGGGGTCGCCCGTGAGTCCGGAGAGGCCCGAGAGGCCGGTCAGGCCGCTGCGTTCAGGAGTAGTCATGGTAGTTGGACACCTCGACGTTCTGGAGCACGGCCAGGGCGTCCTCGACCAGCACCGCGGTGTTGAAGTACGCGGTCAGCAGGTGCGAGGTGATGCCCTTCTGGTCCATGCCCATGTTCCGCATGGCCAGGCCGGGCTCGACCTCGTCCGGCACGCTGGCCGGGCGCAGGCCGACCACGCCCTGCTCGGCCTCGCCGATGCGCATCAGCAGGATCTCGGTGGTTCCCGCGCCCGCCGGGCCGGTGAAGCGCACCTTGTCCGAGGGCAGCAGCGGCACGCCGCGCCAGGTCAGCAGCGGGCTGCCGAACCTGGTGTCCATCACCGGGGGCACGCCCCGGCGCGTACATTCACGGCCGAACGCGGCGATGGCGCGCGGGTGCGCCACGAAGTAGCCGGGCTGCTTCCACACGCGGGACAGCAGCTCGTCCAGGTCGTCTGGGGTCGGCGCGCCCGTGCGGGGCTGTACGCGCTGACCCGACGCGACGTTGTTGAACAGCCCGAACTCCCGGTGGTTGAGCATCATGGCCTCCTGCCGCTCACGCAGTGCGTGCACGGTCAGGTCGGCCTGCTGCTTCGTCTGGTCCATCGGCTCGTTGTAGAGGTCCGATACGCGGCTGTGCACGCGGAGCACGGTCTGCGCGAGGGTCATGTGGTACTCGCGGGGCTGGCCCTCGTACTCCACGTACGTGCCCGGCAGGTCCGGCTCGCCGACGTGGCAGGCGGACAGGTCCACCTCCATCTCGGCGCCGTGCTCGCGGTCCTCGGAGAGGTACGCGTCCATGGCCGTCGCCAGGTCCTGGTCGCGGTCGCGCAGGCCGGCCAGCGTGCTGTGCTCGGCGCAGAGCATCACGCCGCGGGTCAGCGCGGTGACGGAGTAGGGCATCTGGCCGTTGCTGGTCCAGGCGCCGAGGTCGAAGAACTGGCCGTCGCCGACCACCTCGAGCATCGCGTCCTCGCCGTACCGCCCGGTCACGCGCTTCTCGGCGCGGCCCTCGACGATGACGCACAGCCGGCCCGCCGACTCGCCCTCGGTCGCCAGGGTCTCACCGGCCTCGAAGGTCACCTGGGTGAAGGAGCCCGCGAGCTCGGTGAGCAGCGCGGAGTCGGCCTCCCGCAGATAGGGGATCTCGCGCAGGTCCTCGGTGACCACGCGATACGTGTCGTTGTCCGCGTAGGTGCTGATGCGGTCGTCGCCCAGCTCGAACGTGCGGCGGCGGTTGACGCGGTAGACACCGGCCTCGACGTCCACCCAGGGCAGCGCGCGCAGCAGGTAGCGCGGCGTGATGGCGCGCATCTGCGGGCGGGTCTTGGTGGCGGTGGCCAACTGCCGTGCGACATCGGGACTCAGGCTCAAGCGGTCGTTCACGGGGGACTCCTCGGCACATCGGATGCTGCGCGGTGCGGCCGCGCAGGGACGGTGCGCCCGCGGGCGCGCGCCCTCCCGGGAGTGCCGGAGGCGCGGAACCCGCCGCGGGCGGATTCAGTGGAAACCGCGCCAATGCTCGGCCGGTGAGCCGCCGTTCACAACGGGGCAATATTCCGGTGGAGTCCGGAAATATTCGCACCTCTGCACGCCCGCGCAATGTGGAATACCAGGCACCGGTGACGGATATACGGGGTGAACAGGGTGCCTGGTACGCGGCCGTGGCAATTCTGTGAGGGGTTTCCCCATTCGCGCGCGGGCAGGGGAATGCGCGGGAGATGGCGCGAAACTCTCCCCGGCGCGCGGGAGTCGAGCACCTTCGCCTTTTCCGATGACCGTCGTACCAGGTGGTCGCCGGTGCTCAATACCGGCCAGGCTGGCGGGACTTCGCCGCGCGATGATTGACCGGTTCCCGCTCTTGCCCCGTGGGAGGGGAATTGGCCTGCCGTGTGGCCGGTGGGAGGAAAAGCTGCCCGGGAATCCCGGGCTGGCGGGGCGGCCACCTGAAGTATGCACCTCTTTTCGCCCCCGGGAAAGCCCCGGTAATGGATTGCCCTCGGAGCGCCGGCCGACGTGAACGCACCGCGCGCCGGGGCGAGTTGAACGAGATGGGTTATCGGCCTGGACTAGTCCTGGCAGCGGGGTCCTGTCCGTGCCGGACCCACACATTCGGCTCGGTGTAGACCGCGTGCCCGTGCGCGGTGTCGCAGTGCACCGGCACCAGGGCGCCGGGCACCTCGATCCGTCCGTCGCTGTCGAAGGGCAGCCCGGTCCACCGCCGCCACTCGGCGAGCGAAGCGGCGACGGTCATCGAGGCGGTCGCGATCTTGGCGATCCGGCCGCCTGCGCGGACGTGCACGCGCAGCCACGGGTCCTCGGGGAGCCCGTCGGGCCGCGCCCGGCGCACGTACTCCTCCATCGGCACGCGCGGCTCCCGGTGCTTCCGCGTCGGGCGGACCGGGGCGACCAGCACGCCGTGGCCCTGCCGCCGCGCGGCCTCGCACAGCGCGCCCAGCATGCGGTGCGAGAGCCCGCGGCCCAGGTGGCCGGTGTCGATCGTGATCTCCAACGCGCTGACGGCGCTCGGTGCGCGCCCGACGCGCAGATCCGCGAACGCCCAGGTCAATACGCGGTCCCAGCTTCGGGGTGCTCGGAGAGCGGGATGATCTCCACGGTGCCGGAGTGTTCGATGGTCACGGCGTGCAGAGTGCCACGCGGCACCGCTGGTCAACCACGGATTTTGCGCGGGAGGGCCGCGCCCCGCGTACGAAGCGCACGCAGCGTACGAAGCGCACGAACGGGCCGCACCCCCTCGCGTCACAGACGCAGAGAGGCGATGCGGCCCGTCGCCGTGCTCAGGCTGTCGTACGGAGTCAGGCTGTCGTACGGAGTGTCACCCCGCGCGTCCGCCGGCCCCCAGCAGCTCCCGCAGCTCGGCCACCGCCTCCCGCAGGCGTGCCGCGAAGGCGCGCATCTGCGGGGCCACCGTTTGCGGTGTGCTCAAGTACAGGTTGAAGCGGTCCGGCAGGAGGACGTACGCCACCCCGATGCAGCGGCTGCTGGTCGAACCGAAGCCGAAATACTGGATGTTGACCGACGGCGCCGAGCTCGTGCTCAGGTAGTCGTCGCGCATGACCGTCCAGCCGGGGGAGCGGTAGAGCGCGGGCTGCTCGTGCACCCCCAGCTCCTCGCCCCGCCTGCGCTGGATCAACTCCAGTTCCCACAGGTGCTGTTCGGGCGCCTGGATCGCCTGGCACTCCTTGGCGCGGGTCACATGCGCGGCCGCCGCCTCGCGTGCCGCGGCGCGCCGGGTCTCCGCCCCGGCCGCCGGGTCCTCCATCGCTTCCGCGAACGCCTGCATCTGCGGCGTGATCACGCGCATCGCCTCTGTACGGCCGTGGCGGTACTGGCGCGTGGCGATGGACTCGTAGGTCGCGCCGAGGTGGCCCTTGGCGCGGCGGTGTGCGAGCTGGTACGCGAGCTGCACGAAGGCGTCGGGCGACACCCCGAGGGACTTGGCGGTGTCCGCGCCGAAGTCCTCGAAGGCCACGGTGGTGGTCGCGGTGGCCTCGCCGTACTCCGCGAACGCCCGCGCGGCGTCGTGCACCTGGGCCCGCTGCGCCTCGTCCAGCGTGAAGACCACCGGCTCCACCGCGGGCCGGCCCTGGCCGCGCGCCCCCGAGTGGTGCTCGTGCTCCTGCGCGCTCGCGCCCATCAGCGCGTCCACGAAGCTCAGCACCGTGGTGCCGTCCAGCTCGCAGTGCTCGCAGTTGATGCCGGCCTGGCCGTCGGCGAAGACCACGAAGGTGACCGCCTTGTCGAACCACCGGTTGCCGCGGTCCCCGTACAGCAGCCGGTCGCAGGTCTCCTGGGTGTCGGCCGGGCTGTCGTCCTCCAGCGCCACGCAGAAGAGCGCGGTCTCGATGTCCTCCAGGGCCCGCGCGTTGTCCGGATGCCCGGCCTTCAGCGCCTCCCGGGTGGCGGCCCACTCCGCGCGGGCCATGGTGGTCAGATGCCCCACCGGCGCGTCGGCGCCAGCGGGTTCGGCCTTGAGCACCGCGCGCAGCCCGGCCTCCAGGTCCTCCAGGCTGTGCGGCGTGCCGTCCTCGCCGAGCACCTCCATCCGGAACATCCCGCCCCCGTGGAAGACGATGATGTGCCGCGCCTGCGAAGGACCCGGCCACTCCTCGGTGTAGGGGGCCCGTACGGTGTCCTGCTCGGCGCCCGGGATGCGGGTGGTGGAGAACAGGTACTTGTTCTGCTCCATCGTCTGCGGCACCCCGCGCTGCACCACGGGCGGCAGCAGCTGGAGGTCCAGCAGCCGCTTGTGCCCGACGGCGCCCGCGATCAGGCCCGCGGCGCGCTCCACCTGGGGTTCACCGGAGTCCTGGAAGAGGAAGAAGAAGTTGGCGTTGAGCGCGATGCGGTCCCTGCGGCCCAGATAGCGGTACGGCCAGAAGGTGTCGAGCCAGCTGTGCACGCCGGGGCTCGCCTCGTACTCCTCCAGCGCGGCGTGCAGCACCCGTCCCGGCCCGCCCGGGCGCTGGAAGGCGGCCACCTCCGCCTCGGTCTGCGCCCGCTGCTCGTCCGTCAGCAGCGGGGAGCACCATTCGAGGAAGCGCGCGCAACTGTCCTCCAGGGAGGGCAGCGGCACCCGCGGAAGCTGCTCCTCCTGGGAGAACGTGGGAACGACGGGGACGTCCGCGCCGTTCCTGGTGTTTCCTGGAGCTTGGCTGGTGTTCAAATCCGGTCTCGATTCGGCTCGTTGTGGAGCTCGTCGTGCAGCTCGTCGTACGGATCGTTCTGTGCGGGGCGCGAGACGTAGAGCTGCGCGTAGAGCCAGCCCTCCGCCTCCAGCCCCGCGGCGTCCACGTCGGCGGCCGCCATGGTGTCCAGCACCTGCGCCTGCTCGCGGTCCGAGGCGAACCGGCGCTGCCGGAACACCCCGTCCACCGGCGTCGTGCGGTAGCCCAGCCCTTCCAGTGCCCGCTCCATGGGCCCGAACGGGATCATCCGGAGCACGAAGTGGGCCATCCACGGCAGCCGCCCGTCCTGGGCCGCCACCACGCGCGTGAGGGTGCGCTCGCCGACGTAGCCCAGGCATCCGGTGGAGATGACCAGGTCGGCGCCGGACAGCGCGCGCCGCTGGTCCGCGTCCGGGTCGGCGCTCTCCAGGTCGGCGTGCACCCCCTCGTCCAGGAACCCGGCCTCCAGCGCGTAGCGCACCGCGCTCTGAGAGGTGTCCAGGCCCACGAAGCGGGTGGGGACGGCGGGGCGCCGCGAGCGGGACAGCTCGCGGTCGGCGGCCAGCAGGGCCTCTGACGAGGCGTCGGCCGCCGCCTCGTAGCGCGCGTACAGCTCGTCCATGGTCGCGTCGTACTTCAGGAGCGTCGCGTTGACGCCGTACGAGCAGCCGAGGTCCAGGATGCGCGGCACCGGAACGCGCCGCTGCTCCCGGTAGTCCTGGATGATCTTGGCGAAGTACGGCTTGGCGAGCTGCGGCACGCAGTAGTCCAGCTTCCGCAGTTCGCGGAAGTACGCACGCGGATCGGGCTGCGTGTAGATGTGATCGAGCGTGACTTTTCCGGTGGTGTCGAAACGCACGGGGTGGGCTCCTCCGTGGATCGCCGTAGGGGAAAACGTCCTGTCGTGTACGGGTCGTACGGGAGGTTCGGTCCTCTCATGTGAGGGGGAGCGGGGGTCGATGCGGCGCCGCCGACGCCGAGTCGGGAGCCGTCAGGATCAGTCCAGCAGCTGGTCGCCGCGCACCGCCCGGCCCTCGGCCGCCAGGTGTTCGGGCCGTACGCGGCCGAAGAGCTGGCGGGTGCGCGAGACGCTGCCGACCACCCCGGGGCGCTCGCTGTACGCGAAGATCGCCGAGTGCCGGGGCGTGCCGCCGCGCACCGCGGAGACCCGGTGCAGCGCATAGCGGCCCTTGAAGAGCTGCAGGTCACCCGGGTGCAGGGGCAGCCGCTTCACCAGCCCGTCGCCCCTGCCTTCGATGACGGAGCGCACATCGGCGAAGTTCTCGTCCTGCGCCGACCTGATGCCGGGGCAGTATTCGAAGACGCCGCCCTCCTCGGCCTCCTGGGTGAGCAGGCTGACGGTGAACTCGTTCGTGTCGAAGTGCCACGGGTGCTCCATACCCGGCTCCACCACGTTGAGCACCAACGCGGAGAACGGGTCGGCCAGTTCGTGCAGCTCCTGCAGCCCGAAGCAGTCGGCGACGAACCGGCGGAAGGCCGAATGCGCGTACAACCTGCTGATCAGCGCCTTCGAGGGGATCCGGTCGCGCGCCACGAAGGAGTTCCCGCGCTCGAAGGGGATGCGGCCCGGGTGGTCGGCCGGCAGGTCGGGGGAGGCCGCCATGTTGTAGACGTTGACCGTCTCGGTCCTGGTGTAGGCGGCGGGCGCGAAGTCGGCGCACTCGGTGCGCAGGGTCTCGCGCAGCGAGGGATGGACGAAGTCCGGCAACACGGTGCAGCCGTCGGCCTCCAGGCCGCGCCGCGCCTGCGCCACGATCTCCTTCGCCTCGGCGCCGTCCGGATCCGCCAGTGGATAGCGGGAGGTGTTGACCATCTCGCCGAGTGCGGCGCCGGGTGCCTCTAGCGTGCTCATGGGGTGCCTCCGATGCGGCTCGAACGCGCCGGCCCGCGCACAGCGTCGCACTGGGGGCCCGGCCCAACTCTACTGGTGAGTAACGGAGTTGAAGCTCCCACAGGCCCGCACGACTGTCTGTGATCTGCCGCACTCGGAGCGCGTCCCGCACGCGCGGTGCGGGGCGGCCGTCAGGCTCGGGCGGCTCCCGCCTCGCGCTCGGCGACCATCGGATGGGTGGCCAGCGCGGTGACGTCGCATTCGGCGTACGGCCGGACCGGCAGGCTGTCCAGCGCCTCCACCAGCGCGTCCGCGTCCGGCGCCGACCAGATGCCGATGTTGGAGCGGGCCCCGGGCAGCCGCCAGAAGTGCCGCAGCACGCCCTGGTCCATGAGCTCGTTGCCCCGTACGCGTTCCCGCCGGATCAGGTCGTCGCGCTCGTCCGCGGGCAGTTCGTGGACGCGGGTGGTGTCGATGCGGACGAGGAAGTCCATCGGGTTCTCCTTACGGGGCCGAAGTCGGGGCCGTTGCCGGGTCGAGGTCGGGGACCGGCCGGGGGCTTCAGCATTACATCGACGATCGACGAGTGTCGAACAAAGGAGCGTGACCACGCCCCGCCGGGCCGTCCCTCCGTCCCGACGGGGCGCGTCGTCCGTGTGCCGCTCAGTCTGCGGTCGTTCAGTGGTCAGTCAGCGGTCACGCGTCGTGCGGGCTCACGTCGTGGGCCCCGTGCCGGAGCGGGGCCGAGGGCGGCGCCGCGCTGTCCGGCGAGGCGGGAGAACCCTTACGGGTGTGCCCCGGAGTGTCCGCCGTGTCCGTGGGATCGCCCGAGGAGGGCTCGGAGCCCGCGTCGAGCTGGCGCAGGCGCGCCTCCAGGAGCTCCAGCACCGGGGTGCGCGCTGCGTGCCCGCGCTCGTGTTCCAGCAGGTGCTCCACACCGTCGCGGTCCAGCGGCCTGATGCGGTGCTCCAGGCTCGCCGCCGGGAGCTGGTCGTAGTCGGGCAGCGGCAGGGGCTTGTCCTGCGCGTGCTGCTGCTTGTGCTCGGTCATGTGGCGCGACCTCCTCACGGCCGTCCGGCCACCCGGCCAACGGGACCGTGCCACGCGGCGGCACCCCTGCGGAGCGGCCACGGGACGGTCGCCGTACTGCGTACATCTCCGCGGGTCCCCGGCGCGTGCGGCGGGAAACGTGCGGTGCGGCGGGCCCGGCCGGGCGCGAGTCGGGCCCTCAGGTGGGAACCGGGCCCTCAGGTGGCCGTGCGGCCGACGGCGCCGGCGATGAGGCGTGCGTACTGGCGCGCCCCCGTAGGGGTGGGGTGGGTGCGGTCGGAGTAGAGGCGGCCCGGCGTGCGGGCGACCGCCTTGTGCCAGTCGATGAGCGTGGTGCTCCCGCCGCGCGGCGCGGCCGCCCGCTTGAGCATCCCGTTGACCTCGTCCTGCCAGCCTCGCGGCGAGTGCGTGGTCACGTACGCGAGGGTCCGGCGCGGTCCCGCCGCCTCGCGCACCTCGCGCAGCACCGGCGCGTCGAAGGTGCCGTTGGCGCCGCACGCGATGACCACGGTCCGGCGCAGCCGTCCCGTGCGGTCGAGTTCGCGCAGCAGCGAGGGGACGGCGCCCATCTGGAGGCCGACCCTGGCCTGCACGTCCACGCCGGGCAGCGCGTCGCGCAGCGGATCGGACGCGGACATCAGGACCGAGTCGCCGATGGCGGTCACGCGGCGGCCCGGCTCGCGCTTGGCGGCGGGCTTCGGGGGCTTGCCGTCCTGGGGCTTGCCCGCGTGGCCCTTGCCGATGTGGCCCCGGCCTGGCTGGTCCCCGTCGGCCTGACCGTGGCCCGGGCCCGGGTCCGGGGCCGGGTGCCGCGCCGCCTGTTGCCTGCCGGGCGCCTGCGCCGGCCCGTGGAGCGCCGACGAGCCCGTGGTCCGTACGAGCCAGGGCGCCGGCGCACCCGGCGCTCCCGGTACGAACTTGCGCTGCTCCTGCGGGCGTTGGGCCGCCGCCTCGGTGAGCTGGCGCTCGCGCGGGCTGTACGCGGGTGACAGCACGACCGCGAACACCGCCGTGCCCAGCACCACCACGGCGGCCGCCGTCCAGGCCGCGCCCACCGCGGGGCGGGAGATGCCGCGGAAGGCGGGGCCGATCCGGCTCAGCGCGCCGCGCAGTCCGTGGCGCAGGACGGGGCGTTCCACGTACCGCCAGGACAGGGAGGCGAGCAGCAGCGGGAAGAGGACCAGGAAGGCGCGGCCCGCCGTGCTCGCGGCGAACTCCGGCCGCAGGTGCCGGATGACGGCGATCAGCGGCCAGTGCCAGAGGTAGACCGCGTACGAACGCCGCCCCACCCACACCGCCGGCCGGAAGGACAGCACCCGGCGCACCCGCCCGTCCGCGGCGAGCGCGGCGGGGAGCACGGCGGTGGCCGCGGCGCTGACCAGCACGAGGCCACCCCAGTAGGGGAGCGGTGAATCGCCGGGCAGCGCGTAGGCGGTGACCAGCAGTACGCACAGGCCCGCTGCGCCAGCGAGGTCGGCGATGCGCGACGCGCGCTTGGCCGTCCCGGTCCGCGCGGGGCGCCGGGCGCGGCCCAGCGGGAGGACGAAGGCCAGCGCGGCGCCCAGGAGCAGGCCGCCCGCGTGGGTGTCGGTGCCGAAGTAGACGCGGGAGGGGTCCTGCAGCGGGGTGTAGAGCACGGCCATGGCGGTGAAGGAGGCGAGCGCCGCGAGCGCCGCAGCCGTGCCCCGCGCGCGGTGTCCGCGGCGTGCCCGCACCGCGGCGAGCAGCCCCCAGGCGAGGAACGGCCACAGCAGGTAGAACTGTTCCTCCACCGCCAGTGACCACAGGTGCAGCAGGGGTGCGGGGTCGCCGTGGCCGGCGGAGTGGCTGCTGTGCCGGGCCACTTCCCACCAGTTGCTGGCGTAGCCGACCGCGGCGAGCAGGTCGCCGCGCAGCCCGTACCACAGCCGCCCGCGGAAGATCCCGGCCAGCACCGCGACCGCCAGCGCGACGGTGAGCAGCGCGGGCAGCAGGCGCCTGGCGCGGCGCCGCCAGAAGGCGCCGAGCGCGAGGCGCCCGGTGCGGCGGTACTCCTCGTCGAGCACGCTGGTGATCACATAGCCGCTGATCACGAAGAACACGTCCACGCCGATCCACCCGCCGGGCAGCAGCCCAGGATCGACGTGGAAGACGACCACGGCCAGCACGGCGAGGGCGCGCAGTCCGTCGAGGCCGCGCGCCCGGCCGGGAGGGGACTCTCCCCAGGGCTGCCGGATACCCCTCCTGGTGACCACCGTTGACACCTCTCAGCTGTGTGCACGTGACGAAACCTGTACCGGGGCGTGAGCGAGAGTACAGAGACAAATAGGGACAAATGTGCACTGACCCCCTCGATGGCGTGTCGGCGTGCGGGAGCTCCCGGGGGAGTCGGCCGGGAGCGGGTCTGGGGGCCGGGCGGCGGGGGGTCGTGTGCGACCTGGGTCGGATGCCCCGCGCTTCCGCCCGCCCCTAGCGTGGAGACGCCCTCGGCGCGTGGCCGCACGGTCACGCGCCGGGTGGGTCCCGCCGTGCCCGGCACCGCTCCAGGCCCCTGCGGCCGGGCACGGCCGGCCCGCCCTCTGCTTGTGCGGAGTGCGCCGTGAGGTACGTGGCTCATCGTGTGTACGCGTGGCCCGTTCCCCGCCCTCCCACCTGCGTACGGACCCGTGACCCCGCGCCGCGCCCGTGCTGGAATGACCGCTCACGAGGCGAGGGAGAGGCGCGATGGATCTGCGGCACTGGCTCGGCGCGGCGGCCGAGGAGATCGGCAAGTGGCAGGCGGAGTACGGGGAGTTCGCGCGGCACCCCGCGCTGGAGATCGGGGACGAGCGCTTCGGCGCGGCCTTCGCCGAACTGGGCGACCGGCTGCGCGACAACTACCCCTTCTTCCACCCCCGTTACGCGGGCCAGATGCTCAAGCCCCCGCACCCGGCGGCGGTGGTCGGGCACCTGACGGCGATGCTGATCAACCCCAACAACCACGCGCTCGACGGCGGTCCGGCCACCGCGCGCATGGAGCGCGAGGCGGTGGACCGGCTCGCGGCGATGTTCGGGCTGCCGCAGCACCTCGGGCACCTCACCACGAGCGGCACCGTGGCCAACCTGGAGGCCCTCTTCGTCGCCAGGGAGCTGCACCCGGACAAGGGCGTCGCCTACAGTGCCGACGCGCACTACACCCACGGGAGAATGTGCCGTCTGCTGGGCGTGCAGGGGCACGCGGTGGCGGTGGACGCCGCGGGCCGCATGGACCTCGACGCCCTGGAAGAGCTGCTGCGTACGGGGCGGATCGGCACCGTGGTGCTCACCGCGGGCACCACCGGGCTCGGCGCGCTCGACCCCGTACACGAGGCGCTGGAACTGCGCGAGCGCTACGGCGTGCGGCTGCACGTGGACGCCGCCTACGGCGGCTTCTTCACGCTCATCGCCGACGACACGGCGGACGGCGTCGCGGCCGCGCCCTACCGGGCGATCGCCGCCTGCGACTCCGTCGTGGTCGACCCGCACAAGCACGGGCTCCAGCCCTACGGGTGCGGCGCCGTGCTGTTCGCCGACCCCTCGGTGGGCCGCTTCTACCAGCACGACTCGCCCTACACGTACTTCACCTCCGAGGAACTGCACCTCGGCGAGATCTCCCTGGAGTGCTCCCGCGCCGGAGCGGCCGCCGCCGCGCTCTGGCTCACCCTGCGGCTGCTGCCGCTCACCGCCGACGGGCTCGGCGCGGTGCTGCGCCCCGGGCGGCGCGCCGCGCTGCGGTGGGCCGAACTGCTGGAGCGCTCCGAGGTGCTGACGCCCTATCAGCGGCCCGAGCTGGACATCGTCGCCTTCCTCCCGCGTACGGCACGGCTCTCCGAGGCCGACCGCGTCTCGGCCGCGGTGATGGAGGCGGGGATGTCGGCGCCGCCGGCGGAGTCCGTCTTCCTCGCCACGTACGGGGTGACGCCCGAGGCCCTGGCCGTACGGGGGCACCGCGTCGAGGCGGACGCGGAGGGCGGGCGCATCCTGCGCAGCGTGCTGATGAAGCCCGAGCACGAGGAGTGGGTGGAGGAACTCCACGTGCGGGCCGAGGGGTTGGCCCGCACGGCCCTGGCGCTCTGAAGACTCACCGCTGCACACCCCTGGACCCCGACGGCACTTGTCAGGTAATCAAAGGAACAACAACCGTATGACTTTGGAGGTTGGGCCCTGCAATTCAGTTGACCATGCATGGCCAGGTTGCATCGCTTGCTTCGCAAAGCGTGTCGTAGATGCCTGGAGCGTCCGATTGGCTCCGGAATCCCCCTCCGCTCCCAGCAGTCACAACGGCCGTACGGGGGCGAGGGGGCGGAGTGTGCGCGGGGTGGGTTTCCTGGGACGGAAGGCGGCAACTGGCCATAGTGCGGCCTCCGATACTGTCCGCAATCCGATGTGCCGATTGTGTAATCCGGACGTCGGCACAGCAGGCTCTGGGGCGTCAACCGAAACCTCCAACCCGAGGAGTTGCCGTGTTACGCATCAAGAGCCTGGTTCTGGGGACGGCCGCCGCGGCCTGCCTGGCCATCGGGCTGGCTCCCGCCGCGACCGCCGCGACGCCGCCCGCCGGCTCTGCTGCCCCCTCGGCCAAGAGCCTGTACGCCCCGTCGGTGCTCGTCCTCACCAAGAGCCAGGGCGCCGACGCCCCCGTCGAGCGCGCCGTGATGCTGCGCTGTCTGCCCGTCGGCGGCGACCACCCCGTGGCGGCCGACGCGTGCTCCGCGCTGAACAAGGCCGGGGGCGACCCCGCGGCGCTGCCCGCCGCCGTCGGCGAGCCGAGCACGGCCTGCACCACCGACTGGCGCCCGGTGACCGTCACCGTCCAAGGCACCTGGGACGGGCGTCTGGTGCACTACACCAAGACCTTCGGCAACACCTGCGAGATGGAGAAGCAGACGTCCTCTGTCTTCGCCTTCTGAGCGCCGAGCACCGAGCGCTGAACGACCGGCGCTGAGCCCCGCTCGCTGAGCGCCGTGAGCAGAGCACGCCCCCGGACCGGACGGCCGCCGGTACCGGGGGCGTCCGTGCGGAATGGTGCCGGTGAGGCGCGTGTTAGCCTTATCGGCTGACAAGTGAAGACAGGCCGATGACCCCGTGCGGGAGAACCACGGCGGGCGCCCAGTGCCGCGTGGTGCCGAAGGAGCAACACTCCCGGAATCTCTCAGGCCGGTTACCGTACGGACGAGGCGACTCTGAAAAGCGGCACCGACGACGATGCCGCGCCCACGGGGCAAACCGCCGAGCACGCGCACGCGCAGCGAGAACGCGCACGGTGCGGCGGTGAAACTCTCAGGCTCCATGACAGAGCGGGAAACGACCGCGCCGCGCATGCCGCAACGCCCCGAGCGTCGCCGCCGCATGCCCGGCTTCCGTTCCCGCGAGAATCCGGAGCCCCGCCTTGGTGCTGCATGTCCTCTACCTGATCGGCATCGCCGCGTTCGCCGCCAGCGGCGTGCTGGCCGCGCACGAGGCGCGGATGGACCCCTTCGGCGGCCTCGTCCTCGGCTTCGCCGCCGCGATATCCGGGGGCACGCTGCGTGACGTGCTGCTGGACCGCCGCCCCCTCTACTGGACCCACGACTGGGTGCTGCTCGCGGTGATCGCGGGCGTCGCCGTCCTCACCGGCCTCTACCTCGCGCACCGCCGCTCCTTCCCGCACCGCACCCTGCTGCTGGTGGACGCGCTCGGCCTCTCGGTCGTGACCGTCATCGGCGCGCGGGCCGCGCTGGAGGCCGGGGTCACCCCGCCCGCCGTGGTCATCCTGGCGGTGCTCACCGGCGTCACCGGCGAGATCGTGCGCGACCTGCTGTGCGGGGAGAGCCCGCCGCTGCTGCTCCGCGAGGACTTCTACGCGACCGCCGCGGCCGTCGGCGCGCTCTGCTTCCTGTGCATGAACCTGCTCGGCGTCCCGGACACGCCCACCACCATCGCCTCGGCCGGAGTGGTCTTCCTGCTGCGGCTCTGCGCGATCCGCTACGGCCTGCGGCTGCCCACCCTGAGCCCGGCCTGGCGCAGCGCCGGGGCGTGAGCACGCGCACGCCCCGTCGGCGCGGAGGCGGGCGCGGGACCCAACAGCCGTGTGCCCCACAGCGGTTGCCGCTCCGGTTGCCGTCGTCCCGAAGCCTTGTCCCGAACGTGATCGCCGCGTGATCAACTCGGTGAAGAAGTTCACAGGCCGAGGCCCTGGCTGGCCGCGTCCGGTGTGCTCTGCCTAGGGTCTGGACGCCCGCCACGACCAGGCGGGGCCCGTACGCGCACGCACCCGGCGCGCGCGTACGCCACGACCGACCGCAGGCGCGCACCGCGACGCACGACTTCCGCACAGGGGGAACCAGGTGAACACCCGGGCCCAGAAGGCGCTCGACAACCTGTACGGGATTCCCGCCACGCTCGTCATCGCCGCCTGGATCTCCTTCAAGCTGCCCAGGGTCGCTGACGGCGTCGGCTGGAGCCTGTACGCGGTGGCCTGGGGCATCCTGCTGAGCATCCTCGTCGGCTGCCTGGTCCGCAGGACCAGGCCGGGCACCGGCGGCGCCGCGGTAGGCGTGCTGCTCGCCGTCTTCGGCCTGATCTTCTCCCTCGGCCACGGCTGAGGCCGCGCACGACGGCTGATGCCGCGCACGGGGGCACCGAGGTACGGGGCCCTAGCTGGGGCCCGGGGCCCGGGCTTGGGACCCGTACAGCGTCCGCTCAGCTCCCCGTGCTGATCTGCTGCACCGCCCAGACGTTGCCGTCCGGGTCGGCGAAGTGCAGGAAGCCCACGGTCTCGAGCTCGGCATGGCTCTCGTCGCCGCGCGCGGGGCGCAGTCCCTCCGGGCCGGCCAGCTCGAAGTCGCTGACGGGGACGCCGTGTTCGAGGAGCAGGGCGCGGGCGGCGCGCAGGTCCTCCACCACGAGCCTGAGGCCGCTGAGCGCGCCGGGCTCCAGCGGCGAGAGCCCGTCGCCGATCACGATCGCGCAGGCCGAGCCCGGCGGGGTGAGCCGCACGCTGCGCACGGCCCCCGTTCCTTCGCCCCCGGTGTCGTGGTCGACACGGAAGCCCAGCCGCCGCGCGTAGAAATCCCGGGCCGCGTCCACGTCCGACACGGGAACGGCCACCACTTCGAGGCTCCAGTCCATCGGCCGAGCCTAGGGCGGCGGAGGCCCCGGGCGGCCCGTTCCCGCGAACCCGGTGCGCGCGACGGTTGTCACGGACCAGCGCGCGCGGCTGCCCCTACGACCCCAGCGCGCGCAGCGGCTCGTCGGTCAGGCGGTAGACCGTCCACCCGGCCTGGGGGCGTGCGCCGAGGGACTCGTAGAAGGCGATGGAGGGGGTGTTCCAGTCGAGGACCGACCACTCCAGGCGCTCGTAGCCGTTCTCGGCGCAGATGCGGGCCAGCTCGCGGAGCAGGGCCTTGCCGAGCCCGCCGCCGCGGTGCTCGGGCCGCACGTACAGGTCCTCCAGGTAGATGCCGTGCACACCGCGCCAGGTCGAGAAGTTCAGGAACCACAGCGCGAATCCCGCCGCGTGCCCCTCCGCGTCCTCCGCGATGTGCGCGTACGCCGCCGGGCGCGGGCCGAACAGCGCCTCGCGCAACTGCTCCTCGGTGGCCCTGGCCTCCTCCGGCGCCTTCTCGTACTCGGCGAGCTCGCGGATCATCGCGTGCAGAGCGGGAACGTCGGTCGGTACGGCTGTACGGATCATGCCGCCACCCTAAACAGCGCGGCCGCTCCACCCCGAGGCGTCCAGAATGCGGGAGGCGGTGCGCACCGAGCCGGTGAGCGGGTGCAGGGCGAGCGCGCGTACGGCGGCCTCCCGCGAACCGGTCGAAGCGGCCTCCAGCGTGGCCCGCTCGACCGCCTTGAGCGTGAGCATCAGGCCGAGCTGGTCGGCGGCCACGGGCCCGGTGGCCAGCGGGCGCGCGCCGTTGCCGTCGACCAGGCAGGGGACCTCGACCACGGCGTCCGCGTCCAGCCCCGGGACGGCGCTGCCGTTGGGCACGTTGAGGACCAGGGTGGTCGTCTCGTCGCGGTGGATCGCGCGCATCAGGGCCAGCGCGATCCGGTCGTAGCCGCCGCCCTCCAGATCGCAGGCGTCGCGCTGCCAGCCGCCCGTGGCCTGGCGGTTCTCCGCCATGTACGTCTCCTCGCGCTCCAGCCGGGTGGCCTCCCACGCCTCCCAGGCCTTCGCGGGATCGCCGTACGGAGTGCCGTAGAAGCGGTCCTGCTGCTCGTGCAGGAACTCCCCGCGAGTGGCCTCGGCCTCGCGCGCTGCGGCGACCGCCTCGCGGTTGAAGTAGTAGTAGTGCAGATACTCGTTGGGCAGCGCGCCCAGCGTGCGCAGCCATTCGCCGCCGAACAGCCGGCCCTCCTCGAAGGACTCCACGGCCGCGGTGTCGGCCAGCAGCCCGGGCAGCAGATCCTCGCCGCCCACGGTCAGCCGCCGCAGCCAGCCGAGGTGGTTGAGCCCGACGTAGTCGTACGCGGCACGGTCCGGATCCGCGCCGGCGGCCCGCGCGGCGCGGCGGCACAGTCCGGCAGGGGAGTCGCAGATGCCGATCACGCGGTGGCCGAGCGTGGCGGACATCGCCTCGGTGACCAGCCCGGCCGGGTTGGTGAAGTTGATGACCCAGGCGTCCGGCGCGTGCTCGGCGATTTCCTCCGCGAGGCGCAGCGCGACGGGGAGCGTGCGCAGCCCGTACAGCACGCCGCCGGGACCGGTGGTCTCCTGACCGAGCACGCCCTCGGCGAGCGGCACCCGCTCGTCGCCCGCGCGCGCCTCCAGTCCGCCCACGCGGATCGCCGAGAACACGAAGTCGGCCCCCGCAAGGGCCTCCTGGAGCGAGGTGGTCGTGCGCACGGCGGGCGGCCGCGCCTCCGTGCCGGGGTGCGCCGCGAGGTGCCGCGCCGTCTGGTGCGCGAGCACCTGGCCGATGGCGTCGAGCCGCGCGGGATCGCTGTCGTACAGCACCAGTTCACCGCAGGCGCCCTCGCCGCCCGCCGCGTCCTGGAGCAGCGCCCTGTGCACCAGCGGCACCCGGAACCCGCCCCCGCCCAGCACGGTCAGTCGCATCTCCACTCCGCCCTTCCGCTATGTCTCCGCGCCATCGCTTCTGCGCCTGTCTGCGCCTGCGCTTCCGCGTCTTCGGTTCCGCGCCGCGCGCCGCCGATCGCGTACGCCTCGTACGGACGGCCTCGTACCGCCCCCTCGTACGGACGGCGGCGCGGCCCAGTCTTCCAGCGGCGGGGCGGAGAGGCGCGGGAGCCCGGGGGTCAGCGCGGCTTGTCCGGTGCGCTGGGCGGTGTGCCTGCCGGCGTGCCCTCGCCCTCCGCCCAGCCGTCGAGCTGTTCCGCGGTGCGCGGCCCCGGTGCGTCGGGTGCCAGCAGGCCGTGGTGGCGCAGCGCGGCGGCGGCCGCCATGCCCCAGGGGCGGCGCAGGCCGCCGGCGGCGAGCAGGTCCTGGTCGGCGAGGAGCGTGTCGACGGGCCCCGTACGCACGCCTTCCCTGGTCAGCACCGCCGCGTCGTCCGCCCACAGCAGCGCCAGATCCACATCGTGCGTGGCCATCACCACGGTGGTGCCCTCCTCGTGCAGGCGCGCGAGGGTCTCCAACAGGCGCTCCTGACCGTCCGGGTCCAGGCCCGCGGTCGGCTCGTCGAGGATGAGCACCCGCGGTCGCATCGCCACGGCGCCCGCGATCGCGGACCGCTTGCGCTGCCCGTACGAGAGGAGGTGGGTGGGCCGGTCGCGGAGCGGGGTGATGTCCAGGGACTCCAGGGCCTGTTCGACCCGTGCGCGCACCTCCTCCTCGGGCAGCCCCAGATTCATCGGGCCGAACGAGACGTCCTGCCCGACCGACGCGGCGAAGAGCTGGTCGTCGGGGTCCTGGAGCACGAGCTGCACCGTGCTGCGCAGCCGGGTCAGCTCCTTGCGCGAGCGGCCCAGCGCGGCGCCCTCGAGACGGAGTTCGCCGCCGGTGCAGGGCAGGCCGCCGCTGAGCAGCCGCAGCAGGGTGGTCTTGCCGCTGCCGTTCCGGCCCAGCAGGGCCGTACGGCGCCCCGCGCTGAGCGCGAAGGAGACGCCCTCGAAGACGGCGGGCCCCTCCTCGTACGCGTAGCCGGCCCCGGCGAGCTCGACCACGGGGACGCCGTACCCGGAGGGGCCGCCGGCGCCGGGAGCGCCCGCGGTGCCGGGCTCAGCGGCGGGGGAGGGGGCGCGGGTCATACGGGAACTCCTTGCGTGGAAATGCGGTTGGGAGGAGTGGGGGAGGACATTCGGGAAGGAGCGCGCAGGTCCCCCTCACATCTGGCTCCGCAGGACGAGGGGAAGTACGAGGGCGAGCGCGGCGATCCCCGCGAGGAGCGTGGCGGAGGAGGCCAGGAAGCGCGGGGACAGGTGCGCGGGCGGCACCTGGACACGGAGCGTGCCGTCGTATCCCCGGCCCGCGAGCCCGGTCTGCAGTCGCGACGCGCGGTCGAAGGCGCGCACGAACGAGGTCGCGCCCAGCGCCGCCAGCGAACGCCACGCCGCGGAGCGGGTGGTGTGGCCGAGGCGGGCCGCCTGCACCTGCCGGATCTGGTTCATGGAGTCCAGCAGCAGGAAGCTCATGCGGTAGACCACCATCGCCACGTCCACGACAGCGGCGGGCACCCCGGCGCGCACCAGCCGCGGCAGCACGTCGGCCACCGGAGTGGTGAAGGCGAACAGCAGCACCCCGAGCGAGGCGGCCGAGGTGCGCAGCAGGAGCCCTCCCGCGTGCGCGGGCCCGCCGGGCGCGAGGGCGATCAGCCCGTGCGGACCCGCGACCTGGAACAGCAGCGGTATGGCCCCGGTCACGCAGAAGCCGAGCGGAATGCGGTAGGCGCGCCACAGCTTGCGGGGCGGTACGCGGGCCGGGCCGAGCAGCACGGACAGCGCCGCCGCGGCGACCAGCGCCGCGCCGGGCCAGGGCGGCAGTGAGATCGCGAGAATGGTCAGGCCGAGCCCGAGGAACGCCTTCTCGGCCGGATGGCGGTGGCGCCAGCGGCTGCTGTACGCGGCCGCGTCGATGGGCAGCACGGCGGGTTACGGGCGCTGGTCGGGGGTGGCGGCGGTACGGGCGTCGGCGGTGCCGGTGGCGGCGGTACCGGCACCGGCGCTACCGGCATCCGCGGCGTCCGTTCCGTGCTCGCCCTCGACCTTGCCGTCGCCCTCGCCCGTGTCCGTGCCCGCGCTCGTGCCTTCGCGCTGTGCGGCCAGCGCACGCGCCTCGCCCTGCTTGCGGCCCCTGCGGAGGCCGAAGTAGTAGGTGAGCACGCCCGCGCCGAGCGCCGCCTGCAGTGCGAAGAGCGCCGACTCGACCTCGCCAGACGGGGGTTCGTAGAGCGGCGAGAACCACGGCTTGTAGTCCGGCTTGAGCTGCGTGATCGCCGATTCGGCCTGCGCGTCGGAGCCGGTGAAGGGCTCCTTCTTGTGGTCGCCGAGGCCGAACGCCAGCGGGATGACGGCCAGCGCCAGCACGGCCACCACCAGCAGCGTGTTGATCTTCGCGTTGCGGCTCATTCGGACACCGCCTCCTTCCGCTCGCCCTGCTCGCCGGCCGTGTCCCCGCCGTCCGCGCGATCCTGGGTCTCCTGCTTCCGCGCGGCGCCGACCCGCTTCAGGACGCCCAGGCGGATCAGCTCGCCCTTGCTGGACTGCTGGAGGAGCCGCATGACCAGCACCGTGAGCAGTCCCTCGCTGACGGCCAGCGGGATCTGGGTGACGGCGAAGATCCCGGCGAACTTGGCGAGCGCGCCCAGGAAGCCGCTGCTCGCGTCCGGGAAGGCCAGCGCGAGCTGGACGCTGGTGACGCAGTACGTGCTCAGGTCGGCGACGAACGCGCCGAAGAACACCGCGACCATCAGCGGCGCGCCGGACCCGCGCAACAGCCGGTAGATCCCGTACCCCGCCCACGGCCCGACGATGGCCATGGAGAACGCGTTCGCGCCCAGCGTGGTCAGCCCGCCGTGGGCGAGCAGCAGCGCCTGGAAGAGCAGCGTGATGGTGCCCAGGACCGCCATGATGGGCGGCCGGAAGAGCACGGCGCCCAGCCCCGTACCCGTGGGATGCGAGCAACTGCCCGTCACGGAGGGGATCTTCAGGGCCGAGAGGACGAAGGTGAAGGCGCCGGAGGCGCCGAGCAGCAGGGTGCTCTCCGGGTGTGACTTGACCTCGCGGGTCAGGGAGCGCACGCCGTGTATGACGAACGGTGCGGACGCGACGCTCCAGGCGACCGCGTGCGCAGGGGGAAGATACCCCTCGGCAATATGCATGCTAGGGAAGACCTCTCCAGCACCTCGTGGATGGACAACGCACCCTGGCCGGTCTCCTGGCTCACGGGCGCACCTGACTCCGCCTTCCCGGACTCCGCGGTCGTACGCGGAGGTCCAGTGGCTTCCCGGAGGGAGGAGCCGGACTTCCCGATCACAGTGGCGAGGGCCGCACCGGTTTCTCACCGGTTTCCCGAACACCAAGGCCGTTGGACAGTAATGCGACGGACGTGTCCAGGACAAGCTGGCCGCCGGGGGCGCAGTGGCGCGTGAGCGGCGCGTACGCGTGGCGCCTACGGCAACATCCGTACGCGGGCGGGGAGTTGGCGGCCAGGGTGCTCGGGCCGTCGAGTGCGGCGAGCGTTTGCGCGCTTTGCTGAACGTTCGCCCCGCGCGGGCTTTCGCTTGAGTGTTTGTCTTGTGAGCGTTTCCGTTGACCGGTTGTCCCGTACCTCTGGCGCCGGAACGATGGCGGACCGTTCGAGGCCGTACCGGCGCACCGACCACGCTCCGACCCCGCGCCGGCCATCTCCGGCGGCCCGCGCGCCGCCGCCAGCGGAAGGGGACCTCATGCGTCTGCGTAAGCGAACCGCCCTCCCGGCAGCCGCCCTGACCTGCGCCGTCGCGCTGACCGTGAGCAATCAGGCGGGGGCGGCGCCGGTGTGGGACGGCGATGCGGGGCAGGGTACGGGGGTCTTCGCGAGCACCCTGTGCGACGACCCGGGCAGCGTGACCGCGCAGGACAATCACGACGGGCGCGGCAAGGTGTTCAAGTTCAACAAGCCACGAGGGCTCAAGCGTTGTGAAGGGCACGGAAGCCGCGTGGACGGCTCGCCCTACGCGTTCCGGAACAACGCGACGTACTACGTGGGCTGGGACACCCGCACCAACACGGACGACGCCGGGACGATATTCCAGTGGAAGTCCTGGGGCACCAACGACGAGAACCAGCAGAACTATCCGGTGCTCATGAAGGTCGAGGGCGGCGAACTCAAGCTCTTCCACGTCGAACCGGGCGAGAAGTGGACGCTCCAGTGGAGCACCCCCGTGCGCAAGGACACCTGGAAGCGGATCGTCCTGGGCATCCACACCTCTCAATCCGCCGACGAGGGGCGGGTGGAGCTGTACTACAACGGCGCGAAGAAGGCCGACTTCCACGGCCGCACGTGGGACGACAAGGGCAATGTGCCGCGCTGGGGCAGCTATGGGGCGGAGGTCCAGGATCAGCCGGTCATCAACTGGGTCGACGGGCTGCGCATCGGCACGACCTATGGGGACGCGAAGTAGAACCCGCGCCCTCGAACCGTAAATGCGGCATCGTCGGATTTGACCGGCAATCGGGTCCGGGGACGGGAAGTGCGGCGTGACCCGGTGGGAAAAACTGAGTGGCGTCGGCAACCGGGCGGGTGTTTCCGCGCGTCCTTTCGGACTGTCGGACCCTGGAGCTTCCGCCCCAACTCGCCTCGCGGCGCAGCGGAATGGAAGTATCGGGGCCGGCATGAGGAAAGAGCCGCGACGGTGAACCAGGAGAGTGCAATGGAGAACGACGCCTTCCCGGGTACGGGGCCGACGGAGGCGCCCAAGGCCGCACATTCACGACGCGGCGTATTGGGCCGCGCCCTGGCGGTGTCCGGCGGCGCGCTGTTCGCCATGGGCGCTGCGGGGTGTTCGGGCGACAAGAAGGGCGCGGGCGCTGAGAAGGCAGGGGAGAAGTCCTCGGTCGGCTCCATGAGCAGCGGCGCGGACGGCGGCGGCGCAGGTCAGATCGCCGGCGTGCTCGGCGCGAACTTCAACGAGGCCGCCGCGAGCGTCAGCTTCGAGGAGCTGGACGGCGTTTCGGCCGGGTGGCTGCGCGGCTTCGCGGTGATGACCGAGATCAAGGACGACGCCGCGCAGAACCGCGCCGTCAAGAAGCTGCTCGCCGCGCACCGCCGCGGTTTCGGAACGGTTCTCTCGCTGAAGTTCCCCTATAACAACAAGCCGGTGCCGAAGCCCGGAAGCCCGGAGATGAAGGACGAACTCGCGAAGGTCGACAAGGTCCTGGAGGCCGCGCTCGATTCCGTCGACATTCTCGTCATCGGCAACGAGCCCTTCATCGAGAGCGTCGACGCAGACAAGAATTCGCTCGCGCTGAACGAGTTCTACGAAAAGGTCGCGGCACACGTCATCGAGGCCCGCAAGAAGAAGTTCCCCAAGGAGTGCCGCACCCGCCTCTACATGGGCGCCCTCAACCACATCGACGAGCCGGACAAGCGGACCAAGGCCACCGAGCGCTGGCTCGCCTTCGCCAAGAAGACGCCGCAACTGGAGGGTGTGGACATCCACCCGCACGTGGACGCGCAGCAGGGCGTGCAGGCCTACCTCGACTATGTGCTGCCGCGGCTGCGGAAGGACCAGAAGTTCCTGGTCACCGAGTTCTCCCTGATGCCGCTGTGGAGGAAGCACCTCACGGACAAGGTGTCGCCGCGCTTCGCCGACCAGTACAAGCTGCCGAAGGACACCCCGGTCTGGAAGGTGATCAAGCAGGCGCTGGAGCAGCCCTTCCCGGAGAAGAAGTGGCACGACTTCCTCGCCATGAGCCCCTGGTTCGAGAACAACAAGCACTTCCTGCGCGACCAGATGGCCCGCTTCCGCAAGACCGGGCGCCTCGCGGTCGCCACGTACGGCGTCACCCAGTCCGCGCTCATGGGCAGTGACTTCGGTCCGAAGAAGGACCCGTGGCTGCTCAACAGCCTGTACGCGAACCGCACCGTCGAAAAGCCGAAGAGCGGTCTGCCCGCCCACAACTACGGCTTCTTCGACGACTTCAAGGCCGCCCAGCGGCCGCAGGACCGCAAGCCGGTGAAGACGGGCAAGACCAAGACCTGACCTGTCAGGGGTGACTGTCAGGGGCACCGGCCGCGGCGGCCGGTGCCCCTGACACCGGGTACCGCCTACGCGTCCGACCCCCGCACCCACACCGTCGTGTCCGGCGGCAGCGTGTCCTCCGGCAACGGCCCACTGGACAGCACCACTTCGGTGCCCTCGGGCAGCGCGACCGGTGCGTCCGAGAGATTGGTGACGCACTGCCAGCCCGAGGAGCGCGCGAAGTGCAGCACCTCGGGATCGGGGTGATCGATCCAGGTCAGCGTCTCGTCGCCGAGCAGCGAGCGGCGCAGTCGCAGCGCCTCGCGGTACAGCTCCAGCGTCGAGCCCGGGGTACCGTCCTGCGCCTCGACCGAGAGCGCGGCGAACTGCGCGGGCTGCGGCAGCCACGCGCCGCCGGGCCCGAACCCGTACGAGCCGCCCTCCCGCGTCCACGGCAGCGGCACCCGGCAGCCGTCGCGGCCCTTACGGGTGCGGCCCGTCTGCTCCCAGACCGGGTCACGCAGCGCCTCGGCGGGCAGGTCGGCGACCTCGGGCAGGCCCAGTTCCTCGCCCTGGTACACGTACGAGGACCCCGGAAGCGCCAGCATCAGCAGGGTCGCGGCGCGCGCCCTCCGCAGTCCGCCCGCCTCGTCGGGCTCGGGGCTGCGGCCGTCGGTGAGCAGCCACGCGTGGTAGTCGGTGTCCGAGGGGAGCCCGAGGCGGGAGGCGTGCCGCACGACGTCGTGGTTGGACAGCACCCAGGTGGCCGACGCGCCGGCCGCTCGCGCGGTCTCCAGCGACACGGCGATGGTGTCGCGCAGCTCCCGCGCGTTCCAACCGGTGCGCAGGTACTCGAAGTTGAACGCCTGGCCCAGCTCGTCCGGGCGCGCGTAGGCGGGCCGCCGGTCGTCGGGCACCCACGCCTCGGCGACGGCCATGCGCGGCGGAGTGTAGGTGTCGAAGACCTTGCGCCAGTCGCGGTAGATCTCGTGCACCTCGTCGCGGTCGTAGAAGGGGTGGGTGCCGGGCGGCAGCGCGGCGGCCCACTCCTCGCGCTCGACCTCGCCCAGGTCGCGCAGCGGTTCGGTGAGGTCCTTGGCCAGGCCGTGTGCCACGTCGACGCGGAAGCCGTCCACGCCGCGGTCCGACCAGAACCGCAGCGTGTGCCGGAAGTCGGCCCGTACCTCCTCGTTGTCCCAGTTGAGGTCGGGCTGCTCGGGCGTGAACAGGTGCAGATACCACTGCCCGTCCGGCACCCGCCGCCAGGCCGGCCCGCCGAAGACCGACTGCCAGTCGGAGGGCGGCAGTTCGCCCTCGGCGCCGCGCCCGTCGCGGAAGACATAGCGGTCCCTCGCCGCGGACCCGGGCGGCGAATTCAGCGCCTCCTGGAACCATACGTGCTGGTCGGAGGTGTGGTTGGGCACGATGTCCACCAGCACCTTCAGGCCCAGGCGGTGCGCTTCGGCGACCATCGCGTCGAAGTCGTCGAGGGTGCCCAGCAGCGGGTCCACGTCGCGGTAGTCGGCGACGTCGTAGCCGCCGTCCGCCAGCGCCGAGGGGTAGAAGGGGCTGAGCCACAGCGCGTCCACCCCCAGCGTGCTCAGGTGGGTCAGGCGCTGCGTGATGCCGCGCAGGTCGCCCACCCCGTCGCCGTCGGCGTCGGCGAAGCTGCGCGGATAGACCTGGTAGACGACGGCCTGCCGCCACCAGTCGGGTTCCTGCGGTGAGTTGTCCGGCGGCCGCTCTTCGGTGCGGTGCTGCGAGGCGCGCTCGGTCACGCGTACTCCTTCGTGAGCCTTGGTGTGCGGGGGTGGTCGTACGAAGCGATGCGGGCCTTCCTGGGGCGGGGTCTCTGGCTGCGGGCCGGTGGTGCTCGGGAGTTGGGGCCGCCGCTCATCCCTTCACCGCGCCGTCGGTCAGCCCCGAGAGCACGGCGCGCCGGAACACCAGGACCAGCAGCGCGATCGGCACCGTCGCGGCCATCGCGCCCGCGAAGATCGTCCCGTAGAGCACCTGGTGCTGCCCGTTGAACAGCGCGATGCCGACCGGGATGGTGCGGTAGCCGTTCTCGCTGTTGAGCGTGAGCGCCATCAGGAACTCCGTCCAGGTGGCGGTGAAGGTGAACACCCCGGCGGTGAACAGCGCGGGCCGCGCCTGCGGCAGGATCACCGAGAGCAGCGCCCGGGTGGGGCCAGCGCCGTCCACGGTCGCCGACTCCTCCATCTCGTACGGGATGTCCAGCAGCGAATTGCGCAGGATCCACACCGCGAACGGCAGGTTGAACGCCACATACGGGATGATCAGCCCGGGGCGGCTGTTGAGCAGTCCCAGTTCGCGCTCCACCAGATACAGCGGGGTCACCACGGCGATCGTGGGGAACACCGAGATCATCAGCAGCGCGACCATGATCGGCCCGCGCCCCCGTACCGGCAGCCTGGCCAGCGCGTACCCGGCGAAGAGCCCCAGGCCCAGCACCACCGCGGTCGAGCTGACGCACACGATCACGCTGTTGAGCAGGTAGTTCCCCATGCCCGAAGCACCCAGCGCGTCACGGTAGTTGGCCAGGGTCGGGTCCTCGGGCCACCAGGTGGGGGAGGGGTTGCCCGCTTCGCCCGGGGTCTTGAACGAGGTGGCCGCCATCCAGTAGAGAGGCGCGGCCGTCACCACGGCGAGCAGCACCGCGCCGATGGTGACGGGGTTGAGATAGCGGCGCACCCCGCGCCGCGTTCTGCTGCGCCTCATGCGGCGCCTCCTTCCTCCGCCTCGTCCACCTGCGAGCGGAACATCCGCAGGAACAGCAGGCACCCCAGCATCACCAGCACCCCGGTCGCGGTGGCGACCGCCGCGCCGAGGCCGAAGTTGAGGTCCTGGAAGAGCGTCTTGTAACCGAGCATCGCGAGCGACTGGGTGGCCGTCCCGGGACCGCCCTGGGTGAGCACGAAGGGCAGGTCGAAGATCCCGAACGCCTGGAGCACCCGGAAGAGCACCGCCACCGCCAGCACGGGCCGCAGCGCGGGCAGCACCACGTGCCGGAAGGTGCTCCACGCCCCGGCGCCGTCCATCTCGGCGGCCTCGTAATGCTCCTGGGGAATGCGCACCAGGCCCGCCAGCACGATCACCGCCACGAACGGCGTCGTCTTCCACACATCCGCCACCGCCAGCGCCGTGAAGGCCGGAACGGGCGTGCCCAGGATCACCGGCGGCTCCCCGAGCAGCACCTCGAAGAACCAGGTGGCAGCCCCGTACGACGCGTTGTAGAGGTAGCTCCACAGCTGCGCGGACACCACGGTGATCATCGACCAGGGGATGAGCAGCAGCGCCAGGAGCCAGCCGCGCCCTGCCTCCAGTCGGTCCAGCAGGATCGCGACCGCGACGCCGAGCGCCAGCTCCACGGCCACCGTGACCAGCGTGTATCCGACGGTGAAGGCCAGCGCCTGCAGCCACGCCGCGCTGCTGCCCATCACCGCGTAATTGCCCAGCGTCCACTCCTCGACGCGCATGCCGCCGTAGGTGAGCCGCACCTTGGCGAAGCTCATCACGACCGAGTAGAGCACCGGGAAGATCGTGACCAGCGCGATGACGAGGAGCGCGGGGGCCGTGTAGAGCCAGCCCGTGCGGGCCCGGCGGCGTTCGATGCCGGTCGCGGGGCCGCGGGGGCGGCGGGCCCCACGTGGGGAACGCTGCTGGGGCGTATGGGCGGTGGGTACGGCGGCCGCCCGTTCCGGCACGTCCTCCGCGTCCGCTCGGGCTTGCTCCGGGGCCCTCACAGCGCGTTCCCTTCCAGCGCGGCGCGCAGGTTCTCCTGCGCGGCCGAGAGGGCGCCGCGCGGCGAGGAGGCCCCGTTGAGCAGGGAGTTGACCTCCGTGTAGACCGCCTTGCTGACCTGCGGGTACTGCGGGGTCTGCGAGGGACGCGGCACCAGCCGCACCTTCCGCGACAGCGCGATCGTCGGATTGGGCGAACGCCGCGCGGCCCGGCTCTCCAGCGCGTCCAGCAGGGCCGGTACGTACGAGGAGTGGCGCAGCAACACCTGCTGCCCCTCCTCCTCCGCGCAGAACCGGGCGAAGGCGATCGCCGCTCCGCGCTCCTGCGAGTGCGGGTTGATGTAGTTGCACCAGCCGCCCAGGCAGCTGTTGCCCTCCGTCGCCCCGCCCTCGAAGCCGGGCCGCCGCATCGCCCCGGCCCTGCCCGCCACCTTCGAGGCGGCGGGGTCCTGGATCACCTCCCACGAGTAGGACCAGTTGCGCAGGAAGACCGCCTGGCCCGCGGTGAAGGCGTCCATCGTGTCCTGCTCCTTGAAGGTCGTCGCGGCGCGCGGCAGCACGCCGGAGCCGGTCAGCTCGCTCAGGTACCCGAGGGCGCGTTCGTTGGCGCGGCTGTCGAAGGTGGGGCGGGTGCCGGACGGGTCGAGGATGCTGCCGCCCGCGTCCGCCACGTACTCGGCCGTGTTCGCCGTCAGCCCCTCGGCCACCGCGCCCTGGAGGAGCAGCCCCTGCTCGGCGTCGCCCGCGCGCTGGATCCTCCGTGCGGTGCGGGCCACCTCCTCCCAGCTGCGGGGCACCCGCAGGCCGTGCTTGTGCAGCAGGTCCTTGCGGTAATAGAGGAACGCCTCGTCCAGATACAGCGGGAAGGCGTACACCGTCCCGCGCGCGGACAGCGCCTTTGTCAGCGGTCCGGGATAGCGCTGCCAGTGGCCCTCGGGGACGGCCGGGCCGACCGGCAGCGCCAGCTCGTTGTGCGCGAACTGCGCCGGCCACGTGATGTCGCCCATGTACACGTCGGGCCGCGGCGAACCGCTCGCCACGGTCGTGGACAGGGTCGTGCGGATGATGTCGGTGTTGGCGGGCAGATCGGTGGAGACCACCGTGATGTTCGGGTGGCGGCGCTCGAAGGCGCTGATCAGGTGGGTGCGGAGGTCGCCCCCGTTCTTCGCGGCCATGTGGAAGGACCACCAGTGGAGGGTGGTCGGGCCCCGCGGGACGGGCTCGGGGCCGGCCGGTCCGGGCGCGGCGCCGCGTGCGGCGCCGCAGCCCGTCGCGGTCCCGGCGGCGAGCGCCGAGGCGGCGCCCGCGGTGAGGACTCTTCTGCGGCTCAACGGCATGGGCTGGGCTCCTGAGCGGGATTCGAGGAGGTGCCCGGGGCACCCGGGAAGGGCCACTGACAGCGTTTGCAAGCTAGAAGTGCCCCCAGAGGGCGTCAAGGGAACGCACAGAAGTGACGGGGTGTCATGAACGGTGTGAGTGCCACCGATACGCGCCTGCGTTCGTCCTGTTGACGGGGGAGAGGGCGCAACGTACCGTCCCCACGGCCCGGTTGACCCCGGAGCGCGCGGCCGCCGACGGTCACTGCCGGTAGCTGCAAACGCTGGCACGAGGCTGGCCGCCCGCGCGAAGCCTTGTGTAACGTCCCCGCCATGCCGCCAGCACAGCGCCATCCGACGATGACCGACGTGGCCGAGCGCGCCGGAGTCTCCGTCTCCACCGTCTCGCGCACGCTCCGCGGGCTGCCCACGGTGTCCTCCTCCGCGCGCGCCCGCGTCGAGGAGGCCGTGCGCGAACTCTCCTTCGTGGTCTCGCGCCAGGCGTCGAGCCTGGTCACCGGCAGGACCGGGAACATCGCCGTGCTCACGCACTCGCTGGACTCCTGGTTCATGAGCACGGCCATCGGCGCCGTCGGCTCCGTGCTCCGCGACGCCGGGCTCGACATGCAGGTCTACTGCGTGCCCGACGTGGAGCAGCGCGCCGCGTTCTTCGAGCGGCTGCCCGCCCGCAGGAACGCCGACGCGCTGCTCGTCGTCTCCTTCGACCTCACCGAGGAGGAGGGCGCGCGCCTCGACGAACTCGACGTCCCCGTCGTCTACATCAGCCAGCACGCGCCGGGCCGGGCCAGCGTGTACGTCGACGACGTGGCCGGTACGCGGCGCGGCACCCAGCACCTGCTCAACCTCGGCCACCGCCGCATCGGCTATGTCGCGGCCGAGACGGACTGGGGCTTCGCCTTCAGCGCCGACGCGCGCCTGACCGGCTACCGGCAGGCGGTCGCCGGGGCCGGGCTGCCGCTGGACGAAGACCTGGTGGTGGCCGCGCGCTGCGAGCGGCGGCCGGTCGAGGAGGCCGTGGGGCGGCTGCTGGGCCTCGCCGACCCGCCGACGGCCGTGGTCGCGGAGAGCGATCAGCTCGCGATGCGCGTGATGTGGGTGCTGCGGGCCGCCGGCATCGGCGTGCCGGAGCGGATGTCGGTGCTCGGCTTCGACGACCACGAGTTCGCCGAGTGGATGGATCTGACCACCATCGCCCAGTCACCCGAGGACCTGGGCCGCGCGGCCGCCGAACTCGCCTGCGAACTCCTCCGCGACGGCACGCCCGACCAGGCCCGCCACATCGAACTCCCCACCCGGCTCCTCCCGCGCGGCAGCACGGCGGCGGTGACGCGGACCGCCGCTCGCGGCGAGGAGGGGGCCGGCGAGTGAGGGAACTCGGCCGTGAGGTACGGAGGTTCTCTGTACGGGCGAGCAACTCGGCGCGTACGGCGGCGCGTTGACGTGCATGGCGGCGTACGCGGTGTGTGATCCACGCCGTCCCGTACGGGGTTGAACGCCACGGGGCCGTCCCGTACGGGGCTGAAGGGCACGGACCTGCGGCCGGCGGAACTGGGGGCGGAAGTCCCTGGGCGCGGCGCGGGGCGTCTGGCTACATGGATGGTGACGCAGGCCACACGGCCTCGGTCACGCCGCCGGCAGCGAACCGGCGCGCTTGCCGCAACGGCGCGGCGCCCTCACCCTCCGCGGCCCCGCCCGACCCACCGTGCGCGGCCGCACCCCTGATCTCGTCGCGGTGCGCCCCTTTCTGTGCGCCGCGCTGCCCGAAAGTGAGAACACCATGACCTCTCGCACTTTCTCCCTGCGTACCGTCGCCGCCTCCACCGTGCTCGCCGGGGCGCTGCTCGTCCCCGCCGGCACCGCGATGGCCGCCGACGCCTCCGCCGCCCCGGCCGCGCCCGCCGTCTCCTCCTCCGCCGCGCAGCACGGCCACCACGCGAAGGTGAAGGTCTACAAGCTCAAGTACGGGTACACCGCGCACGTGATCAAGACCAAGCACGGGTACGACGCCAAGATCAAATACGGCAAGGTCACGCTGCGGACCCTGACCGCGAAGCACCCGAAGTTCAACAACCACGGCCTGATCATCACGCTGCACAAGAACGGCGTGGTCACCAGCCACGTCCAGAAGGCCGGCCACCGCGGCTGACCTGACCCCGGCCCCACCCGGCCCGCGCGGGACGAGTCCTCCATGTCCCGGCGGGCCAGGTGGCGTGCGGGAATGGCGGTGCGTGTGCGGTTGAGCGCGGGGTGTGCTCGCCGCAGCACGTACGAGGGCCCTGGCGCGATCGGTCGCGGCCGGGTCGCCGGGGCCCTCCGCTGCGGGGCGCGGCCACGAGGGCGGCCCCGGGTGCGGTCACCAGATGGCGTGGACGGTCGCGGCGATCACGGTGACCGTGGCGAGGCCGACCATGACCTCGCGCGTCGGCAGGCTCTCCAGGCGCCGTTTCGCCGACCGGAGGCGGCCGGAACCGGGCCCGGAATCCGCCGCCGAACCTGCCTCTGTCTCCATCGAGCAAGAAGTATCCATATCCGCCTCAACAAGCGGCCGCGTCTCGCTTATTGCCGGTCATCGCCTTTCGCAACCAGATCGTCACCTGCGTACCCGGCGGCGAGAGCGGGGCCGGCGGCAGGAGCGGGGCCGGGCGGCCGGGTGCCGGGCACCGCGCCGGTGGAGGCCGGTCCGCGCCGCGGGAGCGGCGGGCCCGGCACGGTGCCCGGTGTGCGGCGTGCGCGCGGGGGTGTGACGCGCGGACGCCGCGGCTACGAGGCCGCTCTGCCCTGCCGCTCCAGCGCCTTCGTGATGCGCTCGACCCCGGCGCGCACCGAGGTGAGCCACTGCGCGTCGGCTCCCGCGATGCTGAGGCCGAAGTCCTCCTCCAGCCTGCGCGCGGCGCGGTGCACCTTGGAGGGGGAGGAGCCCGCCAGGTCCGCGAGCGGGGTTCTGCCGTCCAACAGCTCCTCGGGCACCCGGATTTCCTCCGCCAGGCGCCGGCGCACCGCCGCCTCGATCCGGTCGCTGCCGGTGTCCGTCTCCGACGTCATACCGGCCCCCTTCCCGTCTCCTCTTTCCGAGCCATACGGAATCCTCAACGCCGAGTAGGTACTTCTTCGGTACGTCCGCTGACGCCGGAACCCGCACCGGACATCCGGGGCGTACGCGCATGCCCGGCGCGGAATTCCGCACGGCGCCCCGCGGGCACGGAACGGAACGCCCCGCGCTGATGGCCGCCGTGTTCTCCAGCATGGGCCGAGCAGCACACGGGCACGCGGCGGTGAAGCCCCGCGGATGTTGAAAGTTGCCGGTTGGCGGGGCGCGACGACCGCGCCCCGCCCGGGGGCGCGCACACCCGTGCGGGAATTCCCGCCGCGTGCGGCCCGGTTGAACCGGAACGCCCGGAGCGCGCCGCCTCCCTCAGCGGCTCACGGAGTGCGCGCCCGCTCCGGTCACTGGGATTCGCGTGACTGCGGTTGCGGAATTCGCGCGCTTTCCGTGTCGTCCCCCGCGCCGCTCCCCGCCTCGTTCCCTGCCTCGTTCCCCGCGTCGCTTTCCGATCGTGTGGCCGCGCCCGGCAGGTGCAGGAGGATCAGGGTGGCGGCGGCCAGCAGGAAGTTGCGGGTCGCGGCCTCCAGCCCGTTCCAGTCCTTCGACTGCCACATCGCGAACCATTCGCCCCCGACGGCCATGAACCCGGCGCCGAACAGCAGCAGCACCATGAGCAGCCCGTATGTGCCCAACTGCCGCGCACGCGCGTTCCCCGCACGCCGCCGCCCGTCGCGCAGCCAGACGGCGCAGGCCGCTATGAGGACCAGCGCCGCCAGCGTCTCCCACGCGATGATCGCCACATAGGCGAGGTCCTGGAGCGTGTGCGAGGTGATGGCCCGCCACATCAGATCGGGATCCTTGAACGTGGTGTCCATCGCGAGCACATGCCGCACGAACGCCTGGTTCGTACCGAAGTCGGTGATGTTCCCGAACGCGATCAGCGCCATGAGCAGGGCGAGCGTCGCGGTGAGCAGCCCCGCCGCCACCGGCAGTGCAGAGGCCGCCGCGCCGTCCACCCCCTTCGGCGCCCGTCCGCGTACGCGTATCCCGGACTCGGATCTCGAGGTCATTCCGTTCTCCCCTCCCGGCGCCGCGGCGCCATGACCTGCTCAACGCGCCGACGCCTCCGCGGCGTTGTCGCGCCCCCGCCCGCCGCGGCGCGGCGGCCGGAGCCCGGGTGAGAAATGCGACAACCTCCGTGCGACCACCGCATATCCGGTCCCGCACCCCCGCTGACGTCGTACGCTGCGAAGCGAACTGACCCACCCGACATGTGAGACGGTACGCACCACGATGGACAGCAGCGAGTACGAGCGAAAGATCGCCGTCCGGTTCGCCTCCTTCGACCAGGACGGCAACGGCTACATTTCCCGCGAGGACTTCACGGTGGCGGCGGCAGCGGTCCGCAGCGAGTTCGGGGTCACGGCCCGGTCCGAGCAGGGGCAGGCCACTCTCCTCGGGGCCGAGGCGTTCTGGCAGGGCATGGCCGGGATAGCGGACAGCGACGGCGATCAGCGCATCACCCGCGAGGAGTTCGTGGGCAGCGCGGTCAAGCGGCTGCGGGACAGCCCGGACCGCTTCGGCGAGATCGCCCGCCCCTTCCTCCGCTCCGTGGTGGCCGTGGCGGACTCCGACGGCGACGGCATGGTCTCCCCGCAGGAGGCCGAGCGCGCGCTGCGGGCCATGGGCGTGGCCGAGGAGCAGTGCGGCGCCGCCGCGCGGGCCCTGGACGCCGACGGCGACGGCAAGATCGGCGAGGACGACATCGTCAGCGCCTTCGCCGCGTACTTCACCACCCCCGAGCCCGACGCCTGAGCCGACGTACGAGTGCGCTCCCGCCGGGGACGGCACGGCGACGGCCGTCCCCGGCGCATCCCGGCTCCTTCGGCCTGGAAAACACCTCGTCCGAGGGCCCTGCGGGGCACTACCGTGCGCGGTGACCACAGCATCACCGGGGAATCCGCCGGGTGATCCGCTGGAGTTCCGGGGGAGTGAGCCATCGCCATGAATGACGCACGGGCTTCGCGCGACGCACGGACTTCCGTGGCACGAGCAACCGCGGGCGGACCCTACGCCCCGCCCGACCGCACCGACCGTCTCTCCGAATTCGGGGAGCTGTTCAGGGAGTTCCTGGAGAAGTCCCTCCGATCCCGGCGCCCCGACTCGGACCGCTCCCTGATCGCCCGGCTGCGCGAGCACCTGGGCAGGGAACCGGTCGACGTGCCCGTGGTGCGCGCTCGCTATCCGCACTACGACCACGCCAACGTGCACCTGGCGCTGGAGCGCTGGTTCGGCGCGGAGGAGCGCGAGTACGAACTCCTCGGCATCGCCGGCCAGAACCGGCGCATGGAATCGCTGTCCGAACTCGTCGAATCCGCCGACCAGTTCGGCAACGTCCAGCTCGGCACCGTCGACTACGCCTACGTACCGGTCTCCGCCGACGAGGAACTGGCCGTCGTCGCCTTCGGCCTCTACCTCGGCTGGGACGGCGTCGACCCCTATGCCGTGCTGCTCCGCGGCCCCGAGGACTGCTACGGCGAGAACGAGGTGCAGCTGGAGGTCCTCGCGCCGACCCGCGAGCACGCCCGCGCGATGCTGGCCGCACTGGGCGGGATCATGCGGGAGCACAACGTCTTCCGGGGCAAGGTGATCTCCTTCGAGGGCAGCCCCTTCAGCGAGGGGGTCGGCCCCTTCAAGCTGCACGCGCGTCCCGGCCTCGGCCGCGAGGACATCGTGCTGCCCTTCGGGCTGCTGGAGCGCATCGAGCGCCAGGTGGTGGGCGTGGCCCGCCGCCGCGACACGCTCCTCGCACACGGCCAGCACCTGCGGCGCGGACTGCTCCTGTACGGGCCGCCGGGCACCGGCAAGACGCACAGCGTGCGGTATCTGCTCGCGCGGCTGCCGGAGTTCACCGTGATCGTGCTGTCCGGCACCTCCATCAGGTTCGTCGGCGCCGCCTGCGCCCTCGCGCGGATGCTGGAGCCCGCGCTGGTGGTCCTGGAGGACTGCGATCTGGTCGCCGAGGCGCGGGACCTGAGCGACGACGAGCAGCCGCTGCTCTTCCAGGTGCTCAACGAGATGGATGGCCTCGGCGACGACGCCGACGTCGCCTTCCTGCTCACCACCAACCGCGCCGACCTGCTCGAACCCGCCCTCGCACAGCGCCCGGGCCGGGTGGACATGGCGGTGGAGATCCCGCTGCCCGACGCCGCGGCACGGCGCGCGCTGTTCGCCCTCTACGGCGGGCGCCTCGGCCTGCCGGAGGACGCCGTGGCGGAGGCGGTGCGCCGGACCGAGGGCACGACCGCTTCCTTCGCCAAGGAGGCCGTGCGCCGCACCGTCCTCTTCGCCGCCGAGCGCGACGAGGAGACTCCCACCCCCTCCGACCTGTCCGCCGCGCTCGACGAACTCCTCGGCGACAACGACCGCCTGACCCGGCGCCTGCTGGGCGTGCGGGGCGAGGACGACGCGTACGAGGACGAGGATGACGAGGAGGCGTACGAGGACGAGGACGGCGATCAAGACGCCGAGGGCGCCGAGGACTTCGACATGGATGAGGAAGACGAGGGCGAACGCGGTGAGGAGGGCGGGGGCGGCGCCGGCCCGGTCCGTGGTGGGTCCGTCCGCTACTCGGCGAGTTACCGGCCCCTCCGGCGACACCGCTGACCTGGGCCGCCACGCCGTGGCCCGGCGGCGTGGCGGCGCGCTCACCCCGTACCGCGGGCGCGGGTCAGCCCCAGCGCGGCACCTCCACCCAGCGGCGGGGTGAGCCCAGCATCTCCTCGGCCTCGGCCCGGGTGGGGCGTATCCCCGCCATGGCGCACCCGTAGCCGAGTTCGCCCGCCGAGTCGTGCTGTGCGTAGAGATAGCGCAGCAGCACGCGCTCCGGCGGATCGTCCGTGCTGGGCTCAAGGCCCACCCGGTCGTCATGCTCGTACACCCCGTCGTGCGCGAACCCGCCCTGCGGGCCGCTCTTGGCATTGAAGAACACGCCGTACGCCGAGGCGCCGGAGGAGGACAGCGGAGTCAGCGACTCCGCCCGTGTGATCTCGAAACTGTCCGGCTGGACCAGCACGCAGCCGCCTTCCACCGGCACCACGCCGATCTGCCCGGGCTCCGGCTCGAACGGGTCCTCCGGCGGCTCGCACTCCCGCGCCCCGAGGCGGCGCACGGCCTCGTCGGCGTCCAGCCCTCCGACGAAGGTGATGCCGGGCCCCTCCAGGTGAGCCTCCTCGCCGAACACCTCCGCGAGCCGCCGGGCTTCCTCCACCCGGGCGAGTTCGGCCCCGGTGAGGGCTTCCAACCGCCCGGAGCGGACGAGGTGTTGTGCATACGGGGCGAAGGGGGAGGCGAGTATCAGCCGTCCCGCCGACCAGCCGCCCATCACCGGGCGGACCGGATCGGCTCCTGCCGCGAGCAGCACGGCTGCTGTGGCCGCGCGGCCGTGGAGGACGGCGGTCCACAGCGGCGTGTGGTCCCACTCGTCGGGCACGTCGAGGTTGGTGGCGCGGGCCGCAAGCTCGGCGACCACCTCGGCGCTGCCGTATTCGGCGGCCTGGTGCAGCGGGCACTCCTCAGGCGGGGTCCCCTCCGGCACGTCCACGGGAGCGCCGGCGTCCAGTCGCGCGCGGACGCGGTCCAGGTCGTGCCAGTCGGATCGGGAGCCGAACCGCTGCCAGTCGGCGCGGGGTTCGCCCGGCCGCGCCTCTTCGTGGTCGTCCGGCTCATGCGCCTCGTCCGGCCCACGCACGGGGTCGGGGTCGTGATCGTCCAGCGGGATGTGCCGGTACGCGTCCGGTGAGCCGTGGTCGGCGAACGGCGTGGTCTCGTCGAACGACCTGAGGCCCGCGAAGGACGCGACCCCGCCGAACGGTCCCGGCCCCGCGAGCACGTGCCGTTCCGCGTACGCAGCGGCGGGACCCACCACGGGGTTGTCCTCCCACGGCCCCGGGGACGGGTACGGGCCGAAGGGGGCGAGCGGACCGCCGAAGTCCGTGGCGCCGGCCGGGCCGCCCTGTTCGTACTCGGACCAGCCCACCATCCCGCGCTGGAGCTCCTCGTCCGGCACCGGATCCAGGTCCGGCCATACCTCCACGGCCCGCGCAGCCGCGGCCCGGAGCATGCCCGCGTCCAGCGCGGTGCGGGTTTCCCGTAGGCCCTCTTCCGGCCACTCCACGACCAGCGTCAGCGGCCCCTCGGGCGGCAGTGCGGACAGGTGCAGCCCGAGGCGCCCGGAATAACCGCCGTCGAGCTGCTGGAGCTGACGCAACGTCAACGGCTGTCCGCCCACGTCGTGTTGGAGCGCCGTGCCTTCCCCGGAGTCGAGGTGATCCGTCGGTTGCTCCGCATCCACCGGCCGCACCGCATCCAGATTCGTCACCCGTCGTCTGTCGGACAGCAGCAGCCCCACCCTCGGCCCGTGCTCGCCCCCGTACGGCAGGAAGAAGCGCTCACCGAAGGGCACGTGCCCTCTCCTCGCGTGCTGTCTCGTCACGGGCCCGAAGCCGCACAGCACGGCGCTCTCTCTCGGTGGCGCGGCCACCCGCGGGCTGCGGCTGAACACCGCCAGGTGCAGGGTGAGCGCGCCGGGCCACACCGACGTACCGGCGAGCAGCACGCGCACTCCGTCGCCCGCACCCACCTCCCGTCCGTCCGGCACCATCGCGGGCAGGAACCACGCGCTCGGCGGCCCCTGCCAGTCGGGCGACCACGCGGGCAGCGGTGCCCGAGCTCGATCCCCAGCACCAGCCCCGACCCCGGCCCCCTCCAACTCCTCGCCTTCTCCGCGCTCCTCGCCCCCTCCGCGGTCAGCGTCCGCGTCCGCCGGCGCCAAGCCGTCGAAGAACCCCATGCTGCATCCCCCTGGTCCTCGTTCTGTGCGCGTCCTGCACTCGTGTGCCCGTCGTCTCCGAGCCACCGTCCACGACGCTAGACGCCGCCACTGACAACGGGTCGAAGTGCCTGGTGAGAGCCCTGCGAGACGCGCAGCGAGACGCTGCGTCTCGCGACGTGTTAAGGTGTCCCCATGACCTTCTTCTACTTCCTGTGACAGGCGGACGCGCGGCGGCCCCATGCGGCTGCCGCTTCGCGCGTTCCCGTCCCACAAGGAAGTTGGAGAATCATGAACCCCCTTGCCGAATCAGGCAGTTCCGCCACCGGCAGCTCCCTCACCCTGCCCGCCCGCGCGCAGCTCATCGCGTCCGACGTGCACCTCGCGCGCGGCGGCAGGCCCGTTCTCACCGGCGTCGACATGACCGTCGTGCCCGGCTCCCGCTGGGGCGTGGTCGGCGAGAACGGGCGCGGCAAATCCACCCTGCTCCAGGTCCTCGCCGGAGCGCTCGCCCCCGATGCGGGAACCGTGCGCCGGGTGGGCACGTTGGGCGGGGTGGAACAGGAGATGGCGGCGTACGGCCGCACTGTCGGCGATGTCGTCGACACCCACCTCGCCGACGTACGCGCGGCGTTGGCGGCGCTCGACGCGAGCGCGACGGACCTCGCCGAGGAACGTCCCGGCGCCGCCGAGGCGTATCGGGAAGCCCTGGAGGCCGCGGAAACCCTGCGGGCCTGGGACGCGGACCGGCGCGTCGACGTCGGGCTGGAGGCACTCGGCGCGGTCTCCGACAGGTCGCGGCCGCTGGAGCCGCTGTCGGTCGGGCAGCGCTACCGCGTACGCCTGGCCTGCCTGCTCGGCGCGGCCGGCGACTTCCTGCTGCTGGACGAGCCGACCAACCACCTCGACCAGGCGGGACTGGACTTCCTGACCCGCAGGCTGCGGGAGTGGGAGGGCGGCGTGGTGGTCGTCAGTCACGACCGCGCGCTGCTCCAGGACGTGGCCACGTCGATCATCGATCTCGACCCGAGCAGGAACGGGCGGCCGGCCGTGTACGGCGACGGGTACGCGGGTTATGCGGCCGGTCGCGGGGCGAGCCGGAGGCGCTGGGAGGAGGAGTACGCGCGGCAGCAGGCCGAGACCGACCGCCTGGCGGGCCAACTGGCTGCCGCACAGGACCGGTTGCTCTCCGGCTGGCGCCCGGCCAAGGGCACCGGAAAGCACACGCGCGCCACGCGTGCGCCGGGGTTGGTGCGTTCCGTGCACCGCAGGCGCGAGGAGCTGGCCCGGCACGAAGTGACCGTGCCCGAACCGCCGTTGAGCCTGCACATGCCGGAACTGCCCACGTGGCCCGGCGCCACACTGGTACGCGCCGAGGGCGTGGCGGTCGCCGGGCGGCTGGACACCCCGGCCGACGTGACGCTGGAGTCCGGGTCGCGGCTGGTTGTCTCGGGCCCCAACGGAGCGGGAAAGTCGACCCTGTTGGCCGTGCTGGCGGGGCGTCTGGAGCCCGGCGCGGGCCGCGTACACCATGCCCCCGGAGCGCGCATCGAGCTGCTCTCGCAGGAGTCGGCCGAGGCGGGGCGGCGCCTAGCGCGCGAGGTGTACGAGGACCGGGTCGCGGCCCTCGTCTGGGCGGGGCGGCTGGGGGAGGGGGAGGCCGTGGAGCCGGGCGCGCTGGGGCTGCTGGAGCGGTGTGATCTGGAGCGGCCGGTACGGGAGTTGTCCGTGGGGCAGCGGAGGCGGCTCGACGTGGCCCTCGCACTGGCCGCGCGCCCACACGTACTGCTCCTGGACGAACCGACCAACCACCTCTCCCTCACCCTGGTCGACGAGCTGACCGAGGCGCTGGAGAAGACCGGCGCTGCGGTCGTGCTGGCCACCCACGACCGCCGGCTGAGGAGGGAGGTCGCGCACTGGGAGCGACTGGAGCCGGCACCGCCCGCGCGGTGATCGAAAAGCCCCCACCGGGTGTACCTAGCCGAGCGTCGCGACCTGCTCGTCCAGCGCCGTCTGCAGCCACACGTCGATCGACCCGAACGTCGGCTCCCGCAGCCCGGCGCCGGAGCCGGACTCGGACTCAGACCTGGGCTCAGACCCGGACCCGCCCCCGGAGTCGGACCCTGAACCTGACCCGGCCTCAGGTCCAGCCCCGAGCCCGCCCCCGGGTTCGCCCAGCTCGGTCGCCAGCGTGAAGTACCGCTCCAGCGTCGGGTCGGCGATGCGGGTGAGCCAGGCGTTCAGGTCACGGCGGAAGGCGGGGGTGTCGCGGGTGCCGCGCAGGCCGGCGTGTGCGGCGACGAAGCAGTCCAGCGCCTCGCCGGGGTGTGGTGGGCGGCCGGAGCGGAGGAGCGGCAGGGCGATGCCGTACGCCTCGATCAGGCCGTCGTAGAGCGCGCCGGTGCGGCAGACACGGTCGTACGGGGGTGGTGGTGGCACCAGGATGTCGGGGGTGCGGGCCGTGTCCGTGGCGAGCGCGTACAGCCGGGCGAAGGTCAGCACCTGGGCGGGCGAGGGGTCGTCAGGAAGCCGGGGTATGCCCGCGTCGAGGAGCACGGAGAGCTGGCGGCGGGGGATGCGCGGCGGCAGCACCCGGCGCCAGAAGCGCTCCAGCGCGCTCGTGTCGGGCGGTGTGGGGAGCGCGCCGATGAGGCGCAGGCGCTCGGGGCGTTCCTCCGGCGCGCAGTCGCGGAGCAGCCGCAGCGCCGCCTCGCGCCAGCGCAGGGCGGTCAGCCGGGGGCCGAGCTCCTGCAACTGACCGGCGATGGCGCTCTCCAAGACGTCCTGCGCGGCCTCGGCGCCGTGCGCGTCCTCGCGTGCGAGCACCCGGCGCACCTCGGGAACCGGCAGGTCCAGGGCCCGCAGCGAGCGGATCAGCCGCAGCCGGGCGAGCGCGGCGTCCCCGTACCTGCGGTGGCCGCCCGCGCTGCGGCGGGCCTCGGGGAGCAGGCCGCTGTCGGAGTAGAAGCGGACCGTCTTGACCGTGACGCCCGCGTGCCGGGCGAGCTCACCGATGCTCAGCAGACCGTCAGGAGACACCTCTTGAACCTCCCTCAAGGGGAGTTCCTAGCGTACCGGCGAGCGCGGACGCCCCCTTTGGGCGTGCGCGGTGACCACGGCGTGCGAGGAGGAGTTCATGACGGCGTTCGTGATGGTGGCGGGCGGACACACAGGCGGCTGGGTGTGGCGGGACGTGGCGGCCGCGCTGCGGGAGCGGGGGCACGAGGTGTACCCGGCGACGCTCACGGGCCTGGGCGACCGGCGCCACCTGGCGGGGCCCGGCACGGATCTGGAGACCCACATCGAGGACCTGGTGCAGATCATCGACCACGTGGACGAGCCCGACGTGGTGCTCGTCGGCCACTGCTACGGCATCTACCCGGTCGTCGGCGCGGCCGACCGGCGCCCCGGACGGGTCGTGCACACCGTCTACCTGGACGCGGCGCTGCCGCAGGACGGGCGCTCGATGCTGGACCAGGTACGGGAACAGATGGCCGACCCGGAGGCGCGCGCCCACATCCTGGGGCACGCCGCGGAGGGCGCGCGGCGGGCCGACCTGCTCGTTCCCCCGCCGACCCTGGAGGAGTGGCGCACCGCGGGGAACACCGGGGACGTCCCGGCCGATGTGGTCGAGCGCCTGGCGCGCCGTGCAGCGCCGCAGCCGCTGCGCACCTTCGACCAGCCGCTGCGGCTGGAAGGACCCGAGGTCAAGCTGCCGTTGACCGGGATCTTCTGCACGGGGAACGGGACCACGCTCGCCATGGTGGAGGAGCTGGTGGCCACCGGTGCGCCGCGGTTCCGGCCGCTCACCGACCCGCGCGCGACCTTCTTCGAACTCGACACGGGCCACTGGCCGATGCTCTCCGCGCCGGACGAGCTGACGGACGTGCTGCTGCGCGGGATCGCGGGGGAGGGGCACCGGATCGCGCCGGCGGCGGCCGCCTAGGAACGCGGCGGCCGCTGGGGAATACGCGGAAACCAGAAGACGGGGGAACCAAGGGGGATGGTCCGTCTGCCGAGTGTGGGCAGCGGACCTTACCTCCGTATTCGCCCCCGCAAGCGACGACAGGCCCGAGTGGTACGCGTTGTGACCGAGATAGATGGACATCGCGGGCATCCTGCGTTATCTGCCCGCTCGTTCCTCGTTAGCAGGCCAAGTCCTCGAACAGGAGGCCGCGTTGAGCGCCGATCTCCCCTCACGGACTCGCACACGGACCCAGACACCGTCGTCCGCAAAGGAAGCCCATGGCACTGCTCACCCCCACGACCGGCTCCACAGGTCTCACCATCGCCCCCGTACGCAGCCGCACCGACAGGGCCGAGTTCCTGGAACTGCCCTACCGGCTGTACGGGGAGCACACCCGGCACCGGGCGGCGGAGCACCCCGGTGCGGACCGCGCGGCGGAACCCCTCGTCCCGGCGCCCGGCGGCGCGGAGAGAGGCGTGGCGGGGGGCGCGGCGCGAGGCCCCGCCGGAGCGGACACCTGGGTGCCGCCGCTGCGCGGTGAGCAGCGGCGGCTGCTCGACCGCCGCGCCAACCCGTTCTTCGAACACGGCGAGGTGGAACTGTTCCTGGTGCGCCGCGACGGGCGGCCCATCGGGCGGATCGCCGCGGTGGACGACCCGCGCCACAACAGCCACCACGGCGGCAGCGACGGCTTCTTCGGGCTCTTCGAATGCGCCGAGGACGCCGGGGCCGCGCGGGTGCTCAGCGAGGCCGCCGCCGCATGGCTGCGCGGGCGTGGCCTCGAACGGATGCTCGGGCCCGTCTCGTTCACCACCCACGACGCGTGCGGGCTGCTGGTCGACGGCTACGAGCGCCCGCCGGCCGTCCTGATGCCGCACAACCCCGCGTACTACCCGGGCCTGCTGGACGCCGCCGGGCACACCGCGGCGAAGGACCTGCTGGCCTGGGAGTTCCCCACGACCCTGCACGAGGACCAGCGGCTGCGGAACGCGGCCGCGCGCGTGGAGCGCGACGGCACGCTGCGGGTGCGCCCCCTCGACATGAGCCGGTACGGGGAGGAGACGGCCCTGCTGCGGCGCCTGTACAACACGGCGCTGGACGGCACCTGGGGCTTCACCCCGATCGGCGAGCGGGAATTCGCACTGCGGGCGCGCAAGTTGCGGCGGGTCGTACGCCCCGAGCTGGTCGTGATCGCCGAGGTGGCCGGCGAGCCCGCGGGCTTCGCGCTGGCCGTTCCCGACATCGCCCCCGCGCTCGCCGCCGCCGACGGCCGCCTCGTGCACGGCGGGCTGCCCACCGGGCTGCTGCGGTATCTGCGCGCCCAGCGGCACGTCGACCGCGCCCGGCTGGCCGCACTGGGCGTGCTGCCCGAACACCGCGGCCGGGGCCTGGAGCTGCTGATGTACCAGGAGCTCTCGCGCGCGGCCCAGCGCGCGGGCATCCGCACCGGCGAGGCGTCCTGGGTGCTGGAGGACAACCGGCAGGGCAACGCGGTGCTGCGGCGCATCGGCGCGCAGGTCATCCGGCGTTACCGGGTGTACGAGCGGCCGGTCTAGGACGCGGCGCGCGGGGAGGGAGGCCGGGTGTCCGGCCTCCCTCATGAGTGTGCGGCTGAGCCGCGTGCGGTTCGGCTGAGCGCGGTTCCGGCGCGTGCGGCTCCGCTGCGTGCGGGCGCTGTGTGCGGGTCAGTTTCCGCTCGTCGCGCTGGCCAGGATCGCGAAGCGCGCGCCGTAGGGGTCGGTCAGCTTCGCCGCGCGGCCGATGCCCTCCATGCTGACCGGCGCCATGCGCACCGCGCCGCCCAGCTCCTCCGCCCTGGACACGGTCGCGTCGGCGTCGGCGACCTCGAAGTACGGGGTCCAGTACGGGCCCAGCACGGCGCCGTCCGGCTCGCTGTCCAGCGGGACGATGCCGCCGAACATGGCCTCCTGGCCCTCGCCCGCCGGGTTCGCCATCGTGTAGTCGCCCTCGCCGCCCGGCAGCGGCATGGTGACCGTGTCCCAGCCGAACACCGAGCTGTAGAAGGACTCGGCGCCCTTGGTGTCGGTGGTGTACAGCTCCAGCCAGCACAGGCTGTTGCGGTCCATGACCTGGTCCACGCCCTTGTGCGTGCCGGGCTGCCACACCGCGAAGGCGGCGCCCGCCGGGTCCTCGTACACCGCCATCCGCCCCAGCGCCAGCACGTCCATCGGCTCCAGGGTGACCTTGCCCCCGGCCGCCTGCACGGCCTTGGTGGCGTCGGCCGCGTCCGCCTGGAAGTAGACGGTCCACTGCGGCGCCGCCTGCTCGACCGGGGTGGGCATGATGCCCGCGACCGTCTTCCCGGCGTTCGCGAAGGTGCCGTAGCCGCCGGCCTCCGGCCCTGCCGAGGTCCAGGTCCAGCCGAAGAGGCCCTGGTAGAAGGACTTCGCGCCGTCGAGATCGGGGGTGGTCACATCGAGCCAGGACGGGGAGCCGGTGACGAAGCGGGTGCTGAGCATGGGTGCCCCTTCCGAGAGGTACGGGCCTGAGATGCCCGGGTCGGAGAAGTCCGTGAGGTCCGGTGGGTCCGGGATTTCGCATGTGCGGCGGTGAGTCTGCTGGGCGCTCCGCGCGCCGCACCAGACACGGGTGCCGAAGTCGTAGCCGCCGCGGCGGAAAGCACGCCCGTGGGGCCGCGGCCGATGCGCAGAACGTCCGATGCGCGGGACGCCGGATGCGGTGCGGAGGGCGCCCGACGCGGCATGAGCGGGCAGGCACGCGTGAGGGTGCCGGACGGCGGCTGCGATGGCATGGTGGGGGCACGGTCCGGACCTTGCGGAGGCCGTGTCCGCGCGGCTTCCCGGCACCGGATCCAGGACAACCGGATGAGGGCCTGAGAACCGGATGAGGGGCGGCCGAGCCCGCCCCGTCGAGCCGTCCCCGAGATGTGAGTGGGGGTGGACTCCCATGACGACCGCGCATGAGACGACCGCGCGCGCAGCGGCTCCGTACGCGACGACCGCGCGCGAACCGGCCCCGTACGAGACGACCGCGCGTGAGGTGACCGCGCGTGAAGCGACCGCGCGTGACCTGGGGAATCGTGACCCGCGGAATCCGGCCCGGCGCAGCCGGCACGAGGACGCGCCGGACACGGCGGCGGACTTCGAGCGCGCCGCCGGGCTCCCCGACGGCGCGGAGAAGCGCCGCATCCAGCAGCGGGTGATGGCCGCGTGGCTGCCGATGGCGCACCGGCTGGCGGGCAAGTACCGCGGCCGCGGCGAGGACCTGGAGGACCTCCAGCAGGTGGCGGCCGTGGGCCTGGTCAAGGCGGTGGAGGGGTACGACCCCTCGCGTGGCAACGCCTTCGAGTCGTACGCCGTGCCCACCATCGCGGGCGAGCTCAAGCGGCACTTCCGCGACAACCTGTGGGACGTGCACGTGCCGCGCCGCGTGCAGACCCTGCGCAACCAGGTGCGCGCCAGCATGCAGGAGCTCGGCACCGGCGACAGGTCGCCCACCGTCGGGCAGCTCGCCGCGCACAGCGGCCTCTCCGAGGAGGACGTGCACCTGGGTCTGGAGGCGCTGCACGGCTTCAGCTCGCTGTCCCTGGACGCGCAGCTCCAGGGCGGCGACGACGGGTCGAGCCTGCTGGACTTCCTGGCCGGTACGGAGGGCGGCTACGAGGAGCACGTGGTGGACCGCGAGGCCGTGCGCGAGCGGCTGAGCGAGCTGCCCGAGCGCGAGCGGTACATCCTCTACCTGCGGTTCTTCCGCGAGCTCACGCAGTCGCAGATCGCCGCGCGGCTGGGCGTCTCGCAGATGCACGTCTCGCGCCTGCTCTCCCGGGCCTGCCGCAGGGTGCGGGACGAGATCGACGAGGGGTGACGGGAAGAGAGCCGTGCGCCGCGTGTTTGACCCCGGTGAAACCGGACACCCGGTGAGACCGGCGACAAGGTGAGTGGTTTCCGCCCGGAGAGCCCCAGCCCAGCTCTCCGGGCGGACTCATGTGCTGCCCCGGGGCGAAGCCCGCCCATTGCCGCGTCCACCTGCCCCCGCTTAAAGTGCGTTCGAGATACCGGCCGGGATTCGGCAGGCCGAACTGCCGGAGGCACGGAGCCGGTTCGGCCCCGGGAGTCTCGGCCCGGGAGTGCGGGGCGTACGCGAGGAGGCGGGGCATGGGGCGTCTGGTGCCGGCGGTCACACGGGCCATGGACATACTGGAGCTGTTCCTCGACGAGGGCGAGTCGCTCTCGGCGCCCGACATCACCCGCAGCACGGGCCTGCCCCGCACGACCGTGCACGAGCTCCTGACCACCCTTGCCGCCCGCAACTACCTGTCGCAGGTCCCCGACCAGCCGGGCCGTTACCGGCTCGGGGTGCGCACGTACCAGCTCGGCAGCCGGTACGCGGAGCAGCTCGACCTCCCCTCCGAGGCGCAGCAGGTGGCCCACCGGGTGGCCGCGACCTGCGACGAGACGGTTCATGTGGCGCTCCTGGAGGGCGCCGACGTCATCTACATCGCCAAGGTGGACAGCACCCACGCGGTGCGCATGGTCTCGGCGGCCGGGCGGCGGCTGCCCGCGCACTGCACGGCCGTCGGCAAGATGCTGCTTGCCTCGCTGCCCGAGGGGGAGCTCGACCAACGGCTGCCGGCGGAAGGCCCGTTGGCTGCGCTCACCCCCAACTCCCTCACCTCGCCGCGCGCGCTGCGCGAGGCACTGGAGGAGGTGCGCGAGCGCGGAGTCGCCGTCGAGGAGCGGGAGTCCAACCCCGATGTGAGCTGCGTGGCGGCGCCCGTACGGGACAAGACGGGAGCGGTCGTGGCGGCGCTGAGCATCTCCGTACCCAGCATCCGCTGGAGCGCGGAGCGCCGCGGCGAGCTGGAGCGGCTGGCCGCCGAGGGCGCGGGCGAACTCTCCGCGCGCCTGGGCCACCGCGGTGCGGCACGCAGCCTCGGCGCCCCGTAAGGGGTAGGGAGACGGGGCAGACACGCAGCCAGGGAGAGGGGACGCGCATGAGCAGCACCGGACCGCGGCACGAGGTGGCCGTGCACACGCAGGCGGCGCTCGGTGAGGGCCCCACCTGGGACGCGGCGCGCGGCGCGCTGCTCTGGGTGGACATCCTCAACTCGCGGGTGCACACGTACGACCCGGGCGCGGGCAACCGCACGGTCATGCTGACCGGCCAGCACGTCGGCGCGGCCAAGCCCCGCGTGGGCGGCGGTCTCGTGGTCAACCTCCGCGACGGGGTGGGGAGTTACGACGTCGACGGCTCCTTCTCCTGGCTGCACCGCGACCCGCGCCCCGGACGCCGGGGGAACGACGCGGCCGTCGCCCCGGACGGCTCGCTGTGGTGGGGCACGATGGCGTACGACGAGGAGCCGGGCGCGGGCGGGCTGTTCCGGCTCGCCGGGGACGGGCGCGTCGAGACGGTCCTGACGGGCGTGACGGTCAGCAACGGCACCGGCTGGAGCCCGGACGGGCGGCTGATGTACTACAACGACTCGCCCACCCGTCGCATCGACGCCTTCGACCACGACCCGGACGCTGACCCCGCCGAGGGCGCGGACGGCGGCCGGCTCTCCGGGCGTCGCCCCCTCGCGGAGGTCGAGGAGGGCGCGGGCTTCCCCGACGGGCTCACCGTGGACGCGGAGGGCTGCGTGTGGGTCGCGCTGTGGGGCGGCGCGGCGGTGCGCCGCTACACCCCGGACGGGAGACTCGACCGCGTACTCCCCGTACCGGTGAAGAACCCGACCGCCTGCGCCTTCGGCGGTCCCGGGCTGCGCGATCTGTACGTGACGACGGCCTCGGTCACCGCCGATCCGGCCGCGGAACCCCTGGCGGGATCGCTGCTGGTCTTCCCCGGCGTGGGGGAGGGGCTGGAGCAGCCGGCCTTCGCGGGGTGAGAGTCCGGGACCACGTCCCCGTGTGGTGCGCGCCACCTTTTGTTACCGGCTGGTTTGAACCGGGGGCAGTGGGCAGGCGTGAACCCCGAGAGACCGGATGAGCATCAGGCATCCGGCACGCCGCCGCCGTCGGCGCCGCCCCAGGGCCGCAGCCGGCGGCGGCGCGTACTGGGACGGATGGAGAGACGACCGTGACAAAGAGAACCCGCACCCGCCCGGCTGCCCGGGTCACAACGCTGGCTGCCGTCGGCGCTGCGACGGTGATGGGTCTGGTCGCGGCTCCGTCGGCGCTTGCCGGCGGCACCGCGGCGCAGGGGGACCACCAGAAGTCGGCTCAGAAGGAGTCGGCCGAGAAGTCGGCTCACAAGGAGTCGCAGGAGCAGAACAAGCGGCCCGTGTGGGCCATCGCCCACCGCGTACTGACCACCGGCGGGGTGAACAAGGCGCTGGACCACGGCGCCAACGCGATCGAGATCGACGCCACCGCCTGGAAGAAGGGCTGGTGGGCCGACCACGACGGCACTCCCACCAGCTCCGGCGACACCATGGGCGCGATGTTCGACCGCATCGCGGAGCAGCGCCGGGCCGGGAAGAACATCAACTTCGTGTGGCTGGACCTCAAGAACCCGGACCACTGCAAGAGCGGCGACGCGAAGGAGCACGTGTGCTCCCTGAACGCGCTGCGCGACCTGGCCCGCGAGAAGCTGGAGCCCGCGGGCGTCCGCGTGCTGTACGGCTTCTACGGCGGCACCCAGGGCGGCGAGGGCTGGAAGGACCTGACCAAGGGCGGTCTGACCAAGCGCGAGGGCGTCGACATCAGCGGTGACGCCGCCGATGTGAAGAAGGGCTTCGAGCAGTACGGTGCGGCCATCCCGCACAACCAGCGCGTGATGGACAGCGGCCTGTTCAACCTGAACCTGCCGACCGTGCTCAAGAAGAAGACCGAGCAGCTTCGCCTGGGCGCGGAAATGCGTGAGAAGGGCGAGGTCAAGAGCACCTTCGGCTGGACCACCGCGGCCCGCGACGGCGACGCGGTCCAGCAGCTCCTGAGCGAGGACGGCGGGAACGCGGACGGCCTCATCTACGGCCACCGCGCCTCCTGCTACCCCGACGGCGTCTCGGGCGTGAAGGGCTGCGGCAAGGACGAGTCCTCCGCGCAGCAGGCCATCGGCCACATCGGCGACTTCGTGCGCGCGCACGAGGACACGCGGCGCATGGCCACCACGGCCGACGTGCCCTTCGGGAGCTGATCCCGGCCGTACGGCGCACGCGCTGACGGCGGCCCGCACCGGAACTCTCCCGGGGCGGGCCGCCGTTCGCGTACGGGCCCGGACCACTCGTACACGGGCGCGGTCTACCCTCCCGCTCTCCGCTTGTTCCACACGTCGAAGCCCACCGCCGCCAGCAGCACGAGCCCCTTGATCACCTGCTGGTAGTCGGTGCCGATGCCGACCAGCGACATGCCGTTGTTGAGCACGCCCAGCACGAGCCCGCCGATGACCGCGCCCAGCACCGTGCCCACGCCGCCGCTCATCGAGGCGCCGCCGATGAACGCCGCGGCGATCGCCTCCAGTTCGAAGTTGATGCCCGCCTGCGGTGTGCCGGCGTTGAGCCGCGCCGCGTAGACGCAGCCGGCGAGGGCCGCCAGCACGCCCATGTTCACGAACACCCAGAAGGTGACCCGGCGGTCCTTCACCCCGGAGAGCTGCGCCGCCGCCTTGTTGCCGCCGAGCGCGTACACGTGCCGCCCGACCACCGCGTTCCGCATCACGAAGCCGAGCGCGATGAGGATCGCGCACATCAGCAGCAGGACGACGGGAACGCCGTGGTAGCTGGCCAGGGTCAGGGTGAAGGCGACCACGGCCGCCACGATCGCGCCGCACTTGAGGGCCCACAGCCCGCGGGGCAGCACCTCAAGCTCGTACGCCAACTGCCGCCGCCTGTCCCGCCATTCCTGCACCAGCACGAAGACGATCACCGCGAGGCCGATCAGCAGGGTGGGGTTGTGGTACTGCGTGTAGGGGCCCATCTCCGGGATGAAGCCCTGCGCGATGTCCTGGAAGCCCTTGGGGAAGGGCGCGATGGACTGGCCTTCGAGGAGGATCTGCGTGCCGCCGCGGAAGAGCAGCATCCCCGCGAGCGTCACGATGAACGAGGGGATGCCGACGTACGCGATCCAGAATCCCTGCCATGCCCCCGCCACCGCGCCGATCAGGAGCGAGAGCACCAGCGCGAGCACCCACGGCATGTCGTGCCGCACCATCATCACCGCGGCCGCCGCGCCCACGAAGGCGGCGAGGGAGCCCACCGAGAGGTCGATGTGCCCCGCGATGATGACCATCATCATGCCCATGGCCAGGATCAGGATGTAGCTGTTCTGCTGCACGATGTTGGACACGTTGTTGGGCAGCAGCAGCGCCCCGTCGGTCCATATCTGGAACAGCACCACGATCAGCGCGAGCGCCACCAGCATCCCGTACTGCCGGGTGTTGGCGCGCAGGGTGCGCAGCAGCAGGGCGCCGGGGGAGCGGTCCTGCCCGGGGCCGGGATCGGCCGGCGGCCTGGTGAGGGTGTCGGTCATGGGCGCGCCCCCGCTCTCTCGGCGCCGCGCGCGGCGCGGGTGTCCATGGTCATGTGGCGCATCAGCAGCTCCTGGGTGGCCTCGGCGCCGTCGGTCTCGCCGGTGATCCGGCCGGCCGCCATCGTGTAGACGCGGTCGCACATGCCCAGCAGCTCCGGGAGTTCGGAGGAGATGAGCAGGACCGCCTTGCCCTGCGCGGCGAGATCGGCGATGACCGTGTAGATCTCGTACTTGGCGCCGACGTCGATGCCCCGCGTCGGCTCGTCCAGCATCAGCACCTCGGGTCCGGTGTGCATCCACTTGCTGAGCACGACCTTCTGCTGGTTGCCGCCGCTCAGCCGGGACACCTCCTCGCGCACCGTCGGCGCCTTGATGCCCATCGAGCGCCGGAACCGCTCAGCGACCCGGCGCTCCGCGTGCTCGTCGACCACCCCGCGCCGGGCGAGCCCGGGCAGTCCGGCCAGCGAGATGTTGCGGCAGATGTCGTCCAGCAGATTGAGCCCGTACGTCTTCCGGTCCTCGGTGACGTACGCGATCCCGTGCGCCACCGCGGCCGGCACCGTACGGGTGGACACCTCGCGGCCGTGCACCAGCACCGTTCCGCCCGCGTACCGTCCGTACGAGCGGCCGAAGACGCTCATCGCCAACTCGGTGCGGCCGGCGCCCATCAGCCCGGCGATGCCGACGATCTCGCCGTGCCGCACATGCAGCGACGCGCCGTCCACGACCTTCCGCTGCTGGTCGACGGGGTGGCGCACGGTCCAGTCGCGGATCTCCAGCGCGGTCTCGCCGGCGCGCTCGCCCTCGTACGGGGTACGCGGCGGGAAGCGGTGGCCCAGGTCGCGGCCGACCATGCCGCGGATGATGCGGTCCTCCGACAACTCCGGGTCGGCGTCCGGGTGTTCGCGCACCGTCAGTGTCTCGATGCTGCGGCCGTCGCGCAGCACGGTCACGGTGTCGGCGATCTCGCGGATCTCGTTGAGCTTGTGCGAGATGACGATGCAGGCGATGCCCTGGTCGCGCAGCTCCCGGATGAGCGCGAGCAGATGGGCGCTGTCCTCGTCGTTCAGCGCGGCCGTCGGCTCGTCCAGGATCAGCAGGCGCACCTCCTTGGACAGCGCCTTGGCGATCTCCACGAGCTGCTGCTTGCCCACCCCGATGTCCGCGACCCGGGTCTGCGGCCGCTCCGCGAGCCCCACCCGTCTCAGCAGCTCACCCGCCCTGCGCAGGGTCTCGCCCCAGCCGATCACGCCGCGGGTGGCGTTCTCGTTGCCGAGGAAGATGTTCTCCGCGAGGGAGAGCTGCGGGACGAGCGCGAGCTCCTGGTGGATGATCACGATGCCGTGCCGCTCCGCGTCCCGGATGTCCCGGAAGCGGACGGGCGCCCCTTCGAAGAGCACCTCGCCCGCGTAACTCCCGTGCGGATGCACCCCACTGAGGATCTTCATGAGGGTGGACTTGCCTGCGCCGTTCTCGCCGCACACCGCGTGGATCTCCGCCGGGCGCACCCGCAGGGACACCTCGTCGAGCGCGGTCACGCCGGTGAAGGTCTTGGTGATGCCGCGCATCTCCAGCACCGGCTCCCGGCCCTCGTCCAAGGACTGCACGGGGCCCGTCACTTGAGCTGCCCCGCCTTGTAGTAGCCGTCCTCGACCAGGCGGTCGGTGCTGCTCTTGTCGATGCTGACCGGCTTGAGCAGATAGGAGGGCACGACCTTCTCCCCGTTGTCGTACGTCTTGGTGTCGTTGACCTGCGGCTTCTTGCCCGTCAGCACCGCGTCGCCCATCTGCACGGCGCGCTTGGCCAGGGCCCGGGTGTCCTTGTAGACGGTCTGCGTCTGCTGGCCGCGCAGGATCGACTTCACCGAGGCCAGCTCCGCGTCCTGCCCGGTCACCACGGGGAACGGCTTGCCGCCCGTGCCATAGCCCGCGCTCTTGAGCGCCGAGATCACCCCGATGGAGATCCCGTCGTACGGGGAGAGCACCGCGTCCACGTCCGCCGAGCCGTAGCTCTTGCTGAGCAGGTCGTCCATGCGCTTCTGCGCGGTGCCGCCGTCCCAGCGCAGGGTGGTGACCTGGTTCATCTTCGTCTGCTTGCTGCGCACGACGAGCCTGCCGCTCTTGAGGTACGGGCGCAGCACCTTCATCGCGCCGTCCCAGAAGAACTTGGTGTTGTTGTCGTCCGGCGACCCCGCGAAGAGCTCGATGTTGAACTTCCGCCCGCCGCTCCCCGCCTCGTCCAGCTTCAGCTTGTCCGCGATATAGCGGCCCTGGAGTTCGCCGACCCGCTCGTTGTCGAAGGACGCGTAGTAGTCCACGGCCTTCGTTCCGAGGATGAGCCGGTCGTACGAGATCACGTGCACGCCCTGCTCCTTGGCGCGGCGCAGCACGTCGGTGAGCGCGCGGCCGTCGATCGCCGCGACCACCAGCAGCCGGTGGCCCTTGGAGATCATGTTCTCGATCTGCGCGACCTGGTTCTCCACCTTGTCGTCGCCGTACTGGAGGTCGGCCTTGTAGCCCTGCGCCTCGAACAGCCTCGCCATGTTCTTCCCGTCGGCGATCCAGCGCTCCGACGCCTTGGTCGGCATGGCCAGGCCGACGGTCCCGCCCTTGCCCGCCTCGGGCCGGTAGCGGCTGCCGCCCTTCGCCTCCTGCCCGCAGGCGGCGAGCGACCCGGTGAGCAGCGCGGCGAGCGCGAGGGCCGCGGCTGCTTTGCGCGTTGAGCTGCGCGTACGTGCTGTACGAGCTGTACGGGGTGTACGCGGGCGAAGTGGCGTACGGGGACTGCGTGCTGCACCTGGTCTCATCGCGGTCGGTTCCCTTCCGGTAGGGGGAAGCGCTGGAGCTCGCCCGGCAGCCGGGACCCCAGCGGGGACATGCCGCCGTCGGCGCCGAGCCGGGCCAGCAGATCCAGGGCGAGCCGCCCGCGCCGCACCCGCTCGCGCGCCGACTCCAGCGCCGCGTCGCGCAGGTGGGCGCCGAAGGGGTAGACGCCGGGCGCCTTGCTGAGCCCGAACTTGAGGTAGACCGGCGCGCCCCGCCGGACGATCTCGGCGGCCTCGTACATCCGCACATAGCCGCCCAGGTCGTCCGGCGCCTCCAGATAGAAGTCCATCGGCGCCCGGCTCACGCGGCGGATCTCCGTGAGGTGCTCCAGGGTCAGGTCCGAGGGGATGTTGAGGGAGTCGGCGCCGAGCTGCTCGTGCACCCCGAAGGAGACCGGGTTCACGGGGCCGATCAGCGCGGACACCTTCAGCGTGGTGTCCGCGGGGAGCAGGCCCTGTGCGCGCATGCGGTGCAGGGTCCACAGCACGCCCTCGTCGGCCACGAGCAGGCACCGCACGCCCAACTCCGCCGCGCGCAGGGCGTCCTCGACGCAGCCCGCTACCGCGCCGTGGCCGCGCGCCCGCAGTCCGCCGCCGCCGGAGTCGGTACGGGTGGCCGCGCCGATGTCCCAGGTGCCGCGCGGGCCCGTGAACAGGCACAGCTCGATGTTCCGCTCGGCGCACGCGGCGACCATCTCGGCGATCTCGGCGTCGGTGAGCATCCAGACGCCGCTGCCCTGGCTGATCCGGTGCACGGGAAGCTCCAGGGCGGCCGCCTCCTTGAGCACCGCGGCCAGCACCTCGGGCCCCTCGCAGGACGGGATCTCGGTGCGCCAGGTGCCGCCGTCGGGGAAGGCGTACGGGGAGGCGTCGGCCGGATCCGGCGGGGGCCCGGCGAGGCCGAGCGCTCCCAGGGCGCGGTCACCTGGCTGCCGGTAGGGGAGAGACACGGGACTCCTTAGGGGTGTGGCAAATGTGGTGTGGGGGAGGAGTGTTGGCTGATCAAGGCGCGTGGGTTGCTCAAGGCGCGCCGGCTGCTCGGGGCGCACTGGCCGCTCGGGGCGCGGTGGCTGCTCAGGGCCGGAGCAGGACCTTGCCGACCCGGTCGTCGCCGCCGGAGAGCAGGTCCATCGCCGCGCCGAACTCCTCCAGCGGCAGCTCGTGGGTGATCAGCGCCGAGGGGGTGAGCAGCCCGGCCGAGAACGCGCGTACCGCGTGCGCCCACGCCGCCGAGGAGGCGCCGAACACGCCGCGCACCGTGAGCTGCCCGGTCACCAGCCGCAGGGGATCGATGCCGCGTACGCCCGGCTCGTACATGCCGGTCAGGACCACCCGGCCGCCGCGCCGGGCGAGCGCGCACGCGGCCTCCGCCGTGGTGGGGGCGCCCGCGGTCTCGATCACGAGGTCGTAGCGGGCGTCCGGGGCCTCGCCGTGTCCGGGTGCTGCCTCCTCGTCCGGCGCCGCCGCGTGCGTGGCGCCCAGTTCCAGTGCCAGTTCCGCGCGGCGGGTCCGGGGGTCGATCACCAGCAGCTCGCCGGGCGAGTACGCGGCGAGGAGCTGCGCCGCGAGCAGGCCCAGGGTGCCCGCGCCCACCACGGCCACCCGCTCGCCGGGCAGCGGCGCGCCCGCGAGCACCGCGGCGGCCGACACCGCCGAGGGCTCCAGCAGCGCCGCGGCCCTCAAGTCGGCCTCGTCGGGCAGGGGATGGAGCAGCCGCGCCGGCACGTTCAGCGTCTCGGCGAAGGCGCCGGGGCAGGTGAAGCCGGTCTCCTCGTACCCCGAGGCGCACAGGCTCGTGCTGCCCTCGCGGCAGCGGTCGCAGCGCAGGCAGGCGCGGAAGCCCTCGGCCACCACCTTGCGGCCGGTCAGCTTCGGGTCCACGCCGTCGCCGACCGTGTCCACGGTGCCCGACCACTCGTGCCCTGGCACGACCGGATAGCGCACATAACCGGGCGCCCGCGTCCCCTCGTACACCTCGCGGTCGCTGGCGCACACGCCCGCCGCGTGCACGGCGACGCGGACCTCGCCCGGGCCGGGTTCGGGTGCCTCGTGGTGCGTGATCCGGTGCGCGCGCGGGCCCTCCACGAGCACGGAGCGCTGCGTACGGGGTGAGGGGGCTGCCGCGTCGTGGGGCCCGCTCACCGTGTGTCTCCCGCCCGGGCCGGCTCGCGCTTCTCCCAGCCCTCGGCCCACAGGTCGAACCTGGCCTGCTGCTGCGGGAATTCGGCCGCCGCATCCGTGTCCAGCTCGACGCCGAGCCCCGGCGCGTCCGGCAGCGCGAAGTAGCCGTCGACCACTTCGGGCGCGCCCCGCACGACCTTCTTGATCTCCGCGTCGGCGAAGTCGTTGAAGTGCTCCAGGATCTTGAAGTTGGGGGTGCAGGCGGCGAGTTGGAGGGACGCCGCGGTGAGTACGGACCCGCCGACGTTGTGCGGGGCGACCAGCATGTAGTGCGTCTCGGCCGTGGCCGCCAGCTTGCGCGTCTCCAGGATGCCCCCGAGGTGGCCGACGTCCGGCTGGAGGATGTCGGCTGCCTGGCTCTCGAACAGTTCGCGGAACTCGAACCTGTCGTGGATGCGTTCCCCCGTCGCCACCGGCAGCTCCACCTTGTCGGCGACCTTGCTCAGCGCCTTGAGGTTCTCCGGCGGCACCGGCTCCTCCAGCCACGCCGGGTTGTACGGGGCCAGCTCGCGCGCCAGCCGCACCGCCGTCGCCGGGCTGAAGCGGCCGTGCATCTCCAGCATCAGCTCCGTGTCGGGCCCGATCGCGTCCCGCACCGCCTCGATCAGCCCGACCGCGTAGAGCGTCGCGTCGTGGTCCAGCTCCAGATGTCCTGTGCCGAAGGGGTCGATCTTCAGTGCGCGGTAGCCGCGGGCGATCACGGCGCGGGCCGCCTCGTGGTACGCCTCGGGGGTGCGCTCGGTGGTGTACCAGCCGTTCGCGTACGCCTTGACGCGGTCGGTGACCCGGCCGCCCAGCAGCTGCCAGACGGGGACGCCGAGGGCCTTGCCCTTGATGTCCCAGCAGGCCATCTCCACGCAGGCGATGCCGGACATCACGATCTCGCCGGCCCGCCCGTAGTCCCCGTACTTCATGCGGCGTACGAGGTCCTCCACGGCGAACGGGTCGGACCCCGCGATGTGGTTCGCCTCCGCCTCCCGCAGATATCCGGCGAGCGCGTCGGTGTGCCCGAGCATCCGGGTCTCGCCGACGCCGGTGAGCCCTTCGTCGGTGTGCACCTGGACGTAGGTGAGGTTGCGCCAGGGAGTCCCGACGACATGGGTGCTGATTCCGGTGATACGCACGGCAGTTGACTCCCGCCACGTTCGAGATTTCGACCAGTGTTCGAAAAGCTGACGTGAATGTAGGAGGGGTTCCGCGGCGGGTCAATGGTTGCGTCGCGCTTTCGCCGTGGGCTGCGTGCGGGGGCGGTCGTGTTCGCGCTGGGTGGGTGCGCCGGACCCAGGTTCCGAAGGGCCTGGTGGGCGGGGTGCGTTGGGGGGAGGGTCGGTTGCCGCGTACGAGGTCGACGTACGGCCCGTGCCGCCCCTCCCGTCACCACAGAGAAAGCAGAGGCCCCATGCCTGGAACCCGCCTCCTCGGCAAGACCGCACTGATCACCGGCGCCACCGGGGGGATCGGCGCGGCGACCGCGCTGCTCTTCGCCCGCGAGGGCGCCTCGCTGGTGCTCACCGACATCGCCGCGGAACCCCTCCGCGCGCTGGCGAAGGAGGCGGAGGCCGCGGGCGCCGACGTGCTCGCCGCCCGCCTCGACGTGTCCTCGGCCCGGCAGTGGGAGGAGGTCATCGCCGCCGTACGGGAACGCTTCGGCACCCTCGACGTCCTGGTCAACCTCGCGGGCGTCGTGGACTGGCCCGGCATCGAGGACACCGAGGAAGCCGAATGGGACCGCGTCATCGACATCGACCAGAAGGGCACGTGGCTCGGCATGAAGGCCGCCATGCCCCTGCTGCGCGCCGCCGGCAACGCCTCGGTGATCAACACCTCGTCCGTGCTGGGCCTCGTGGGCAGCGGCGCCGCCGCGGCCTATCAGGCGGCCAAGGGAGCGGTACGCCTGCTGAGCAAGACCGCGGCCGTCGAGTACGCGCAGCAGGGCGTACGTGTCAACTCCCTCCACCCCGGCGTCATCGCCACCCCGATGATCCAGGGCATCCTCGACGAGGAAGGGGACCGGCAACCGGACATCGTGCGCACGCCCATGCGCCGCGCGGGCGGCCCCGAGGAGGTCGCCCCCGCGATCCTGTTCCTCGCGAGCGACGAGTCGTCCTTCGTCACCGGTACGGAGCTGGTCGTGGACGGCGGGCTGACCGCGCATTGAGCCGCCGCCGGCCCCCGCGCCCGCGGCTCAGCGGGGCTGCTCCTCCCAGTCGAAGAAGGCGATCAGGTCCTCGAGCGTGAGGTTGTCGGGGACGTTGGCCGCCTCTTCGCCGGCCGCCGCACCGCGCGGGAACATCGTGTCCTCGTACGCGGAGAGCGCGGCCTCGGTGTCGCCGGGGTGCGCGGCGAGCGCCTCGCCGAGCTCGGCGCCGTCAAGCATGGCGAGGTTGGCCCCTTCGCCGTTCGGCGGGATGAGGTGTGCGGCGTCGCCGACCAGGGTCACTCCGGGCACGCGGGCCCACCGGTGCCCGACCGGCAGGGTGTGGTGGAGGCGCAGGACCGGTGCGGTGTCGCCGTCGGTGATGAGGGAGACCAGCTCGGGGGCCCAGCCGTCGAACTCCCGCGCGAGCTGCGCGGTGGCGGTGGCGGGATCGGTGAAGTCGAAGCGGGCCAGCCACTCCTGCGAGGCGCTGAGCATCACGTAGGTGTGGAGCGTTCCGCCCTTCTCGCGGTGGGCGGCGATCTGCCGGTCACCCGGTTCGAGCACGAACATCGACCCGCCGCCGACCGCCTTCGCGGCGGCGGGGTGCCGCGTGTCGGCGTCGAAGAGGTAGGTCTCGACGAAGGCCTGGCCCGAGTACGCCGGGACGGCCTCCGACAGCAGCGGCCGCACCCGGGACCACGCGCCGTCCGCGCCCACCAGGAGGTCGGTGACGACGGTGCCGCCGTCGGCGAAGACCACCTCGTGCCGCCCGTCGCCGAGCCCGCGGACGGTGCTCACTTTGCGCCCCCAGCGCACGGTGCCCTCGGGGAGCGAGTCGAGCAGTATCTGGCGCAGTTCGCCGCGCTGTACCTCGGGGCGGCCGCCGGCGCCGTCGTCGGGGTGGTCGAGCAGCAGGTTGCCGTGCCGGTCGAGGACCCTCGCGGCCTGACGGCCCTCCAGCACGATGCCGCGGAACTCGTCCATCAGGCCGGCCGCCCGCACGGCCAGTTGACCGTTGTAGTCGTGGATGTCGAGCATCCCGCCCTGCGTACGCGCCGCCGGTGACTCCTCCGCCTCGTAGACGGTGGCCCCGATGCCGTGCAGGTGCAGGACGCGGGCCAGCGTGAGTCCGCCGAGCCCGGCGCCGATGATCGTGACGTGAGTGGTCATGCTGTTCCTCGCCTTCGCACGCCCGCCGGACGGCCTCCGGCAGGATCTCCGCCAAGCCTCCACGGCCACGCCGACAGGCCGCCCACAGTGGGCCGACAGCCGCCGACAGGCGACGGACATCGCGGTCCGGCAGGCCCGCGACCAGGCGCTCAGCGCATGTCCACGGCACCCCGCGCAAAGCTGAGGGAGCGCGTGAAGACGTCCTCCACCGCTTCGGGCGTCGCCCCGTACCAGCCGTGGTCGGCGCCCGGCACCGTACGGAACTCCACGAGGGATCCGGCCTCGCGCAGGCGCTCGGCCAAGTCCTCGCTGTGGGACGCGGGCACCATCGTGTCCTCGGTGCCGTGGAGCAGGAGGAACGGTGGGGCGTCGGGGTGTGTGCGGGTCACGGGGCTCGCCTCGTGGGCCAGTTCGGGGACCTCGGACGGGGCGGCGCCGAGGAGGAGGGCCTCGGGGGTCGCCGGGTTCGCGGGGTCGAAGGGGCCGCGCGAGGTGGTCAGGTCGCTCGGGGCGTACCACAGGACCGCGCCTGCGAGCCCCGGCTCGGTGAGCGCGAGCAGCGCGGCGAGGTGGCCGCCCGCCGACTCGCCCCACACCACCGTGCGCGCGGGGTCGATCCCCAACTCCGGGGCGCGCAGGCCCAGCCAGCGCAGCGCGGCACGCAGATCGTCCAGCGGCGCGGGGAAGCGGGCCTCCCCACTGAGCCGGTAGTCGGCGCAGGCGACGGCGAATCCGGCGGCGGCCATCCGCGCGAAGGGGCCGGGGCTCCAGTCCCGCATCCGCAGCGTCGGATCCTCCCGGCGGCCGCGCCGCCACGCCCCGCCGTGGAGACAGAGGATCACCGCTGCGGCGTCATCACCAGTCCGGCCCGGCAGCCACAGGTCGAGCTCCAGCGGCCGGGAGCCCTCGACGTTCGCGTACGGGACGCCGCGCAGCAGCCGTACGCCCGGCTCGCACGGCGCGGCCGGCGGCAGCGGCGCCTCGTCCGGGTGCGGGGCGGGAATGGCCGCGAGCACCCCGGGCCCGGGACCCTGCGCGGCGCTCACCGCGTCCGCCACTCGTGGTCGGGCAGGAAGCGCACGTCGTACTCCTGCGGAACGGTGCCGAACTTGTGGCCCTCGGGCACGTACGGCTCCCGCGGCAGCCCCCGTTCACCGGTCGGCGTGCCCAGGCTCTCGAAGAACCGCTCGAAGGTGCCGCCGGGCCCGGCCGCCACGCCGACCACCCGGCTGTGGTGCCGCTCCATGCGGTAGGCGTGCGGGCAGTTCTTCGGCACGAAGCCGAAGTCGCCCGCGGTCAGCAGCTTCTCCTGCTGCGCGCCCGCGGTGTCCTCCACGAACAGCCGCACCGCGCCGTCGGTGATGTAGAAGACCTCGTACGTGTCGGCGTGCACGTGCGCCGGGATGATGTCGCCCTTCGGCCCCTCGCACGTGAAGAAGTTGAAGGCGTTCTCGGTCTGCTCGCCGCCCGCGTAGACGGTGATCAGGTCGCCGAAGAGGTGGGCGCGGTCGCCCTCGCCCTTCTCGATGAAGTACGGAGTGCCGGGCTCGGGCGGAATGCGCGAGGCACGGCGGTAGCAGGTGGCGAACTCGATGGTCATGGCCTCTCCCGGAGGGCGTGCGGAGCCTCGTACGGAGTCGGTACGCTGCCGATGGGTATGTCAGGCAGCCTGACATAAGCGGGAGGCGGGCGGCAAGCACGCGCGGCCGCCCCGCGACTAGGCTCGCCCCGTCAGCTCTCCGCACGTGAGGACCCCATGACCGGCACCGACAGCCCCCAGCACCGAGGCGCGGGACGCGATCTGCCGCAGCTCTTCGGCGACGCGCGCCGCTGGTTCGAGGAGGCGCTGCTGTCGACGTTGGAGGAGCAGGGCGAGACGCGGGTCTCGCCCACGCAGGCGCGGCTCTTCGCCGTACTGGAGAAGGAGGGCACCACCGTCTCCGAACTGGCCCGCCGCATGGGCGTCACCCGCCAGACGGCGCACCAGGCGGTCCACGGACTGGTCGCCGAGGGCCTGTTGGAACAGGTGCCGCACCCGGACTCCGCCCGCCGCCGCCTCATCCGCCGCACGCCGGAGGGCGAACGCGCGCACCGCAGGGCCGGGCGCATCCTGGACCGCCTGGAGGAGGAGCTGACCGCGAGGATCGGCGAGGACGCCGTCACCGCCCTGCGCGCGGCGCTGGAGCGGCCGTGGGGAGAGCCGCCGACTCTGGGATGAGCGCAGGGGAGAGGGAGTCGAAAGGGGAGGGATCGTGACGTACGACGACCGAGAGGCGGGCGGAGCGGCTGGCTGCCAGGCGTGCCAACTCATCACCGGCGAGGCGCCGTTGCCGGGCGGGACGGTGCACCGTACGGAGCGCTGGACCGTCGAGCACTGCGTCGGCCCGCTCGGCGTGGGCACCATGGTCGTCAAGCCGCTGCGGCACGTGGTGCGCCTGGCGGACCTGGTCCCCGAGGAGGCGGCCGAACTCGGGCCCCTGCTCCAGCGGGTCAGCGGCGCGCTCGACGCGGTGCTGGAGCCGGAGCAGGTGTACGCGTGCCTGTGGTCCCACGCGGGGGCGGTGCCGGGGCACATTCACTTCGTCGTGCAGCCGGTGTCGGGGGAGGACATGGGGGAGCACGAGGCGTACGGGCCCGCGCTCCAGACCGCGATGTTCCTCGCGGGACGGCTGCCGGACGCGGCCCGCGTGGAGGAGGTCTGCGAGCGCGTACGCGAGGCGTTGCGGCGCGGCTGAGTACCCTCCGGCGCCTACGCGCACGGGCTCGGATACGGTGTCCGCCCGTGCCCACCACTGATCCGCTCTGCGCGCCGGGACAGGGGCGAACCGCCTGGCTGTGCACCCTGGTTGCGACCTGTCTGGTGTTCCTGACGATGACCGTGGTGCTGCCGCTCCTCGTACGGGCGGGGACCGTCGGCGACGGCTGGTGTCTGCTCGGTCTCGTCGCGCCCTTCGCCGCCGCCCTGGTCCATCTGACGGCTCTCGCCCCGGGGCGGATCGAACGGCGCGGCCGGCTGCTGACCGCGCGCACGCCGTTCGGCCGCCGCACCGTGGACCTGGACCGGCTCACCCGGGTCGGTCACGTGGAGATTCCCGGTCAGCCGTCCCCGGTGAACATGCTCCTGCTCACCGACGCGCACGGCGTCCGCCTCGCCGTGGAGCCGCGCAACGCCGCCGACGCCTCCGTCCTGAGGGGCGTGAAGCAGGCCGTCCAGCACCCGCCGCGCGGCGGCCGCCTCCGCGTGTCGAACGGCGCGCGGGAGTACCTGTGGCCGCAGGAGTCCGCCTCCGACTCCTGCCTGGGGGTCCTGTTCGGCGCCCTGCTCTGGACCGCGAAGGTGATCGCCGTGGTGCTGGTGGCGGGAGGCGCGTCGCTGGCACTGAGCCTCGCCTTGGCCGGCACGCTCTGAGTCCCAGCGGGGCTTCTGTGCTGCTCGCTTACGTCGGCTCAGCAGGCCGTGAAGCTGCGGTGTGCCGCCGTGTGCACGGCGCGGGCCAGGCGTGCTCCCCACAACGAGCGCGGCCCGGCGAAGGGTTCGGGGTGCGGGGCGTCGTCGCCGGGGGCGTGTGCGGCGATGACGACCGCGTCGGTGGGCGTGCCGGAACAGTCGTAACCCGCCTCCAACAGTGCCTGCACTTTCGCCTCCGTGGCCGTCGCGACCGCGTTGACCAGCGCGGCGTCGGAGAGCGGCACCGGTACCGAGACCAGGATGTTCACCGTTCCCGGCGCGGGGACGGCCACCCCGCCCTCGCCGGGTGCAGCGGCCCAGGTGGTCACGCCGAGCCCGCTGGTGACCACCGCGCGCACGCCGCCGTCCTCGCACTCGCCGTACGCCGCGACCCTGGCCGCCGTCATGAGCCCCATGCCGGGGCCCTCGGCGCCCGCGGCCCCGGCGAGCCGGCGCAGATGCCCCTCAGGGTCCAGCCCCGCATACCCGGGCGGCACCTGGGCGTTGAGCACCCACTCCCGCGCGCCGAGCCCGCCGCCCAGCACGGCGCTCCCGACCATCCGCCACCCGGGCCCCGCCCTCCACAGCAGCGCGGCGACCCACGCGTCACCCGCCTCCGGCAGTGCGTCGGCCCCGGGCTCCAGCAGCTCGACCCGTACCCCCGGAGCGGCGGCCAACGTCATGGAACTTCTCTCCCCGCACGTGATGCCCGAGCCGCACGCGTCCGCGGAACGGCCGCGACACCTTATCCGGGGGTGCGTGCTATCGGGACAGGCGCTCGGGATTCGCAGAAGGCGGTGGTCGTGCTCGCGAAGGTCATCCCGACGGGCAAGGACACCATGCAGGCCAGCATCGACGCGTTCAGTGACCTCAGCGTGAGCGAGGGGCTCCAGTACGACGCGCACCCCAATGACGAGGGTTACGCGCAACTCGGCGACGACTTCCACTACGGCGTCATGGATGCCGCCGACAAGGGCTGGATCACCAACAGCCGCGCCACTGCTTGAGGCGGTTGATGCGCCGCTCGACGGTGTTGCGCTGCAACAGCGGCTCAACCCGGGCCCACTGGGCGTCAGTCACCGGCACAACCAGACCAACGATCCGATGATCCAAACGAAACCGCCTGGCCGCCGTGCCCGTCCCTACCGCTTGATCCGGGGTTGAAGGATGCCTGGGTGGCGTTCGCTTGTGCGCGGGCTTCGTGCCGGCTGGTCCAGCCGGTGGCGCGGCGCAGTGCGTCGAATTCGCGCTGCAGCGTGGTGGCGGAGGTGGTGCGGGTGTCGGTGCTGATGGTGACCGGCAGCCCGTCGGCGAGCAGCGGGGCGGCGGGGTGGTCGGTGAGGCGGGGGACGGCGCCGGTCTGCACGTTGCTGGTGGGGCACATCTCCAGGGCGATCGCATCGGTACGCAGCCGGTTCAGGAGTGCGGTGTCGGAGGTGCAGCGCACACCGTGGCCGATACGGCGGGCGCCGAGGACGTCGATGGCCTCCCACATGCTTTCCGGACCTGCGGCTTCCCCGGCGTGGACGGTGCAGGGCAGGCCGGCGCTGTGGGCGAGGTCGAAGGCGGCCCGGTGAGGCCGGGCGGTGTACAGGGTCTCGTCGCCGGCGAGGTCGAGGCCGGCGACGACGTCCCGGTGCCGCAGAGCTGTCTCGGCGACGGCGAGGCTTTCGTCCGGGCTCTGGTGGCGTAGGCAGCACAGCAGCAGCCCGGTGCCCACGCCGGTGGTGGCCCGGCCCTGGGCCAGTCCGTCGGTCACCGCCAGCACGGCTTCGTCGGGGCTCATGCCGTGGCCGCCGTGGAGTTGCGGGGCGAAGCGCACTTCGCCGTAGACGACGCCGTCGGCCTTCCAGTCCTCGGTCAGTTCCCGGGCGGTCCGGGTGAGGGCCTCGGGCGTCTGCAGAACCTGCAGGGGGAGGTCGATGTGGGCCAGGAAGGTGGTCAGGCTGCCGCAGTCGGCCGGGGCCACGACGAGATCCTCGACCGGCCGGTCGAGAGCGATGCCCTGCTCGCGGGCGAGGTCGGCGACGGTGCCCGGGCGTACGGAGCCGTCGAGGTGGCAGTGCAGTTCGTGCCGGGGGATCTGCGTGGTGTGCGTGCTCATGAGGTCGATCCAGGTCAGAGGGCGGAAGGGGTGGCGCCGCCGAGCGGCATGCCGACGGGAGCGGGCGTGGTGACGGTGTCGAAGAGGAGCCTCTTGAAGCCGGTCTCGTCCACGCGGCGGACCAGGGTGAGGTTGGGGGCGGGTGCGGACACGCGCCGGTCGATGATCATCTGACCGCGAGTGTCGTCGGAGACGGAGATGTCGACATGGGCCTGCTCCGCCTCGGTGACCAGGCCGGGGTCGAGCGCCACGGCCATGGCGACGGGGTCGGGCAGGTCGTAACCTGCCAGTCCGGTGACGTCGCGGGTCCAGTCGGCCACCGTGCGGTTGATGCGGTGCGCGAACGTCGCCATCGGGGTGCCGAGTTGCTCCAGGCGCTGTTGGTCGGCTTCGTTCATGACGGCGTCCTTGCGGGAGACGTCCCAGCCGATCCACGTGACCTTTTCGGGCGTGGCGGCCTGCGTGACGATCCGGGCCGCCTCGGGGTCGGCCCAGACGTTGAACTCGGCGCTGGGCGAGATGTTGCCGCGCAGGTCGGCGGCGCCGGCCATGCAGTACACATGCCGGTAGCGGGTGAACAGCTCCGGGTCCCGGAGCAGGGCGGCGGCGATGTTGGTGAGCGGGGCAAGCGTGACCAGCGTCAGCTCTCCCGGGCGCTGGTGGGGGTGGGCCAGCAGGGCATCGACCGCGTGCGTGCTCTCGCAGACGGCGGCCGGGTCGGGCAGGCCGATGTCGCCCATGCCGTCCTCGCCGTGCACGTGCTGCGCGCTGGACAGGGTCCGCGTCATCGGCCGGGCGCAACCGGGGTGGACCGGGATGTCGGTGCGACCCGCGATCTGGAGGGAGATCAGCGCGTTGCGCGTGCCGGTCTCCACCGGCACGTTGCCCGCCACCGTGGTCACCGCCCGGATGTCGCCCAGCCCGCCGACGGCGGCGAGCAGCAGCGCGACCGCGTCGTCGGATCCGGTATCGGTGTCAATGATCAAGGGAAGGGCAGGCAAGGCCGTACTCCTTACGTGCTGGTGATGTGGGATGGGCGCGGGCCCGTGCACGGTCAGCGGGCCCGCATGCGGGCAAGGTCACGCGGGCGGGGCAGGGCGCCCCGGGCGCCGAGCGCGGCGACGGCCAAGCCGCCCGCCGCGGTGGCGGTGGTGGCCACTCCGCGGCCTGGGGACGGGCCGTTCACCCTTCCTGTCTAATCGTTTAGATGGGAGGATGCAAGGGCTATGACGAAGCGAGCAGGCAAGGCGCCGACGCTGACGGACGTGGCCCGCGCGGCCGGGACCTCGACAGCGGTGGTCAGCTATGTGATGAACGACGGGCCCCGCCCGGTCGCGACCGAGACCCGCGAGCGGGTCCTGGCCGCCGCGGCCGAGCTGGACTACCGGCCCAACCGCATCGCCCGGGCCCTGCGCTCGCGCACCACCGGCGTGGTCGGCCTGATCCTGGCCGACGCCTCCACCCCGTACTTCGGCGCGCTGGCCCGGCACATCGAGCAGGAGCTGGACCAGCACGGAAAGCTCACCCTGATGGGCAACGCCGGCTACTCACCCGACCGGCAAAAGCACCTCGCCGAGAAATTCCTCGCCGCCCAGGTCGACGGCCTCCTCATCGTCTCCGCCGACGGCGGCGCCGACGTCGCCGGCCAGGCCCAGCGGGCCGGCGTTCCGTCCGTATACGTCCACAACCAGCCCGAGGACGGGCAGTTCCCGGCCGTGACCGCCGACAACGAAGCCGCCGTCCAGCAAGCTGTCGCCCACCTGCGCAGCCACGGACATACCCGCATCGCCTTCCTCGCCGGACCCCACGACGCCGGCCCGGTCGGCCGCCGTCGCGCCACCTGGGAAACGACCCTCGCAGACGCCGACGCACCCCTACTGCGCAGCGAGTACGCCCGCGCCGCGGCGGCCACCCTGACCCAGCGCCTGATCAGCGAGGACGCCATGCCCCCCGCGCTGATCACCGCCACCGACGAGCAGGCCATCGGGGTCCTCGCCGGCGCCCGGGCCCACGGACTCCCCGTCCCCGACCGGCTGGCCGTCATCAGCCTCGACGGCACCCCCGACAGCGCCTACACCGCCCCCGCCCTCACCGCCACCGAACAACCCCTGCACGCCATGGCCCAACAAGCCGTCGCCCTCCTCCTCGACGGCACTTCTCCCCAGCGGGCCCCGACACACGCCTCACTGGTCCTGCGCCAAAGCTGCGGCTGCCCACCCGAATAGGAGCAAGGCACTGCTTCCCCGGCAGAAACCCGGCCCCATGCGGGGGTATCTGGGCGGCGACCGCTCCGCGCTGAGGAGAGAACATCGAACCTACGCCGACGACGCTGCTCTTCTAGGCAGGAGCCTGGTCGTACCCATGTCCCAGGGAAGCAGTGGACGACTAGAGCCAGGGAGTAAGCTTCATTGCCATTCGAGGAGGTGGAATCGCCTCGTCTCGATGGCCTGAGGCTGCGCCGAGTCTCCGCTGCGCAGCGCGGTGACGAGCTGTCGGGTTTTGGCAGGGTCTGCCCGTGGCTTGGAACCCGTCGGGTAGCTGGGGCCTGCTGATCGCAGAGCTCCTCTCACGACGGCGATGGTGTGAACGGACAGGCTCAGCACTGAGAGGGCGCCTGCTAGGGCGTGTTTCGAAAGTGGATCTTGGGGCCAGCTCCACCTGGCCGTCGAGCAGGGCCAGAAGCTCCTGTCGGTAGTGGTGACGGCAGGGCAGCGCGGCGACTCGCCGCAGTTCGAACCTGTACTGGAGAAGGTCCGAGTGCCCCGCATTGGGCCGGCCCGGCCACGCGTGCGCCCTGACCGGGTGCGCGCTGACAAGGCGTACGCCTCCCGGAACAACCGTGCCTACCAGCGCCGCCGTGGGATCCACTGCACCATCCCGGACAAGGCAGACCAGGCGTGCAACCGCCCCAAGTGCGGCTCTCTCGGCGGCTGACCGCCCCGTTTCGACCTGGCCGACTACCGTGAGCGCCATGCGGTCGAATGCGGAATCAATCGACTGACGCGATGATCTTCGCTGTGGTGCGTGGGGATCTGTGCGATGAGCAATGGGCTGTGCTTGAGCCGCTGTTGCCGGTGTCCGAGGTTGGGCGGCCGGCGCAGGCCATGGCCGGGGGCGGTTTTGGCGGAGTCTTGTCAGAGTTCGCCGCTGGCGTCGATGCGGATGGCCTTCACCGGCTTGTCGCGGCTGTCAGTCTTGATCTTCTCGATCGCTTCGAGGACCTGCCAGCCCTCGACCAGCTCGCCGAAGGCGACGTGCTTGTCGTCCAGCCATCTGGTCTCGGTGAAGGTGATGAAGAACTGGGAGGTGTTCGTGTCCGGGCCCGCGTTCGCCATGGACAGTAGGCCGCGCTTGGTGTGCTTGACGGTGAAGTTCTCGTCCTTGAACCGTCCGTCGGGGTAGATGCTCCGGCCGCCTGTGCCGTCGCCCTTGGTGAAGTCACCGCCTTGGGCCATGAAATTGCGGATGATGCGATGGAAGCAGGAGCCGGGGAAGCCTTCGCCCGGCGGGTTGTTCGCCAGTACCCGGAAGTTCTCGGCGGTGCGGGGCACGATGTCGCTGTACAGACTGAATACGAGACGGCCTGCCTGCTTGCCGTCGATCGAGATGTCGAAGTAGACCGTGGGCTGGCTGGTGTCACTCATGACTACGATCTTGCCACACGTAGTGTGGTCGAATGACTTCAGAGGGTATAGACAAGCGGCTCCTGCTGTAGATGGTCGCCCAAGTAGGCCTCAGCCCCTGCCGCTGCCTGGCGGGCAGACGATTCCCAAACACGCCCTAGGCCGTGACAGCGTTCAGAGCGGTCTGAATGCTGCCCCGGGCGGCGTCCTCTGTCGCCATGACTTGGAGGAGGTTGGAGTCACCGTTGGCCTTCCAGGCGAGCTCCTCGCTGTTTTGTGCCTCTCCGATCGCTTTGTACGCGTCGCCGGTGAGCACGCCCTCGCAGAACGCCGATGCATCGGCCAGCGACAACAGCGCATGTTCGTTCTCCCGCTCGGCCTTGTCGAACATGCTCTGCCGGTCGAAGAGGAGTGCGTCATCGTTCGCTTCTTTGGCCTGTGTCAGGGCCAGCGGGCAGGTTTTTGCGCCGGCCGACGCCGGGCTGGCGGCGGTGATCAAGCCTGCCGCGCCCAATGCCAGGGCCAGGGCTGTTGCTACGGCACTTCGGCGTACCACGCGGTACATGCGTCACTCCTCTCCTCCTATGGAGCTTCCTGTTCTCGCGCAGGCGCGCGGGCGCGCACCCTGCCTCACTCCCTAGAGGGGCAGATGCAGTGCGCACACGCACTGCATCTGCGCAGTGACCAATAGCGATTGAGGAGAGGTGAGCGGGTGTGGCACACGGTGAAACCGTGATCATTCACGGTCCGAGATCCACTTTCAAAACACGCCCTAGCCGTCCCCTGCTTTCGAGTGATTCCCGGCCGTGCCCGCCTCCCGGACCCTCGAGTCGTCCGTTGATCTTTCTGGGCCGTGACCCTGCGGCCCGAGAGAGGACGGTTCAATGAGCGCGAAGCGACGATCGGTGGTGGGAGCGGGCCTGTCCCTGCCCCTGCTGGCCTCGTTCACCAGCGCGGCGCCCGACGCCGCGGCATCTGCGGCCGGGGTGCCGGATGCGGCCGGAGCCGGGAGGCTGGGCACGGTCTCGGACGGCTGGGTCGAGGTCCGCTGGACCCCGCGGGGCCGGGCGGTGCTGGATCGCGAAGAGGTGGTGGTGGAGCCGGTGGCCCCGGCCCGGCTGGTCAAGGACGCCCCCGGCACGGCGATCCGGTTCCCGCTGCGGCCCAGCGAGGGCGATCCGTCCCTGGCCGACCTGCAGCGGGCCAGTGGTGCCGGACGGCTGGACGGCGGAGTCGTCTTCCGTACCCCCAGGGCCAACTTCCACGTGGAGGACCTGGAGGGCGTTCTCCATAACGGGGAGGTGTCGGGGAAGTACGTCGGCAACGGTGCTGAGGTCCGGCACGCCCCGGTGTTCCGCCCGGGCCTGGCCGAAGGCCGGCTGACGACACAGAGAGTGGCGCCGGGCAAGCCGATGAGGGTCAAGGTCGCCGAGGTGCCGCTGCGGCCCACGCAGGAACTGCTGGACAGGTTCGCGCACACCTTCGGCAAACCCTCCTTCACCCTGGACACGGTGCTGGCACACGTCACCGGGGAGGGCCTGTACACCCCGCCCAAGGGCTGAGGGAGAGCCGGCCCGGACCGTTCATCCGTTCCGGGCCGGCTCCAGGTTGCCGGGCTGAGCAGGCAGCTCGGCGTCCCCGCCGAAACGGCGCTCGCGGCCCGCGTAGCTGTCCACGGCATCCCGCAGCCGGGCCAGGTCGAAATCGGGCCAGGGCGCGGGGTCGAACACGAGCTCCGCGTAGGCGAGGTGCCAGAGCAGGAAGTTGCTGATCCGCTGTTCGCAGGTGCGGACCAGCAGGTCGACGTCGGGCATCTCCGGTACGTACAGATGCCGGGCCACCTCGGCCATCCCGACCTGCTCGGGGCGGATCGTTCCCGCCACCGCCTCGGCGGCCAGCGCGCGGGCGGCGGCGGCCAGTTCCTCCCGGCCGCCGTAGTCGAGGCAGATGGTAAGGGTGAGCTTGTCATTGTTCGCCGTCATGCTCTCCAGCAGCTCGAACGAGGACGCGAGCGACTCCTCGAGCCGGTCCCGGCGCCCGCTCCAGCGCACCTTCACACCCAGCTCGTGCACTGTCTGCGCCCCCCGGGCGAACCAGTCGGCGAAAGCATCGAACAGGTCCGCCACTTCGCCCTGCGAGCGATGCCAGTTCTCCGTGGAGAACATGTACACGGTCACATGCCGGATGCCCGTCCGCTGCGCCGCATTGACCAGTCTCAACACCGCGCGGATACCCGCGCGGTGCCCCTGGTCCGCCGGCAGACCGCGCGCCTCCGCCCAGCGCCGATTGCCGTCCGCGATCACCGCGATGTGGCCGGGTGCCGGCCCCGGGCCCGGCCGGGCTGCACGGCGGGACATCTGGCCGTCCCCCGTCACCAACGACTCCAGCCCTTCCGTCAGCACCCGGGATCGCAGCAGCGTCACCTCGTCATAGTGCATCTGCGCGCCGAGCAGCAACGTGTGCACGAAGGTCTGGTGGCCAACCTCCACCGTCGAAGGGGCCAGGACGGCCTCCTCGAGCAGCTCGCGCCAGTGCGCAAGCTGCGTGTCCACGAACGCGTCCAATGCCTCCTCCCGCTCACCGCGTCGAAGGCCATCGACGTCCAACCCCAGTCCGCGCAGGTCCTGCCGGGGGAGGTAGCAGCGGCCGGCCGCGAGATCATCCGGCAGATCCTCGAACAGGTCCGCCATCTGGCATGCCTCGCCCAGCACCGACATCAGCCGGAACGCCTCCGGCCCACGCGGCTCCAACAGGGGCACCCACAGCTCCGCCAAGGCCCCCGAACACCCCCGCAGATAGCGTCGCTGATCCCCGAAGGTCTCGAACACCGGAGCAGCCGCACAGTCGGCGCGCGCCGAGTCGAGGTGCTCCTCGATCAGCGCCTCGTCCAGACCCCATCTGCGCACCGTGTCCACCAGGGCCCAGCGCAGCGGATGCGAGCTGTGCCCGGCGCGCAGATCGGCCAGAGTGTCGGCCGACCACTGTGCGAGCCGCTCCTCACGGCCCTCGAGCGGGCCCTCATCGATGATCCGGTCCGTGTAGGCAGACCAACTGGCAATCGCGTACAAGGACGGCCTCGTCTCCACGGGCAGCGTCTCGGCCGCCGCCCACAACTCCACGGCGAACTGCCGGGCCTCGGCCTCACACACCTCGTACGCAGCGCGCAGCTCGGCCGGCTCGCCACCACGATCGCTCCCAGCCATTCCATCCCTGTCTCTCGCCGCAGTCATCACCAGCACTAACGACCCGCAGACACTTCAGTCGCGAACCACGCACCTCCACCCCACCCGCAGAGCGTTCCTGGCAAGCCACCGACAGCAGTCATTGAGTGTCTGTGAACGACCCCGTTCGGCGGCCCGATGCACCGGGGCCTGGACCGTGAAGCCCATCTGCCGGAGGAGCCGCGACAGTTGCGGCTTGCTGAAGCGCACGCGGAAGCGCCGGGCGATGAGCACCGAGATCCTCGCCAGCGGCCAACGCCAGCCTTCCCTCCAGCCGTGTACGGCCGGGCCGTCTCACGCCTGCCGTGCCCGTATCGCCTCCGCCAGACGGGGAGCGGCGAAGTCCGTGCCGTGCAGGAGGCGGAGGGCCGGGCCGTACGTGGCCGCCGCGGGGTAGCCGGTGAAGTACAGGCCCGGCACCGAGGAGTCCAAGTCCCGGCCCAGCAATGGGAATCCGCCCACGCGGTCGAGGGCCGCGTGCAGCTCGGGGGAGAGGAAGTCGAGGGACTCCAGGCGCATGCGGTACCCCGTGGCGGCGAGCACGTGGTCCGCCGTGAGGCGGTGCGACGCGCCGTCGGGAGTGGCCGTGGTCAGAGTGACGCCCTCGTCCTCGCGGGCGGCCCCGGTCACGGCGTGCCCGGTCAGCACGGGGATGTCCGCCACGCGCTCGCGCAGCCACCACGCGCCGTGCGGCCTCGGCGCGTTCCCGAGCAGCCGCAGCCTGGTGGCGGCGGGCAGCAGGCGGAACGCCGCGGGCCGCCGCACCGCCGCGCGCAGCGCCCAGGAGCCCTCCGCCGGGGGAGCGCCGCGCGCGCCCTGCCGCGGCGGCCGCCCCTGCCGCAGCCCGGGGCCGCGCGTGACCACCCGTACCTGCGCCCCGGCCTCGTGCAGCAGCGCCGCGCTCTCCTGCGCCGACTGGCCCGCCCCCACCACCAGCACCTCGCGCCCCGCGAAGCGCTCGGGGTCGGTGAGCTGCGAGCTGTGCGCGACGGGCCCGTGCGCCGAGGGGCCGTCAGGGACGGCCCGGCCCAGCTCCTCCGGCAGATGCGGGTAGCAGGACGTCTCGGTCGCGACCACGACCGCCGCCGCCCGTGCCTCCTCGCCCGAGGTCAGCTTGAGCCGGAAGCCGTCCCTGTGCCGGTCAACCGACAGCACCCGTACGTCCTCGACCTTGCGGACCAGCTCCCGCGCGAACCAGCGCCCGTACCGTACGAACAGGTCCAGCGGCACCGGCGCGCGCTCGTCGAGCGCGCCCTCTCCGGCCTCCCGGCAGTACGCGGCGAGCGTGAAGCCCGGACGGGTGGCCGAGAGCGAGCAGGCCGGGGGCGGCTCCGCGAGCAGCGACCCGCGGGGCATCGAGGCGGCCCAGTCCTCCATGGGCGCGCCGAAGACCCGTACGCGCAGGGCACGCGCCCGCAGATGGGCGGCGGTCGACAGGCCGTACGGGCCCGCCCCGATCACGACTGCTTCCTCTTCCGCTGATTCCGTTGGTACCGCTGACACGAGGTCCCTCCCCTCCGCCGCGCCGCGAGGGGGCGCGGCGGCATGACGTGCGGGTATGTGGATGCGGCGCACTGCCGCGTGTGCGGTGGGGCGATGCGCGGCGACGCGCTGACGGGCCGCCCCGCGGCGCGGATACGGGCCGGGGTCAGGTCGCGCGCGGCGCCGCGTGAGCGGGCGGGCCGCGGCGTACCACCTGGTGCGCGAGGAGCAGAGCGGCGGGGGAGGGCACGGCGCCGTACCGCGCCCGGGAGTGCCGGGGCGCGGGCGGCAGCGGCGCAGCGGCGGAGCCGGGCGCCGGGGTCAGGCAGCGCGACACCGCGCGCTGGAGCGCGTACAGCAGCCGCCGCAGCGCGCCGAGGAGCCGTGCGAGCATCCCTGCGCGGCGCGGTGGCGGGGCGGCGAGCAGCGGGAGGACCGCGCGGGCCGCGTAGGCCGGAGCGGTCACCCCGCGCCGGGAGGCGGGGGCAGCGTGCGGCGCGAGCGAGCCGACGGCGAGCAGGAAGCCGTACTCCGCCGTGACGGGCGCGCACAGCCCCGGCAGCAGCCGGGCCACCGGCGGCGGCGCGTGCACCCGCGCCCTCGGCGGCGCGACGGCGAACAGGCCGAGCCCGGCGAACAGGCACAGCCACCACAACGGGCCGCCGGCGCGGCCCTGTTGGAGCGCCTCGGCGGCCCCGGCGGCGGGCAGCGCGCACAGTGCGGCGCGCACACCCCGTACCGGCGCCGCGCCCGGCCGCATCCCGCCGGCGCGGCGCGGACCGGACAGGAGCTCCGACGGCGCCATGACCCGCCCATCATGGGACGCGGCCGCGCGGGTTGTCATCACCATCGGCCCCTCGACCGCCCGCGGGGCGCGGCACCGGAACGGCCCAACGCGGGAGGCGATCAAGGAGGGGGCGGCACACCGTGGCGGGTACTGGCCTCACCGAGGGGAGACGTCCATGCGTATCCGAGCCGTGCTGGCCGCCTGTCTGCTCGCCGTCACCGCCCTCGTCGGCATCGGCAGCGCCGCCATCGCCAGCGACCCCAGCAGCCTTCCGGACTCGATGGACTCGCTGGGCGACAGCGTGATGTCGGCGATGGAACACGCGGTGGACTAGCGGCCGTGAGCCAGCGGCCGTGGCCAGAGGCGGTGGGCTGGACGCTGCGGACTAGCGGCCGCCGGAGCCGCCGCCGCTGCTTCCGCTCCCTTCCCCGGCCGACTCCCCGCCCGGCTCCCGGTTCGGCGCGTCGGAGGGCTTCCACACGTACGAGCCGCCGCCGCGCCAGTCGATCAGGCCGGCGTCGTCGAGCCGCACCTGTTCCGGGTCGAGTCCCGCCCTGCGGAGGAATTCGAGGACGTCGTAGACGTTGAAGGCGCGGCCGAGGACGCTGCCGTCCGCCCGCACGCGCCTGCCGCCCTCGTCGTCGGGCGGGTACACGATGATCCGCTGTGCCATGCCTCCACCGTGCCGCCTCGGGGGCCCTCCATGCCACCCGGATACCGCCCGGACACCGCCTCCGAGCAGGGACGGAAGGGTGGAGCGCCGGAGGTCGGGGGACGACGGGGCCGCCAACGCCGCGTACGGGTGCGGGCGTTGAGCGGCGCCTTGCGGGCCCCCTCAGCGGGTCCTGAACCGGTCGCATGGGCGGCACGCCCCCGGGTAACCGGGTCGCATGAGTGCATGGGGCAAACGGCCCGGCATGCGGATCCACGAGCGGGAACCGCTCAACGCCGAGCCGCCCGCGGCCGCCCTCGCCGAGCGCGCGATCACCCCGCTCGACGCCTTCTACGTGCGCAACCACGGCCCCGTACCCGAGGCGTCCGACGGCTGGCGGCTCACCGTGGACGGCCTGGTGGAGCGGGAGTTGGAGCTGACACCCGAGGAGCTGCGCGACCGCTTCCCCGAGCACGAGGTGCTGGCCACCCTGGAGTGCGCGGGCAACCGGCGCACCGGGCTCACCGCCGTGCACGCCATCCCCGGCGAGGCCGCATGGGGGCCAGGCGCCGTCTCCACCGCGCGCTGGACCGGCGTACGGCTGGCCGACGTGCTGGCCGCCGCCGGCCTGCGCCCCGGGACCGCGCACATCGCCTTCGCCGCTCCCGACCGCGCGCCGGGCGCCAACCCGCCCCAGCCGTACGGCGGTTCGGTGCCCGTGGGCAAGGCGCTGGGCGGCGAGGTGCTGCTCGCCTGGGGCATGAACGGGCAGCCGCTGCCCGCCGTGCACGGCGCGCCGCTCCGCGCGGTCGTGCCGGGGTGGATCGGCGCGCGCAGCGTGAAGTGGCTGCGCCGCGTGACGGCGCAGGTCACGCCCTCGGACAACTACTTCCAGACCACCGCCTACCGCCTGCTCCCGCCGGGCGCCGACCCCGAGTGCGCCGCGCCCGGCGAGGGCATCACGCTCGGCCCGCTCGCCCTCAACTGCGCCCTGCTCCAGCCGGACGGCTCGGCGCCGCTGCCGCCCGGGACCACCCGCGTCACCGGGTACGCGCTGGCCGAGGACTGCCGCGACGTCGTACGCGTCGAGGTCTCCGCCGACGGCGGCGCGACCTGGGCGCCCGCCGCCTTCGAGGGGCCGGCCGAACCGTGGAGCTGGCGGCGGTGGCACGCCGACGTCCTGCTGTACGAGGGCGAGACGGAGCTCGTGGCGCGCGCCTGGGACGCCACAGGCGCCGTGCAGCCCGAGACGGCGGAATGCGTGTGGAATCCGAAGGGGTACGTGAACACCTCCTGGCCCCGGGTGCGCGTGCGCTGCGTCCGGTGACCCCGACCCCTCACAGGCGCGGCGGCCCCGCCTCGACGCGGCGCAGGGTCGGGGCCAGCCGGTCCACGTCCTCGCCCAGCGGGCGGCGCTCGTCCCACCAGGTCATGCCCGCGTCCGCCAGCGGGCCCACCAGGTCGCGCGCCTTCGCCGGGTCCGGGTCGCTGGCGCCGCCGAAGACGAACTCGAAGGAGCCGCGGCGCTGCGGCTGCTCGGCGCGCTGCCCCCGTACGAAGGCGATCAGCTCGCGCGCCTCCTCGACCGGCGGCGCGTGGCCGTGCGTGGCGGACTCGAAGAGCGGGACCGCGCCGTCCCAGCGCGCGGCGCGCCGCATCGGGGTACGCCGGGGCCAGCGGCCCGCGATCCACACCGGTACGCCGGGGCGCTGCACCGGAGTGGGCAGCAGCTGCGCGTCCTCCACGGTGAAGTGCGGGCCGTGGTGGGTGACCGCCCTGCCCGACCCGTAGCGCTCCAGCAAGTCCAGCCCCTCGTCGAGGCGTTGGGCCAGCACCCGCGGCTCCGTGGGCTCGCCGAAGCGCCCGTACTCGTCCTCGATCGGCCCGCCGAGACCGGCGCCCAGGATCACCCGCCCGGCGCTGAGCCGGTCGAGCGTGGCGACCTGCCGGGCGAGCTGCTGCGGGCGGCGCCGCGGCACCGGGGTGACCAGGGTGCCGAGCCGGATGCGGGAGGTGGCAAGCGCCGCGGCGGTCAGCAGCATCCACGGATCGCCGAAGCCGCGCTCCCGGTACTTGCCGTGCAGCAGGTGGTCCCAGACGAAGAGCCCGTCCCACCCCGCACCTTCAGCGGCCCGCGCCACGTCGGCGACCGTACGCGCGTCGGAGAAGTCCCCGAAATTCGGAATGTTCACGGAGAAGCGCATCAGGGCATCGTGCGGCGGGGCGAGCGGGGGCGCAAGCGTGCGGTCCGCGCGTACGGAGGACGGCTCACGGCGGAATGTCGGGAGGCCAGGTGACCGGGGCCTTACGCGGTCTTGACCCGCGCATGGTGCCGCGCCGAAAGTGATGCGGTCATCTGCCCCTCGTGGCCCAGGAGTTGACGTGCCCCTTCACAGACCCCGTACGGCCGTGGCCGCGGTGCTGTTCTCCGCGCTGCTCCTCGGCGCTCAGGCGCCCGCACCACCGGAACAGTCCACTCAGACAACGTTGTCGGATGCGGAGAAGGCGGCCGAGGCCGCTCGCCTCGTGGACGATCCCGCCTCCCATGTCGATCCGCTCAACGGCACCGGCAAGGGCGGCGAGACCGTGGGGGAGATCAACAACTTTCCCGGGCCCGCGGCGCCGTTCGGGATGATGCAGTTCTCGCCGGACACCGAGGGCTCGTACGCCGGGTACCAGTACCACAGCGACCGCATCAGGGGTTTCAGCCTCAACCACGCCTCGGCCGGGTGCGCCGCGTTCGGCGACGTGCCGATCCTGCCGGTCACCGGCGAGGTGGGCGACACGCCGTGGAAGCGCACGGAGCGGTTCTCGCACAAGGAGGAACACGCCGAGGCGGGCGGCTACGGCGTCACGCTGAAGGACTCCGGGGTGCGCGCGGAGCTCGCCGCGGGACCCCGTACGGGTCTGGCCTCCTTCGCCTTCCCCTCGGGCAGCGCGGCGAAGGTGCTGGTCAAGGGCGGTGCGAGCTTCGCGGGCAACAAGCGCGCCGCGATGAGGGTGAGCGGCGACCGCACCGTCACCGGCTCGCTGACCGGCGGCAACTTCTGCGGCAAGGGGAATTCCTACGACCTGCACTACACGGTCACCTTCGACCGGCCCTTCGCCGCGCACGGCACCTGGGACGGCAAGAAGGTCACCCCGGGCAGCGGCGAGGTGGACGCGCCGAAGGCGGGCACGTACCTCGACTTCGGCAAGGCGGACTCCGGAAAGTCCCGCACCGTGCGCGCCAAGGTCTCCATGTCGTACGTGGACCAGCGCGGCGCGCAGGCCAACATGCGGGCCGAGGTGCCCGGTTGGGACCTGGCGGCGCTGCGCAAGCAGACCCGTGCGCAGTGGAACGCGGCGCTGCGCAGGATCCGCGTGGCCGGGCGCGACGAGGGCGAGCTGGAGACCTTCTACACCTCGCTCTATCACGCGCTGATGCACCCCAACGCCTTCAACGACGTGGACGGGCGCTACATCGGCTTCGACGACAAGATCCGCACGCTGCCCAAGGGCCGGACGCAGTACGCCAACTTCTCCGACTGGGACACGTACCGGAGCCTGGCGCCGCTGCACGCGATGCTCTTCCCCCAGCAGGCGAGCGATATGGCGCAGTCGCTGGTCAACGACGCCGAGCAGGGCGGCTGGATGCCGCGCTGGCCGATGGCGAACGGCTACACGGGGCAGATGACGGGCGACAGTTCGGTGCCGCTGATCGCGAGCCTGCACGCCTTCGGCGCCCGCGACTTCGACGTACGCAGTGCGCTGAAGCACATGGTCAAGGGCGCGACCACGGTGGACGAGCGGCCGGGCGCGTACAAGGAGCGCCCCGACATCCGCGAGTACGTGAAGCGCGGCTACGCACGCAACACCCCCGCCAACCGGGGCGATCACCGCAACGTGGGCGCCTCGGTCACGCTGGAGTACGCCATCGACGACTTCGCCATCGGGCGGCTGGCGCGCGCGGCCGGGGACCGGGACACGGCGCGGGAGTTCGCGCGCCGCGGCCAGCACTGGCAGAACATCCTCAACCCGGCGACCGGCTACCTCCAGCCGCGCGGCGAGGACGGCCGCTTCCCCGACGGCCCCGCGTTCGTGCCGCCCAAGGAGGGCGAGTTCGGGCAGGACGGCTTCGACGAGGGCAACGCGGCCCAGTACACCTGGCTCGTGCCGCAGAACACGGCCGGGCTGATCACCGCGATGGGCGGCCGGGACGCGGCGGAGAAGCGCCTCGACGCCTTCTTCGCCGGCAACCTCAACTCGGGCCCCAACAAGCCCACCATGTGGGCGGGGAACGAGATCAACTTCGGCGTCCCGTGGATCTACAACCACACGGGCCGGCCGTGGAAGGCGCAGGGCGCGGTGCGGAAGATCGCCAACACCCTGTTCGGGCCCACGCCCGACGGGCAGCCCGGCAACGACGACCTCGGCGCCATGTCCTCCTGGTACGTGTGGGCCGCGCTCGGCGTCTATCCGGCCACCCCCGGCACCCCCGACCTCGCCGTGCACAGCCCGCTGTTCGAGCGCGCCGTGCTGGACCTGCCGGGCGGCCGCGACCTGGACATCCGCGCGCCGGGAGCGGGCAAGGACACGCCGTACGTGCACGAGCTGCGCCTGAACGGCGGCTCCTGGGAGCGCACCGGGCTGCCCCAACGCCTCGCCCGTACGGGAGGGACGCTGGACTTCACCCTCTCCGGCAAGCCCGACACCTCGTGGGCCACGGGCAAGCACGCGGCCCCGCCCTCCTACCGCGACGGCGAGCAGCCCTTCCTCGCCAACGCGACCCCCAACGGCGGCGTGCGCGTGAGCCCCGGAGGTGACGGCCGCCAAGTGACCGTGTCCGTGCAGCGCTTGGCGTCCCATGACCGCTCGCTGTCGGTCGGTGCAACACCGCCGCGCGGCCTCACGGTCACGCCGGCCCGCACCCGGATCCCCCTCGACCGGCACACCGGATCCGGCGTGACGAAGCTGACGGTGAAGGCGGAGAAGGGAACGCCCGAGGGACGGTACGAGGTGCCGCTGACGGTACGGGGCTCGGCGGGTGAACCGGTGCGGCGCTCGGTCGAGGTCGAGGTGAAGGCGGAGAAGTGAGGGCCTTCGCGGCGCGGCGCAGACAGTGCGCTGACCCGGCCTGATCTCGGATGTGCGGTGCGGGGCGCAACGGGTGTGGAGCCGGACGGCGTCAGGCCGTCGCGCTCTCTCCCCGACCGCCCCGCACTCGTTCCAACGCCCCCTCCACCGTGAGCAGTTGGCCCGCGCCGATGAGGCGGGCCGCCACCTTGAGGCCCGCCGCGTGCAGCTCGGGCCCCGCGTGGGAGGCGCAGGCGTCGGGGACCAGCCACGGTACGAGGCCGTGGTCGAAGGCCGCGGTGGCGCAGGTCAGCACGCAGGACTCGGTCGCGATGCCGCAGAAGACCAGCTCCCGCCAGCCGCGCTCGCGGATCAGCGCGAGGGCGTCGTCGGTGAAGCAGGTGTAGGTGTGCTTGGTCAGCACCGCTGCGGCGCGCTGCACCCGTTCCCGCAGCTCCTCGTGCAGATCGGTCTCCGGCGCCGCGCGGAAACGCCGCGCCCCGAGCAGCCGCTCGAAGGGGCTGCCCGGCCTGTTCTCGTACCGGGTGAAGACCACGGGCGCGCCCGAATCCAGCCACCCGTCGACGAGGCGGCCGACGGGGGAGAGCACCCGCGCGCTGTGCCGGTTGACGAAGCCGTTCTGCACGTCCACCACGAACAGCGCGGTGGCGGCGGGGTCCGCGACCACGGCACCTCCAAGGCCCGAGGGAGGGCGGCTGGACTCGGTCGGCTGCCGCCGTGCGGCCCGGGCTGGGCCGCGTACGCCCATCATGCGCGCGGCGCGGTCCTGGCCCAACCTCCGGAGGCGCCGGTCAGATGGGCAGCCCGTCCGCGGCGATGCGCAGCGCGCGGCGGAGCGCCCCGGAGGCGCCGGGATCGGAGGGGGAGTCGCGGCGTGCCCACTCCTCGGCGGCCACGCGCAGCGCGCCGTTCAGCATCACCGCCTGCACGCGGGGCTCCAGCGCGTCCCGCCTGCTCCCGGCGCGGCGCGCGAGGACCCGCGCGAACACGGCCTCGGCCTCGTGGTGCACCCGGAGCCACACCGCGCGCAGCGCAGGCTCCTCCAGGGTGAGCCGCACCAGATGCCGGAGCAGCCCCGCGTCCTCCTCTGCGGCCGGCGAGGTGAGCGGTTCGCGCTCCAGGGCCTCGCGCAGCGGGCGGTCGCGGGGCCACTCCTCCAGGAGCCGGGCCGTCGCGTCCAGGCCTCCGAGGAGCAGCGGGCGCACGCACTCCTCCTTGGACGGGAAGTGCCGCCACAGGGTGCGCACGGAGACCCCGGCAGCGCGGGCGATCTCCGCGCTGGAGGTGCCGGACACGCCGCGCTCCGCGAAGAGCCGCACCGCCTCGCGCGCGATCGTCAGCCGTACGGCGTTCCGTTGCGCCTCGGACTGCGGCGGGCGCCCCTTGCGCGCGCGTGCGCCCGAGTCCGCGCGCTTGTCCACCGTCGCCGCCATCGCCGCTCCACCCCTTCGTCGCTCCCGCGTGCCGCTCCGCTATTTTATGGCACAGCGTGCCAATTAAAGAGGGTCATCGTGGGTGGAGCGAAGGGAGCGGCCGCATGGCGGGCAGCAGGGAGTTCGAGGGGCGCAGCGTCATCGTCACCGGAGGCGGCTCGGGGATCGGGCGCGCGGCGGCGCTGCGGTTCGCCGCCGCGGGCGGGAAGGTCCTGATCGCCGACCTGAACGGGCAGGCGGCGAAGGAGGCGGCCGAGGAGATCGCCGCGGCGGGCGGCACCGCGCGCACCGTTGCCGGCGATCTCAGCGAGCAGGGCGTGGTCGACGAGGTCGTACGGACGGCCGTGGACGCGCACGGCGGCATCGACGTGCTGGTCAACAACGCCGGGATCATGGACAGCATGTCGGCCGCGGCCGATGTCGAGGACGCCGAGTGGGAACGGCTGCTGCGCATCAACCTGACCGCGCCCTTCCTGCTCACCCGCGCCGCGCTGCCGCACATGCTGGAGGCCGGACGCGGCGCGGTGGTCAACACCGCGTCCGAGGCGAGCCTGCGGGGCAGCGCGGCCGGCACCGCGTACACCGTCGCCAAGCACGGCGTGGTCGGGCTGACCAAGTCGGTCGCGATCATGTACAGGGACCGCGGCGTGCGCGCCAACGCCATCGCGCCCGGCGGCACGATCACCAACATCCGGGTCGACGCCGAACAGGGCGCACACGGACCCGGCGTCGTCGGCTCGTACATGCACAACATCGGCCGCGCCTCGGAGGCCGACGAGCAGGCCGCCGCCATCGTCTTCCTCGCCTCGGACGCGGCCTCCAACATCAACGGCGTGGTGCTGCCGGTCGACAACGGCTGGTCGGCGGTCTGAGGAGGGACCGTATGGGAGCCGGGAGCTGTGAGCCGGGAGCCGTACGGGAGCCGTGCGGAGGCCCCCGTACGGCAGCACCGGAAGCACCCCGCACGGAGGCACCGTCCGCAGGCACCGCTCAGCCGCGCGGCGGGGCCGTGCCGAAGACCGTGTCCCAGTACGGGGCCGAGATGCCGAAGCCGCGCGTGTCGTCGCGGAAGTGATGGCGCATGTGGAGCCTGCGCAGCCGCCGCATCAGGCGGGTGCGGGGCGTGGCCTGGTGCAGATACAGGTGGAACAGGTCGTAGCTCAGATATCCCAGCGCGTATCCCGCGCCGAAGGTCGGCGGCAGCGGACCCGCCCAGCAGGCCAGCGCGATGGCTCCGCCGACCATCGGCACGCTCAGCAGAGGGCTGAGGATGGAGCGGCGCGCGTCCTTCGGGTACGCGTGGTGCACCCCGTGCAGCAGCCAGTGGAGCCGCGCGCCCGGGCCGCGTTCGGGCTCGTAGTGGAGGACCAGCCGGTGGCCCCAGTACTCCGAGAGCGTCCAGGCCGCGTATCCGGCCGCCGCCCATCCGGCCAGCTCCCACGCTCCGGCCTGGCCGCGCGCGAGCACCGCGCACACCGCGATGACCGGCACGAACAGGGCCGCGCTCACGCACGGATGGACGTGCACGAGGTGGTCGAGCACGGGGCTGGAGAACTGCGCGGGTGCCCGGCCGCGCCGCACGGCGCCCTTGCTGTCCTTGTCGCCGAGGCCCTTGCCGCTGGGGTCCCGGCCGCTGCTGTCCCGGTCGCCGGCCGCCGCCTCCGGTGTACGGGCGCTCATGCGAGGGCTCCACGGTCGGAGCGGTCGGTGCCGTCGGCGTTCGCGGTGTGCGTGGCGGGGTCGGCGTGTGCGGTGTCCGCGGCCTGCCCCCGCGCCCCCGGCGCCGGCATGTGCGCGGGATAGAGCGCGTGCTGCTCGTACCCGCGCCGCGCCGCCCCGTCGGTGGTGCGCAGCAGTTGGTCGGCCTTGAGGAAGCGGCCCATCGCGTCACGCCAGCTCTGCGGGAGCAGAGAGAGGGAGCGGGTGAGCGCGTTCGTCCAGCCCGGCACGTACACCAGATACCGGCGCGGGTGCCGGGCGGTGGCGACGACCCGGGCCGCGATGGCCTCCGGGGCGAGCAGCGGTACGAAGCGGCCCTTGCCCACACCCGAGGTGAGCCCGGTCGCCGCCGGGATGGGCATGATCAGGGACAGGTGCACGCCGGAGCCCCGGAGTTCGCCGCGCAGCCCCTCGCACAGCCCGGTGACGGCGTGCTTCGCTGCGGAGTACGTGGCGCAGCCGGGCAGTCCGACCATGCCGACGGCGGAGACGATGTTGATGATGTGGCCGTCCCCGCGCGCCCGCATGGCGGGGAGCACGGCCTTCATGCCGTTCACGGTCCCGAGCAGGTTGACGTCGAGCTGGTGCCTGGTGGCCCGGTCGGTCTCCTCCTCGAAGCGGCCGACCAGCATCTCCCCGGCGTTGTTCACCCAGACGTCGATCTCCCCGAACTCCGCCTCCACGGCCTCGGCGAAGCGCCGCACGCTGTCCGGCTCGGTGACGTCGAGCGGATGGGCCGAGGCGCCGATGCGGCCGGCGGCGGCGCGCGCCTCGGCCACGCCGCGCGCCCCGATGGCGACGCGGGCGCCCTGTGCGCGGAAGGCCGCCGCCACGGCGAGGCCGATCCCGCGGCTGCCGCCGGTGACGGCGACGGTCGTGCCGTTGAGCTTCACGGACATGGAATGCTCCAAGTGGGGTGGAGGGGCGTCGGGTTGTACGGGGTGTGCGTGAGCTTCGTATGCATGGGCTTCGCGTGCGTGCGCTTCGTACGGGTCATGCCGTGGCCGTGAAGCCGCGGTCGTGGCGGATGAGCGGCCGCCCGGTGCCGTGCTCGGCGGCGCGCACCAGGCCGGTGAGGATGGTGTGGTCCCCGCCGGGGTGGGCCCCGGTGAGTTCGCAGGCCAGCCACGCGAGCGGCCGGTGCAGTACGGGGACCGAGGCGATCCGGTCGTGCCGCAGCCCGGCGAAGCGGTCGGCCGGGTCGGCGGCGGCGCGCGCGAACAGGGCCGCCAGCGGGGCCTGTTGGGCGCGCAGCACGTTGATGCCGAACGCCCCGTGCGCGCGGATGAAGGACAGGGTGCGGCCGGCGTTGCCGACGGCCGCCAGGGCCATCGGCGGGTCCTGGGAGAGGGAGCACACCGCGCTCGCCGTCATCCCGGCGGGCCGCCCGTCGGGCGTGTAGCAGGTCAGGATGGTGACGCCGGTGGGCAGTTGGGCGAAGGCGTCGCGGAACTGCTGCGCGGTGACGTGCCCCTCGCTCAGCACCCCGGGCGCGAGGGCGGGCCGGAACACCTCAGCCGCCCGGCGCGGTGACGTAGCCGGCGCCGGCCCCGAGGGAGCCGCCGGGCTCGCACGGTGCTGCGGCCTCCCGCTCCCGTACCGCCGTGTGCGGGCCGAACAGCCCGCGCAGGATCGAGGAGATGCTCTCCACCAGCGCCTGGCGGGCGACCGGGTCGAGGATCGCGGCGAGGGTGGGGATGCCCAGGTCGAACAGCGCGGTGAAGCACACCTGGGTGTGCGCGCCCTCGGCCGTCACCCGCCAGCCGCCCTCGAAGCGCTCGAAGTCGCCCTCCAACTGGGCGAAGTCGATGGTCAGCGCCACCGGGTCGATGCGGTCGTACTCGGACCAGCACAGCACGCCGTTGCGGAAGTTCACCGACCAGTGCGAGGCGACGGTGCTCCCCTTGCCGGTGCCGTTCCCGTGCGTGGGGCCGGCGCCTGTGATGATCACCTCCCGCACGGTGTCGGTGTAGCGCGGGTACGCGGTGAAGTCGGCGAGCCGGGTGAAGACCGCCGCGGCGTCCAGGCCGGGAACGGTGGCGTCCAGCGTCACACGGGGCATGTCAGGGTCCCTTCGGTAAGGATGGAGCGGTCGAACGGGCAGCGTGCGCGGGGGAGTCCGGCAGGTCGGAGGCCAGCGACTCGGCAGCCGCCGTGAGGGCTCCGCCGAGCGTGTCCAGGTCGCGCGGGGTGAGCAGCGCCGGCGGGGTGAACCGCAGCACGCGGTGGGCGTTGAGCGAGTGGTTGACCAGCACGCCGTGGTCCATCAGCCGCAGGAACAGCTCGCCTGCCAGCCCCGCGTCGGCCAGCTCGACGCCCAGGAGCAGGCCGCGGCCGCGTATGGCGACGACCGCGTGTCCGGCCAGCGGCGCGAGCGCGCGGTGCAGCATGTCCAGGAGCACGGGGCCGAGTTCGGCGGCGCGCCGGACGAGTCCCTCCTGCGCGATCGCGGTCACCGCCGCCTCGGCCGCCGCCATGGCGATGGGCGCCGCGGCGAAGGTCGAGGTGTGCAGGAACGGGTCGCGGTCGAAGGGCGCGTACGCCTCCTCGGTGGCCACCGCGGCGGCGACCGGCACCACGCCGCCCGAGAGGTTCTTGCCGACCAGCAGCACGTCGGGCCGCACGCCCTCGGCGTCCGCTCCCCACCAGGTGCCCAGGCGGCCGAGCCCCGTCTGGATCTCGTCCAGCACGAACAGCGCGCCGTGCTCGGTGCACGACTCCCGTACCGCGCGCAGGTATCCGGCCGGGGGCAGGACGACGCCGCCCTCGCCCTGCACGGGTTCGAGCACCACGCACGCTTCGGGACCCTCCCGCAGGGCCGTGTCCAGCGCGGCGGCGTCCCCGTACGGCACATGCTCGGCGGGGAGCAGCGGGCGGAAGGGGTCCTGATAGAGGGGCTCGGCGGTCACCGCCAGCGCTCCCGTGGTCTTGCCGTGGTAGCCGCCGTGGGCGGAGACCAGGCGTCGCTTGCCGTGCGCGCGGGCGAGCTTGAGCGCGGTCTCGGTGGCCTCGGCGCCGGAGTTCACGAAGTGCACCCGGTCCAGGCCCGTGGGCGTCACCTGCGCCAGGGCCGTGGCCGCGCGTGCCGCGACGGGCTCCAGCAGGATGCGGGTGGCCAGCGGATGGCGGTGTATCTGCGCGACCACGGCCTCCACGACGCGCGGGTGCCGGTGGCCGAGCAGGAAGACGCCGTAACCGGAGCAGTCCAGATACTCCTTGCCGTCGGCGCCCCACACCCGGGTTCCCTCCGACAGGATCTCCGTCGCCGCGCCGGTCATCGCCGCGAGCCGCGCGCGCCCGCGGCTGAGGTGCCGCCGGTACGCGTCGAGCACGGCCGCGGTGTCCGTTCCGGGGGTGCCTGTGGCGCTCATCCGGCCATCAACTCCCGGCCAGGGTCCGCCCGATGGGCAGCCGCGTTCTCCCGTACGAGATTCCGCGCGCGGGCGAAGTGCCGGACGGTGTGCGCGTACGCAACCTCGACCGCGTACGGGGTCGGCGCGGGCTCGGCCACCGGCGGCCGCCCCAGGCTGCACGGGAACGGACCGGCCCCCGCGAACAGCGCGGTCATGGCGAGCATGTCGTCGAACCTCCGGCGCACCCCGGGCCGCAGGGTGCTGATGAACACCGGCCGGATCAGGCGGTCGATCATGTCCTGGCCGACCATCCGCGGGACGTGCGGAGGAATCCCCAACTCCCGTGCGGTCGCCGCCGTGAGCTCCAGGAAGCGCTCGACGGTCACCGCGCTGTCGCCCGCCGTCGCCCACATCTCGCCGGTGGGAACGCCCTGGTCGACGAGGTCCCTGACGACCCGCGCCACCACGTCGCACGGGACGAAGTCCACCCGCGAGTGCCCCGGCACCGGCATCAGCGGCAGCATCCCGCGCAACAGCGCGTCGATGACCGCGTGCAGCCCCTGGAACGCGGAGATCCGCCCGCTCGCCGCGTCGCCGATGATCACCGAGGGCCGGACGATCACCGCGGGCAGCCCGCTCGCGCGCACCTCGGCCTCGCCGGCGCGCTTGGAGTCGATGTAGTCCTCGGGCCGCGCGAGCGCGTCGCCCGCGGCGCGCCCGAGCCCGGCGCGGGTCAGCTCGCGGCGCGCCACGAAGGAGGTGGAGACGTGGCACAGCCGCGCGCCCGCGTCGGACACGAAGTCCAGCAGCCGCCGCGTGCCGCCCACGTTGAGGCGGTGCGAGGCCGCGGCGCCGCTGGAGAAGCCGGTCTCGGCCGCGGTGTGCACGACCACGTCGACCCGCGCGGCGAGCGCGGCGTACGTGCCCGCGTCCAGGCCCAGGCGGGGCGCGGTCAGATCGCCCGGCACCTGTTCGGCGGCGCCGGGACACGGCGCGCTGTGGGTCAGCGCGAGGGGGCGGCAGTACGCCAGCTCGGGCAGCAGGGCTGTGCCGAGCACGCCGGAGCCCCCGGTGAGCAGAACGGTCGGATGGGTGGGCACGGTGGTGTCACCTCACGAAGGCGGTGTGCGGAAAGAGAGTGTGCGAAAAGAGAAGGAAGGTCGGGAGTACGGGAATTCCGGTGTCCCGTAATGGCGGTAGGGCCGAAATGGCGTCAGGGCAGCGACGCACGGCGGCGGAAATGCCGTAGGAGTCGGAGGGTGAATTCCCGCGCGGCGCCGCACCCCGTCGTGCGGCGCCCGCGCGCTCCTCAACCGATACGCAGCGGGCCCCCGTTGAAATGCCCTGCCAATGCCTCGCCCATCTTCGCGCGTGACGGCGGGTGGAAGGCGAGCGCGCGGCAGGCGGCGTGCAGCGCGGCGACGTCGCCCGAGGACACGAACGCCATGCCGCCCAGCGCCTCGGCGCACTCGCCGGCGACCCGGGCGATCACGTGCTGCGCGGTGTAGCGGCACACGAGGGCGTCGGCCAGGGTCCTGTCGTCCGGCGCCGCGTCGCCCGCGGCGTCCACGGTGCGGGCCAGGCCCTCCAGCGCGAGGACCGCTCCGTGCACGGCGGTCGCCGCTTCGGCGCGTACGGACGCCTCGGCGCGCGGCGCGGCGAGCACCCGTTCCACCAGGGCCGATGCCACCCCGAGATAGCTCGCGGTCATCAGCGCCTCGAACCACACGAAGCCGGCGGTCTGGAGCCGGTCGAGCCGCCCGTCGCGGGTGACCTCGGTGCGCACCACCAGATCGGCTGGCACCTCCACGTCCTCCAGGACGACCTCCTCGCTCTCCGCGCCGGCCAGCACGGGGCTGTTCCAGAACGGCCTGACCGTCAGGCCCGCCGCCGCTGCCGGCACCAGCGCCACCGCGAGGCGGCTGGACCCGTCCGGCTCGGGCAGCGCAACGGACGCGGTGAGCAGGTCCATCGAACGGGCCAGGCTGCAGGGCTTCTTGGCGCCGCTCAGCCAGATCTTGCCGTCCTCGACGCGTGCGGTGAGCGAGGGCGTGAGGATGCCCCGGCCCGGGTCGCCCTCGGCGAAGCCGGAGGCCAGCAGCAGGTTCTCGCGGGCGATCGCGGCGAGCAGCAGCCACTCCATGCCGTCGCTCGCCGCCGCTGCCTCCGCGAGGGAGGCCACGGAGAAGTGGTGCATCGTGGTGCCCACCGCCAGCGACGGCGAACGGGACCCCACGGCCCGCTGCACCCGCACCGCGGTGAGCAGCCCCGCACCCGCGCCCCCGTGCACCGCGGGCACCAGCAGCGCGGGTCCGCCCGCAGCGCGGAACGCCGCGAGGGCCGGGCCGCCCGGGCGCTCCAGCTCGGCGAGCGGCGTCTCGGCCAGGCATGCGTCCAGGCCCGGCATGACCTGTTCCAGCAGGCCGCGTTCCTCTTCCAGATACCGCGGTCCCATCGGGCACCCTCCCCCTGTCGGTCCCCGTACCGAACTCGGTGGCGTTCACCGGATCGGCGCCGCCCGCCGGGCACCGGTTCCCCCTTGCGGTCCCCGGCGGGGGCCCGGGTGCCGCCCGCCGCTTCCGGCGCCGGGCGCACTCCCGGTTCATGCCGAGCAACCCTAGGAACCGCAGGTTCAGCAGCCATGCAGCGCGAGTGCAGTGCCCGGTAAGGAATCCGGCAGCACGCAACCTTGCGCAAGGCTTCAACGGAGCGTCCGCGGGCCCGGGTCGGGATGGCGCGGCGTACGCACGGCCGCGTAGCGGACTGGCCACCGGGGCAGCGGTGCGGGCCGGCGGGTGGAGGACCGGCGCACGGTGACACAGCGTCGCGGTACGGGCCAAGGCCGCAGCGGAGCTGCGCGTGCGCGCCGTCGCACCGCCCCGCGCCGCGTGCCCGTGCCCGGCGGCTATGCGGCCGTGGAGGAATCTTTGCGTCCGGCCGGTGTCAGCCCCGCTTCCGCCGCGCACCGCGCGCCCTCGCACGGACCCCGCACCGGAGCGGCGTCGTACGGAGGCGTGATGCGACGGTGCGCCCCCTTGCCGCACGGGGCGCACCGCGGGTGCACGGAACCGGAATCCCGGCGTCGGCGGAGCGGAGCGGCGGAAGCACGGCGCCCCCGCGCGCTCTGCCGGTGCCTCCCGGCCGCGTGCTCTTCTCTTACTCGCCTGATCCGCGCCGGAATTCCGGACGGCATACGGCCAGGCGGCACACACCCGGTGTGCCGTACGGCCGTATCGCCGCCGCGCATTCCGGCGCGGCCGGACCAGCCGAATTCCGAACAGCCCGCATTCCGGGGCGGATTCACCGGGGGACCACCGCGGTGACGACAGGGAATGCGGAGCGATGCGAGGGGAGAATAGCCATGAATGCTTTCCGGCCGGTGGTACCGGTGGAAGGTGCCGGGCGTGACGACAACCGAGGCCGCCGCATGCGGCGGGCGACCGCCATCGGCGCCGTACTGGCGGTGACGGGCGGACTGCCGGCGCTGGCCGCGGCGCCGGCGCAGGCCGCCGGCGGCGGCGCCTGGGACCGGGTCGCCGCCTGCGAGAGCGGCGGCAACTGGAGCACCGAGACGGGCAACGGCTATTCGGGAGGGCTGCAGTTCAACGCCGGCACCTGGCGCGCGTACGGCGGCGGCGCCTACGCCCCGCGCGCCGCGCAGGCCAGCAGGGCGCAGCAGATCGCCGTCGCCGAACGGGTGCTGGCCCGCCAGGGCTGGGGCGCCTGGCCGGTGTGCTCGGCTCGCGCCATGGGCTCGCGCGCCGCGCCGGCCGACCCGCCCCGGGAACGCACGGCGGTCCGCTCGGCGCCGCGCCCCGCCCCGGAGATCCGCCAGGCGACCCCGCGGCGTACGGGCTCCGGAGGCGTCTACCGCATCCGCAGCGGTGACACCCTCAGCGCCATCGCGGCCGTGCACGGCACGAGCTGGCCCCGGCTCTACCGCCTCAACCGCGCGGCGATCGGCGGGAATCCGGCCCTGGTGATGCCGGGAACCCGCCTCACCCTCGGCCACGGCTGAGCATCCGGAGGACCGACCGGGGGCCGGGGAGGGGGCTGGCCGATCGGCCGGCTGACGGGCCCACCGGCCGGAGGAGGGCCCGCGCCCGCCGCGTACACGAGGGTCGTACGCGGCGGGCGCGGGCACGCTACGCACTCCGTACCCCGCAGCCCGTACGCGGCATGACCTGTATCGCGTCCCGCGCGCGTCCACGGCGCCGGCGGCGGAAGCGGGGGCCAAGGCGTCCCGGGGAGTGGCGTGCGACACGCGGCGCGCGCCCGCGCCGGTTTCCGGCGGTTTTCCGGCCGTCGAGCAATCCGTGTGTGCTCCGCAGCCTTCGTGGCGGCTCCCTGAGGAGCCCCTAGGCTCAAAGCGAGCGCCGCCCCGCCCGGCCTGTCGGGAGAGCGGGCGGCGACGGGGGCAGCGGGGGTACGCATGCGCGTGTTGGTGGTGGAGGACGACGAGACCGTGGCGAAGCTGCTGGGGGAGGCGCTGCGCCGGTACGGGCACGAGGTGCGGCACGTCGAGGAGGGCGAACGGGCCCTGGCCCTCGCGCCCGACAGCGACTTCGTGCTGCTGGACCTCGGCCTGCCCGACCTGGACGGGCACGAGGTGTGCAGGCGGCTGCGGGAGCACTCGGACGTGCCGGTCATCGTGGTCACGGGCCGCGAGGCCGAGCTGGACCGGGTGCTCCTGCTGCGCGACGGCGCGGACGACTACGTCGTCAAGCCCTACCGCATCCGCGAACTGGTGGCCCGCATGGAGGCGGTGTGCCGTCGCGTGCACGGCAACCGGCACTGCGCCGAGATGGCGGAGGCGCGGGCGCGCGCCGCGGGCGGCGAGACCAGCCGCTTCGGTCCGCTGGTGCTGGACCTGCGCGCCCGCCAGGCCACCGTGGGCGGGCGGCAACTCGCGCTCACGCGCCGCGAGTTCGACCTGCTGGCCGCGCTGATGGCGGACGCGGGAGCGGTGCGGCTGCGCGAGGACCTGATCAACGAGGTGTGGGACGCCAACTGGTACGGCTCCACCCGCACCCTCGACGTCCACGTCGGTACCCTGCGCACCAAGCTGGGCCACCGCCAGTGGATACAGGCCGTGCGCGGGGTGGGCTTCCGCCTGTCGGTGCCAGGAGCCTGAACCCCCTGCCCGGCCTACGAGATGAAGCGGGTCGTCTCGCTCAGCTCCGCGCGCGGCACGCTGATCCCGTTCACCGGCGCGTCCGGATCCGGGTGGCCGAAGGAGACGCCGAAGAGCAGCTTGCGGTCGTCCGGCACGCCCAGCGTCTCCCGCACGGTCTCCGCGTAGAAGCTGAGCATCCCCTGCGGGCAGCTCGCCAGGCCGTACGCGGTCAGCGCGAGGAGCAGGGTCTGCCCGTACATCCCGGCGTCGGCGGACATCCGCTCCTCGGCGGTCCCCGGCAGGAAGAGCAGGGCGACGTGCGGGGCGCCGTAGAAGTCCAGGCTCTCCTCGTCGTACGCGGCGCGCGCCGCGTGGTCCTCGCGCCCGATGCCCAGCGCGCCGTACATCGCCGCGCCCGCGGCCCTGCGCCGCTCCTGGTGTACGGCCGTGTACATGCCGTCGTCGTAGGGGAAGTCCGGCGTCCTGTGCCCGGCGCGGTGTGCCGTGCGCAGCGCGGCGCCGAGCCGGTCCCTGGCCGCGCCGCTGACCACCTCGACGCACCAGGGCTGGGTGTTGGAGTTGGAGGGCGCCGCGCCCGCGAGCGAGAACACGGCGCGCAGCGTCTCCTCCGGAACGGGCTCGGGCCGGAAGGCGCGCACCGCGCGGCGGCCGCGTATCAGCCGCTCCGCGTGCTCGCGCAGGGCAGGGGTGGGGGAGAGGGCGGTGGACATGGGGGTCCCGTTTCTCGTGCGGTGGGAATGGTGTGTGAAGGGGGCGGTCCCGGGGCTAGCGCTCCAGGAAGGAGTCGACCAGGCGCTCGGCCGCGTCCTCGAGCGCGGGCGCCGAGCGCTCGGCCGAGAAGATCTGGGTGGTCACGTTGGCGCCCTCGACGAGCATCTGGAGCAGGTACGCGAGGCCCGCCGGGTCGCGCACCGGGAGCGGCGCGATCAGCTCGGTCCACATCTCCAGGTACGCGGCCTTGAGTTCACCTGCCGCCTGGTGCACCGGGTGCTCCCTGTCGGGGAACTCGACGCAGGCGTTGGCCAACGGGCAGCCGCGGAAGCCCGGTTCGGAGATCCGCCGCGCGATCGCGCCGACGGCGTGCCGCAGCTGCCCGCGCGGATCGCCGGGACAGGCTTCGCACGCCTCCTCCAGCCAGGCGCGCGGCGGCTGCGCCTGGGCCTGTACGTAGGTGACGGCGAGCCGGTCCTTGGACTCGAAGCTGCGGTAGATGCTCGGCTTGCCGACGCCCGACCGCTCCGCGATCTCGGCGACGCCGACCGCGCGGATGCCCTCCCTGTAGAAGAGCTCGCAGGCGGTGTCCCACACCCGCTGCCCGGCCGGTGTCCGCGCTTCCTCCATGCCGCCGCCCCTTCTGGTGCTTCGCGTGTGCGTACCGTTCGGTACGCCTCGTGTGCCCGTACCGTACCGATCGGTACGCGGGGCGTCAACGCCCGCCCGTCTCCCCTTGGCTGGGGCCGTCGTGGCTTGGAGCGGGCGCGGTGCCGCGTACGGAGGCGCGGAAGGCGGCGGGGGAGGTGCCGGTGCCCTTGGCGAAGTAGGCGGAGAAGTTCGCGGCGTCGCGGAAGCCGAGGCGGCGGGCGACCGCGGCGGCCGGCAGCGCGCTGTGCGCGAGGAGCCGCTTGGCCTCCAACAGGACGCGCCGGTCGATGAGTTCCTTCGCGCCGACCCGCTCCGCGGCGTACGCGGCACGGGCCAGGGTGCGCGGCGCGTAACCCAGTTCCCGCGCGTAGTCCTCGACGCGGCGTGTGCGCGCGAAGTCCCGCTCGACGGCCGCGCGGAAGCGCAGATAGGTGCCGTACGGGCCGTCGGTAGCGCCCTCCTCGGGCACCCGCGGCGCCGGCCAGTCCAGCCGCAGGGCCAGCGCGGACAGCAGGTGCCTGAGCACGGCGGCGTGCGTGGCCGGCGCGGGTGCCTCGGCCGTGGGCAGCGCGAACTCCGCCGCCAGCAGCGCCGCCGCCGAGCCGAGCGCCTCGCGGCGCGCGCCCTCGGGGCGCAGCACGGGCGGGCTGCCCCAGGAGGTGTCCAGGCGCGCGGCCGCCGCGGTCTCCTGGTCGAGGAAGCCGGGCTCGAACAGCACGAACGTGCCCTCGCAGGCCAGCGGCCCCGCCCACTGCTGCACCTGTCCAGGGCGCACCCACAGCCAGTCGCCGGGGCGCAGCTCGCAGGCGTCGAAGTCCACGGTGTGCCGGAGTGTCCCGGAGGAGAGCGTGAGCAGGTGGTGGAAGTCCGGGCGCTGCGGTGCATCGGGCATCCGCCCGCCGGGCACCCGTGCGCGCAGCGTCTCCAGCGACATCACCTCGATCCCCGCAGGGGTGCCGGGCGGCGGCGCGAAGGAGACCTCGGGAATCGGGGAGGGACGGCGCGGGTGTCGGTTTTTCACCATGGTGAGTCGCCAGCGTACCGGGGAACCCGTGGTGGGGCGCCCTAACGTGGAGAGCGTCACCGCAGCTCAGCGGCAGGAAGCAGCCGGGTTCGCGCCGGACCTCCGGGAGGCGCGGTGACGGAAATGCACACCCCATATCTGCGCAATACCTGCGTACACGAGGAGCCACCCGTGAAGATTCTGCTGTTCGGCGCCACCGGAATGGTCGGCAGCCGCATCGCGGCCGAGGCGAAGAGCCGCGGCCACCAGGTCACCGCCGTGAGCCGGTCGGGCAAGGCCCCGCTGGAGGGCGTGACCGCGCTCTCCGGCGACGCCGCCGACCCCGCGCGGGTGGCCGAACTCGCCGAGGGCCACGACGTGGTGGCCTCCGCGCTCGCCCCGCCGCGCGACGGCTCCGACCCGCGCGCGCTGTTCCTCGCCGTGAACAGGACGCTGACCGAGGGCGTGCGCCGCGCCGGCGTCGGGCGCCTCGCGGTGGTGGGCGGCGCCGGGAGCCTGCTGGCCGCGCCCGGCACCGCGCTGGTCGACACCCCCGGCTTCCCCGCCGCGTACGAGGGCGAGGCGCGGGCGCAGGGGGAGGTGCTGGAGTTCTACCGCGGCGTGGAGGACCCGCAGTGGACCTACCTCTCGCCCGCCGCGGAGATCGGCCCCGGCGAGCGCACCGGCACCTTCAGGCTCGGCGGCGACGAGCTGCTGACCGACGCGGACGGCAACAGCCGCATCAGCGCCGAGGACTACGCCATCGCGTTCGTCGACGAGCTGGAGGGGAACGCGCACCCCCGGCAGCGGTTCTCGGTCGCGTACTGAGGCGGTCCCAGGGCCCCGCGCGCCCGTCGTGCCCGCATCCTCGTCCTGCGGCGACGGTGCGTCAGGTCCTCCCGTCGCTGAACATGGGAGACCTGGCCGCGAGCACGCAGAGCACGCGGTGCGCGGATTCGGGAGGCGGCATGGCGGACTCCACAACCGGCGGCACGGAACCCCTCGGCACGGACCGGATCGGCCACGGCGGGCCGACCCTCGGCGTGGAGGAGGAGTTCCTGCTCGCCGACGCCGTCACCAGGCGGCCCGCCGCCGTGGCCCCTGCCGTGGTGGCCGAGGCGCAGCGGCTCGCGGGCCCCGGGCACGTGGTCGCCGAGATGTCCCGCGCCCAGGTGGAGACCGTCAGCGCGGTGTGCGCCGACGCCGCCCAACTGCGCGCGGAATTACAGCGGTTACGGAGCTGCGCGGCCCGCGCCGCGCGCGAGCACGGCTGCGTGCTGGTGGCCTCCGGCACCGCGCCGCTCGGCGAGGCGGGACCGCCGCCCGTGACGGACAAGCCCCGCTACCACCGCATAGCCGACCGGTACGGGGCGCTCATCCACGGGATGTGCGCCAACGCCTGCCACGTGCACATCGGCGTACCGGACGTCGACGAGGCCGTGCAGGTGGTCAACCACCTGCGGCCGTGGACGCCGCTGCTGCTGGCGCTCACCGCCAACTCGCCCTACTGCCAGGGCCGCGACACCGGCCACGCGAGCTGGCGCACCATGCTGTGGGACCGCTGGCCGACCGCAGCGCCACCCCCGTACCTGCGCTCCGCCGCGCACTACCGGCAGCTCACCGAAGCCCTGGTCGACAGCGGCGCCGCCCTGGACACGGGGATGGTCTACTGGGGCGTCCGGCCCTCCCGCCATGTCCCCACCATCGAGGTGCGGGTCGCCGACGTGATGCCCGGCGTCGAGGAGACCGTCGCCTTCGCGGCGCTGGTCCGCGCCCTGGTGAGCGCGGCGGTCGCCGAGGTGCGCCGCGGGCGGCGCGCCGTGCCCGTCGAGGACGCCGTGCTGCGCGCGGCGCTGTGGCGCTCGGCCCGCGAGGGCCTGCAGGGTCAGGTGCTCGCGCTCCCCGCGACCGCCGCGCCCCGCCTCGTACCGGCCAGGCACCTGGCGGACGCGCTGGCCGGCCTCCTCGACGAGCAGCTCACCGCGACGGGCGACGACCGGCGGGTACGCGGCTGGCTCCGGTATCTGGGCGAGCAGGGCACAGGGGCTGCCCGCCAGCGCGCGGCCTTCCACACCGCGAGGCGGCTGGAGGACGCGGTGGACGCGCTGGCCGTGCCGGTCGCGCACTCGCCGTGGGAGGACACCGCGGTGGGTTAGCGGTGCCCTCCCACGTACGGCCCCATCAGCCCTGCTGCGGCGGCCAGTTGGCGATCGTCTTGGGGCGCGGGGACGCGTACGTGCGCACCTTGGAGGTCCTCAGCCCCAGGCGCACCAGCGACTCGGCGATGGTGACCGCGGCGCTCACGCCGTCGACCACGGGTACGCCGGTGCGCTCCACCACGCGCTCGTCGAGGCCCGCCATGCCGCCGCAGCCCAGGCAGACGACCTCGGCCCTGTCGTCCTCGACCGCGCGCACGGCCTGCTCGGCGATGGCCTCGACGGCCGCCCGCGGGTCCCGCTCCAGGTCGAGCACCGCGAGGCCGCTGGCGCGCACGCTCGCGCAGCGGTCGGTCAGGCCCGCGAGCTTGAGGCGGTCCTCGATGAGCGGGACGGTGCGATCGAGGCTGGTGACCACGGAGTATTTGTGGCCGAGGAACTGCGCGGTGGTCGCCGCCGCCTCGGTGATGTCCACGACCGGCACGTCGAGCAGCTCCTGCAGGCCCTCCCTGCCGTGCTCCCCGTACCCGGCCTGGATCACCGCGTCGAAGGGCTCGGGGTAGGAGCGGACGGTCTCCATGACCGCGATCGCGGCGAGGTAGCTCTCGTAGTTGCCCTCCACCGACTCCGCGCCGAACTTCGGCGTGAGCGGCACGATCTCGGTGCCGGGCGAGGCCACGGCCGCGGCCTGTTCGCCGATGCCCTTGGTGATGGCCTCGGTGGTGTTGACGTTGACGACGAGAATGCGCATGGCTCGGCTTTCGGGAGAGTGGTGCGGAGGGTGGTGCGGGGTGGTGGCCGGTGTCGCAGGGCCCTGGCTCACTCGGCGGCGACCGCGAGGGGCTCGCCGTCCACGTCCTGGGCCGGGCGGTCGCGGTCGGCGACGGCCAGGTAGACGAGCGCGGCGATCCCGGCGCCGAAGAACCAGGAGAACCCGGAGACGGTGCTGAAGAACGGCACCAGGGCGATCACCACGGCGATGACGGCGGCCGGCACGAAGGCGCCGATGGCCCGGACGTTGAAGCCGCCGCGGTAGAAGTAGTCGGCCTCGGGGTCCTGGGTGTAGAGCGCGGGGACGTTCACCCGGGTCTTGCGGATCAGCCAGTAGTCGGCCATGACCACGCCGAACACCGGTCCCAGCAGGGCGCCCAAGCCGCCGAGGAAGTAGTTGACCACCGTCGGGTTGTTGTAGAGGTTCCACGGCAGGATGACCAGCCCGATGATGGCGCTGACCAGCCCGGCCCTGCGGAAGTTGAGCTTCCGCGGGAAGAGGTTGACCAGGACGTAGATCGGCGCGACGAAGTTGGCCAGCAGGTTCACGGCCACGGTGAGCACGATCAGGGCCAGCGAGGCGGCGGCCAGCAGCACCATGTTGGGGACGGTCTGCACGATGTCGGTGGGGCTCGTGATGACCTTGCCGTTGAGCTTGAACTGCGCGCCGCTGAGCACCACCACGATGCCCGCGAAGAAGAGCATGTTGACCGGGATGCCGATCAGATTGCCGCGCACGATGGCGCCGCGGCTCTTGGCGGAGCGCGTGAAGTCGCAGAAGTTGAGCACGAAGGTGCCGTAGATGACGACCCAGAGCGCCGCGTTCTCGAAGATGTGCAGGAACTTCGCGCCGCCGGTGGGCGCGTGCCCGGTGGACATCGCGATCGAGCCGCCGGAGCGGAAGAACATCCAGACCGCCAGCACGGTCATGGTGATGAGGATCGTCGGCGCCGCGAAGGCCATGTACCGCCGGATGACGTGCATCCCGTAGCTCACGAGCAGCACCTGGAGCGCCCACAGCGCGAGGAAGGTGATCCAGCCGAGCGTGGAGAGCCCGAGCAGCGAGTTGCCGTCCAGTGAGGCCAGCCCGGGGAACATCGCCTTGAGCAGCGTACGCAGCACGTTCGCGGCCAGATACGTCTGGATGCCGAACCACGCGATGGCCACGGCGCCGCGCACCACGGCGGGTATCTGCGCGCCCTTGATGCCGAAGGAGATCCGGCTCATCACGGGGAAGGGGACACCGGTTTTGTGCCCCATGTACCCGGAGAGGGTCAGCAGGAGGAACAGCAGCGCCGAGGCGAGCACGAAGGACAGCAGGATGTCCCAGACGCTCATCCCCAGCGCGAACAGCCCGATGGCGAAGGCGTAATTGCCCAGGCTGTGTACGTCGTTGCCCCACAGGGTGAAGACGTTGTAGGCGCCCCACCTGCGGCCTTCCCGTTTCGTCGGGGCGAGGTCGTAGCTGTAGAGATCGGGGCTCGTGGGAGGGTGCGTGCTGTTCGTACCCGCCGGAGACTGATCGTGGACGGCAGTCATCAGGCTCTCCAGGTTTCCATCATGTGAAACGCAGTGTCCTTCTAGCGGAACGGGAATCTACGGAGGCGCAACGGCGCCGGTCAATAGCCGCCCTTGTGCGATCTCACCGGAGTCCGGCCAGGTCGTGCAGGGCCCCGCCGTGGCTTCGTCCACCTCGTACACGCCCATAACGGGACAACGCACACGAGGGCGCGAACTCGGCTCAGACCCCGGGGCGTTGGGGAGTTACGTTGTGGCCCGGGGGATTGCGTGAGGGGAGTCCGCAAGGGCCCGAATGGCCTGCGGCGGGGCATTGGTGGGGGTATCGGTGAGTGAGGACTGCGCGGTCGGCGGGGCGACGGGCGTGCCCCGGTTACGCCTGGATGAGTTGCTGGAGGAGATGGAGCGGCGCATCCGTTCGGTGCGGGGGACGCAGGATCGGTTGCACGGTTTGTTGGAGGCGGTGCTCTCCATTGGCCGGGGTCTTGAGGTGTCGCAGGTGTTGCGGCAGATCGTGGAGGCCGCGGTGGTGCTGGTGGATGCCGAGTACGGGGCGCTGGGCGTGGTGGGGGAGGAGCAGGAGCTGGCGCAGTTTTTGACGGTGGGGGTGAGTGAGGAGCAGCGGGCGGTGATCGGGGATCTGCCGCGCGGGCACGGGATTCTGGGGGAGTTGATCCGTCATCCGGAGCCGTTGCGTCTTTCGGAGTTGTCGGAGCATCCGGCGTCGTACGGTTTCCCGCCCAACCATCCGCCGATGCACTCCTTTCTCGGGGTGCCGATCCGGGTGCGGGATGAGGTGTTCGGGAATTTCTATCTGACGGAGAAGCGGGGGGCGAAGGAGTTCGACGCCGAGGATGAGGCGGTGCTGTCGACGCTGGCGGTGGCGGCGGGGGTGGCGATCGAGAATGCGCAGTTGTATGAGGAGGCGCGGCGGCGCGAACGCTGGGCGGCGGCGGGTGGTGAGGTGACGGCCGCGTTGTTGTCGGGGGCTCCGCGCGGCGACGTCCTGGAACTCATCGTCCGGCACGCGATGGACGGCGTACGGGCCGACCTGGGCGTGGTCGCCGTTCCCGTCGAAGGCGGCGGCGGACTGCGCACGGGACGGGCCCTGGGCCTGGGCGCCGAGGCGCACCAGGGCATCACGCTTCCGCGGCAGGACGGCTTCATGTCCGCCGCCTTCCGCACCTCCGAGCCGGTGACCAGCGCCGACATCCAGCACGACGGAAGGGTCGCGGGGGAGCCGCACCTGTGGCAGGGGCTCGGGCCCGCCGTGGCCGTGCCGATGCGTACGGGCGGGGAGGCGCGGGGCGTGCTGGCGCTGGCGCGCGCGGTCGGCAGCCTGCCGTTCACCGAGGGGGAGACCGGCGCGCTGCGCGCCTTCGTCGGGCAGGTGGCCCTCGCCATGGAGGTCGCCGAGCGGCGCCGCGACGCCGAGCAGCTCGCCCTCCTCGAAGAACGCGACCGCATCGCGCGCGACCTGCACGATCTGGCCATCCAGCGGCTCTTCGCCACCGGCATGACGCTCCAGAGCGCCCAGCGGCTCACCGGCCACCCCGAGCTCTCCGAACGGCTGGCCCGGGCCGTCAGCGACCTCGACACCACCATCAAGATCATCCGCTCCACGATCTTCGGGCTGCGCAGCCACGAGGCGGGCGAGAGCACCGGGCTGCGCTCCCGGGTCGCCGCCGCGGTGGGGGAGGCGGCGGGGATGCTGGGCTTCCCGCCGGCGCTGCGCGTGGAGGGCCTGGTGGAGACCGAGGTGTCCGGGCAGGTCGCCGACCACGTCACGGCCGTGCTCAAGGAGGCGCTGAGCAACGTGGCGCGCCACGCGAAGGCGTCCTCCGTCGACGTACACCTGGCCGTGTCCGGGGGCGAGCTGACCCTGACCGTCACCGACGACGGGCGCGGCATCCCCGAGCCGGGCCACCGCAGCGGCCTCAAGAACCTCGCCGAGCGGGCACGCCAGTGCGGCGGCACCTTCGAGGTCGGCCCGGCGGACGGCGCGGTGGGCGGTTCAGCGGGTGGTACGGCGGGCGGCGGGAGTGCCGACGGAGGCGGAGCCGGAGCCGGTACGCGGCTGGTGTGGCGGGCGCCGGCCCTCGGCGGAAGCGGACCGGAGGATCCCGCGTAGGAGCGGGCCTCACTCGGGCGGGCTCCGCTCAGGCAGAAGCTTCCGGTCGGCTCCGGCGGCTCAGCCCCGGTGCGACCCGCCGCCGGACCCCTCGCCGGCACCGCCCCCGGACGCGCCGAGCTGCGGCGCCAGCACCGCCGCCTGGATGCGGCGCTGGACGCCCAGCTTGGCGAGGATGCGGGAGATGTTGTTCTTCACCGTCTTCTCGGACAGGTAGAGCCGCAGGCCGATCTGGCGGTTCGTCAGGCCCTCGCCGATGAGCTGGAGGATGTCGCGTTCGCGCGGCGAGAGGGCCGAGAGCCGCGGATCGCCCGGCGGCGCCTCCTCCGGCTCCTGGCGCAGCGAAATCATCAGCCGCGCCGTGGTGTTGGGGTCGAGCATCGAGCGCCCCGACGCCACGGTGCGCACCGCGGCCACGATGTCGGCGCCCTCGATCTGCTTGAGCACATAGCCCGCGGCGCCCGCCATGATCGCGTCCAGCAGCGCGTCCTCCTCGTCGAAGGAGGTCAGCATCAGGCAGGCGGTCTCGGGGAAGCGCGCCCGCAGGTCGCGGCACACCGAGATCCCGTCCCCGTCGGGCAGCCGCACGTCCAGCACCGCCACATGCGGCCGCAGCGCGGGGATGCGCGCGAGCGCCTGCTCGGCGCCCGCGGCCTCGCCGACGATCGTCATGTCGCCCTCGGTGCCGAGCAGATCGGCCAGCCCGCGGCGTACCACCTCGTGGTCGTCGAGCAGGAAGACCCTGATCGGATTCTGCGCCGAGAACTCCGGTGCGCTCTCACTCATACCGGCACTCATCCCGGCCCCTCCCGCATGTACGCACGTGCCTGTCCGCCCACGAGCCTCCCGGAACGGACGGATCCCCGCCAGGGCCGAACGGCCCTGGCGCACGAGCCGTCCGGCCGCCGACCCTGGTGTGTCACCGTGCCCTAGGTTACGGTGACTTAGGTGTGGGTGGACGTGGTGCTGCTGGCGAACCTGGCCCAACGGCCGTCGCACGGCTACGAGTTGCGCAGACGGGTGGAGGAGAGCAGCGGCTTCGCGCTCTCCAACAACTCGCTCTACCCCGCGCTGCGCCGCTTCTCCGAGGCCGGCGCGGTGCACAAGGCGGCCGAGGAGCTTCCAGGACGCCCGCCCCGGCACGTCTACACGATCACCGACGTCGGCCGCGAACTCCTCCACGACATGCTCGCCGACCTCCCAGGGGAACTCGCGGGCGACGAGGCGGAGTTCCTGGCCCGCCTCAGCCACTTCGGCTGGCTGGAGCCCGGGGAGCAGGCTCAGGTCCTGCACGCCCGCCGGCGCGCGCTGGTGAGCCGCCACGACCGGGTGGCCGCCCTGGGAGAGGCCCAGGAGGAGGGCACCTGGCACCGGGTCGCGCTGGACGAGGTGACGCGCCGGGTACGGAGCGAACTGCGCTGGCTGGACGGCGTGTTGGCGCAGGTCGAAGACGCCGGTCCCGCCGCGCACCCCGCCGGCCCCGCCCCGCACCCCGCAGCGCCCGCACACCGCACGGAGCACGACCCACGGAGCACCGGCAACGCACCACCCGAAGGCGATCACGCGCCACCCGAAGGCGAGGAGGAACCGCATGAGCGACGTACTCGATCATGAAACGACCCGCGGCCCGGCGACGGAACAGGCGCCCCGCCTGCCCTTCGACCGGCCCGACGCGGTGGACCTCGCGCCGCTGTATTCGGTGCTGCGCCGGGAGGCGCCCCTCGTGCGGGTGCGCACTCCCGCGGGGGACACGGCCTGGCTGGTGACCCGGTACGACCAGGCGCGCGAGCTCTTCGCCGACGTACGCCTCGGACGCTCGCACCCGCGCCCCGAGGAGGCGGCGGCGGTCTCGGACGCCGCGATCATGGGCGGCCCGAACGGCGACCACGAGACCGAGCGCGAGGAACACCGGCGCATGCGCGCCCTGTTGACCCCCGCGTTCTCGGCCCGCCGCATGCGGCTGCTCGGCGAGCACGTGCGGGAGCTGGTCGACGCCTGCCTCGACGCCATGGAGGCGGCCCGCGCGCAGGCCCCCGACCAGCCCGTCGACCTGCACGCGCACCTGTCGTTCCCGCTGCCCGTGATGGTCATCTGCGAACTGCTCGGCATCCCCTTCGCCGACCGCGGCTACTTCCGCGGCCTGTCCGAGCGCGTCGGCCGCATCGACACCGGAAGCGACGCGCAGGACGCCATGGACGAGTTCCGCGCCTACATGGGCCGGCTCGCCGCGGCCAAGCTCGATGACCCGGGCGAAGACGTCATCACCGACCTGGCCCGCGCCCAGGCCGAGGACCCCATCTTCAGCCACGACGAGCTCACCCGCATCGCCTCGGGGCTCCTCTTCGCCGGGCACGAGACCACCGTCAACCGCATCGACCTCGGCGTCCTCATGCTGCTCACCGACACGGCCCGGCGCGACGCGCTGACCGCCGACCCCGAGGGCCGGGTCAACAGCACGGTCGAGGAGGTGCTGCGGCTGGCGTCACCCGGCGGCCTGGGAATCCTCCGGTACGCGCACGAGGACGTGGTCCTGGCAAGCGGCGAGACGATCCCCGAGGGCGACGCCGTGCTCATCCCGCCGGGCGTGGCCAACCGGGACCCCGAGGCGTTCGACGCACCCGAGGAGTTCGACGCGGACCGCCAGCCCAACCCGCACCTGGCCTTCGGCCACGGCGCGCACTTCTGCATCGGCGCGAGCCTCGCCCGCATCGAACTCCGCACGGTCTTCGCCGCCCTCTTCACCCGCTTCCCGACGCTGCGCCTGGCGCGTCCCGTCGACGAGATCCCGGTCCACTCGGACCGCGTCACGGGCGGCGTGGACGCGGTGCCGGTGCGCTGGGACTGAGCGGCGTACGAGGCCGCGCGTACGGGGATTCCGCGCGGGGACCGGTGCACGAACGCCGCGTACGAGGCCCCCGTGCCGCTCATTCCGGCCTGCGGCCCCGGGAGACGTACAGGAGCACCAGGCCCACGGAGGCCAGCAGCCCCGCGAGCAGCGCGGCGGCGAGATAGCTGAGCCCGGTGTCCGGCAGGGAGGGGCCCGGCTTGTCCGGCTTCCCCGGTGTGCTCGGGGCGGTCGGCGTGCTGGGCGTGCTCGGCGTGCCGGTGGCCGGAGGGACGCTCTCCGAGCCCGTGCTGCTCGGGGTCGGAGTCGGGGTCTGCGTCGGGCTGGGCGTCGGTGTCGCGCTCCCGGACGGCGAGGGCTCCGGTGACTCCGTGTCACTCGGCGTGGGAGTCGGGGCCGGTGTCTCGCTGGACGGCTCGTCGCTGGGCTCGGGAGTCGGGTCGGTCGGGCCGGGTGACTGGGGCCCGGGGGACTCCGGAGGCGGGACCTGGCTGGAGGACGCCGACGGCGAGGGCGACGGCCGGTCCTCGCCGCAGCGCGCCTCCACCTTCCCGAGCTCCATCGAGGTGATCGGCCCGTCGTACACGACTTCGCCCTGCCGGTTCCTGAGCTGCCCGGTCACGGTGATCCGCACGCTCGCCGTCGCAGCGTTGCCCCGTACGGCCGCACCGCCCGGCGGGTCCTCGTGCTGCTCGTAACTCACCTTCAGCGTGCTGGTGCCCAGCGTGTCCGGGTGCCCCAGCTCGGCGCCGGAGACCTCCAAGGAGGTGGTGCCGACCGGGACCTGACGGCCCAGCACGTTGATGGTGTTGGAGTCGGTGCGCACATACGCCTGCGCGTAGGGCCCGTACGGCTCCGGCACGCACATCGCGTGGGTGTGCACCGTGCCGATGTGGAGCAGCCGGATCGCGGGGTCGCCGAGCGTCAGGTCCAGCCCGGTGAGGGAGTTGTCGGCGGTGAGCTGCGCGTCGTTGTAGGAGGTGCGGGTCACCTTCTGCCCGCTGGTCTTGGCGTACCGCTCCACCCCGTCCGGGTCCCGGTAGTCGGCGCTGTCCTGTCCGGTGGACTCGGAGTGCGCCGAACCGTACGAGCCGCGGAAACCGGTCGTGCCGAGCGGCCCCACCTCGCCGATGTCCAGGTCGAGGAAGCGCGCGTCGGCGTACCGCCCGCCGGCCCGCGGCGCGGCCTCGGTCGCCGCGGTGGGCAGCGTCCCCGCGGTGAGCAGACCGGTGAGCGCCGCCGCTGCGAGAGCGCTCCACCCGGCACGGCGCTGGATCGTGTGCCCCACGTGCTGCGCGGCCCGGTGGTCACGTCTGCGCCTGCCCGTCCGGCGGCGGACTCCGGCCGCTCCTTCCTTTCCGCGGGCAGTGAAGTCCCCGAACCCCGGCGAGGGTGGGAGGACATGCCGGGCACGCGCGTGCGCCGCCCGTGCAGCGGAACGCGCGCGGCTCCCGCCGGGTTCCCCGCCGTGCTGCGGGGTGCGGGTCGGGCTATCGCGTGCGGCCGTTCTCGTGCAGTTCCAAGTGGTGCAGCGCTGGCCAGAGTTGGGGGAGCGGTGTGCGCAGGTCGGAGCAGACCGAGACCGGCGCGTCGGCGTCCGTGCCCGGGGCGGTCGTCGCGCGCTCGCCCGAGACGGCCCCCGTGCGCCGGAGCTCCCCGCAGTGTCTCCGCAGCGTGCCGGGCACGGGGCCGACGTACACGACGGTGCGGGCGGTCGCGGGCGGGGTGCCGAAGTACCAGGAGCCGCGCATGTCCCCGTACACCGGCGGCAGGCGGTACTCGGGCCGCAGCCACTCCAGCGCGCTGGCCCGCCAGTAGTCCCCGGCGATGACCACCGTGCGTTTCCGCTCGTCAGGCGGCAGGTCCCGGGAGGCCGCCGCGACCTCGGCCGACAGGGCGTGCCAGTCGCTGTCGCGGGTCAGTACGAGGTAGCGGTCGGCGCCCCACATCCAGTCGACCTGCAACGGGAGGAGTCCGCGCAGGCACACCAGCAGCGAGAGGGCGAGCGCCGGGAGGGTGGGGAGCCATCGCCACAGCCGGGCCGTGGCGTGCCGCTCGACCTGGACGGCGGCGACGGCCCAGCACAGCGGGAAGGACATGGCGGCCAGATAGTCCCGCTTGCCGTTCACCGCGCAGATGAGGACGGCGAGCAGGAGGACGGTCCAGCCGAGGAAGCGGTACGGGCGCAGGCCGGGGGAACGCAGCAGCCACCACAGTCCGGAACAGAACAGCGCCGAACCGACCAGCCCCGCGGCCAGGAACACCAGCGGAACGAACAGCAACCGGCCCGATTCGGAGGCCACTTCGGCGCCGATCACCGAGCCCATGGCGAGCTGCGGCCAGCCGTGCGCCGCCTGCCACAGCAGGCCCGGGACCAGGGACACCGCGACGATCGCCGCGCCCGCCCACATCAGCGGGCGGCGGAAGACCTCACGTGGGCCCGTCGCGGCGATCGCCAGAGCCGCGGCGGCCCAGAAGGCGCCGATGAGGTAGTTGTTCTGCAGCGCCAGGGCGGTGACCAGGCCGATCGCCGGCCAGAGCCGGTCGTCGCGCGCACGCACCCAGCGCACGAGCAGCCACAGCATGACCGCGCAGAGGCACAGTTCGAGGGGGCGCTTGACCAGGTTGTGGCTGACATTGAGCACCTGTGGCGCGGTGAGGAACGTGGCGGCCGCCAGGAACTGCGCGCGTCTGCCCCCGCCCAATTCCCGCGCGGTCAGGGCCGTGACGACGGCGGCGAGGGGGACCGCCAGTGTCACCGGCAGGCGCAGCACGACGGGGGAGCCGGGCGCGAGCGTCTCCATGAGGCGGGCGAGCAGCGGGACGAGCGGCGGCTGGTCCGCGTAACCCCAGCTCAGATGCCGCCCGGCGATGAGGAAGTACAGCTCGTCGCCCTTGTAAGCGAAGCGGCCGCTGGTGACGAGGAGGACCAGCGCGAACGCGGCGGCGAGGCCCAGCACGGGGAGGCGCGCGAACGGGGGGAGCGGCGGGGAGGGGGACGGCGTGCGCGTGTGGTGGAGCGCCCCGCCCGGGTGCCGGGCTGCCGCGTACGTCACCGTCGCTCCCTCCCCGCAACCGTCACCGTCGTCCCGTGCCCGCCCGTCGTCCCCTTTCCAGCGCCCCGTAACGAGGCCCCGTTCACGTCGACAGGCGCCGGCGCACCAATTCCTGGAAGCTCTCGCGGTCGTTCAGGCGGGGGAACGGGGTGTCGGCGGGGACGTCCACGCCGAGGAAGTCGCACAACGGCTGCCATCCCTCCGTGACTTCGTGCACCAGCAGGCGCTCGGCCGGCACCTTCTCGCGGACCCTCCTGTTGTGCTCCTCGAACACGGAGATGACGTGCTCCTTGTCGTCGAGGCGCCCGTCGAAGGTGTCGCTCGCGATGCGGTGCACCAGCTCCAGATAGGCGCGGAACTCGGGTGCAGGGGCCTCGCCCGCGCCCTCGCCGTCCCACAGCGGGGCGAGGGTCGCCCGGAAGCTCTCGTACCAGCGCTCCGGATCGCGCACCGTGAGGACGACCTTGGCCTGCGGGAACGCGGCCAGCAGCTCCTCCCAGAAGTCGCAGGCCGGCCAGTCCATGGTGGCCTCGAAGCCGGAGAAGAGCCCGGCCCAGTCGACGCCGCCGCCCTGCCGCGCCCGCAGCCACTGCCTGAGGTGTTCGGGCCGCTCGAAGGCGGTCAGCATGTGATAGCAGGGACCGAATCCGAGCTGTTCCAGCGCGGCCTTGACCGAGAGTGTCCCGGTGCGGCCGAACCCGGCGCCTATGACCTTCATGCGGTTCCCTCCGGCTCTGACGCGGGCCCTGGCTCTGACGCGGGCCCTGGCTCTGGCTCTGGCTCTGCGAGGCAGGCCTCCTGGACGGCGGCGAGCAGCCTGTCCCGGTGCTCGGGACGGCATACGAGCAGGTCAGGCAGCCAGGCGCCCTGTTTGTTGTAGGTGAGCGGTGTTCCGTCGATGCGCGAGGCGTGCAGCCCGTGCGCCGCCGCCACCGCCACGGGAGCGGCCGAGTCCCACTCGTACTGCCCGCCGGCGTGCACATAGGCGTCCGCCTCGCCGAGCAGCACGGACGCGATCTTCACGCCAGCCGAACCCATGGGCACCAGCTCGGCGTTGAGCGCCGCGGCGAGGGGAGCGGTCAGGCGCGGGGGCCTGCTACGGCTGACGGCGAGGCGGATGCGACCGCCCTGTGTGCGGGTGGCGTCCGCCCGGGCGGACGCATGCGGGAGCGGTTCGCCCGTGCCGAGAACGGTGTCGCGCGCGGGCAGCGCCACGGCCCCGGCCACCAGCTCCCCCTTCTCCCACAGGGCCACGTGCACCGCCCAGTCGGTGCGCCCCTCCTCGGAGAACTCCCGCGTGCCGTCCAGCGGATCGACGATCCACACGCGCGGGGCCGACAGGCGCCGCTCGTCGTCCGCGCCCTCCTCGGAGAGCACGGCGTCCGCCGGACGGTGGCGGCGCAGCGCCTCGGTGAGATGTTCGTGGGCGCGCTGGTCGCCGAGCCTTTTGAGCTCTTTCGGGTCCTCGAAGCCCAGCTCGAGCCTGAGGTCCAGGAGTACGCGTCCGGCGCCGGCGGCCAGGTGGGAGGCCAGCAGGGCGTCGTCGGCAAACGAGGGCTCGTCGGACGGCGGGAGCTCGTCGGGCAGGGCGTGGTCGGGCTCCATGGGCGGTTCCTTCCGGGGGAGTTCCTGGTGGTGGCGTACGGGGGCGGGGCGGGGCGTACGGGGGTGCTGCTCAGCGCACGGCGGCCGGGGCGGAGGTGCGCAGGACCCCGCCCTTCGCGTCCAGCGCCTGCACGGCGACGTACGCCTCGTTCCGGCCCAGTCCGGCCGAGGTCTCGAAGCCCTTCTTCGGCACCTCCTTCACCTCCTTGAGCGCGGTCGGGGACGGGCCGGCGAGGAACCTCCACGAGGCGACGTCGGTGGCGCCGTTCCAACTGGCGTACGCGGTCGTGCCGCCGCCCTCGCCGCGGCCCGCCACCGCAGGGCGGTCCTCCGGCTTGCCCCGCCACGGGAAGCGGAAGGCCCGGTAGGAATTGACGCGGTCCTTGGCGAAGGAGGCGTTGAAGCGCACCTGCCCCTTCGGGGAGAACTCGGTGAAATACCCGTGCGTTCCCCAGCCGACGAAGGCGTTGCCGTTCGGAAGCACCTGCATGCTGCCCTGCGTTCCGGACTGCAGGCCGTCAGGGCTGAGGTATTCGTGCTTGAGCGTGGCGGTCTTCTTCTGCTCGTCCACATCGAGTACGAGTCCGCGCGACCGCTTCTCTCCGCCCTCCTTGCCCGTCGTGATGGCGGTGTTGTCGAACATGGAGAGCGTGCCGTCCCGCTCCCTGGACACGTCGTGCTGCCAGGCGAATGCCGCGCCCTTGCCGAGGGTGAAGTCGCTCTTCTTGCCGCCCAGCCGCCAGAGCACCTTCCCCGTATGCCGGTCGATCTTGTAGACGGTGCTGGTGTGCCGGCCGCTGACGAGGATGTTCCCGTCGTCGTCCAGGGTCAGCGAGTTGAGGTGCAGATAGTGGTACGGCACCAGGTTCTTGCGCGGGAAATAGGACTCCGGGATGCCGATGTGGTCGAGGCTGCTCCAATTCATGAGCACCCGGCCCGACTTGATGTCGATTTCCTGGATGACGTTGTCGATGACCGGCTGGATGACGTTCCCGATCTTCCGCAGGGTCTGCTTGTAGACCAGGATCAGGGCGGTGTTCTGCGGGGTGATCTTCATGTCGTGCATGTCCGAGAACGGCAGGCCTTTGCCAGGTCGTACGCGGGCGATGACGCGGTAGGACTGGTCCATGACCACCCAGTTCCCGAACACCGGGTTGCCGAGCTCGTCGACCTGTACGGGGAGTCCTTCCCACCAGGTCAGCACGGGTTTGCCCTGGTAGGTCTGCGGCTGGAGCGCGGCCGTGCGGATCAGCATGCCGTCGCCGCGCTTGCCGAACCACACCGGCTGCCCCTGGTCGTCCACGATCTCCGGACCGCCCTGCGGCAGCGCGGGCTCCAGCGAGAGCGTGTCGGTCTTGGGCGAGAGGAAGACCGACCCCGGGGCGGTGCCCTGCGCGGGCGTGCGGACGGTGATGCGCGGGGGCCGCAGATCGGGGCGGGTCACGAACTGGTGCGGCTGGTCCTGGTTTTGGTCCTCCGCCTGGCTTTTTTCGGGAGCGGGCTGCGCCGAGACCGAGGGAATCGTCAGGGTGGAGAGGCCGAGGAGAACGGACAGCGTCGCGGCGCGCACCATCCGATGGGTGCCGCGCCGTCGGTTCCCCCGTGCCGTGTGCCGTGCTCTGCCGCTCACGTTGGACGCTCCTTCGAAGAATGCCGTCGATGAATGCCGTCGTCCTGCGCGGTGTGTGCGTACGGAAAAGCCCGCCCCCGCTGCGTACGGGAAGTGAGAAGTGGTGCTGCGCCCGGGAATCGGCCGTACGTGCATCGGCACTCGGAGCACGGGCGCAAGGGCTGAATACAGCGGAACAGCGGAAAACGGAACTGCGGAATGGCGAGAAGCGCGCGGGGCGCGGATCCGGACCTCGCACCGGGTCCGGGGCATGCGGCACCGCGCAGCGCAAGCATCGTGGACGCGGCCCGAAGTGAGTGTCAAGACCCGGAGATGCGCCTTGTCGTAGGCGACCCGTTTTCCTCCGGTACGTCATGGGTCACGCAGTAGAGTTCGCCTCTCTCATCCACTTTCACCGCGGGGGGAACCGTGCCTGCCCACGTCAGCGAACCCGTCACCGTCTTACCGCCGTACAAGGTCACCACCGCCGAGATCGGCGCGGACGTCCGCGCGCGCCACGCGGAGCACCCGCGGCTCCCGGTGTTCCTCCGCGTCATCGAGGGGTGCGGGGTGGCCGAGCGCTACTTCACCCGCCCCTTCGAGGAGGTGGTGGCGGCCAACGGCGCCGCACACCGCATGTCCTCGGCGTTCACCGACGCCGCCGGGCTGGCCGTGGAGGCCGCGCGGGGCGCGCTGGAGCACACAGGCCTGCACGCCGCCGAGGTGGACGCGATGATCACCAGCCACACCACCTCGTGGGCCGTGCCGAATCTCGACGTACGGCTGGTCGCCGAGCTGGGCCTGCGTCCCGAGATCTGCCGCCTCCCGATGGGCTCCCTCGCGTGCGCCGGCGGCGCGCAGGCGCTCATCCGCGCTGCCGACCTGCTCAAGGCCAGGCCGGGCGCGAAGGTGCTGGTCGTGGTGGCCGAGGTGCTCTCCGCGATCTACCACAGGGACGAGGACAGCGTGGAGAGCATGATCTACAAGGCGCTGTTCGGCGACTCGGCCGGCGCCTGCGTGGTCACCGACGCGCCGCTGGGCCCCGGCCTGGCCGTCGAGGAGACCTTCGAGTACGTGCTGCCCGACTCCCTCGACCGCTACTGGGGCCGGGTGGACGCCGCCGGCCTGCACTTCGACTCCACCAAGAAGGCGTTGGCAGCCCCTGGCGAGGCGATGCCGCGCGTGCTGGAGTGGCTGCGCGGGTGGCGGCCCTCCTTCGCCGTGATCCACCCGGGCGGGCCGCGCATCATCACCGGCACCACCGCGGCCCTCGGCCTGGACGCCGGCAGCGCCCGGCACTCCCTCGACTCCCTTGAGCAGAGCGGCAATCTGGGCGGCAACGCGGTGCTGGACATCCTCCGCCGCAGCCACGCGTCGCCGCCCGCGCCGGGAACCGGCGGCCTGCTGCTGGCCTTCGGCCCCGGCTTCACGGTGGCGGCCGTACGGGGAATCTGGAACTGAGCGCGGGGGCCTGGCGGCCTGGTGGGCGTCGAGCGCCGTGTGCGGCAGGCGCCATGGAACGCCGTGCGCGATGGCTCGAACCGGGCGCCCTACGCCGGGTGTTGCTAGCCGCGCTCCTGTACGTGGACGCCGTGCGGGTCCGGTGTGCCGGTGCCGCGCGGGAGGAGTGCGAAGAGGTCCTGCGCCATGTCGCGTGACGACACCTCGCCGACCGTGTCGGTGTCCGTGACCTCGACGTACCATTCGCGGCCCAGCAGCAGGCCGAAGAGCGGGGCCGGCATGCGCACCAGCGCGCGCATCACGGGGGCGATGCGGCCGCGGCCCATCACCTCGGAGCGGTGCGCGGCGAGCGCCGCCTGCTTGTCCCGGGCGAAGCGGCGTACCCGCAGGGTGTGCGTGATCGCCGAGCGCGGGCTGTAGGCGCTGCTCAGCGCCTCGTCGTCGAAGCGGAACGGGATCCGCAGCGCGCGGATCAGACGCACCAGGCGCTCGACCGTGTCGCGCGGCATGGTGGCCTCCAGCAGCCGGGGCACGCCGCTGAGCGCGGCCGCCCTGCGACCGACCTCGTGCACCTTCACGTGATCGGGGTGGCCGTACCCGCCGTTGGGGTCGTAGCTGAGCAGCACCTGCGCCTCCTCCTCGCGCAGGATCGCCGCCAGCCGCCCGGCCGCCTCCTCGGTGCCGGCGCGCACGAAGCGCTGCCGGTCGGCGGGGTCGGGGTAGAGCACCGGGCCGTGGCCGCTGCTGGCGTACCCCAGGTGCACGACGCGGGAGACGCCCAACCGCCTCGCGCTCGCGCGCAGTTCGCCCATGCGCGGGGTCTCGCCGTCCTCCGGCGCCTCCTTCATGAGCCCGTCCGTGGCGACCACGATGACCACGCGATGCCCGGCCGCCGCCGCACGCGCGAGGGTGCCGCCCGTCATCAGCACCTCGTCGTCCGGGTGCGCGTGAAAAGCCAGAACCGTTGCCATGCCGCCATCCTGCCGCACCGCTCACGGTGCCGCTGACCGGCTGCGCGGAAGGAAAGAGGAAGCGGAGTCGCGCTCGCCGCGACCGCCGCTTTCCCGATCTTCCCTTCCGGGGAAGGGAATTGACGGCCTGCGAGGTGATGCGGGGGAGGCGCGGGTGAATCCGGGAATCCCGCGCTCGTGTTCTTGCCGCTTCGCGCATCCGGAATCTCCGGAGGTGCGGATTCCCTTTCTCCAGTCCTGACACAGTGGCCGAAAACGCGGCGGGGGAAACGGAGAAAATGGTACAGACCTCTCAAGTCGGCGGTGACGTGGGTCACATCGTGGCGGCGGTCGGGGCGAGTGGTGTGCATGGTGATGCGGCGTAAGGCGCTGGTCATGGGGGATCCGGTGCACGGTGCCCGTACAGTGTTTGAACATCCGTCGTCCGGCCAACAACAAACCGCCGACTTTCCCCGGTGGTGGGCGATACGGCACTGTTTGCAACATGCCTCGTGTTTATGCGACACCATGCATGCAGAGACATTCACGATCTTCCTTACGGGTCACCGGGAATCGGACGACTTCGCACCTCGCCCGAAGCCTCTCCCGTGAGGAGTCCCACCGCCCCCGCAGCGCCGGCCGTGCTCCTTCGGTCCGGCGGCTTTCTCCGGGCATATAGCAATGCGCATCGGCATCGCGGAGATCAGAACGCTGATGGCGGAGGTGTGCTTGCGCACCGCGGTCCCCGAAGAGGACATCGATCTCGTCGTCGACCACTATCTGGAGGGAGAACTGCGGGGAAAGCCGACGCACGGCATCGCGAAGTTCTGCTTCGAATGCCGCTTCTTCGCCGAGCGGCAGGGCCGCCCCCGCATCACGCACGAGCACGGCGGCCTGGCGGTCGTCGACGGGCGGCGCGAAGTGGGCCCCGTGAGCGCGGACTTCGCGGTCCGCACCGCGGTGCGCAAGGCGCGCGAGTCCGGCGTCGGCATGGTCGGGGTGCTCAACGTGCAGCGGTACGGGGTGCTCGCACCCTGGGCCGAACACATTGCCCACCAGGGAATGTTCGGGCTGGTGATGAACACCTCCAGGCCGGACGGCACCATCGAGGGCGGCCGCACCCCGTTCCTCGGCGTGAACCCGCTGAGCTTCGCCTTCCCCACCCGCGAGGCGCCCGTCGCGATCGACATGTCCACCACGAAGGCGCCCATGGGACTGCTGTGGGAGTGCCGGCGCAGTGGAACTCCCTTGCCGCCGGGCTGCTTTGTCGACGCGCACGGCGATTTCACCGAGGACCCGCACGAGGCCGAGTCCGCGGTGGTGTTCGGCGGGCACAAGGGATTCGCCGTATCGCTGATGGTGCAGATTCTGACAGGTTCCCTTTTCGGATTCCCGATGAGCCACGAGGTGACCTCCACATGGGAGACCGGCTACGCGTTCATGGCGGTCGACCCCTCGTTCGGCGGAGCCCTGAACGCATTCGCCGCGGACAACCAACGGCTCCTTGAGGCAATGGAGAAGGCCACGACCCGCGAGGGCGACTCCGTACGGATTCCCGGGCGGGAGTCGGAGGCGCGCATGCGGGCGGCGCTGGAATCCGGATACCTGACGCTGGACGGCGTACTGCACGCGCGACTCCGCGCCCGCGCCGCGGGTGATTTCGACACGGACTGAACCGACTGACCGACTGAAGCGACTGGACCGACTGACGTTCCGGCTCCCTGGGATCGATCCGGATCCCTGGGGTCCGGCTCCGGAGGAAATGGAGGCACGGTGACACTCCGGTTTCATTGGTTCCTCCCGACGGCCAGCGACGGGCGCTCGCTGACGGTGGGCACGCACGGCACGCACGGCCCCGGCCACGGGGGAGAGGGCGCCCGCGAGGAGGGGGCCGACCGGTTCCGCGCCCCCGACATCGGCTACATGGCGCAGATCGCGCGTGCGGCCGAACACATGGGATTCGACGCGATCCTCACGCCCACCGGCACCTGGTGCGAGGACGCGTGGCTGACCACGGCCGCGCTCATCCGCGAGACCGAACGCCTGAAATTCCTGGTCGCCTTCCGGCCCGGGCTCATCACGCCGACCCTGGCCGCCCAGATGGCCGCCACCTACCAGCGCATCTCCCGCGGCCGGCTGCTGCTCAACGTGGTCACCGGGGGAGAGGCCGACGAACAGGCCAGATTCGGCGACTACTTGTCCAAGGACGACCGCTACGCCCGCACCGACGAATTCCTCTCCGTGCTGCGCGGCGCCTGGAGCGGCACGCCCTTCGACTTCGACGGCGCGCACTACAGGGTGACCGGCGCCACCGTGTCCGCCCCGCCCTCGCCGCTGCCCGAGCTGTACTTCGGCGGCTCCTCGGAGGCGGCGGGGCCGGTCGCGGCGCGGCACATCGACACGTACCTCACCTGGGGCGAGCCGCCGGAGCAGGCCGCCGAGAAGATCGGGCGCATCCGGAAGCTGGCCGCCGACGAGGGGCGCAGTCTCCGCTTCGGCATCCGCTTCCACGTGGTCACCCGCGACACCTCGGCCGAGGCGTGGGCGGCTGCCGAACGGCTGCTCGCGGGGCTGGACAGGGACCACGTCGGGAAGGTCCAGCAGACGCTCGCGGCCAGCGAGTCGACCAGTCAGGCCAGGATGCGGGAGCTGCACGCGGGCTTCCGCGCCGGCTGGGAGCCGCGCGACCTGGAGGTCTACCCGAATCTGTGGTCCGGCATCGGGCTGCTGCGGGGCGGCGCCGGCACCGCGCTGGTGGGGAGCCATGCCGAAGTGGCCGAGCGCATCGAGGAGTACGCGGAGCTCGGCATCGAGGAGTTCATCCTGTCCGGCTTCCCGCACCTGGAGGAGGCGTACTGGGTCGGCGAGGGCGTGCTGCCGCGCCTGCGCCGCAAGGGTCTGGCGGCCGAACCGGCCTAGAGAGAGGGGGAGCATGGCGAACGCACCGTCCTTTCCTGCATTCTGCGCGACCGGGTCCAACGTCCTGATGTCCGTGGTGGATTTCATCCACCAGCACGTGGTGAAGACCGTCTGGGATTCCGACCGGCTACGGAACGACTTCGGCAACCGCAATGTCCACCAGATCCTCGACGACGGCGACGCCATGGCATTCGGTCCCTGCCCGGACCGCACGCTGGTGGCCTGTGCGCTCATGAACCGGCACGGAATCCACCCGATGGTCGTCTACCACGAGCGGCGTGTTCCCGGATTCATTCCGTCCACCGCGCACATCGCCATGGAGATGACGGTGGACGGGCAGGATTACATGATGGACTTCGGCAGCCGGGAGACCCGGCTCGTCGAGGGGGGCTACTACTTCAACAAAGAGGTCGAGGAGACCATCGCGCTCAAGCGTTTCGACCTCTCGCGCATGGGGGTCGACCCGCTCACCATGACGCCGAACCAGATCTTCAGCGCGGTGGCGACGGAGCACATCCATCTGGACAAGAAATTCGAGTACTACGAGAAGCAGTCCAGGAAGTACAGCGTGCGTGTCCTCGAGGACCGGCTGGCCCTCGACCCGGCGCACAGCGTCTACAACGAACTCTGACCGGATCAGGAACGGGAGCGGGATTGACGGACATCGCCTATGCAATCGAAGACCTGGTGAAGGTCTATCCGAACCAGACCGAGGCCGCCACCGACCACGTGTCCCTGGACATCAGGACCGGAGAAGTCTTCGGAATCCTCGGCGACAACGGTGCCGGGAAGACCACGCTCGTACGGCAGATGGTCAATCTCCTGCGCTCGACCTCCGGCGAGATACGGCTCTACGGGAAGTCCGTTCCGGACAATCCGCTGCATGTGAGCATGACGACCGCGTTCATGCCGCAGAGCAGCATGGCGCTGAACCGGCTGAAGGTCTCCGAGGCCCTCTACTTCGCGGCGCACCTGCGGGGCATGCCGCGCAAGGAGGCCGCCAGGGAGCGCGACGCGCTGATCGAGACCTGGAAACTGGGGGAGGTGCGCGGCAAGTCCAGCTCGCACCTGTCGGGAGGGCAACGGCGGCTGATGCAGCTCGCGCTGGCCATGGCCGGCCGGCTCCCGGTCGTCATCCTGGACGAGCCGACGAACGACCTCGACCCCGTGAACCGCAACCACGTGTGGGAAGTGCTGCGCAAATGCAACGCGGAGCACGGCACGACCATCGTCTTCATCACCCACGACGCGATCGAGGCGGAGCGGATCGTCCACCGCGTCGGGATCATGCGGCGCGGCTCCTTCACCGCGCTGGGGCAGCCGGCGGAGCTGAAGCGGGAACTCCAGACCCACATGCGGCTGGAGATCTGGCTGGCTCCCGGAGAGGTCCCGGACCTCCCCCTCCAGCTCCCGCACCACTGGAAGTCGCCGGACAACGTGGTGCTCACCGTCCCGCGCGAGGACGTTCCCGCGCTCCTGTCGGGGCTCCGGCTGAACGAATCGATCGACTACAGGCTCTACTCGGCGACTCTGGAAGATTTGTATCTGCATTATGCGAACTCAGAATGAACGCCCGGGCGTGCTGCCCCAATTCATCGACCTCGGCCTCATGCAGCTCTCCAACTGGCGCTGGTCCTGGCGCGCGATGGTCGTCACCGGGATCATCACCCCGCTGATGAGCATCATCGCGCTGGGCTCGTTCGCGCGCAGCGGAGGGCAGCAGGCCCTGGTGTACGTGTTGACCGGAAGCATCGTCCTGGCCCTCATGTTCGAGAACCAGAACAAGGTGGCGCAGAACTTCTCCTTCATGAAGGCCATGGGGACGCTGGACTTCTTCGGCACGCTTCCGATACGCCGCTACATCGTCATCCTCGCCACCGTGCTGGCGTTCTTCGTGCTGTCCGTTCCCTCGGTGCTGGTGACCCTTTTCCTCGGGTCGTTCGTGCTGGACGTCGATCTGTCGGTGAGCCCGCTCGTCCTTCTGGTGATACCGCTGTGCGTATTGCCCCTGGCGGGAATCGGGGCGATTATCGGGGTGGTCTCCAGGACGCAGGAGGAAGCCAGTTCCTTCACGCTGATGCTGACCATCCTGATGCTCTTCCTGGGGCCGGTGATCATCCCGGCCGACCGGCTTCCCGACTGGCTCATCGCGGTCAGCCATTTCAGCCCCACCAACTACGCGGCCGACGCCATGCGCGAAGTGCTCGTCGGCCCGGTGACCGGCCAAGTGTGGCTGGACATCGGCGTGCTGACCGCACTCACCGCGGTCACCCTGTGGGTCGCGGGCTCCAAGATGCAATGGAAGGCGAAGTAGAAGCACCAGACAGAAGACAGCGGTAGAAACCCCAGGCCGTTCACCGAATCCGAGGTTCTTCACAGAGGGGGACTCATGACCGAGATGCAGGTGCGCCAGGACGTTTCCGTCTCCGTACAGCTCGCCGCCAGCGTGCTGTTGGGCGAGAAATTCCTCGACGCGGCCGACGAGAAATTCCTCCGGTTCATCGAGGAGGACCCGGACCGCTGGGGACGGCTGATGCTCTACGCCTGGTCGATGATCTCCGACGCCGGAGGGGCTCCGGGGGCTCCGGGCTCCAACGGCGCCGCGACGTCGGCGGTACGGCCGGCGGTCCCGGCGCGCGAGACGGCTCCCCCTGCTCCGGTGACGGCCACCGCTGCCGCCTCCGCCGAGCCTGCGGCTCCCGTTCCGACCCCCGCTCCGGTCCAGGCGGCCGCGCCCGCCTCACCACCAGCCGCGGCGCCCGTAACACCCGCCGCCGTAAAGGAAGCTGAGCCGACACCGGCGCCGGCATCCGCACTGGCTCCGGCACCCGCACCGACGTCGGCACCCGCACCCACACCGGCACCGACCCTGGCGACGAAACCGGCTCCGACTGCCCCGGCCGCCGCCCCGACCACACCGCCCGCACCCCCCGAAAAGGCCGGCATCGACTTTTTCGACCCCGAGGACGAGGAGACCGCGCCGGCCGTGCACCGGCCCGCCTCCGTGGAGGAGGTCAAGGCGCGGCTCATCGAGCTGGTGGCCGAGGTGAGCGGGTATCCGCCGGAGATCTTCGAGGACCACCTCGACCTGGAGGTCGACCTCGGCATCGACTCCATCAAGCAGGTGCAGACGCTCGCCCGGCTGCGCGAGGAGTACGGCCTGGAGATGGACGAGGGCTTCCTGATGAAGGACTACTCCACCATCGGGAAGATCGCGGAGTACATAGCCCAGCGCCTGGAATCCGAGACGTGACCGCGCGGGCGGAAGCGGGCCGGGCGGAAACGGACCGGGTGGAGGCGAGCCGGGAGGAAAGGGGCCGGCCCGAACTCCCGGGCTTCGCCGGAAAGGTCGCCTTGCTGATCGGCAGCAGCCGCGGCCTGGGCCGTGCCGTGGCCGGACTGCTGGCCGAGCAGGGCGCCCACGTGGTCCTCAACTCGGCCAACACGGCGGTGGACGGGCGGCTGGTCGCCAAGAGGATCAAGGCCGAGGGCGGCCGCGCCACCTACGTACGCGCCGATGTGGCCGACGAGGCGCAGGTAGCCGAGCTCGCGGCGCTGGTCCGCGAGCGCTTCGGCAGGCTGGACATCCTCGTGCACTGCGCGGCCGGCGGCACCGAGGCGCGGGTCATCGACGCCGATGCGGAGATGTTCCAGCGGTCGCTGGCCGTCAATTCGTACTCCCTCGTCTCTCTCGTGCGGCACCTGTCCCCGCTGATGCCGCGCGGGGGGAAGGTGCTGTACATGACGAGCGTGGGAGCGGTGCGCTCGTCTGAGGGGTACGGGGTCGTGGGGGCCGCCAAGGCCGCGAGCGAATCGCTGGTGCGCTCCCTCGCGCTCGAACTGGCGCCGCGGGGCGTCTCGGTGAACGCCGTACGCGCCACCGTCTTTCCCACGCTCTCGCTGAGCTACTTCTCCCAGGCCGAGGCGTGGCTGGCGATGTGCGAGAGCGAGACGCCCATGGGCCCGCCCCCCGTGGAGAAGATCGCGGAGACGGTGCTGCTGCTGTGCGCCGCGGGCGCCGACTATGTGACGGGCCAGGTGGTGAACGTGGACGGCGGGTGGTTCAGCACCGTCCACCGCCCGGCGTTCTCCGCCCGCGAGCCGGACGGGGAAGGGCACGCGCAGCAACACGTGCAGCAGAACGGGGAGCAGCGCGCGGAGCAAGAAGCCGAGCAGCACGCCGAACGGGCCGACCAGGAGCACGTGTCGAGGGGGAGCACGTCATGAATTTCGAACCGGTCGCCATCGTCTCCGCCGAGTGCAGGCTCCCGGGCGCCGCGACGCTGGAGGAGTTCTTCGCCAACAACCGCAACGGCGTGTGCTCCATCGGCGAGGCGGACGAGTCCTTCTGGCGCGGCTGCGAGGCGTACGACAAGGACGACGGGGGCCACCCCAACACCTCGTACACCAACCTCGGCGGATTCCTCTCTCCCTGGCGGATCGAGCCGGGCGCCTTCCGCATCGCGCCCAAGGTCATCGAGCGGATGGACCCGGTGCACATGCTGGCCATGGACCTGGCCAAGCGCGTGCTGGAGGAGGGCGAGGAGCAGGCGCCGCTGCCGCGCGAGGAGACCGCGGTCATCATCGCGAACGTCACCGGCGGCGCGGGCAGCCGCGTCGGCGCGAACATGCACCTGGAGACCGCCCACTGGGCCGCCGCCGCCCGCCGCTGCGAACCCGCGCTCGACGGCGTACTCGATGCCTTCCAGGAGCAGGTCAGGGAGCAGTACCCGAACAAGCGCGAGGACCTGGCGATCAACGGCGAGTCCGCGACCATCGGCGGGCGCATCGCCAACTACTTCGACCTGCACGGCACCCACTACGGCATCGACGCGGCCTGCGGCAGCTCGCTGGCCGCCCTGCACTCCGGCTGCATGGGTCTGCACCAGCGGGAGTTCGACGCGGTGCTCGTGGCCGGCGTCGGCATCCTCACCCCCGACGTCTTCGTCATCAACTCCGCGGCGAAGACCCTCTCCAAGAACGGCAGCTTCCCCTTCGGCGCCGCGGCCGACGGCCTGGTGCCGGGGGAGGGCGGCGTGATGATGCTGCTCATGCGCCTGGAGGACGCGCGCCGCGCGGGCCGGCGCGTGCTCGGGGTCATCCGCGGCATCGGCCACAGCACCAACGGCCGTACGACCTCCACCTGGGCGCCGTCGGCCGAGGCCGAGGAGCGCGCGATACGGGGCGCGTTCGAGGGGCTGCCCTTCGGCCTGCGGGACGTGGACTACGTGGAGGCGCACGGCACCTCGACGTACGCGGGTGACGGGGCCGAACTGGCCGCCATGCTCAGCACGTACGGTTCCGCCGGGCGCCCCGCGCCGCTGCCCTTCGGCTCGGCGAAGAGCATGATCGGGCACACCGTGGAGAGCGCCGGGATGGTCGGCATGCTGCGCGGGATGTTCCTCTTCCGGCACGGCCACCTGCCCCCGACGCTCAACGTCGGACAGCCGCGCCCCGAGGTGGCCGAGGCCGCCGACCGGCTGCGCCTGCAGCGCGAGGTGGCACCGCTCGGCGCCGACGACCCCGGCCGCGCCCTGCGGGTGGGCGTGAGCGCCTTCGGCTACGGGGGCATCAACTACCACCTGCTGCTGGAACAGGACGAGGGCGCGGCAAGCGATGCCGGTGTCGCCTCCGCGCCTGCAACCGGCACGGTTTCCCGTACGGGGTCCGGCGCGGCAACCAAGGGAACGGCCGCTTTCCGCCCGGCCCGCTCGCCGATCGCCATCATCGGCATGGAGGCGGTCGCCCCCGAAGCGCCCGACCTGGCCGCCTTCTGGAGGAATCTGCGGGCCGGCGTGGCCTCCGGGACCGCGCTGGAGGAGTTCATCGCGGACCTCGACCTCTACCAGGAAGACCCCGACCTGCGGAAACAGGGCGAATACCTGCACCGGGCCGCCTTCCCCGAAGTGTCGCGGGACGTGGACCACCTGAGGTGGCGGATCCTGCCGCGCCAGGTGCCGGAGCTGAGCGACGAGATCCTCGTGCTGCTCTCCTGCGCCTCCCGGCTCGCGCCCCGCCTCGACACGCTGCTCGCCGGTATGGAACGGGGCCGCGCCGGCTGCGTGATGGGGCAACTGCCCGACTCGGACCGCGAGTTCGAGCTGATCCAGTCCGTGCGCTTCGGGCCGTGGCTGCGCGCGCTGCGCCGCTTCGCCCGCGCGCAGGGCGTCGACGTGCCGTGGGCGGAGCTGCGCGAGGCGATGTGGCACGACCCGGGGCTGCGGCTGCGCGCGGTCGACCAGGACACCTCGGTCTCCGGTTTCGGGTCCACCCTCGCCTCCGTACTGGCCAGCGCCTTCGACCTGCGGGGCAAGAGCTACGCGGTGCGCGCCGCCTGTGCCACGGGGCTGGCCGCCGTCTCGCTCGCCGCGCAGGAACTGCGGCAGCACACCCTCGACTTCGTGCTGTGCGGCGCGGTCGGCATGGGCCTGGGCCTGATGAACCACTCCGCGCTGGCGGCGATCCGCGCGCTGAGCGCCCAGGGCGTGGGCAGGCCGTACGACGCGGACGGCGACGGCTTCATCATGGGTGGCGGCGCCGGGCTGCTGTGCATGAAGCGGCTGGAGGACGCGGAGCGCGACGGCGACGAGATCCTGGCGGTGCTGCGGGAGGTATGCGGCAGCAGCGACGGCAAGGGGCGCAGCCTGCTGGCGCCCAGCGCCGAGGGACGGCGGACGGCCATCGAGCGCGCGTACCGCTCCTCGGGCGTGGACCCGGCCGGCATCGGCTTCGTCGAGGGGCACGGAGCGGCGACCGCGCTCGGCGACAGCACCGAAGTGGACGCGCTCTCCGCCTCGTTGAAGAACCGCGGGACCGTCTACCTGGGCAGCGTGAAGGGCAACCTCGGCCACCAGAAGGCCGCGTCCGGCATGACCGCGCTGATCAAGGCGGTGCTGTGCCTCCAGCACGGCAGGCTGGTGCCCACCCCGGGATACACCCGCGCGAACCCGTCGCTGGGGCTGGCGGACAAGCGGTTCGAGGTGGTCACCGAGGACCGGGAGTGGCCCCGCGACGGCGACGAACCGCTGCGCGCGGGCGTCAACGCCTTCGGCTTGGCGGGCATCAACTACCACGCGATCGTGGAGGAGTACCGCCCGCAGCGGCCACCGACGGACGACCGTGAGCGGACCCGTACGGAGGCACCGGCCGGCGCATACGCGGAGGTCAGCGGCCGCGGCGAGACTCGCGACCGCTCCGAAGCCCCCACGCCGCACACCCCCCTCGCCACCCACCTCTGGGCAGCTCCAGACGACCGCGCGCTGTCGGCCGCGCTCGACGCCTTCGCTGCGGGAGGCGAGCCCCCGTCCGGACCGCCGCCCGCGGAATTCCCGTACCGGCTGGCCCTGGTGACCGAGCCGGGGGAGCAGGGCCTGGCTCAGGCGCGCAAGCGGGTTCGCATGTATCTCTCGGCTGCCGCGAAGGGTGCGCGCACCACGCCCTGGGACAACATGGGGCTCTACTTCGGCACCGGCACGCCGGACCGCCGTGCGGTCTGCCGGCTCTATCCGGGTCAGGGGAGCCCGTACGCGGGGATGCTGCGGCAGGCGGCCGAGGTGCTGCCCGGCGCCGCCGAACGCGTCGAGGAGGCGGCGGCCGTCCTCGCCGAGGAGGTGCCCGACCTGCGCGAGGGCTTCTGGACCTCGGACCCGGAGCGCGGCGAGCGGTGGCTGAGCAGCACCGCGCACTGCCAGGTCGCCACCCTGCTGGTGAGCGGCGTGCTGGACGACTGGCTCAACTGCCTGTCGGTGCCCGCCGGTTGCCACCTGGGGCACAGCTTCGGCGAGGTCAGCGCCCTCGCGGCGGCGGGCGGCCTCCCCTTCGCCGACGCGCTGCGCACCGCGTACCACCGCGGCCGCCTGGCGCGCGAGGCGCCGGACGGCGGGCGTCAGCAGGCGATGGCCGTGCTCTTCGCCTCGGGCGCCACCGGCACCGAACTCATCGGCGAGGACACCGACGTGGTCGTCGCCAACTGGAACAGCCGCGGCCAGAGCGTCCTCGCCGGGGCGGCCGACGCGGTGCGGACGGTGCTCGGGCGCGCGGCCGAGCGGGGTGTCGAGGGCCGCGCGCTGCCCATCGAGCGTGCCTTCCACTCGCCGCTGATCCGCTCAGCCGTGCCCGCGTACCGCGCCTTCCTCGACACGGTGCCGCTGCGCACGCCGGACCGGCCGGTCTACGAGACGCTCACCTCGCGGCCCTACCCGCGCGACGCGGGCCCCGCGCGGCTGCGGAACAGCCTGGCGCAGCAGTTCGTGCTCCCCGTCTACTACGAGACCATGATCCGCGACGCGTACGACCGCGGCGCCCGGGTGTTCATCGAGGCAGGACCCAAGAAGGCGCTCTCGGCGCTGGCCGCGGAGATCCTCGGCGACGCGCCGGACGTGCGCACGGTGACCCTGCTCCACCCCAAGGGCGGCGAGCGCGCGCAGATCCAGCGCGCCCGGGCGCAGCTGTGGGCCCTGGGCCTCGCCCCCGCCCCCGTACCGCCGGACAGCGAACGAGCGGGCGGGGCCGCACGCGCCCTGGCCGCGACCCCCGCGTGAGGAGATGCCGACGTGCTCGGAATGATCCCGGTAGCGACCCCGTGCACCCTGCGGCCCGTCCAGCACGACTTCGCGGGCCGACGCGTGCTGGTGGTCTCGGACGGTGAAGGACTCGCCGGCGAGGTCGCCGCGCGCCTGACCGCGTGCGGAGCCGAGGCCGAGGTGGTCACGGTGCGCGAGACCGTACGCCACCACGCCGGACGGTACGCGGGCGCGGCCGTCACCGCCGAGGAGCTGGCGCAGCGGCTGACCGGCGGAACCCTCCCGGACTGGGTCTTCTTCCTGGACGGCTGCACGGCGCGCGCCAGAACGGACCGGCCCTTCCACCCGGCCGACGGCATGTACGCGGCCGGGACCATGCGCACCCTCTTCCACATCCTGTCCCCGCTGGGGCGGCGCTGGGTGGAGCGGGGCGCGGGGGGCTTCGCGGTGGTGAGCGTGACGGACGGGAGGTTCGGGCTGTCCGGGGCGCGCACCCTCGACCCGCTCACCGGCGTCCTGCACGGCATGGCCCGCGCCCTGCACAGCGAGGTGCCGGTCATCCGCACCGTCGTCCTGGACGCGGCGCCCTCCACACCGGCGGGCCAGGTGGCCGACCGGCTGCTGGACCTGGCGTCCGACGGCAGCCACCCGCACCGCGAGGTGGGCCTTGCCGGGCCGCACGCCTACACCACGACGCTGGTCCCCGCCTTCGAGCAGCCCTCCGACCTGCCGGGCGCCGAGGGCGAGTTGCCGCTGGACCGCACCAGCACGGTCGTGGCCACGGGCGGGGCACGCGGCGTGACGGCCGAGGTGGTGCGCACGATGGCCTCCCATGTGCCGTGCCGCTACCTGCTGCTGGGCACGACCGAGGTGGCCAACGTCCGTGCGGCGCTGGGCGTGGGGGACCGCGACGAGCTGCTGCACATGACGGCCGAGCAGCTGGACGAGCACAAGCGGCGGCAGTTCGCCGCCATGCGCGAGAAGGACAGCACGCTCCTGCCGCCCGCCTTCGAGCGCCACTGGTCCAAGATCACCAACTCCCTGGAGATCCTGCGCACGCTGGCCCGGATGCGGGACATGGGCGCACGCGCCGAGTACGTGCGCCTGGACGTCACCGACGCGTACCGCACCCGGCGTTTCTGCGACGAGACACTCGCCTCCGCCGGGCCGGTGCACGCGCTGCTGCACGGCGCCGGCATCGAGACCAGCAGCGCGCTGTGCTCCAAGACGCGGGAGTCCTGGGAGCGCACGGCGGCCGTGAAGACCGGCGGGCTCTACAACCTGACCCCGCTGCTGTCCGAGGAGACGCGGCTGGTCATGCTGTTCGGCTCGGCGGCCGGGACCTACGGCAGCCCCGGGCAGATCGACTACGCGGGTGCGAGCGAGTTCCTGTCCGTCGCCGCGCACAGGCTCGCCGCGGACTTCCCCGCAGCGCGGGTCCGCTCGGTCGCCTGGCCCGCCTGGGCCGAGGTCGGCATGGCGGTGCGGCCCTCCTCCCGGCTCGCGCTGGAGCAGCGCGACGTGGAGTTCATGAAGGTCGCGGAGGGCGTGGCCTGGGCCGACGCACTGATGCGCAGCCCCGGACGGGTACCGGCGCAACTCACCCTCGGCTACCGGGGCATGCCGGCCGAGGCCACCAGCAACCGCACCATCGCGCCCTGGAACGCCGCGCCGCGCAGCCGCCTGCGGCTGGTGGACACCTGCCACGAGACCGGGCCCGACACCTGGGACCTGCGCTGGACCTACCAGCCCGAGCTGGACGCGGGCCTCGCCGACCACCGCGTCGGCGGCTCGGCGCGGGTGCCCTTCGCGCACTTCGTGGAGCTGGTCTGCCAGTCGGTGCACGCGTGCCTGGGGGAGACCGGCGGCTTCACCGTCACCGGCCTGCGGCTGCTGCGCGGGCTGAGCCTGGCGCCCGAGCGGTGCAGGGAGGTACGCGTCACCGTCGAACGGCGCTCGCCCTCCGCGCTGGACGTGTGCGTGACCAGCTCGCCCGTGCTGCCCGACCACACCTGGCTGCCCGTCACGCTGGAACACCTCACCGCCACCGTGCGCCTCGACCCGCCACCCGGGCAGCGGGCCGTGGTGCCCGCGCTCCCCGACGACGCCGCCGAGGTGCCGGTGGAGGGCCTGGCCGAACGCTTCGAGGCGAACGGCATCACCTACGGCCCGGCCTTCCGGGAGCTCGTCTCCTGCCGCCGCCACGGCACCCGGCACCACGTGGAGCTGCGCACCCTCGCCGACTGGAACGAGGACGTGCGCGGGCGGTCCGTGCTCAACGTCGGACTGCTCGACCTCGCCCTGCAGTCGCTGTGCTTCCACCCCTCGACACGGCGCGGCGGCCTCCCCACGGCGGTGGCCGAACTGCGGGTGCACGCGGGGCCCGGCGACGCCACCGCCGAGGGCCTGGCCGTACTCGACGCACAGGACGAGCAGTTGAACGTGACGCTCGCCGACACCGGGGGCCGGACCCTCCTGGAGGTCCGCGATCTGACGCTCACGCGTCCCGACACGGCATGACACGCGCCGGCGCCACCGCGCCCGCGGCAGGGGGCCCGGGCGATCCGTCCACAGTCAAGGGGGAGGCGAAGTGAAGAACATCCTGGTGATCGGGGTGGGGCCGCACGCGCGCAGAAACCACTTACCCGGGCTGCTCGCCGGCCAGAAGGCGGGTCTGGTCGGCACGGTCGCGGGGGTGGACATTCCGGCGGCGTCCGAGGCGATCGCGCAGTTCAACAAGGCCTTCGAGGGCGAGGACATCCCGGTCGCGATGGTCGACCCCTTCGAGCCGGGACGCCGGGAGCTGCCGCCCCCGGCGCGGGAGACCCTGGACGCGCTGGTGCGCCGGTGCGCGATCGACGCGGTGGTGATCTCCACCGAGCCGTCCTTCCACGTGGTCTACACGCACTGGGCCCTCGACCGCGGGCTGGACGTCCTGCTCGACAAGCCGCTGAGCGTGCACGCCGACTGCTCGCTCGACCCCGCCAGGGCGCGCGCCATCCTCACCGACTTCGACGGGATGCTGGACCACTACACGCGTGCGCGCGAGGCGCGGCCCGAACTGCTGGTGACCGTCCAGTGCCAGCGGCGCTACCACCCGGCCTTCCTCACCATGCGGAACCTGATCGCCGAGGTGGCGGCCGAGACCGGCTGCCCCGTCACCTCCGTGCAGACCTTCCACAGCGACGGACAGTGGCGCATGCCGGGCGAGCTGGTGGACATCTCCTACCACTCCTTCGACCTGGGCTACGGCAAGTGCGCCCACTCCGGCTACCACTTCTTCGACATCGTCCCCTGGCTGCTGCGGGCCGGGGAGAGCGAGGGCAAGACGCTGGACGAGGTGGAGGTGCACACCCACGTCACCCGGCCCGGTGACTTCCTCGCCCAGCTCGGCGTCGGCGACTACGAGCGCCTCTTTCCGGGGTACGCCGCCGCCAACCCCTACACGGAGCCCGAACTCCTCGCGCGTACCCGCGCGTTCGGGGAGATCGACGCCTTCGTCTCCACCGCGTACAAGAGCGGCGGCCGCACCCTCACGCTCGGCAGCATCAACCTGGTGCACAACGGCTTTTCGCAGCGCGGCAGCGTGACCCCCGTGCACGCCGACCTCTACAAGGGCAACGGGCGGGTACGGCACGAGAGCCACATCATCGAACAGGGCCCCTTCCAGGCCATCCACTACCACTCGCTCCAGTCGCTGGGCGGCGGTGACGGCCCCCGCGCCCCCTACGAGGTCGGCGGCGCCGAGCACATCGAGGTGCACGTCTTCCGCAACAGCAGCTTCAACCCGCGCTGGGAGAAGTGCGCGACGTACGGGTACGAGGAGCTGGCCCAGGACGGTGCGTGGGAGGGGGTACGCGCCGAGCCCACCCAGTCGTCGTCCCGCGCACGGGCCATGCAGGAGTTCCTGGAGTACCTCAACGGCAAGCGCACCCGCGCGCAGATGGTCTCCGACCTCACCGACCACCGGCGCTCCTCCACCCTCATGGCCGGCGCCTACCTCTCCACCGCGCAGCAGTGGTCCGGCGCTTCCCCGACCGCCACGCTCGACTTCCGCACCAGCGCCGACCAGCCGTCCCGCACCGGCCCGAGCTCAGCCACCGCCCGCGGTCTCCTGGACCTGCCGCTGTGAGCGCCCCCACCGGAGCACGGCGCGGCCCGTGGCTGCCCCAGGACCCGCCCCGCGCAAGGGAGTCGGAGCACGAGCCCGAGCCCGGCGCCCGTACGCGGCCCCCGCACATCCCCGGCGGGGCGCGGCACCGCCTGCTCGACCGCTGCGCGCGGCACACCGGCGCCGTGACCGGTGTGCGGCGTCTGACGGGCGGGAACGTGAGCCACGTGTTCCGGGTGGAGGGGGAAGGCGGCACCGTCGTCCTCAAGGTGCGCACCGACAGGTTCGCGCGGATGCCCGAACTGCGCACCGACCCCGCGCTGATCGCCGACGAGCGGCGGGCCCTGGAGGTGTACGGGGCGGCGGCGCCCTCCCTCTTCCCCCGGGTGCTGGACTTCCTGCCCGAGGCGCACGCCATGATCATGACCGACGTCTTCCCCGACCGCCGCACCTACCAGGACCACCTGCTCGAACGGCCCGCGACGTCACGGGAGTTGGAGCGCCTGGGCGCCGCGCTGCGCCGCGTGCACGAGGCCACCCGCGCGGAGCGCCGGCCCATCAGGTCGCAGGGCGACGTGTGGTTCCGCGAGCACACCTTCGGGTTCTGCCTCGGCAGCACCCCGCACCCGGCGTTGACCGCTGCGTGCGGGGAACTGCGCCGCGTCAGGGGGCAGCAGCTCATCCTCGGCGACTGCTGTCCGAAGAACCTCAGCCTCGCCGGCGGGGGCGTGGCCATCTGCGACCTGGACAACGTGCACCACGGCTGGCCCCTGTACGACCTGGGCTATCTCCTCGCCCACGTACTCATCCACCACCCGGGCCCCGCCGCAGGGCGCCTGGACGTGCTGACCCGCGCGCTGCTGCACGGGTACGCGGGGCCCGAGGGGATCGCGGCGGACGACCACGCCCTGATGCTCAAGGTCACCGCGGGCGTCATGCTCTACCGCCTCGTCAACGGCGCCGTCCCCTACGAACTGCCCCTCGGCCCCGTCCAGCGCCGCGAACTGCACGGCCGCGTGGTGGCGTTGCTCGACCACGGCACGGTCGGGCTGCGGGAGCTGAGCCGCGCGGTGGCCCTCCTGCCCGAGGGCCCGACCGGCGGGGGAAGGACCACCGCGAGGCCGGCGCCCGACGTCCCAGTGCCCGCGACACCAGTACCCGACGCCCCAGGAGAGGACCGCCGGTGACGGGAGAGGAACGGCGGGCGGTGCAGGTCCTGCGCGCGCACGGTTACGAGGTCGCCGACATCCAGTCCCTCGCGAAGGACCAGGGCGACTTCGCCGTCCGCGTGCCGCCCCGGCGCCTGCGTCCGGCACCCGGCGTACGGTTCGAGGCGAAGACCGTGGAGCTGGGCGGCGGGTGTTTCACCAACGTCTTCACCCTCCGCATCCGGCTGGACCGCGCATCCGCGGCCGTCGCCTCCAGCGCGTCCGGCTTCTACCTGCGCGACCTCCTCGGCACCTGCGGAGTGTCGGTGGCCGTGAGCGGTTCGTTCTCCTTCATCTCCGACGATCCCTCCTACCAGCCGGCCGAACCGTGCCTGGACTTCTGCTGCCGGGACGGCGAGATCGTCAGCCTGCCGACGGCGCCCAAGCCCGCCTTCCTCGTACACCGCGACCGTCCGGTGCTGCGCGCGCTCCCCGCCGAGGGACGGGTACGGGTGGGGGAGACCACGTACACCTGGCGCGGCTCCAAGGCCGCCCCCGCGGATGCCGCCCAAGAGCCCGCAGCCCTCCGGGTGTTCAACGCCGCCAACTGCCGCGTGGAGTACGAGGACCACCCCCGCACCGGCTTCGTACGGTTCGTGGACCGCCGGGGCAACGTGACGCCGGCCGACCCCGGCGCGCTCGACTGCACCGTGGTCCGCCTCCCCGGGGGCGGTCACGTGATCTCCGCTGTCCGGCAGGGCGGCGGGGCCGACCTGTTCGCGGGCTCCTTCGTCCTGCGCGGGCACGTCTCGCAGGGCGCGGTGCTGCGCGAGGGCGCGCCGGTGCGGGTGCTCGGCATCGGAGGGCTGGACGCCTCGGAGATCTCCAGCGGCATGTCGGTCGGGCCCAGCGCGGCGGACGCCGCGGCCGGGCGCGTCGCCGCGTACGACGCCTCGCTCGGGCTCTCGCCGTTCCGCGACGTGCGCTACGCGCGCACCCTCGTACGGATCGGCGGCGGCGAGGTGTGGTTCCGGGTGTTCGACGGGGCGCCGCTGACCGAGACCTTCCAAGGGGTCACCCCGGCCGAGGCCGTGCGCCTGTGCGCGGCCGACGGCATGCCGCCCGACGAGACGCACCACCTGGACGGCGGCCAGTCCTCGAAGATCGGCTTTCTGGAGAAGGGGGAGGCGAGGGTGCTCGGCAGCATGCACTACCTGGAGTGGCCGCGCGACGAGACGGCGGACTTCCGGTGGCGGGGCCTGGAGGGGCGGCGCCTGAAGAGCGCGATCGTCCTGAGGACGGCCACGCGGTGAGCCCGCATCCCGCCACCGGTGCAGAGCCCCGCGACCGCACAGCACCCTCCGCGCAGACCGTCCGCGTAGCAGCGCACCAACCCGGCTACCACCGCCACCTGTACTACTTCTACAAAATGGCGGTCTCCGACGTCTTCGTCTCCCTGGACACCGTGCAGTTCGCCGCCCGCGAGTGGCAGAACCGGCAGGTGTTCGTGCGCGGCGGCGAGCGGCGCTGGCTGTCGGTACCGGTCAACCGCGGCCGCGAGCCGATCCGCGACAAGCGGATCGCCGACCACGGCGTCCTCCGCGACCACTGGGCCACCCTCAGCTCCCTCTACCGCTCCACCCCCTACTTCGCCCGCTACGCGCCCCGCCTGGAGGAGATCTACAGCACCGAGTGGACGCTCCTGCGCGACCTGTGCGACGCGCTGACCGGCGTCGTACGCGAGGCACTCGACATCACCACCCCCTACCTGCGCGCCGGCGACCTGATCCCGCACCCCTCGCACACGCGAGGAGCCCTGCTCGCCGAGCTCGCCCGGTCGGCCGCGGTGTACGCCCAACGCCTGCCGCAGAGAGGGGAGCGGCCATGCGGGGAGCGGCCGTACGAGACACCCCCGGGCGGCGAAGGCGCGGGCGGCGTCCCGGGCGGCACCCCGGGCGTCGAGTACCTGGCCTGCGCGACCCCGATGCGCGAGGACCACTACCTGATGCGGGCCTCGGCGCAGCACCCCGCGCTGACGGAGCGTCAAGTCATGGAGCGGCACGGCGTCACCGTCGGCACCTTCCCGTACCGGCACCCCGTCTACCCCCAGCGGCAGTTCCCGCCAGGCCACCCCTTCGAGGCCGAACTGTCCGCGTTCGACCTGCTGTTCAACCACGGGCCGCGGTCCCGCGGCATGCTGCTCGGCGCCGCCGCACCGGCGCCCCCGGAGACCGACGGAGACCCGAAGTGAAGGCAGTCCTCATCGTCGTCGCCCACCCCGACGACGCCGAAATCGGCATGGGCATGCGCATCCGCTGGTATGTGGACGGCGGCGCCCGCGTACGGGTGCACTGCCTGACCGCCGGCACCCCCGAGCCGGACGGCGCGCTGCCCCGGCTGGAAGAGTGCCGCAGCGCGGGCCGCGTGCTGGGCGTGGACCGGTACACCTTCTCCGGCATCCCCGACACCCGGTTCGTGGAACACCGCGGGAGCATCAACGCCGAGCTGTTCTCCGTCATCAGGGAGAGCGCGCCCGACGTGGTCTACACCCACTTCCCCGGCGACCAGCACATCGACCATGTGACCACTGCCCAGGAGGTGACGGCCGTGGCACTGCGCGAGGCCATGGACCTGTGCTATTTCCGCTCGCCGTACAGCACGGGGTTCGAGCCCAACCTGTTCTTCCTGGGGACGCCCGAGCTGATGGACGCCAAGATGCGGGCGCTGGAGTGCTTCGCCTCGCAGAAGCAGCTCGACATGGACGTCTTCCGCCGGCTCGCCTCCGTCGCGCACCGGCAGCACGTGCACCACAGGGTGGTCGAACGGCTCGACCCGGAGCTGCAGTACGCGGAGATGTTCAGGACCGAGCGGCGCATCGAGGGGGCGACGGCGTGAACACGGCGACGTACAGCGAAGAGCTCGGCGACTCCGGGCAGCGCCGGAAGGACACCGCCATGCCCCTGCTCAGGCGCCGCGGCGATTACAGCGCGGCGATGCCGCTGCCGGAGGGCGCGGCGGAGCACCTGCGGTGGGACAACCCGTACCTGCTCGAACTGGTCCGGCGCTATGCGCAGGTGGAATCGCCGCTCAACACCCATACGCAGTGGCGCGATTCCCACCGCTCGGACTTGGACCTGCGCTATTTCCGCGGCGACAACTGCTATGTGCGGCAGCTCTCCAATTACTCCTGCACCCTGGAGGAAAGCCTCGTACGGTACGCCGATTATCTCCGCGCATTCGACGCGCGCGGGCTGCTCGGACGGCTCGCCGAGGGCGGCGAATTCGGCTGCTGGACCGCGGAGGACGGGAAGGGCGGGCTGCTCAGCCGCGATCTGCTCGACTCGGTGAACGAGATCTCCTTCCTCGACCGCGCGTGGGACCTGTACGGCCGCCGCGGCGCGACCGTCCTGGACGTCGGCGCCGGCTACGGCCGCCTGGGGTGCCGCATGGTGGAGGCGGTCGAGGGGCTCGGCCGCTACTACTGCGTGGACGCCGTCCCCGAATCGACCTTCGTGTGCTCCTATTACCTGGGCTACCGGGGTGTCTCCCGCAAGGCCGTCACCGTGCCACTGGACCGGCTCGCGACGCTGGAGCGCACGCGCATCGACCTGGCCGTCAACATCCACGGCTTCTCCGAGATGCCGTACTCCGCGATCGGGGCCTGGCTGGAGTGGCTGGCGGCGCGCAACGTGCGGCACCTGTTCATCATCTCCAACACCCAGGACCGCCTCTTCAGCCGCGAACACACGGTCAGGGGGCGGAACGCGGCGCCGCTGCTGTGGCGGTGCGGCTACCGCAGGATCGCCGCCGAACCCATCGTCCGCGACCCGTCGCTCGGCGACGACCTGGGCGTCGACGACCACTTCCTGCTCTACGAACTGCAGCGGTGAGCCCGCGACCGGAGGAGTCCCGACCATGTCCCATGTGCTCACGGTGTCCGGCAGTCCGTCAGCGCACTCCCGCACCGCCGCGCTCCTGCGCTACATCGAGCGGACGCCCGAGCTCGCGGGGCACGAGGTGCGGCGGCTGTGCGTACCCGACCTGCCGCCCGGGCCCCTGCTGCGCGGCGAGACCGGGCACCCCGCTCTGCGATCGGCGCTCGCGGCCATCGCCCGCGCCGACGCCCTGGTCATCGGCACGCCCGTCTACCAGGCCGCCTACAGCGGGGCGTTGAAGACCCTGCTCGACGTGGTTCCGGAGGCCGGCCTGTCCTCCAAGACCGTGCTGCCGCTGGCCACCGGCGGCACACCGGCCCACCTGCTCGCCCTCGACTACGCGCTGCGCCCCGTGCTCACCGCGCTGGGCTGCGACCGGGTGCTGCGCGGCCGCTTCGTCCTGGACCGGCACATCACCCCCGACCCGGTCGAGGGGGCGCGGCTGGAGCAGGACACGGCGGCGGGGGTGCACGAGAGCGTGGGGCGCTTGGCGAGGGCGCTCGGAGAGCCCGCGGCCGCCCTCAGCGCTGCCGCCGCTCCGCGTTGATGCCCCGTACGAGGTCGAGCGCGGCGAGCACGCCGTCGGTGCCGCCCGCCGCCAGGCCCAATTCGAGGCGGTGCACGCCGCGTTCGCGCAGCACGCGCAGCCGGCCGGCCACCTCGTCCTCCGTACCGGTGATGAGGAAGCGCTCGCGCAGGTAGTCCCACACGCCCAGCTCCATGGCGGCCTCCAGATAGGCGCGCCGCTTCTCGGGGGACTGCCGTCCGTGCTGCCCCAGGTCGTAGAGCTCGCCGAGCTTGCGTACGCCGTCCTCGTACTCGGCCGGCACGAACTTCCCCGCCAGCCCCGACCGCGCGAAGTGGTGCGCGAGGGAGGCCGCGAGCCAGCCCGCCTCCTGAGCCGCGCGCTCGGAGTCGGGGCCGATGCGGAGGCCGGCCGCGTTCCACCACAGCTCGAGACTCCCGGGGTCGCGGCCGGCGCGTTCGGCAGCGCCCGCGACCACCGCGCGCACCTCCCGTACGACGTCCTCGCTGTGCCCGAGCCCGAGGAAGACCCCGTCCGCGATCTCCGCGGCGAGCTCCAGCGACCGCCTGCCGTGCGCGGCCATGTAGAGCGGCACGCGCCGCTCCGGCGGCCGCGCGAGGTGTACGTCGGCGCCGCGCCACACCGACCTGCCCGTACGGAGCAACTCCGCGACGCACACCGCGTAGGCGCGCAGATCCCGCAGCGTGGCGGCGCGCTGCCCCAGGTTGTAGACGCCGCTGTCCCCCGTGCCGATCCCCAGGAAGACCCCGCCGGGCGCGGCACCGGCCAGCCCGGCGAGCGCACTCGCGGTGACCACGGGGTGCCGGGTACGGGGATTGGTGACGGCCACCCCCACCGGAATGGAGGTGAGGTGCTGGGAGAGAGCCCCGAGGGTGGCCCAGCACTCGGGCACCCCAACAGGCGAGTCCCACACCCCGACCCGGTGCCCGCCACGCTTCTCGACAAGCCGTCCGACTGACACGGCATCACTGATGGTCCCCGCATTGATATTGACCATCACCTCGACAACAGCCCCCACGAGTCCCCCTCCCAGCTCCCGCCGAACCTACCCAAACCCCCAACACACCGGTACGAGCCCGTTTCGGCCGCCGGTGGCCGAAACGGGGTCGCGGCAGGTGGCGCGGGCTTTCCTCCGGGGAAGGGTCGGGGAATGGGAGATCACGGATTGTCAGGCGATGGGGTTCGGGGCGGGGAAGACGCGACCCGGCGTTACTACGACAGCGCGGACGTGGACGCGTTCTACGACGCCGTGTGGGGCGGCGAGGACATTCACATCGGCATCTACGCCGACCCCCACGAGGACGTCTCCACCGCCTCGCACCGCACCATCACGCACGCGGCCGGCAAGGTCGCCGACCTGCTCGGCCCCGAGGCCAGGGTCCTGGACCTGGGCTCCGGATACGGCGGTTCGGCCCGCACCCTGGCCGAACTCCACGGGTGCCGCATCGAGGCCCTGGACCTGAGCGAGGCGCACAACGAGCGGCACCGCGCGGCCAACGCCCGCCGCGGACTCGACCACCTCATCAACGTCACCACCGGCACCCTCGACCAACTGCCCTACCCCGACGACCACTTCGACGTCGTATGGACCCTGGAGGTGCTGTGCCACGCCCACAACCGCAAGCGTGCGCTCGAAGAGATCCTGCGGGTGCTCCGGCCGGGCGGCGCGCTGGTCTTCACCGACATCATGGCCGCCGACGACACCCCGGCACCGGCCATCCAGCCCGCGATCCAGCGCCTGGGCGTACCCGACCTGGCCACCCCCTCCTTCTACCGTGAGCACCTGCTCGCCTCCGGCTGCACCCCGGTGGAGCTGGAGGACCGCACGGCGGACGTCGCGACGCACTACGCGCGCCTGGAGGAGGACGTACGGCAGCGTGCGGAGGAACTGCGCGGCGTGATCAGCCCCGGTTACATGGACGACCTGCTCACCAACCTCCCGCTGTGGAAGGACATCACCGGCAGGGAACTGGTCCGCTGGGGAATCGTCCACGCCCGCCTGCCCGAGGAGCAGCCGCCGCAGTGAGCGCGCCGACCCCGCAAGGGGAACGCCCCCGCAAGGGGAACGCCCCCGCTCCCGGCACGGGCCGGGAGCGGGGGCGCTGGGGAAGGAGCGCGGAGTCGTCAGCCGGCCGGCTTGACCCAGCCCTTCTTCACGAGCTGGTCGCAGTGCGCCTTGCCCTTCGAGGGGGACTCGCCCTTCTTCTGCGTCGCCTTGATGCAGTCCTGGTAGGGGAAGGGCGGCCCGGCGTGGGAGGCGGGGGCCGCGCTGGCCACGGAACCGGCCATGCCGACGGCGGCGACGGCGGTGGCCAGGGCGATGCTGAAGCGTCGCATGGAATGCACCTCTTGATCGGTACGGGGATGTTCGTGATCGTCAACGAGCGCGGACCGTTGACGGCACGGCACAGCGACCCCGTACCTTCTGCGGGTTCCTGCCCGTTTTTACCGAGCCGGTGACCATACGCCCGCTCCGTGGGCCTGAGCCGGGCCCCGTACGGGCGTAGCGAGGTGCCGTTCCTTGACGTTCCCCTGGGAAGTCTTTACCGGGGCGACGGGGTCACTTCTCCGCCATCAACGCTTCCCGTGCGGCGCGCTCTTGAGGCAGCGGACCACCAGGTCAGCCGGTGAGGACGGGCCGGAGACCGGGGCGTCCGTGGGGGCCCACACCTCCAGGGCGACACGGATCGCGGCGGTCGCCCGCGCCGCGGTCATGCGCACGTGCAACGGCTCGGCCTCCGTGCCCAGGAGCCGCTCGATCACGGGGACGAGCTGCTCCTCCGACTCCTGGTTGACGCGGTACCACACGGCCCGCAGCGCCGGATCGTCCTGCGCCGCGCGCAGCAGCGCCCGGGTCTGGCGCAGTCCCTCCTCGGCCTCCTCGTCGGGCGGGGAGAGCGCGGTGACCGCCGCCGCCTCGAGCGTGCGGGCGACCGGTGCGCCCGGCTCGGCGGCTGCCAGCAGCTCGCGCCAGCGCGCGCCGCCGGCCGCGAGGAGCGGGCCGACCGCGTCCTGCTTGTTGCGGAAGTAGCGGTAGAAGGTGCGCAGGGCGACGCCCGCCTCGGCGGCGATCTCCTCGGCCGTCGTGCCGTCGGGCCCCTTCTCGGTGAACAGCCGCACGGCGGCCCGCGCGATGTCCATCTGGGTCGCGGCCTTGCGGCGCTCGGTGAGCGAGGGCTGCGTGGTGGGCGACGTCGCACTGGGCGACGTCGTGCCGGCGGACTGCGTACTCGTACTGCGTGGGTGCACGAGGGGAAGGGTAGCCCGCCCGGGAATGAACTGGCACACATTGTCGTTATGGCAAAACGTGTCACCACGTCGTACGGTGGCCATCGGACACCCCCGCACCCAGCACCCCAGGGAGTCGACATGAACCGCTACGAAGGCCGCCGCGCGCTCGTCACCGGCGCGGGATCCGGCATCGGCCAGGCCACCGTCCTGCGCATGCTCCACGAGGGCGGCACGGTCGTCGCCGCCGACGTCAGCGAGGCCGGGCTCCAGGACACCGTCGCCAAGGCGGGCGCCGGCGCCGAGCGCCTGACCACGCAGGTGGTCGACGTCGCCCAGGAGGACTCGGTCAAGGCCGGCGTCGCCGCGGCGGTGCGGGCACTCGGCGGGCTCGACGTCCTGGTCAACGCGGCCGGCATCCTGCGCTCGGGCCACTCCGAGGAGGTCACCCTCGCCGACTTCAACCAGGTCATCCAGATCAACCTGGTCGGCACGTTCCTGGTGATCCGCGAGTCGATACCCGCGCTGCTGGAGGGCGACGAGCCCGCGGTGGTCAACTTCTCCTCCACCGCCCAGAACTTCGCCCACCCCTACATGGCCGCCTACGCCGCGTCCAAGGGCGGCATCCAGTCCATGACACACGCGCTGGCCATGGAGTACAGCAAGCGCGGCATCCGCTTCACCGCCGTACAGCCGGGCTCGATCTCCTCCGGCATGACGGACGGCTCGGGCGCGTCGCGGCAGTCGGTCGGGCCGGGCCTGCCCGCCGACGCCGACATGTCGCTGCTCCAGAAGACCACGCCGATGCTGCAGGTCGGGGAGGGGCGGCACAACTTCGCCGGCCCCGACTCGGTGGCCTCCGTGGTGGCCATGCTGGCCTCGCACGACGGGTACTTCATCACCGGCACCGAGGTACGCATCGACGGCGGGAGCCACATGTGAGCGGCGCGGCACAGACCCCTGAGCCGAGCGCAGGGCAGGCTCCCGCGCAGCTCTTCGGCGGGAAGGTCGCCGTCATCACCGGTGCCTCCGCCGGAATCGGCGAGGGCTTCGCCCGGCACGCCGCCTCCCTCGGCATGCGGCTGGTCCTCGCCGACATCGCGGAGGAGCGGCTGGCCCGCCTCGCCGACGAACTGCGCGGCGGGGGCGCCGAGGTCGAGGCGGTCTTCACCGACGTGGCCGAGGCGGCGTCGGTCGAGGCGCTGGCCGAGCGGGCGTACGCGCGCTTCGGCACGGTCGACCTGCTGCTCAACAACGCCGGGATCATGGCCATGGGCTACTCCTGGGAGATCACGGCCGAGCAGTGGGACCGCGCGCTGCGCATCAACGTCGGCGGGTACGTCAACGGCATCCGCGCCTTCGTCCCGCGCCTGCTCGCCCAGGGCGGCCGGGCGTGGGTGGTGAACGTGTCCTCCGTCGGCGGTTTCCTGCCCAGCCCGCTGATGGCGCCGTACAGCGTGACCAAGTTCGGCACGCTGGCACTGAGCGAATCCCTCGCGTACGAGCTCCAGTTGAAGCGGTCCCAGATCCAGGTCTCGGTCGTCCTCCCCGATTCGGTCCGCAGCGAGATCTTCAAGACGGCCGCCGCGCCTGACAGCCAGACCCCGCCGGAGGTCGCCGGCCTCAACGCACAACTCCAGGCGCGCGCCGACACCGAGGGGATCTCGGCGGAGGAGCACGCGCGGAGGTGCTTCGAGCAGATCGCGGCGGGGCGGTACTGGGTGTTCCCGCAGCCGGACATGATCGACGGGGCGTTGCGGGGGCGGACGGACATGATCCTGGGCCGGAGGGATCCAACCCTGGGCCCACAGCACTGAAGCGCGGGGCGGCCCATCGGTCGCCCCGCCCCACGCGCCCCGTTCACCCGCCCCCGGCCGTGACGGGCTCGGTGACCCGGCGCGCGAACAGGCCACGTGCGGCGAAGGCGAGGACTGCGGTGAGTAGGGCCGCGCCCGTGGCCGCCGTGAACACGCCGTGCGGGCCGAGCGGTTGGACGAGGAGGCCGCCAGCCTGCTGGCCGACCGCGTCGCCCAGCACGGTGGCCAGCGAGGCCCAGGTGAACGCCTCCGTAAGCAGCCGCTGGTCGGTCAGCCTGCTGACCAGCGTCATCTCGCTGGCGGCGACCAGGGCGATGGGCGCGCCGCCCACCGCGAGGGCGATGCCGAGGGTGAGTTCCGAAGTGGCCAGCAGCGGCAGCGTCGTACCGACGGCGAAGGCCAGCACGAGCCACGGGAAGCGCTGGTGAACGGGCCGCTCCGACTGCGAGGAGCCCAGCCACAGGGCGCCGACCGCGCTGCCGACGCCCCAGCAGGCGTACACGAACCCGGTGCGCCCCGGCGTGCCGTGCTCGTCCACGTACGCGGGGACGGCCAGCGTGATCAGCCCGATCGGTACGGCGGCGCAGGCCATCACGCCGCACAGCGCGAGCATGCCCGGGTTGCGCAGCGGGCCCAGCAGACCGTGCGAGGAGTGCTCCTCACGCGCCTTGCGGTCCTGCTCGGCGACCTCCGGCGGCAGCGGGGTCAGCGCGAGCCCCACGGCGCCGACGCCGCCGAGTATCGCCACCGTGGTGAGCGCGGCCCCCGCCGAACCGGTCAGCATCAGGACCGCGAGCATCACCGGGGCGCCGACGATGAGGAGTTCGGTGAGCAGCGCTTCCCAGAGGTACGCGGTGTCGCGCTCCTCCTTCCGCAGCGGCATGCGCGCCCAGAGGCTGCGCATGCACGCGTTGGCCGGCGGCAGCGAGGCGCCCGACACGACCGCGAGCCCCAACTGCGGGGCCGTGGCCGGTCCGGCGGCCCACACCAGCGTGGCCAGCGCGCTCGGGTACACCACGCCCGTGACCAGCAACATCGGCCGCCGCCCCGCGCGGTCCACACGGCGGGCGATGAACGGGCTGCCGAGCGCCATGCCGACGGTGTAGAGCGCGGACACCATCCCGGCCTGCGCGTAACTGCCGCCCTGCTCGCGTACGACGAGGACCATGGCGAGGGACATCAGATACACGGGCACCCGTGCCACCACGCTCCACCAGGCGGGCCCGGCGACATGAGGGCGCGTCAGGAGCCGCAGGAAACGTCGGGGCATCCCTGTCATGGTGGGGCGGTCCTCCGTGTCCGTGGTGTGGTGCACGCACGCGCGCACGCCTGCGATTTTCAGGCCAACTCCCGTATACACGTGCTTGTCCGGCGAGGGGCCGCGTGCCAGCGTGCGGGAGGGCCGTCGTCCGGCTGACGGCTCGAGCAAGCCCCCCACTGACGCAAGGATCACTCCCGTGAGGACCGTTCGGAGATGAGCACCGCCAACCCCTCGGCGCACGACGGTGCGGCATACCCCCCGCTGCTCGAACCCCCCGCTGTGATCACGGCTCTGGAACAGGCCCACGGGGCCGGGTTCGCGCAGAGCTGCACCCCCGAGGTGGGCCGGCTGCTCGCCGCTCTCGCGCTGAGCAAGCCCGGGGGACGGATCGCGGAGAGCGGCACGGGGTTCGGCGTGGGCACAGCCTGGCTCCGGTCCGGGCTGCACGGGGGCGCGGAACTGCTCACCGTCGAACGCGACCCCGGCCGCGCCGACGGCGCCGCGGAGCTCTTCCGCGCGGACCCGCAGCTCACGGTGCTCACGGGGGACTGGACGCTGCTGCGCAGGCATGCGCCGTACGACCTGTTCTTCTGCGACGGCGGCGGCAAGCGTGAGGACCCCGACGGGGTGGTGGATCTGCTCGCGCCCGGTGGGGTTCTGATTCTCGACGACTTCAGCCCCTCCCACCAATGGCCTCCGCTGTTCAACGGCGCGCCCGACGAACTGCGGATCGCCTATCTGACCCATCCGTCCCTGCACGCGGCCGAGGTCCAGGTCGCCCCCGCGGCCTCCGTGATCATCGCGACCCGCCGCTAGCCTGCGCCGCCCCGCCCGGCAGAGCGCGCTCGCGGAACGGGACGACCTGGTGGTGGGCCCCGAACCCGAGGACCGGCATTGGCATGGCCCGCTACGGCGCCTCGGTCGTCCAGGTCCGGCGGCACACCCCGCATCACCACCGGCAGCGCTGAGCGCGGGACACCCTGACCGCTGCCTTGTCGCTCGTGTGGCCCAGCGTGAGCCCGTACAGCCCGGCGCAGGGAGAGTGCCTGGCTGAGGATGAGGAGGTCCCCGTACGGCGCTGCGCAGGGAGAACCCGATGGAAGCCGAGGCAGAGGGGCCCGCTCCCGCAGGACAGCGGGTGCTGGTGACCGGGGCGAGCGGCTACATCGGCGGCCGTCTCGTGCCCGAGCTCCTGGCCGCGGGGTACCGGGTCCGCTGTCTCGCGCGTTCGCCGGAGAAGCTGCGCGACTACCCCTGGGCGGGGGAGGTGGAGGTCGTACGGGGCGACGTGAGCGACCCCGCGTCGCTGGACGGCCCCCTGCGCGGGGTGGACGTGGCGTACTACCTCGTCCACGCACTGGGCAGCGGCGCACAGTTCGAGGCCACGGACCGGGACGCGGCGCGCGCCTTCGCGGCCGCCGCGCACGCGGCCGGCGTGACCCGGCTGGTGTATCTGGGCGGCCTCACACCCCGCGACGTGCCGGAGGCGCAGCTCTCCCCGCACCTCCGCTCGCGCGCCGAGGTGGGCAGGATCCTGCTGGACTCCGACGTGGACACGGTGGTGCTGCGTGCGGCGGTCATCATCGGCTCGGGTTCGGCGTCGTTCGAGATGTTGCGCTATCTGACCGAACGGCTCCCCGCCATGATCACCCCGCGCTGGGTGCACACCCGCATCCAGCCCATCGCCATCCGCGACGTCCTGCGCTACCTGACCGGCGCGGCCCGCCTCCCGCCCGGCCTGAACCGCACCTTCGACATCGGCGGGCCCGACATCCTCACGTACGAGGGCATGATGCGCGGTTACGCCCAGGTCGCCGGCCTGCCCCGCCGCCTGATCGTGCCGGTGCCGATGCTCACGCCGGGCTTGTCCAGCCTGTGGATCGGGCTGGTCACGCCCGTACCGCGGTCCCTGGCGCGCCCGTTGGCCGAATCGCTGCGGCACGAGGTGGTGTGTACCGAGCACGACATCGCCGACCACCTGCCCGACGCCTCGGACCGGCCGCTGCCCTTCACGACCGCGCTGCGCTACGCCCTGCGAAGGGTCCGCGACGCGCAGGTGGACACCCACTGGAGCTCCGCCACCCCGCCCGGCGCCCCGAGCGATCCGCTGCCCACCGACCCGGACTGGGCGGGCGGCAGCCTCTATACGGACGAGCGCGAGGTGGCGGTCGACGCCCCGCCCGAGGCGCTGTGGCGGGTGATCGAGGGAGTCGGGGGCCCGCGAGGCTGGTACTCCTTCCCCCTGGCCTGGTCCGTACGCGGCTGGCTCGACCGCGCGGCGGGCGGAGTGGGCCTGCGCCGGGGCCGCCGCGACGCCACCCGGCTGCGCGCGGGCGACGCGCTGGACTTCTGGCGCGTGGAGGAGATCGAGCAGGGCCGGTTGCTGCGGCTGCGCGCCGAGATGCGGCTGCCGGGGTGGGCGTGGTTGGAGATGTACGTCGTACGGGACGGCGACCGTGGCGACGGGGCTCGGTACAGGCAGCGGGCCGTGTTCCGCCCGCGGGGCCTGTTGGGGCATCTGTACTGGTGGAGCGTGGCCCCTTTCCACGCGGTGGTGTTCGGTGGAATGGCGCGGAACATCGCTCGGGCTGCCGAGGAGCGCGTCCGTACGAGAACGCGCCCCGACGCGCGGGAAAGCGGCCGGGGCGGCGAGGGTGATCGGGGCGACCGGAATGGTCGGGGCGGGCGGGGTGATTAGGCGGTGGGGGCGTCCGTGACGCGACGGTGTCCGCCGTTGCGCTCCTGCCAGCGGCGGTAGACGTCCACCGCGTCCTCGCGGGCGTCGTGGCGCATGGGCAGCCGCCGCTGCCGGTAGTCCTTGGCGAACTCGCCGTAGAAAGTGTCGAGTTCGAAGTACTTGCGGTCATCCACGTAGTGCGGCTCGTACGCCTCCCGGGTGGTGAGGAAGACGACCTCGTCGGGGGAGCAGTAGTACAGCGCGCCCAGGCACATCGGACAGGGCTGCGCCAGGATGTAGATGGTGGTCCCGACCAGGTGCTCGGTCCCGAGCCGGGTGCAGGCGTCGCGGATCGCGAGGATCTCGGCGTGCGCGGTGGGGTCGTGGGTCTGGGCGACCCGGTTGGGGCTCTCGGCCAGGACCTGCCCGTCCTTGACGATGACGGTGGCGAAGGGCCGGCCGCCGTCCTCGACGTTGCGCCGGGCGAGATCGATGGTGCGTTGGGCGAAGTCCACGAGGGGTTCCTTTCCTGCGGTTGCGGTTCCTTGACGGAAGGGGCGGAGGTACGGGGCTGGGCCGGGCGCGGGGGAGGGGGCCGGTGCGCCCCCTCCCTGGTGGTGTGCGCCGGGGGATCAGTACGGGTTGGAGGGCAGGTACTTGCCGTCCAGCGTGATCACCGCGCGCTCCCCGCCCTCGGGATCGGCGACCTTCTGCACGTCGAGGCGGAAGTTGACGGCGCTGATGATCCCGTCGCCGAACTGCTCGTGGACCAGCGCCTTCAGGGTGGTGCCGTAGACCTGCAGGATCTCGTAGAAGCGGTAGATCGTCGGGTCGGTCGGCACCCGGTCGGGCACCGAACCGCGCGAGGGGATCGTCTGCAGGAGCAGCGCGTCGTCGGCGTCCAGCCCGAGCTGCTGCGCGACCTGCTCGGCGGCCTCGCGGGGGAGTGCGTGCTGCCCGAGCACGGAGGCGGTCACGAACGCGACCGACAGCCCGGTCGCGTCGGCGATCTCCTGCCAGGTCAGATCCTTACGGGTCTTGGCGTCCACGGCCCGCGAGGCGAGCTCCAGACGGGCGGTGGGGTCGAGCTGGGCGTGCGGCATGGGGTTCTCCTTGTGGCTGATGCGTTGTTGGCACGTCGTTGGTACGGAGTGGTGTGCGGAAATTACGGGGAACCCGCGAGGGTCGGGTCAGCTCAGGCCACGGGGTCGGGGCACGTTTCCGGCGTCCACGACCCCGGTGCCTTCGGCGGCCCGGCGTCCTCGGCAGCGTCCACGTGCTCCACCGCCCCCGTGGCAATGTCGAACACCCCGCCCCGCAGCGCCAGTTGACCGTCGGCCAGTGCCCGGGCGACGGCGGGGTGGGTGGTGAGGTTGCGCAGCTGGGCGGCGACGTTGGCGCGTACGACCGCCGCCACCCGCACCGGCGCCGGAGCACCGGCCTCGGCGACGGCCCGCGCACGGGCCCGGGCGGCGTCGGCGTACCGCAGCCACGCGGCGGTGGCCGGAAGCGCGGCCAGGTCCTGCTGCTCGGCCAGCGCCGTCATCGCGCCGCAGCCGGAGTGCCCGCACACCACCGCCTCGCGGACGCCGAGATGGGCGACGGCGTACTCGATGCTCGAGGCCACGCCCTCGGCCCCCGCCCCGCTGACGGGTACGAGATTGCCCGCGGTACGGATGACGAAGAGCTCACCCGGCTCGCTGTGGGTGATCAGTTCCGGCACCACCCGGGCGTCCGAGCAGCCGATGAACAGGGTGTGCGGCCGGTGCCGGGTGGCCAGGCCGGCGAAGAGCTCCTGCCGCGCGGGGAAGACCTCCCGGCGAAAGCGTTCGTGCCCTTCCGCGAGAACAGAACCGGGGCCGTGACCGTGCATGGTGCCTTCCCTTCCGCCCCACCGGGGCTGACGGATTCCACCGTGCACACGCTGGACCTATAGAGTCCAAGACTCACTATCCATATGCGCTAAAGTCGCCATCAATACAGCCCGCTGACCAGCGAAGATCCGGCCCTCCGGTCGTTCCCGGGCCTGGGAAAACCGTCCGCACGCCCGGGCATAGACGTATAGAGGCGGACCCCACCACCCTGCACACCCCATCGCCCCCGCCTATAGTTCCGCCTCATGGCCCCGGAACTGCGTCACCTGCGCTACCTCCTCGCCGTCGCCGAGCACGGCACCTTCACCCGCGCCGCCGACGCCCTCCTCATCTCCCAGCCCACGCTCTCCCAGCAGATCCGCCAACTGGAGAAGTCCCTCGGCGCCCCGCTCCTGGACCGCACCGGCCGCGGCGTACGCCTCACCGACGCCGGCAGCGCCTACGCGCACTACGCCCGCCGTGCCCTGCGCGAACTGGCCGCGGCCGACCGCGCCGTCCTGGACGTCGCCGATCTGTCCCGCGGGCATCTGCGCCTGGCGATGACGCCGACCTTTACCGCGTACCTGATCGGGCCGCTGGCCCAGGAGTTCCACACCCGCCACCCCGGCATCACGTTGCAGGTGCGCGAGATGGCGCAGGACCGCATCGAGGCCGCCCTGCAGACCGACGACCTGGACCTGGGCATCGCCTTCGCCGGGTCCCACCTGCCCGGGATCACCGGTCAGCCGCTGTTCACCGAGACCCTCAGCCTGGTCACCACCGCCGGACACCCCGATCCGCCGCGCGGGCCTCTTCCCGTACGCGAACTCGCCGGCCAGCATCTCGCCCTGCTCAGCGACGACTTCGCCACCCGCACCCACATCGACGCCTACTTCACCGACCACGACCTGACCCCGCCCATCACGATCGAGGCCAACACCATCCAGGCCCTGACCGAAATCGTTCAGCGCACCCCGCACCTGGCCACGGTCCTGCCGGACGCCATCACCGACGACCACCCGCACCTGGCCCCCGTACCCCTCGACCCGCCCCTGCCCACCCGCACCGCGACGTTGCTGCGCCGCGACACCGCCTATCAGAGCGCGGCCGCCCGCGCGTTCACCGACCTGACCCAGGAAGTCATCTACGAACGCGGCTACCCGCACACGTGACCGCGGTGCGGCGCGGCCGTCACCGCACGTGGTGACGGGAAGTGGCGCTGTGCCCGCGGAGCTGCTCGCCGTGGCCGACGGTCGCGGCCGCCGCCGCGGCGCAGGCGATGAGGGCGGCGACCGCCGCGGCGACCATGATGATGCGTATACGTACGGTCATGGCGGGGCCTTCCGGCGCGGAGTTCCAGGATGTGCGCCCACCGTAGAAGCGCGGGGCGGGCGGCTTCTTGTGCTGAAGGTCCTACCCGTACAGGGCTTCCGTCCCTCTTCCGCGCGTCCCCTTTTTCCGTGGATCGGCCGGTATTCGCAGCGCCGCTCGGCGGGCGCCGCGAGACGCCGTCACCCGGGGCCGCCCCCGGCGCGCGGAGGACGGCCCCGCCCCCTCAGCGCGTCCGCAGCATCTCCAGCAGCATCGCCGCCGACCAGGAGAAGTTGGTCGCGTTGCGGCCCTTGCCGGTCAGGGGGTCGTAGTTCTCGTGGATGGGGGAGTCGCCGAGGAGCCCGTTCGCGCGGGTCAGCAGCCGGTCGGTGATCTGCCGCGCGTCGCGGTGGTGCCCGTACGCGCGCAGCCCCTCGACGGCGAAGTAGGCCTGGTCGAGCCAGACCAGGCCGCGCCAGTAGCCGGCCGGGTCGAAGGCGGGGTTGTCGCGCGCGACGGTCGGCATCGGCAGGTGGGTCGCGAACTGCGCCGTGTCGGTGAGCGCCGCCCGTACGCCGCTCGCCTGCCGCTCCGTGGCCGCCCGGGCCCACAGCGGCACGGCCCCCTCGATGCCCTTGCCCGCCCCGGTGCGCGGGCCGCCGCCCAGGGCGCGGTCGTAGAAGAAGCGGGTGTCCGGGTCGTACATGTGGGAGCGAATGCGCCGGCCCAGCTCTTCGCGTTCGCGCATGAGCCGGTCCGCATCGTCCTGGCGCCCCAGTACGCGGGCGGCCCGGACGAGGTACTGCTTCTCGGCGTACAGATAGCAGTTGAGGTCGACCGACTCCTGCCGCAGCGAATAGCCGACGGTCCTGCCGTCCTCGCCCTTGTTGGTGGCGATCGGTACGTCGTCGAAGCGCGGCGCGTTGTCCATCCCGCTCTCCCAGGCGGCCGCCTCCCGGCGCGCCTTGGCCGAGTCGTTGTCGGGGTCGACGGTGGCGCCGTACTCGGCCAGGCCGTTGCCGTCGTGATCCCGGTTGCGGTACCACCACGCGTGATAGGCGGTGAGCTTCGGATACATCCGGCGCAGGAATCCGGTGTCGCCGCCGCGCCGGTAGACCTCCCAGACCGCCCAGGCGGCGAGCGGCGGCTTGGAATTGCGCTCGTTCCAGTTGATGCTGCCCTGCCGCCGGTTGTTGTAGAAGATCGCGTCGGGGAGCATCCCGGCGTCCTGCGGACGGTGCGCCGAGTCCTCGGTGATCTGGTAGTCGAACATCGCCTCGATCGCCGTCTCGGCGAGGCGCGGCGCGAACAGCGCGGTGCCGACCGCCTCCTTCCACGTGTCCCAGGGCCAGGCGCCGCCCGCGAAGCCGGTGTAGCTGAGGGACGGCGTGATGATGTCCTTCTTGAGCAGACCGGCCGGGCTGCGCCAGTTGGTCAGCAGGGTCTGTACGGCCTTGGCCGCCGGGCGGCGGCGGTGCGGCGGCACCTGCGCCAGGGCTCGCGAGAGGTACCCCGACCAGCGGGTTTCGGTGCGGTCCGCGACCCGTCGCGGATGCTCCAGCGCCTCGCGTACGGAGCCGGCGTCGGCCCGCCGTTCGGCCTCGGTGAAGGTGTAACTCTCCGTCCAGGCGAAGACGGTGCGCGCGCCGGGGGCGAGGTGCCGGGGGCGGCGCGCGGTGGTGCGGTAGTGGTCCTCGCGGACGCTGGTGTCGACCGCGTCCGCGTGCCGTACCTCGAAGCGCGCCTGAGGGGTCGTCAGGTACTGGTCGTAGTCCCGCACCCGCGCGAAGCGCACCGCCACACCGCTGTCCGTGGCGTCCAGTTGGGGCGCACTGCGGATCGGCTCCTCGGTGTGCCGCAGCAGCGTGCCGGACCAGTCGGCGCGCACGCTGCGCGGCGCGGTGCCGCGGTTGCGCACCTCGGCGGTGACCAGCGCGGTGCGGTCGCTGGCGTAGCGCAGGGTAAGCGTGATCTCCAGCCCGTCGACGCTGCGGTGCTGGGTGAGCCGCCCCGGCTCGCTGTGCGCGCGGGGCGCGGGGTCTTCACGCAGGTCGACGCGTGTGCCGGTGCGCCCGTCGGTGAGCCCGAAGCGGGTGAAGGCGCGGCTGAGATACCAGGGGTATTCCTCGGCGAGATAGAGGGGTCCGCTGAATCCGAGCCCTGCGCCGAGGTGCTGCCGGTCGTCGGTCGCCGGGAGGCCGTACGCGTGCCAGGCACCCAGGTCGGTGAAGGAGTTGAGCGGGTTGTGCTCCGGGGGCTTGGCGGCGGCGGGGAAGCCGCGGAGGTCGAGGAGGTCGGTGAGGTCAGCGAGGTCGGTGCGGCTGGCGCCGGGGGCCTCCGGCTTCCCTGCCTGCGGTGAGGCGTACGCGGGAACCGTGCTCAGTGCGGCGGCCCCGACGGGCGCGAGCGACAGGGCGGTGAAGCCCCTCCTGGTGATTCCCGGCATGGTGCGGCTCCTTACCCGACCCGGGCCGGGCGCCGACCTCCGTCACGCGTCCGCCCCGACCTCATCGGCGCCCGGCACCTCGGCGGCACTGCCGGGACAACCTGTGTTCATGTTCTGAAAGGGAACTTATGTTTCTGATGTTGGCCGTGGCAAGAGGTTGATCGATCGCTGCGGGATGTGTGGGCGGGGCTGTCCGGTTTCGCGCTCACGGTGCGCGCGGTGGCTTTGAACAATGGAGCTTCCGCGAGGCAGGCCCCGGTGCGGGCGCGGGTGTGGGCGCGTGCCTGCCGTCAGTTGGTGCACGGGCAGTTGGCGCACGGACGGTTGGCGTACGGACGAGGAGCACCGCCGGCAGAGCGAGGAGTACGCGACGTGAAGATCGTGGTCATCGGAGGCACCGGGCTCATCGGCGGCAAGGTGGTCGGCAAGCTCACCGACCGCGGGCACGAGGCGGTGGCCGCCGCGCCCTCGACGGGCGTCGATACCCTCACGGGGGAGGGCCTCGCCGCCGCGCTGGCCGGAGCCCAGGCGGTGGTGGACGTGACCAACTCGCCCTCTTTCGACGCCTCAGCGGTGCTGGACTTCTTCACCACGTCCACCCGCAACGTGCTGGCCGCCGAGGAGGCGGCGGGCGTGACCCACCATGTGGCGCTGTCGATCGTCGGCCTCGAAGGGCTGCCCGACAACGGCTATTTCCGGGCGAAGCTGGCTCAGGAGAGGCTGATCAAGGCGGGAACGGTCCCTTATTCGATCGTCCGGGCAACGCAGTTCTTCGAGTTCGTCAGGGGCATCGCCGACACCGCGACCGAGGGCGAGACCGTACGCATCGCGCCGGTCCGCTTCCAGCCCATGGCGGCCGAGGACGTCGCCGAAGCCCTGTCCGAGACCGCCGTACAGCCCCCGTTGAAGGGCACCACGGAGGTGGCCGGCCCCGAGACGTTCCGCTTCGACGAACTCGTAGCCGAGGCTCTGGGCGCCTGGAAGGACCCGCGCCACGTGGTCGCCGACCAGCACGCCCGCTACTTCGGCTCCGAACTCTCCGAGCACAGCCTCGTACCGGGGGAGGGGCGGGCGCGTTTGGCTACGACCCGCTTCCGGGATTGGCTGCGCGGCTGAGGCTCCTCCTGGCCGGCACGACGGACCGACCACGAGAAGCCTCAACCGCCTGAGCTATCCGTCCTGCGGCAGGCCGCTCACTGCGACCGCGCCTCGTCCAGGTACTGATCCGCCCACGCACTGATGATGTGCGCCGCCCGCTGCGCCTGCCCCCGCGCGGTGAGCAGGTGGTCGGCTCCTTCGAGGGAGATGAAGTTCCGCGGGTGCCGGGCCTCCTGGAAGATCTCGGCGGCGTTGGCGACGTCGACCGTGGAGTCGGTGGGCGAGTGCGCCACCAGGAGCGGGAGGTCCACCTCCCCGATGCGGTCGCGCAGGTGGGCCTTGCGGACGTCCTCGACGAAGGCGCGCTTGAGGACCAGCGTCCGCCCGCCCACGAACCACTCGTGCTCGCCCTCGCTGAGGACGCGGTCCAGTACGGAGTCGTACTGCCGCTCCACGTGGCTCGGGTCGACGGGTGCGGCGATCGTGGCCAGCGCGCGCAGGCCGGCCATCTCGCGCGCGGCGGCGATCGCGGCGGCGCCTCCCCACGAGTGCCCGACCAGCAGGTCCACCGGGGTACCGCGCTCGGCCATGAAGGCCGCGGCGCGGACGGTGTCCTGCACCTTCACGGTGAAAGAACCGTCGCCCCAGTCGCCCTCGGAGTCCCCGATCCCGAGGTTGTCGAAGCGCAGCGTGCCGATGCCCTCGCGGGCGAGCTGCTTGCTGACACGCGAGGCGGCGGGCGAGTCCTTGCCGAGGGTGAACCCGTGCACGAAGAGCCCCCAGCCCCGTACCTCACCCTCCGGAAGGTCGATCACTCCGGCCAGTTCGGGCCCGACAACGCTCGGGAATCTCACTTTTTCATTCATGTGCTGGTGCTCACCTATGCAGAAACTGATCGGAGGACGGGACAGGACTGGTCGGAGGACGGGACTGGTCGGGGACAGGGGCGAGAGCGGCACCGGCCGGCGCGCCGGACCTTCGCCTGACCGCCCGCACCGCTGCTCCGTCCGTAAGCCTCTTACGAGGAGGCCGGCTCGGTGGCGACCAGCGCCGTGATCTCCTCGGCGAGGTGCTGGCCGAGCTCGCCCCAGCCGTCCTTGTAACCGTAGACGCCGGCCAGCGTACGGGCCTCGTAGTCACCGTTCATGATCTCAACGTCCGTGGCCTTGATCAGCCCGGGGTGGGCGACGCCGACGGCGGAGGAGACCTTCAGCAGCTCCTTGCGCAGGGTGCGCAGGTAGACGGCCGCCCGGGTGGCCTTCGAGGCCGGGTCCAGGCCGCGGGCCAGCCGCGGGTTCTGGGTGGCGATGCCGGTGGGGCATTTGTCGGTGTGGCATTTCTGCGCCTGGATGCAGCCGATCGAGAGCATCGCCTCGCGCGCCACGTTGATCATGTCGGCGCCCAGCGCGAAGGCGACGGCGGCGTTCTCCGGCAGGCCGAGCTTGCCGGAGGCGATGAACGTCAGCTCGTCGGTCAGGCCCTGCTCGGCGAAGGTCCCGTACACCCGCGAGAAGCCCATCCGGAAGGGCAGCGACACGGAATCGGAGAACATCAGCGGCGCCGCGCCGGTTCCGCCCTCGCCGCCGTCGATGGTCACGAAGTCGACCCCGCGGTCGCCGCGCGCCATAAGCGCCGCCAGCTCCTGCCAGAACTCCATCTCGCCGACCGCGCTCTTGATCCCGACCGGCAGACCGGTCTCGGCGGCGAGCAGCTCGACGAAGTCCAGCATCGAGTCGACGTCGTGGAAGGCGGTGTGCCGCGAAGGGGAGGCGCAGTCCTCGCCCAGCGGAATGCCGCGGATCTCGGAGATCTCCGGGGTCACCTTCGAGCCTGGCAGCATTCCGCCCAGCCCGGGCTTGGCACCCTGCGAGAGCTTGATCTCGATCGCCTTGACCGGCGCGCCCGCGACGACGTCCTTGAGCTTGTCGATATTGAAGCTGCCGTCCTCGTTACGGCATCCGAAATACGCCGTACCGATTTGCAGTACGAGATCAGCGCCATTCCGGTGGTACGGGGAAAGGCCGCCCTCTCCCGTGTTGTGCATCGCCCCCGCAAGCGCCGCACCCTCATTCAGCGCCGTTACCGCCGCGCCGGACAGCGACCCGAAGCTCATCGCCGAAATGTTCACCACGCTCGCCGGCCGGAACGCCTTGGCACGCCCGCGCGGCCCGCCGAGCACCTTGGCCGAGGGCAGCGGAGCCTGCGGGTCGTGCATATCGGGCAGCGCGCCGGCGAACGTACGCTGCTTCAGATACGCATGGCCCTGCATGTGCTCTACATCGTTGTCCGTCCCGAACCCGAAGTAGTTGTTCTCCTCCTTCGCCGACGCGTAGATCCAGCTCCGCTGGTCACGGCTGAAAGGCCGCTCCTCGTCGTTGGAGGTCACGATGTACTGCCGCAGCTCGGGACCGATCGTCTCCAGCAGATAGCGGGCGTGCCCGAGCACCGGGTAGTTCCGCAGCAGAGCGTGCTTCTTCTGGACAAGGTCACGGGCGGCCACGAGCCCCACGGCTGTCGCGGTGGCTGCGGCTATGCTCCGGGCGCGCATGGAACGTCCCTCTCCTCGGTGCTCGACCCCATCGCCGGGCGGTGAAGTCGTCGTCTCCTGTCGGGCGTTGGGCGGCGGGCACGGCCACGAATAGCGGCGCTGCTCACCGGAAAAACGCCAGGCGAGCATAGAGCTCCGCCGGAAGGGCCCGGGGGGCAGGGTCGCCAAGTGGGAGCGGAGTCACAGGGGCGAGAGGGCCGCCTCGCTCGTACGGTCTCCGCTTGGCGGACGGCGCGTCCGCTCAAAAGCCCGGCGGCACAACGACGCGACCGCCGCCGGGCTGCCGCCCCACTCCGGCTGACGGCGTACTTGGCGGAGCCACGTACCTGGACGGGACGGAGAGGAGGCCGTACGAATCCGCACGGCATCCTCCTCATCCTCCGTCCTGAACGCTTCACAGGTTTTCGTGCACGGTCTGCTCTTGCGCGGGCGGGGTCTGCCGCGTCGTGGGAAAGGTGGGTGTCGGAAGAATGGCGACTTCCGATGTGGCTTGCGCGAGTTGTTCCCTGGTGTCGACGGGGAGCGGCGGCGGCTTGCGTACGGGGTGGTCGAAGCCGAACGCGGAGGTGAGGTCGCCGAAGGTGTCGCGCCGCCAGGTGCTGATGTTGGGCTCCGCCACTTCCTTGCCGCGCGGCCGTCCAGCGTTCGAGGAAGCGCAGGCAGGAGGTGTGGTCGAAGGGCTCTCCGGCCACCCACCTCCCACAGTCCAGGGGAGATGATCAGGCACGGCACCCGGAAACCGCCGCCGATCGGCAGACCGCCCACGAATTCGTCCGCGGTGCCTTTCGGGGGTACGGGCGGGGGAACGTGGTCGAAGATGCCGTTCATTTTCATCGTAGTTGAGGATGAAGACGGTCTTGGCCCACACCGCGGGAGTCGCCGCGATGGCATCGAGTTTCTGCGCGACGAAGTGCGCTCCGGCAGCTGGCATGGCGTCGGGGTGTTCGCAGGCGGTGGAGGAGGGGAGGATCCAGGAGACGTCGGGAAGGCGGTCGTTGCGGGCGTCCTCCTCGAAGGCTCCTTCGGGCAGACGGTGCATTCCCCGTTCGTACAGCGGGCTCCCCGGCTTGGCTTCATGGAATTGCTTGAAGTTACTGAGCATGTTGGGGGTGCGTTGTCCTCGCCCTGGTAGACCTGCCAGATGAGGCCCGCTTTCTGGAGGCGTTCGGCGAAGGTGGTCCACTGGTAGAACGTGGGCGGGTGTTCGTTGCTGATGATCGGTCCGCCGCGGGTGCCGCCGGGGTCGATCGTCGCGGACATCCAGTGCGGCCGGTTGGGCCAGGTCGGCCCGAGCACCGAGCAGAAGTAGCTGTCGCAGATCGTGAACGTCTCGGCCAGTGCGAATTGGAACGGGATGTCGTCCCTCGCGTGATACCCCATGACGTAGGGGGGCGTTGGCTCCGTCGGCGGCCCGGTGCGCGGGCATCCACTGGTCCATCTTCCCCTGATTCCAGGCCTGGTGCTGCACTTCCCAGGCATGGCTGGTGGAGGGAATCGACTGCGCGCGCGTCCTGCGGGTATCGAGGCGGAAGGGCAGCAGATAGCCGTTGGGGTTCGCCGCGTCCGGCTGATAGAAAACGCTGCTGCCGTTCGGCAGTTTCAGAGCGTCGGGGTCACTGAATCCCCGTACACCGCTGAGAGTGCCGAAGTAATGGTCGAACGAGCGATTCTCCTGCATGAGCAGCACTACGTGCTCGATATCCTGAAGTGACCCGCCTCGGGGCCGCCCGGCCGCCACAGCCCGCCGAAGACTCGCCGGAAGCTGCGACAGTCCCCATCCGCGCCCGACTGGCCCCGCGCGGAAGCCTCTGCCGATTCATGCTCGTCATGTTCCCTCTCGCTAAGCGGATAGCCTTGAACGCCCGTACATGAACCAGGGTTTGCCTGGGGTGATGCGGCCGCGAGGCGTTGGCTGGTTTGAGACTCGTAACTGGCAATGGGGGCGGGCGCGGTCGTATTCGCGGGAGGGCCGCCGGTTTGAGCGTGAAATGGGGTGTTCCTGCGGTTTCCCAGTGACGTAGCGAGATGCGCTCCGTGTCCGTAACGCGGCGCCATCGAGACGTAGTTGAGGTTTCTGCTCGCTCAGCCTCGGGCAACCGGTGCAGACGCTCCCAGGACACGGCCACCGAGATGGCATGAGGGGTTCTGGGCCTGGTTTTTGCTTCTCGGTGGCGTCGGTAGGCGCTTGTTCGTGGGCGGGCTACGGCAGGGAACGGGTGCTGCCGGAGGCTTTTTGGCGGGTGAAGCCCTCGGAGGGTGTGTGAGGGCCGGCTGGCCGGGAATCCGCCTACGCCGTTCCGCAGCAGTTGTGGGTCAGTGGGTGCGGCGCTTCTCGAGGTGACGGCGGATCAGCACCGCGCCGGTCGCGCCGACCGCTGCCACGCCCGCCGCGATGCCGAGGGGGAGGGCCGGTGAGGGGCCTGCTGTGCGGTCGGCGCCGTTGCCGACCGCTCCGTGGCCTGTGGTGATGGGGCTGATGGAGGCGATGGAGCCCTGTTTGTCGAGAAGTATCCGCTTGTCGTTGGGGGGTGGAAGTCGAGCGTCTGCGTCAGTGGGCCGGCGTGTGCGTCGAGGGAGGCGTCGCCGAGGCGTCCTGTGTGCCAGTTGTCCTCGATGAACTTGGTGATCGAGGTCTGTTCGGTGGGGGTGTGGTCGATGGCGTTGACCTTGCTGTACGGGGAGATGACCAGCAGCGGTTGGCGGGGGCCGGGGCCGCAGCGGTCGGCGTAACCGCCGGCGGGGGCCGGTGCGTTCTGGCAGGCCGGGCTGTCGGTGGGCCTGCCGCCGGGTCCGGTCTGGGTGTCGCGGGAGCCGTTGTGGGGCGGGGTGTAGGCGTGGTCGTACCAGCCGTCGGAGTCGTCGTAGGCGATGACGATCGCGGTGTTCTTCCACTGGGGTGACTGCTGGATGGCGTTGATCTCCTGGACGAGGAAGTGCTGTTCGTCGACCGGGTCGGAGTAGGCGGCGTGGGCGTCCTGGTAGGCGGGGGCCTTGAGGAGGCTGACGGCGGGCATGCGGTCGTGGGCCAGGGCGGTGTGGAAGTCGGTGAGGTCGTAGTTGTGGTGGGCGGGGCCGTCGTGGCCGATCTCGCGCACGCCGGCGGGCGGCAGGTGGTGCGGGTTGGCCGTCGACTTGTAGTAGGCGAAGGGGGAGTGGTGCGGGCTGTAGTCGGTGACCTTCGTGCCGCCGGTGTTGGTGTGGGTGGTGTCGCACTTTGCGTAATGGCCCGGGTGGCCGTCCCAGGGGGTGCTGGGCCGGAATCCGCCCTGGAACCAGCCCCAGCTCACGTGGCGGGCGCTGAGGAGGTCGCCGATGTTGCGGCCGTGCGCCACGGCCACCGACGCCTTGCCGGTGTGGTCGTGGTCGGAGCACTCGTCGTAGGCCGGGTCCGGGTCATTGGTCATCGTGCCGAGCCCTTGTGCGTCGGGGGAGGTGACGGCGGCCGGGTCGGGGCGGGGGGTCTGCCGCGGGTGTTCGGTGGAGGAGGCGGGGTCGGCGGAGGTGATGCCGTGGGTCTGTCCGGAGATGAGGTTGAGGGCGCCGGGGGAGGAGGGGCCGTAGGTCGTACCGAAGGAGCGGTCGTTGAGGGCGTAGTGCTGGGCGTAGTTCCACAGCGCGGTGACGGTGTTGCCGTCGTAGTAGTCCATGACGAGACCGGGGCCGCCGAAGAGGGGGCCGGAGCACTTGGCGGAGCCGGTGTTCTCCACGAACCGGTCGGCGCGGCTCGCGTTGTAGGCGTACTGCTCGGCGCTGTAGGAGTGGTTCTGATCGCAGGTCATGGCCTGGCGTGGGGTGAGCCGTTGGGGCAGGTACCGGTTGGGGTTGTGCGCCAGGAGCCCCGCGGTGCGCAGGTTGTCGATGCCCTTGGGGGTGCTGGGGAGGGGTGGAAGGGTGTCCCGTCGGTGTTGGCGGCCTGGGGGTAGGTGGCGAAATAGTGGTCGAAGGAGACGTTCTCGTCGAAGAGGACGACGAGGTGACACCGAACGTGTCCTCGCTGCGTCCGGCCGATGCTCCGCACAGGTTCGGCGTTCGCCGCGCCCCGATGCTTGGACGCCGCGGCGTGGCGGACACTGACGGCGCTGCGCATGCCCGCTACAGCAGCTCTCACAGAGCGGGGAAGCACGGCCCGCCCCTGTTTTCCGGGGGTTGGAATGCGTGCCGCTCGCAACATGGCTGGCTGCTCAGTTCCAGCGGGCGCCCTTTGCTCTTAGCGTTCGCGGCCCTTTTCGGCCATCTCTCGTACTCAGGCCATCTGTTGAGTACTGGTACCCATGTGCCTCGCCTGCCTTCGGGCGCAACATGATTCCCCGTCAGCTACATCAGCAGTAAAGGGGGAACATGAAGAGCGTCGTACGACCACTCATGGCCGCCGGATTGACCACGGCACTGCTGTCCACTGTCGCGGGCGGCTCGGCCGGTGCTGCAACGGGCAGCGCCCTCGGGCCCACCGGCGATGCCAGGGCCAATGTCTCCGCGCAGGCGCAGACTCAGCGTGGTGACCGCATCAAGTGCGCGATCGAAACTCACCAAGCGCACTACTCGCATCACGCGGGCCAGAAGAGCCGTCATCGGGTCAACGTTGTCGCTGATGTGACCTGCGACAAGCCCGTTCCGCGGATTTCGATGGCCGTCGGCCTGTACAGGAACGGGAAGATCTACAAGCGCAGCGGCGTGAGGACCAACTACAACAAGGCGTTCTTGAAGCAGAATGCCTCGCGCCGCTGCGTCAAGAAGCAGAAGTACGCCGGGTACGCCAAAGCGTCCGTGCTCTTCCCGCCCGGCTACCACCCCCGGACCGGGAAGCTGGCCGACAAGGGCCCGGAGCGAGTGATCCGGAAGTGCAAGAAGGGCGGCTGACCTCCGGCGACCGCGTAGAACGCATCGCATATTGGCAGCATCACGGGCTGGCCACGCACGGGGCGTGGCCAGCCTGGCTGCTGTGCAGGGGCCTCAACGCCGTTTGCGGGGAGGCGGATTGATCCTGTCGCTGTCCTCGGTGACCGTGTCCCCGGGGTGCGCGGGGTAGGCCTCCAGCTCCGGGGCGTGCAGGAGTGCGTCGATGCAGGCGTGGGTGCCTCCGATATAGGTGGAGGTGAAGTCGACCTCCGTGGCCACGCACCATGCCCGGTCCTCGGGCCACCATAGATTCGGTGCCCGCCAGAACGGCACCTGGCCACCCCGATCCGGCCGTAGGGCCCCGGTCCCGGTCTCGGGCCTGCGGGGCGTGGCGACGGCACTCACCACCGACCCGTTCCCCTCGCCGTCACCCGATGGGAGCGGCCGCAGCGACGTACGGTGGACGGCATCCAGAGGCCCGGCGAGCAGGAACAACTCACGATCGGGTATCTCGAACCGCGCGGTCTCTCCGGGCGCGATCACCAGATGGCGCCACCCGGACCACACCCCGAACCAGCACTGCGAGCCCGTGCCCGTGTGCCCAGCCAGCACTCCGGCCAACTCCCGGGCCAGCGACAGAGGAAGATTGCCCTCCAACGGCTCCTCGTCCCACACTCCTGGCTGCGCATCCGCTCCTTGTGTGCCGACGATGTGGTCCCACTGCATCAAGCCGTGCGCCGTCCGCCCGTTCGCCTCAGCCACGTCCTGCCACCTGACGGGCACACTGTCCAGGCCCGCCGGATGCAGGATCCGTACGTACGCCTCGAACCCCTCCGGGACGGTGTCGCCCACCCGCCCCTGGAACCCTGTCAGCCGTGCTACCAGCCAGCCGGCAGCCGAGCTGTCCCCCACCGCGGTGTAATCCATCGCCCCATCGTGCCGCGCCGGCCCACAGACGCGAATCCAGTTTCGGATATCCACCTTCTGACAGCTGTGCAGCTGAGTGTGCCTCCTGCATGTGAGGGGGCGCTCCGGAGCTCGCCTGCGTGGTTCTGGCCATCTGGCTGTGAGTTGCTCCTCGTGCAGAGCGGTGGTGGTTTCAAAGAGCGTTGGGTGGCGTGTCGGTTGGTGCGGCTGCCTGCTGTGTTTGCGGGGGTGGGGTTGGCCTGCACTCAGGGTGGTTTCGCCTGCTGCGTCACATGCGGTGCTTCAGCCGTTGGTTTTGTGTGCTGTCGGGGAAGTGGCGCGTAGGTTGGCTGTGGGGTGTGCGGCGTGACGGTGTCTCATGTGGCCGAGTAGTGGGAATGTCCGAATCTTTGATGCTTGCTCAGAAGGGCTTTCCCGGCTGGTAACTGTCCAGGCCGGAAAGCTGCTCCCCGCGCCTGCGGGGATGGACCCTCCACCTGCCCCCACCAGGGAGCGGTCGCCCCCTGCTCCCCGCGCCTGCGGGGATGGGCCCCACACGCAGTTTCCGCTCGCGTGGGGCGGTCTCCGGCAGTTGACCGCCTGGAATGCCAGCGACGCACTGTCTCCTGCGGGCGCAGACCGACGCGCGAATTTCATCGAACGGCAAGCACGGTGGTGCGACAGGGGCGGGGGAGTGGCTGAAGCGCTCGCGCAACACGAAGCTGAAGGCCCCCAGCGCTGCGAGACACCGATGCGCTCGCCATCTGGGAGCCCCGCCGGGCCTGGCGAAGTGCCGGATCACTGCCGGGAGGGGGCGAAGACTTCGGGATCCGATCCGGGAGGACGCGTGGGCGCTCCACTATGGCCGGGCCTCACCTGCCGTGCGCGGTCGGGGGAGAGCGGCGAATGCCGGGCCGCCACCGGACTTTGGGCCCTACGGCCCGCGATGCACAACGGAGAAAGCAATGATCATGAGTCGCGCGAAGAATGGCGGTGGCAGTACTGCGTTGAGTCCGCCCTGTCGGCGGGCGCCGAGGCGGACCTGTTACGGCACCACGCATTGCCCCCGGCGCGGTGACTGCGCCCCTCTCAATCGAGATTGGATGAGGCTCCAGCGACAGTCGGCCAGCAAGGCGCGGTCGACAGGGGCGGGCCCGCGCGCCAGTCGGCGCCCGGCGCGGCCAGTGCGCGGAACACCGCTGCCCACCCGCCGTGGTTCAGCTACGACCGCGCTGGCCCCGAGACGAAGGGGGCGACCCAGTACATCGTGTTCGTGCCGACCGGAAGCCAGGCAGCGCCCGCCGCCGCTGACGAGCAACAGCCGTACGCCGTAGACGAAACGGGGCGGCGCCCACAGAACCCGCCCACCCGCGGACCGCTCTGAAGTCCAGCGGCCAGGCGCAGCAAGCCGCGCAACCCAGGCCAGAATCCGCGGCTGAGGACGCTCCGGCCCAGCAAGCGCACGGCGGGGATCGGTCTGGTCGAGCGGGTCGGCGCGTATTCCGTTCGGCGCGCTCATCCGCTGGAGCCGAACGCCGCACCTGTGCTGGTCTGCAGCCCCAAAGCCGCGGAGCAGATTTCGGCGGGACCACTCCCCAGCCAGGGGTAAAACTGACGGCAAGTCGAAGGGTAAATGCGGTACGGTCGGCGGCGGGAGGTGACGCATGCCCACGGAAGAAGAGCTCTTCGACGCGGTCGACAGCCTGCTGCAAGGCGAACCGCAGCTGCCGCCGCCGGAGGAGCGCGCCCGTCTGCGCAAAGCCGCCGGGGTGACACAGGCACGCTTGGCCAAGGTCCTGCGGTCGACCCCGCAGACGGTCAAGAACTGGGAGAGCGGCCGCTCCGAACCGCGCCCGCCCCGCCTGCAGGCCTACCAGCGCCTCCTGGACGGCTGGGCGGAGCAACACCCGCCCGAGGACGCCGCCCCGGGGACCTCCCCGGCCTCCGCGGCACCTTCCGAAACCCCGCAAGCCGCGTCGGCAGCCGCCCCCGCCCCCGTACAGAACCCGCCGCCGCGCTCCGCCGACGTCCAGCCCGCCCCCAAGGCGGCTCCCGCCTCCAGGCGCCCGGGGACGCAGAAGGCGGCCAAGAAGCCTGCGGCCGGCCCAACGGCGGACCGGCGATTCGAGCACGGGCCGCTGGCCGTCATCGATGCCGCCGCCGACGGGACCGTGGCTGCCTACTGCATCGGCGGACTGGTCCTGGACGTACCCGCCGTGTCCCTGCCCTCGCTCACCGAATGGGCGCTGGGCGAGGCCAAGCTGGGCGCACCGCGACTGGATGACTGGGGCCGGGATGCCGACCCGCTGCTGGTGCTCACCCAAGCAGCCCTGGAGCGCTACGGACTCCCCGCCCGCCTCTCCGCGGAGGAGCGCCTGGCCGGACGCCTGCCCGAAGACCATAAGGCCGTAAAGCAACTGACCCGCGCTGAGTGGAAGCTGACGCAGCGCGGCCTGGGCCCCTGGGCGCGGATCTACCGCCCGGCCGAGGGCAGCAAGCGCAACTGCGTGCAGCTGTGCATCCCCGCCTGGGACGCGCTGGACTCCCGCGCCTGGGGCGAGGCGGCGCAGCTGCCGCCGGCCGAACTGGCCCGGCTGCTGGGCACCTACGCCCAGCAGGTGCTCACCCCGCGCGGCTCGACCGCGGTGACCGGTCTGGAGCTGATGACCGCCCTGCGCCCCCCGACCCGGGCCAGCGCACCGGATGAGAGCGGTCAGCGGCACAGCACCTACAACCCCGGCTCCCTGGGCACCGAACCGGTCGACTGCGCCCCGTGCGAGGCGCCCGACGGCCACCCCCTCTTGGCGGACCTGCCCCGCTTCCACCGCCGCGGCCCGGAGGAGGCGCTGGATGAGGAGGCCTTCGACTGGGCCCGCGCGCTGACCGACGAAGAGTGCCTCAAGCCGCACGTCGTCGGCATCGATGTGAACCTGGCGTTCGCTGCGGCCGCCAACGGAGCCCTGGTCGGTCTGGGCGCACCGCGGCACGTGACGCGTCCCGCCTTCGACCCCAAGATTCCCGGCAGTTGGCTGGTGGACCTGTCCCACATCGACCTCTCCCGTGTGAAGGTCGGCAAGCAGTGGTCCCAGCTGGAAGGCGCGCTGCTGCCCAGCCCCTTCACTCCTACCGGGCACAGGCCCGAGGGGCCTGCCTGGTATGCGACGCCGACGGTGGAATACGCCCTCGAGCTCGGCTACGAGGTGCAGCCGCTGGAGGCCTACCTGCGGCCCGACAGCACCCGCTACCTGGACCGCTGGTACAAGCGGCTGCGGGATGCGTACGTGGCCACCATGGCCGACCTCGGCGTGGAATCCGGCAGCTCCCCGCGCGAATTCCTGGCGGCCATGGAGGGCTACAAGGAGCGCGACCCGCAACTGGCCGCCGTCGTCTCCGCCATCAAGGCCACCGTGAAGGGCGGCATCGGCAAGCTGCGCGAGCGCCCGCGCGGTGGCGGCTGGAAGCCCGGCCGGCCCTGGCCGGCCCTGGAGCGGCCCACCTGGCGGCCCGACATCCGCGCCGCGGTCATCTCCCGCGCGCGCACCGGCATGCACCGCAAGATCCTCAACCTGGCCGCGGCCACGGGGCGTTACCCGGTCGCGGTCCTCTCCGACTGCGCCGTCTACGCCGCCGACGGACCCAGTCCGCTGGATGTGCTGCCTTACGACACGGCAGGGAAGACAGTGCCGGGCTCTTTCCGCATCGGCGTCTCCCCGGGGATGGTCAAGCACGAGGGCACCCAGAGCGTGCTGTGGGCCGAGGGCGTGCGCGAGGAGTACGGCGCCGAGCTGAACCTGGCCCGCTACATCAAGGACGGCCAGATCGCGGCCGCGGACGACGGACAGTAAAGGGGCAGTCCCGGTGGTCTCCTTCGACGAGGGCCTGGACAAGGCGGTCCAGGGCGCCTTCACCCGTCCCATCCCCAAGACCGCACCCGCGCAGATGCGCTACCTGGTCAAGCAGCACAAGGGCTCCACCGGGCAGGTGGCCGCCCTGCTCGGCATCACCCAGCGCACTGTCGAGCGGTACGTGAAGGGGCAGATCAAGAAACCCCGCGCCGACCTGGCCGAGCGCCTGGCGGGCGAGGTGACACGACGCTGGCAGCCCAAGATCCGTGCCCAGGCCAAGAAGAAGGCCGCCAGCACCGACGGCCTCATGATCGACACCCGGGCCACCTTCGGCTACACCGCCGCCCCCGGCACCACCGATGAAGCCCGCCTGCGCCACCTCACCCTCGCCCTGCCCCCGCAGTACGCCGCCCGCCTCTTCGAAGCCCAGGACCGGGGCGCGGGAGAGGAGCGGCTGCGGCAGATCGCCGCCGAAGGGCTCGGCCACGCCTACTTCCGCGACGGCGGCCGCCGCGCCCACGACCTGAGTGTCGAGCTGCGCCACATCGAGCACCTGGAGTTCGAGCTCTAACAGCATGCCACCCCACCTCGCGCCCCCACCGTCTCACCTAGGGTGCGGCTTATGGGGAGACGACATCGGGTGCGCCGTTTGAAGATGGGGGAGACCTGCTGGCTGTGGTCTGCGCGGCACAGATGCGGCGGCGGGTGCTGCGAGGTGCTCTCGCTGCACCGAGATGAGCTTCCAGCGACGCTGCGCCTCATCTTCCGTGCAGGGCCTGACCGTTTCATCGCCGACGCCCTGCGTCCCACGGGCTCCCTCAGCAACGGCAGTACCGCCCTCAACCTGCATGAACCCGGCGTCGTCCGGCTGTTCATCGACGAGGCGGTGGCACACGGGGCCGTACCGGGAGCGTGCGAGGAGAAGGAGACCGACGGCTGGCCCTTCTTCGACCGCCTCATCGGCCGCGCGGCCCCCGGGCGGCACCACGCCTGAACGGCGGGGGCGTCCGGCAGGCGTTCAGCTCCACCGGTTGAACAGCGAGCCGCCCAGCAGGGCGGGATGTCAATAGCCTCCTGTGCCACGAGGAGGCCCTGCCACAGCAAGGTCAAGGGGCAGACACGGGTTGGGCCCACTCCACGCCCAGCTCAGCGAGCGCGGCCCGCTGCTGGGGGGTGAGCTTCTCCCACCGGCTCTTGGTGTTGGAGATCCACACTCCCAGCTTGATGGACACGGGCTGCTCCCCGCCGTCCAGGACGAGGTCCTCGGTATGGCCTCGGGGCACGCGGTGGGTGCCCTCACGGGCGATGTACTGCGCCAGCGCCGTCACCCCGCGCTGGAACGCCGCCGGCATCCTCGCGCCCGGGTGGGCGGACGTGGCCGCGGGAACGGGGTCGGCGGGCTGGAGCCCCAGGGCGGACAGCCGCCGCCGCTGCTCCTCCGACAGCTGCCCCCAGCCGCGGGTCTGCCGCCGGATCCACCGCCCCAGGTCATCGCCGTCGAAGAGGACCCCGGGTGCGATAGGGGGCAGCACCCCGCCGTCTTCGTCAGCGGCGAGATCGGCGAGTACCCGGTAATGGCGCTGCCAGTCCAGCGGCCAGGGGCAGTCCCATTCCGGGTCGATGGCGGTCAGCTGCTGCGCGCGCTGCGCCGCCCGCCCGGGGGCCTTGCCCAACCCGCCCTTGCGGCGCAGGTTGGCCATGTACCGTCCGACCGGCACGGCCTCTTCATCGGTCTGGCCCCACACCGCGTCCTGGCGCGGGGCCAGATGCCCGTGGGCGCGCCGATAGGAGCGCAGCGCCGCGAGCTTGGCCTCCCAGGCCTCCTCGCCCGGTTCCCAGACCATGCCCTCCTCATCCAGAGCCTCCTTGCGGTGGCCGTCGAGGCCTCCGGCGCGGTGGGCCTTGCGCTGCTGATGCACCCACCGTCCCAGGGGGAAGGTGGTGACGCCCAGTTGGACTTCGGCGTCGTAGGGCACCGCATACAGCCCCGTGATGCCGTGCTCGCTGCGCCAGCGGCGCAGCGCCTGGAGGCCCTCCAGCCACACCAGTGACTCGGGACGGTAGACGCGGGCGCGCAGGAACGCCGCGATGGTCGAGGCGTCGCGCGGGGTGGAAAAGTGCAGAAGCGCCCTCTCCTCCGCCTCCTGCCCCGCCCCCTGTTCCGCGTCCTCGGCAGGGATGATCCGCCCGTCGTCGTCCCGCTGCACATGGAGGGTCTTCTCCCGCGGACTACGAGTGAGGGCACGGGAGGCGAGCTGCTCGACCAGGTGCTCGTCGTGGGCGCGCAGCCCCTGCAGCACGGAGACCAGCGGCGCGAAGCTGGCGCTGGCCACCATGTCCTCCGGGTCCTCCTCGGGGGAGAGGAAAACCGGCACGATGATCCGCGCCGTCTTCTGTGTGCCGTCGGGATTGGGGCGCAGTGCGCGGCCGATGTTCTGCACGATCTCGACCTGGGAGCTGCGCGGGTCGGCGAAGCAGACCGCCTCCACCCCGCGCTCGCCCACGATGTCCACACCCGCGCCCAGCACCCGCACCGAGGCCAGGAACGCGCGGTGTACCCGCCTGTAGCCGTCATCGATGCCGTTGGCGAACTGCTCCAGCACCGAGCGCCGCTCGGTCACCAGATGGTCGCCGCACAGCCACTGCGACCACAGCCGCTGCGATGGCACATGGCGGCCCTCCTCCAGCTCATACGGCCGGGAGCCGAGCGGAGAGGCCGGCAGCGCCGCCGCGGCAGCCACGTCCTGCTCGGGCGTCTCCTGCGCATACAGCGCTGCCGCGGTCTTGGGCAGCTGCTCCGCGAACGCCCGTGCCTCCTCGACCTGCTGGTGGAAGGTCATGCAGGTCTTGATGTTGTACTGCGCGGCGTGCTCGAGCAGTGCGGTCTGCAACAGCGCCAGCCGCCGCCCCCGCCGCGCCTCCTCCTCTTCCTCCTCGCTCTCGAGGGGATGGGGGTCGCGGATCTCCAGCACGTCGATCTCGAAGGGGGCGAGGATGCTGCGCTCGATCGCCTCCGACAGCCCCAGTTCGTAGATCCACTCTCCGTAGGTGCCGTTGGAGCCGGAGTCCATGGAGGCGATCTCCACATCCGCCTCGCCCTGGCCGCGCACCGGCCGCGGCGCGGCCAGGATCCGCGGCGTGGCGGTCAGATACAGCCGGAAGTCCACGGGGATGCGGGCGTTGTCGTGGATGGCCGACCAGGCCTGCTCCACATCGCCCGCCGTCATGTGCGCCTCATCCACCACCGCGCAATCGAAGGCCGCCAGCTGCTGCCCGTACAGGTCCTCCCCGCCGGCCAGTGCGGCCTCCAGGGGCCCGGGCACCGTCTGCTGTCCCGATGGATCCCACGGGTCCGTGCGCTCGACCAGCGAGGCGTAGGTGGCGAAGACCACCACCGGGCCAGAACCCGCCCACAGCGCCAGCTGGATCGGGTGCGTGGTGGTGCGCACCCCCAGCTGCTGCAGGACCGGGTCGCTCTCCAGCGAACACACCGCCACCATCGGGGCGTTGTGGCCCACCTGCCGCCAGGCCCGGGCGGTCTGCACCAGCAGATCCAGCGTGGGCACCATCACCAGCACCCGCCCGCGGGGGAAGCGCTCCAGCACCGCGGTGGCGGCCGTGATGGTCTTCCCGGAGCCGGTGGCCGAGACCAGCGTGGCCCGCGTCCCGCCGGCAGGCACGGGGCGGCCTGCGGGGAAGCCTGTCCAGGTCCGGATCTGAGAGGTGGCTTCGACCTGGTGCTTACGAAGCTGCACTCCGCGCTTCATCCGTACTCCCTGCGCCGTGGCCGGGGTCTCTGCCGGGCACACATGGTGGCCGGACTCCCCGCGGCGTTGCTTGTTCATTCGTCGGCGCGCTGCCTGGCCACTCCCAGTGCTCTGGGTTACTCGCGCAACGCGCACCCCGCTCGCCCAAGGATGCTACGCGTACAAAGCAGCGTGGCGACGAGCGCGCGTTTTGCGCCCGGCCAGAGGTTCCAGCCCGTGGTCGGCCAGGAGAATGCAGAGTGCGAGAAGAACGCAGGAGCAGGGAAAGACACTTCAGCCCTCGATATCGAACAGGGACCCGCAGACCTACGGACTGCGTGCGGACGAATTCGACATCACGCGGCCCCCACGGCCCCATCTGGCGTTTGGCCACGGGCCGCACCGCTTGTGTAGGCGCGGCGCTGGCCCGGCTGGAGGCACACGTGGCACTGTCCGCGTTCTTCACCCGCTTCCCCCGCATCCGGCTGGCCCCGGAGGGGGAGTTCCCGCGGACGCAGACCTGGATCGCGAAGGGCACCGCGCGGTGCCCGGTGTTCCTGTGAGACGCGCGTCAGACGGGTCCTCGGCAGGCTGACCCTGCCCCCGCCTGTAGGCCGGTGTGGAGAGGCCCCGTTTCGGAGAGAGCCGGAGCGGGGGGCCTCTTGGCGCTGACTTTGGCGTTGGCCGATTCGCCAACGGAGCGGCGGCCGTAGTCTCGTACGCAGGCGATAGTGCCCCACGGGTTGCGCTGCTGGGGCAAGGGCAGGGCGTCGGGGATGATCTTCGTTGTCTGCTTCTCGCACCCGCGGAATGGACTCAAGCGCTTCACGCGGTTGACGGAGGAACTGGGCTGCTCCCCACACACGGGGGCATGGATCCCGTGCCTGGTGGCCAACGACGCATGTAGAGGCTGGGCTCTGTGCATTGAGGGTGTGCGTAGGCTGGATCTGGTGTGCGGTGTGTTGGTGTCTTATGCGGCTGTGTGGTGGAAGTGTCCGAATCTTTGATTGTTGCTCAGAACGGCTTTGCCGACCGGTGAATGCCCTGGTCGAGAAGACTGTTCCCCGCGCCCGCGGGGATGGGCCCTCCGAGCCTCGCGTGATCCTCGAAAGGACCATCTGTTCCCCGCGCCCGCGGGGATGGGCCCTCCTTGCGGACCCCGCTGTCGCCGCCTCCTGACTGTTCCCCGCGCCCGCGGGGATGGGCCTCCGGCCGCGCTCTTCGCGCTGCCCGTGGTGCGCTGTTCCCCGCGCCCGCGGGGATGGGCCCCGGCGAGCCCGTACTGCTCATACAGATGGGCGCTGTTCCCCGCGCCCGCGGGGATGGGCCCGCCACGCAGCGAGCCGCGAATATCCCGACGCCCTGCTCCCCGCGCCCGCGGAGATGGGCCCAGTGAACCGAGCCCGAGATGCCTCCGATTGGTCTGCTCCCGGCGCCCGCGGGGATGGGCCCGCGAGGGAGTGGGGATCCTCCTTGCCGTGCTGTCGGCTCTGGCTGAGCCTTCGGACAACAGTCGACGTTGCTGTTGGAGCTCACAGTTCGCCCAGCGAGTGCAGATGGGCGAACTCCTCGGCGAGGATTCCCATCATGACGAGGTCGTGGTGGCGGCCGGCTAGGAACACGTGGTCGCGGAGGCGGCCTTCCTCGGTGAAGCCGAGTCGGCGATGGAGCTCCAGTGACGCCTCGTTGTGGGCGAAGATCCGTGCCTCGCACTTGTGGTAGCGGCGCTCGGCGAACATGAAGCGCAACAACAGCGCCACGGCCCCTCCCGCGTAGCCCTTGCGGCGCTGCTCAGCATCGATCGTGACGCCGTACTCGAACCAGCATCTGCGGGTCGGCGTCATGTCTGTGCTGCCGTGGCAGACAAGGCGCCCCGCTCATTCCTGGTGGGCCGGTGCTGTCCGGCGGTTGGCGGCTTGCCGCAAGGGGCGGGGACACCCGTTGAGTTGAGGGGCCATCCCAAGGCGGTCCTAACGGTGCTGCTTACACACCTGCCGGACATCTTCCGCGCGTTCGCCGAGATGCTCACTGCTGCCGACTTTCAGTACTGGGTCCCGGCGGCAACGGCGGCCCAGTGCTGGCGTTCCCGGGGCCGTGCGGTCAGCCAGATGCTGTCATTGACTGGTTGATTGCCTTATGTGGCTCTGGCGGGTCATCATAGGGCCCAGGGTGTGAAACAGCGCACGTCTCCATCGCAGCATGAGCCGAGGAGTGTCTCGTGGACCCGCTGGCCGTAGCCATCCTTCTTGCCTCCATCTTGTTACCGGGTCTGGTCAGGTTATTAGTGAGGCGAGTGAGCCTGTCCGTACGGTGTGACGGCTGCGGGAAAGCGGAAGGGATTCGCTTCGTTCTCGGCTGGAAGCGCTCCGGCATGCGGACTTATCGGCAGCCGCGCCGCGTGGCTGCTGCACCGGACGCGACTGCCGAACACGATATCCCCGCATGCGCAGGGAGCAACGAGAAGCCGTAGCCGACTGTGGTCATCGGCTGTGGACCATCCCCGCGCAGGGGGAGCAGGGGCTTCCGGCAGGGCTTCTCCGCCTGCCAGGCAGCATGTGTTCCCCAGCGTAAGGGCTCACATCCTCAGGCGTCTCCGGGCCTCTCCTCAGCGACTGTAGCGGCGGCGTCTGCCGACGGTGCTCCAGCCCTGACGAGGCGGGCGGGCGGTGGCAGCAGGGCCGGTGGGCTGTTCCACGGGGCGGCGGATGAGGGTGACGCCTTCGTGGTCCACGGGTTGCCAGTGGTGGTCGTGGGTTTCGAAGGTGTAGCCCTGCTCCGTGTCGGTGCTGTACGTCAGAAGGGCGCGGCCTTCGCGCGCGTACTCGCGTACTTCCGCCCAGAGCGCGTCCCGGACGCGGGCCGATGGGGTGCCGACGAAGACGCCGGGGGAGACCTCAAGGAGCCAGCGGGTGAGGAAGCCTCGCAGCCCGGTGGGGCAGTTGGACAAGACGATCACGGTCACCAGATCAGTCCCTCGCCCAGGTTGTGACCGGACTGCAGCTCCTCGCCGCGGTCAGACTGGAGCGTCACCCGGTCGCGCAGCGGGTCATCGCACTCCTCGGTGCTGCTTGCCGCCATCCCGGGGACGAGCAGCGTCTTGATATCCCTGACGCAGCGCTCCAGCAGGCCCGCCGCATGTACGCGGTCCCGCAGCGCGCGGCGTACGCGGGCCCCGACGTCCTCCTCACTCTCGGCCGCCACTTCGAAGGCCACCGGGATGCCAATCTCCGTTTTGTAGAGGTCGGCGATGTCGAGAGCGAAGGACAGCTCGTGCCCGGAGTGGACGAAGCCCAGCCCCGGGATGCAGCCGAGGGCCGCCACCACACTCTGCGCGATGCCGTACATGCACTGCCCGGCGGCCGTGACCGCCTGGTTGGGGGCGTCGCCGGAGCCGAAGTCGCCCTGGACGTAGCGGCGTCCACGCCATCGGATACCGGTACGCGCTGCTTCGGCGCGGTAGCACGCCTTGACCCGGTCACCCTCCATGCCGAGGAGCTTCCGGCGGCTGCATCCTGCAGGATCCTGGTCGGGGAAACGCAGGGTGTACATGGCGCGGGCGATGTCCAGCCGTGTCCGCGGGTTCGCCCAAAGCCGGGCCTGGGCTTCGGCCAGGGCGGCAGAGCGGGAGAGCGCCCGGCCGCCGGCGTAGTAGCGCACGCCGTGCTCGCCGACCCACACGATGCCCACACCGCTCTCGCCCAGCAGCCGGATGGCCTGCTGGGAGATTTTCGTGCCCGGTCCGAGCAGCAGGGTGCCGATGGTCGCGGACGGGAGGTGGCGCACGCCGTCACCGTCGGCGGCCGTGATTGCGTTGTCAGCGCAGTGGATGACGGCGCGCTCCAGATAGACGAAGGACAACCGGTCGCCGATGCGGGTGAGTTCGCGCGGGGAGAGGGCGCCGCGCTTGCTGACGGTGGTCACTTCTCTAGCCTTCCGGCGCCAGGGTCAGCAGCCCGCAGCCGTAGGCCTTGCCACGGCCGATGCCCTGGGTGAGGGCGGTACGCAGGGCGTCAGGATCGGTGATCTCCAGCCGGCCACTGAAGACGACGGTGACCAGACTGACCGGGTCGGCGCCCCGGCCCTTCCTCTTTGGTTGTGTGTCCGGTGCGGGATCGTCGGAGCGCTTGCGGAAGGCAAGGTCGCGGCGGCTGTGGACAACCGTGGCGTACCGCTCCAGCGGGTCCGCGGCGTCGGGCACCACACCTGGCAGCAGCTCGAATCCATGCCTGGGCTGCTGCTTCAGAAGCCAGCCGAGCTGATGGCGCGGGGAGACGTGCGCGGTGCGCTTGGTCGGCTCTGAGGCATTGCGGCGGATGGAGTGCACCGGGTTGGCGGTGAGCCGGAACGCCCAGCGGTCGCCCTTGGCCAGGCGCTGCAGGAATGGCCGGTAGTGGCGGCTCTCCCACCCAGGGGTGTCGGGCCCGGCCAGTGCGGGCCAGCCGGCCTGCTCCACCAGGTGCGTGAGGTCGGGGCGGTCGGGGCTGACGACGTAGAGCTGCACGTCAGTCCGGGCGCTGTGGTCGAGTCGCCAGAGGATACGGGGCCGGGCGGCAGGGTCGGCAGGCAGGCCGGGGAAACCGGCGAGCACCGCCGCGTGCAGGCGCTGCGGCGAGGAGAGCAGGTAGCGAGCCCCGGTGCGCGCGATGTTGACGCGGAAGCGGGTGAGGTACATCAGTCGTCGTCCTTCAGCGGCTGCATCGGGTCGTGTGGTGGAACCGCCGTCGCGGGAGTGCGCTCCACACCTGGCCGGGGGACTGTGTCGCGCCGCACCGACCGGCGGGCGTAGCACCTGTGGCGCGGATCGAAACTGCGTGGCACGTCGGCGACGACGTCGCCGGGCGGATCACCGGGCGCGGCATCCAGCAGTACGGGAAGCTGCTCGGAGGCGGCACGGGCGGTCTGCCGCCGGTACCAGGGTGAGGCGAGCCACGGATGCTCCCGCAACGCCGTCTCCAGCCCCGTGTCATGGCGTACGCCCAGGTCGAGGGGGCGTGCGGGCGGGCAGGCACGGCGGCCGAGAAAGGGAAGGAAGTGCGGGGTGCGGACCGCGGCACGCAGCTCCTCGATCAGCGTGCGCTCGCCCTCGACGGCGGCCAGGAAGACTGCGTCAGCAAGATAGAAGCGCTCGGTGACCGGCATCGCCTTCTCGCTCACCTGGTGGTGCGCGGTGTGAAAGTCCCGTACGCGCGTGCCGGGTTGGTCGATGCGCACGCCGAAGCGCAGTGCGGCGAGATCGGACAGATCCGCCGTGCGCGGGCGGCCCTGGGCGGCAGCGAGCAGCCCGACCACCCCGCTCTTGGTCGGTGCGGACTCCGTTGAGCGCCGGGGGTAGCGGGACGCGGAACCCCAGGACTGCAGCGGTCCGGCCAGCTGGAGCAGCAGCACACTCACCGCGTGCCGCCCTGCCGTTCCGCAACTGCCCCGCCGACGGCGTCCACCAGCTCATCCAGCGTGACCGGGGTGCCGACCTCGGCGAGCTTGGCAGTGTTCCGCCCAGCCCGTACGACCCAAGTCGCCACCGCCTCTTCGCCGAAGGCCTCCTCCACGTCGGTGATCTGCTCCACCAGCCGCTCGCTGGCCTGCCGGACGTGGCCGCTGCCGGACTCGGCCATCGTCGGCTCCTCGAACGCCCCCACGAAACTGACCGGACGGCTTTCGCGCAGCTTGACCACGACGGCGTCCGGGGGAGTGTGATGGGCGAAAGTGTTGATCTTGCCGGTCGGCAGAGAGGAGACGAAGCTGCGGATAAACGCCTCTACCGCGCGGCGCACCGGGGTGGCCGGATCGGCACTCTCCTCCAGGCCCTGGCCGAGGTTGTCGGCGAGCCGGTTCACATCCAAAGCCGCGTAGCGGTACAGCGTCGCGGAGTTGAACTCCACGGTGCCGATCATCCCGGCTCCGGTCTCTTCCTCGGTGTTCTCGTCGTCCACCGCGGTGTAGTAGTCCGACTCGTTCTCCACCGCGTGAACGCTGAGCGCGTGCGCGACCTGGCAGGCGGCGTCCACGTTGATGTCGGCGCCGTCGGCGACCATCCGGCCGAAGAGGGCGATGTCCACGGAGTGCTGAGTATCAGCGATCTCCCGGACGCGCTCCTTGTTCTCCTTGGCCTTGAGGAAACCCGCAATGTCCGCACGGCCCTCGACTGCCAACTCCGCCAACCCGCGCCGCTGCTGGGCACTGAGGAACATCAAATACTTCGACTCCGGGGGCTGCGGCCCTGCTTCCTCAGCGCCGGCGGCCTCCTTGTCCTTCTTCGTCTTGCGTTCCGGGACGACGAGCTTGGAGCCGGTGCCGGCTTCCACCACGGCCCTGGCCAGCTCCCAGGACTCCTCGGCGGTCACCTCCGGCTCAAGCTCCCGGATCGTGTCGCCGATGAGCTCGGCGACCTTCTTGGTCCGCACCCCCAGCTCGGCGGGATCCAGCAGCTGCTTGAACCCGGTACGGGTGGCACGCTTCCACGCCTGACTGGAGACCCGGGAGCGGCGCACCCCGCCATAGACGGCGGTCTTGGGCGTGCCGGTGTCATCCCGGTTCAGGTTGCTCGGCGGCACCGTCTGGAGGACGTGGATGTCAACGATGGTACGGCTCACGGATCTTCCTCACTCTGAGCGCTGGTCGGTGGCAGACGAACCGTCGTCGGACGGATTCGCGTCGTCAAAGTCCTTGCGTGGAGGGCCTGAGTGGAACTCCCGCCCCCATTCCTGTCGCACCTCCAGGCGCCGGCGGGGATCGAGGGCCTGATCGAGCTGGTCGGCCAGCCGGGCGTAGTCCAGCGGCTTGCCTTCACGACGCAGCAGCAGGACCAGCTCGCGCAGCCGGTAGGCCAGTACGTGCGCCGAGGTGGCACCGGCGACGCGGACGAAGCGCCGGCGCAGCGCCTCATCGATCTCGCCCGGCGGCATCAGTGCGCGGACCGCGCGGCCGAGACGGCGGCCGGGAACGTGCATCCGGTCCTCGCGCTGGGACTGCTGGTGCAGCGCATACAAGGTGACTGCCAAGTGGACGGCAGTAGGACCGTGCTCGCTGCTCATCAAGCGGCCGTTGTCGTCGTAGAGCTCTTCGGTGTGGGTCAGGCCGAACAGCTCCGGAACCTCCTCTGGTGCCTTGCCCGCACCGCGTCGGAGCTGGGCGAGCCGGGCCACGGCCCACGCCTCGTCGTTCCGCTTCAGATAGCCGCGCTGGAGCGGCTCGAGGAACGCGTGCACCGTACGGCCCACGAGCTTCGGCTCGTACGCGTCCCGCCAGACGGGGGCGGGCGCCGGGCTGCTGGAGGTCATGGGGTGGGCTCCTCGGGTCGGTGCGGTGTCGGATCATCGCCGGCAGAACGGGGCGGGCCGCCGCCGGTCGGTGCCAGGACGCGCTTGCGCAGCTCGTTGCGGAATTCGCGCTCCACGTGCGCGGAGTTCAGCCAGTACGTGCCGCCCTTCGCCGTCGGCAGCACGCGACCCTCCCAGGCGGCCTCGCTGGAGGCGGCAACCAGCTCCCCGCCGAGCGTGCGCACCCGCTCGTGCGCGGTGCGGCGCCAGCTCTCCAGCCGCTCATCCGCGTCCACGCCGGAATTCAGTGTTGCCAGCCACTGGCGGAACGGGCCGTCCAGCTGGCCGAAACCCCTGTCGCGGGCCTCCATCCGGGGCGTCGCCCGCTCGGCACCAGCGGCCTCGGCAAGCCCCGCGGCGAGGTCACCCAGCAGCCAGACCGCGGTTTCCGCAAGCTGGACGGCCTGCACCGCGGCGTCCCGTAGAGCGGTATCACGCTGCGAGAGCAGCACCACGGCCAGACTCAGACTGTCGTCCACGACATCGGCGACCACCGACTGCTGGGTGCCGTACTCGCAGCCCAGAAGCCTTGCCCGGATCAGGCGGTCCTGGCCCAGCGCCTCGCTCTCCTCCGCCATACGCCCCAGCCACTCCAGCACCCGCGGCGTGATGCCGGGGGCCGCGTCCTTACTGGCCTTCTGCATCGCCGCGGGCGGATAGCCGGTGATCAGCGAGGCCAGGCCCCGCCACGTGGTACGCGACGGATCATGGGTGCGCGGGAGATAGACTGGGCTCCTGCCCAGCTTCTTCTCTTGCTGCTCGCTGCGCCGCCAGCCGGTCATCGGCTCGCGGCCGTGCATGTCGCGATAGGGCAGGGGATCCCCGTAGGCGAGCACGACGCCGTACGCCTCCACACCGTCGTGGTGCAGCCGCACCCGCCGGGCCTGCCAGGTATACAGGCCTCGCGGGCCGCACGGTCCATCCGCCGCCTCCGGCAGTGGAGCCGCCCCCGGGGGCCGGGCACGACGCCAGACGGGCAGGTCATCCTCATCGTGCCGGAGCAGGCCGTCATCCTCGCGGGGAATCAGGTTCAACAGCAGCGTCTCGCGCAGGTTGTCGCCCTCGGCGAGCACACCGCCGAGCATTCCCGCTGCACCCACGCCCTGCGGGTAGACCTTGCCTGCCTTGATCCGGTCATCGCCCACCGCGCCGGACTTGATTCCCGACACATCCCAGGCGTGCGCGTGCACCACCCAGCGGGCCGCCTCGGCGAAGGAAAGCCGCTGCGCACCGTGGGCCCGCATGGTGAGGAAGCGGTCGTTGTTGGGGACATCTGCGACGATCCGGTCCAGCGAGAAGACCTCGTCCTTGGCCGTCCGCAGATCCGCCACCTGGAAGAAGGGACGCTCGGGGTGCAGCAGGTCGAACTGCTCCCTGTGCCGCGAGAGATACGCCGCCACCTGCCCGGCCGGGAAGCCTTCCGGACCCGCCTGCCACAGCTCCTCCCAGGCCTCCCGGGTGTCCGGCCCGCCATCCAGCGCGTCGTACAACACCGCCAACAACAGCCGGACCAGGGCGAATTCCTGGGTGGGCAGGTCGCCGGGCACCCGTCGGATGTCATCCGCCTGCTCGAAGACCTCAGTCAGCGACAGATCCTTCTCCACGCCGTCGCGCAGCAGCACCGGCAGCCATGGCTGCGAGGTCAGATCGAAGCAGGGCACCGCGTCTGCGGAAGCTGCTTCATGGGCGTTACGGGGCACGGGTCACCTCAAGGCCGTCGTCGGGCGAGTAGTGCAATTCGAAGCCTGCCAGGGAGCACTGACAATCCTCGTCGAGCGCGAGAATCAACTGCCCTGCCAGCCAGTGGCATTCGCGCCCCTGCCATGCCTCGATGTACAGCTCCTCCAGCTCTGCCACCGCGCGGTCCGCGGCCATGAAGCAGAAGTGGTGCGGCAGCCGCAGGGCACTGGCCGCGACCGCTCTGGCGCGGTGCGGGCCCGGCGGGGCGTCGGTGGGCAGCTTCAACCCTCCACGCACCCGCCCTTGTTGGTCCGGAGGCAGGTGCGGGAGCGTGCGCAAAGAGCCCTCGGAGGTGCGCTGGACGACGAGCACCTCCACTGGGTCCTCGGCGTCGCGCACCTGCGCCCGCCCGGCGGGGGTGTCGTCGGCATCGCCGACGCCCGCGTCGATCCATCCCAGCAGGGACCGGCCGGGGGGCTTGGGCCCGGCAAGCCGGTAGGTCCTGGCCTTCTCCTTCTGCCTGCTCCGATACGCCTCGTCGGTCGTCTCCGCTGCCGCCAAGGCCTCCTGCCAGCCCTCAGGTCCCTGCGGAGCAGCCCCGTATGCGCCCTGCACCAGCGGGCTGATGTCCACAGGCAGCCTGACCGGCGCACCCTCGTTGGCCAGGTACGGCCGCAGCACCGCCGCGGCACGCAGCAGCGGCCATGCTCCGTACACCGTCGCGGAACCGCGGACCGGAACCGGCGGCGGCCCCGTAGGACCAGCCCACGCCGCGCCCCCGTCATCCGGCTCGACCCCGGTGACCAGGCACCGGGCGGTCCTCAGCCGCGGCGGGCGCTCCCGCTGATGGCGGTGGAGGCGGCCCATCCGCTGAAGGATGAGGTCCACCGGGGCAAGGTCGGTGACCAGCAGGTCGAAGTCCACATCCAGCGACTGCTCAGCGACCTGGCTGGCCACCACGATGTGCCCAGTCTCCGGCCGCCGCCCGGCACAGGTCTCCGGCGGGCCGAAGCGCTCCCGCAGATCGGTGTCCTTAGCCGCGCGGTCCAAGTCGATGAAGCGCGCATGCGCGACCGTCACCGCATCCGCCCCGAAGCGTTCGCGCAAAACGGCCGCGGTCTCCCGCACCCGGTCCACGGTGTTGCGAATGACCAGCGCGCATCCCCCATCGGCCAAATCCGTGGTGAGGCGCTCGGCGACTGCCTCCGGGGCGTCGGCCAGCGTCTCGAGGTAGACCTCTGTGGCGCGCCCGGAGGCAGCCGGCGCACGCTCGACCGCCCTGCTGCCCGGTGCTACTGCAGTGAGCAGCGGGTACTGATACGAAGTCCCCTCCGGCCGTAGCGCCTTCGGGTACGCCTGAGCGCCCGCATAGGTACGGGCCAGCTCCTGCCGCCGAGCCGCGGGCAGCGTCGCCGAGAGCACCACGACCGGCACCCGGTAGGCGCCGAGCCAGGCCAGCGCCGCGTCCAGATACGTGTCCATGTACGCGTCGTATGCGTGCGCCTCGTCGATCACGATCACCTTGCCGGCCAACGCCAGGTGACGCAGGGCGAGATGCCGTGTCTTCAACGCACCGAACAAGAGCTGATCGATCGTGCCCGCGACAAAGGAAGAGAGCATCCCCTTCTTCCGGCCGCGCAACCACTGGTGCGCCACTAACTCGGCGGCGTGTCTGACGTGCTCGCCCTCGCGGCACGAGACTCGCGTATCCGGATCGTCCGTCTCCACCCCCACCGAGCCGGAGGGGGTACCCATCAGCGCGGTGTAGTGCGGGTTGAGCGCGGACTTGGCGTGCGCGAGGAAGACCGAGTGCGCGCCCCGCTTCCCATCCTTGTCCGGCAACCGGCCCAGCCAGTTCCGCAGCCGGGGGAACATCGCGTCGCCGGTCGCCCGCGTCGGCAACGCGAAAAAGCAGCCGCCTGCACCGGAGCCCGCGGCGAATACCTCCGCCACGGCGAGTGCTGCCTCCGTCTTCCCCTCGCCCATCGGCGCTTCGATGATCAGCAGCCCTGGCGTGGGCAGTTCGCGGGCCAGCTGCACCGCCGCGGTCTGCACCGGGCGTACCCGGGCACCGGAGGGTAGGTCGAACCGGGTGCTGTAGTGGGCATCGGCGTCCTGTGGTGGATCCACCGCCGCCCACGGCGCCGGGAGATCGAGCCCGCGCCAGGCTGCCTCGAGCCGCTCGGAGGAGGCCTGCCCCTGTGCGTCGGGGTAGTAGGGGAAGAGATCGGGGTTGCTCGCGATCCAGTCCGCCACGATCACCGTTGCCGACAGCAGCACCTGAACAGGCTGGGGCAGTCGCACTTCTCCCCAGGCCGGCAGCCGCTCCACCACCCCACATGCCGCCGCGGCGGCATCCAGCAGCTCCGCCTGGACGTCCCGCCACACCGCCTCAGACGCCCCACGCGTACGCAGCAGTTCACTCCTGCCGCGAAGCAGTCTCACCTGTCCGGCGTCCGGCGGTACGCCGTGGTGCCCTCCTACGACCACGGTGAACTGTCCCCGCGCCCCCTTGGGCAGCTTCCAGCGCTCATCCAGCCACTCGTCCAGAAGTATCTGTCCAGCCAGCCCGTGTGGAGCCGCACTGCGCTCAGTGAGCAGCCGCCGGGTGGACATCACCAGTCCGTGGTCTTGCATGACCGCGGCGAGATCCTCAACCTGGCAGGCGAAAGCCGGAGTTGCCTTACCGATGTCGTGCACCGTCGCCAACCACGCTGTCAGCAACCGTGCGTCCGTCTCGCCGTCCGGCAGCGCCTCGGCCACCGCCCGCTGTACCTGCCGCGGTAACCAGCGGTCCCACAAGCGCTGAGCCACGGCACCGCTATCTGCCATGTGCCGCCACAGCGGCAACCACGCCCCGCTTTTGCCGCCTTCGCGCTGGTCGGACTTCGCCCACACCTTCCGGGCGGGCAGCGACAGCCCCTCGCCTAGGCATGCCGGATCCGGCCACCTGTCTTTCATGCCGATGATTAGATCCTGTGATGGCAGAGAGTTACGGCGCTATTGACTGTGTATGGCCAGAAAACTCTGTTACTCAGCGGTTTGTTGAGGTTACTATGCTTTTAAGTGGCTGGTTCTCGTCCCTAATGCTCGGCCGCCGCGCTCTGCCGGAGGGAGGCCTGTCGACCCTGTGCCGTAGTCCCTCTGAGCATGGGCCTGGGGCGTGAAGCTGGATCGTTGCCGACTGTGGGGCGTCTCGGAGCCGTTGAGTCCGCCGTCGAGGATGCAGTCGCAGGGCGGTTGGACGCCGGAGGCACCTGATGAAACGGTATTCGCCGCGATCGTCTATGTCTGGTCAGCGGATGAGTCTGGCGGCACCTGCCGCTCTGCTTCGGGAACTCGATGTCGACCGCTCACCGTCGGTTCCTGACCTGGTCCAGAGCCGGTTTCTGGATCAACTGTATGAGGTCGTGCTCCACCGGCTCGACGACACGCTGCTTCCCGTACACGCGGGGATGGGCCTCCCGCGACGGGCGCATCACGGGGTCGGCGCGCGCTGCTTCCCGCGCCCGCGAGGATGACCCCGGGATCTGCATCGCGTGATGCAGGGGTACGTACTGCTCCCCGTGCGCGCGGGGATGGACCTCGGCGCTGGGGTCTGATGTAGAACTCCCGCACCTGCTCTCTGCGCACGTGGGGATGGCCCCTCCCGGTTGCTGGGGCTGGGGGAGTGGGTCGGGTGCTGCTATGTCTCGTGCCTGTGGGGGTGGAGTCACTGGTGTGTGGAGTGACCGTTCTTCGCGTGTGAGGGGCATGTGTGGGTGTGCGTGGTATGGAGTGTTTGGTGTCTTGTGGGGCTGGATAGTAGGAGTGTCTGAAGCTTTGTTTGTTGCCCAAAACGGCTTTCCCGGCGGGTGAATGCCCAGGTCGGGAAGACTGTTCCCCGCGCCCGCGGGGATGGACCCGGCAAACCCGCTGGGCCGAACCCCAGCGACACGCTGTTCCCCGCGCCCGCGGGGATGGACCCGCGGCGCTCGACACCGCGCGCGAGTTCGTGGACTGTTCCCCGCGCCCGCGGGGATGGACCCGTCACGCTCACCAATACCAGTCAGCACCCCGGCTGTTCCCCGCGCCCGCGGGGATGGACCCTCATCGATGACGCGCGGGAGATGGGCGGATCGCTGTTCCCCGCGCCCGCGGGATGGACCCGGCGAGGACACCGTCGACACCGACTCCGAGGACTGTTCCCCGCGCCCGCGGGGATGGACCCCGGCACGATGACCGCCATCGAGGTCCAGTGCGGCTGTTCCCCGCGCCCGCGGGGATGGACCCAGCAGGACGTGCCCGGTGTCCAGCAGCCAGTGCTGTTCCCCGCGCCCGCGGGGATGGACCATGGGCGTGGTCGGCGCGCTGATCGCGATCCCCCTGTTCCCCGCGCCCGCGGGGATGGACCCAACGTTGCGGCCTCCAGCAGTTCGGCAGCCCGCTGCTCCCCGCGCACGTGGGGATGGACCCTGCTCGCGGTCGCCGTAACCGGAGTAGTCGTCCTGCTCCCCACGCACGTGGGGATGGACCCTCGCCGGCCTCGACGTACCGGCCCGAGGTGCGCTGTTCCTCGCGCGCGTGGGGATGGACCCTCCGCGAGGCCCTGCACACCATCGGCCACCCCCTGCTCCTCGCGTCCGTGGGGATGGACCCGTCACTTCGACTGAGGCGGGATGGCTCATGCCCTGCTCTCAGCGTGCGCGGGGACGGGCCCACCGCGCGTGGCGGTAGAGAACATCGCCAGCTGCTCCCCGCGCCCGCGGAGAAGGCCCCGTGCATCGGCGCCCACCGGCGTGCGTCGTGCCTGCTCCCCTCGTACGTGGGGATGGTCCCAGCGCCGGTCCGAGCCGCCCGCCGCTGCGCTGCTGCTCCCCACGCGCGCGGGGATGGACCCGACGAGGAGCGCCTTTCGTTTCTGGTTGAGGCCTGCTCCCCATGCACGTGGGCTTTTGGAGGCGTCGACGACACTCGTGGTCGAGACGGGGAGTGGCCGGCGTGGGTAGCTCTCTTCGGCTGTGTTGGATGGTGTCGTGTCTTGCCTGGTGGGTCCGGGGCTGTGGTTGAACGTCAGGGCTGTTGCGGCGGGTTGCTGCTTCTGGTGTGTGTGGGGTTGTGTCTGGGCTGAGTGTGCGTGTGGGATGCGACGGTGTTCTGTTTGGTTGGGTGGTGGGGTTGTCCGAATCTCTGATTGTTGCTCAGAGTGGGGTCTCCTGCCGGTGAAGGCCCTGGTCGGGAAGCTGCTCCCCGCGCGTGCGGGGATGGACCCGAGCAGGCCAGGGACAAGCAGCGGTCCGAGACCTGCTCCCCGCGCGTGCGGGGATGGACCCAGCGGTGCCGGCACTCGTAGGCGTCGGTGCACCTGCTCCCCGCGCGTGCGGGGATGGACCCGAATCGGCGGCATCACCCGGCCCGGCGAGGCGCTGCTCCCCGCACGCGCGGGGATGGACCCCTGCAAGCCCTCTGTGCCGAGCACCACGGCATCTGCTCCCCGCACGCGCGGGGATGGACCCGCGGCGGGAGGAAGCGGTGGTCGACCAGATCACTGCTCCCCGCACGCGCGGGGATGGACCCCGTCACACAGCAGGCACCGCTCCTGCGTCCAACTGCTCCCCGCACGCGCGGAGATGGACCCGCTCGGCCGCCTCCCGAGCGCTGCTCCCCGCACGCGCGGAGATGGACCCCACACATTGATCGGCTGCTTGAAGGGGCCAGCCTGCTCCCCGCACGCGCGGGCATGGCCCCCGGCCCTCGTTGTCCTGGAGAAGGTCGATCATCTGCTCCCTGCGCGCGCAGGGATGGACCCGTCATCGTCTGGCACTCCACAGAGGGGACTGGCTGCTCCCTGCCCACGTGGGGATGGACCCTCGGCGCGGGACGCGCTCGCTACGCAGGTGCACTGCTCCCCGCGCCCGCGGGGGTGGACCCTGCGGCCAGGCCATCCCACGGGACAAACCGTCCTGTTCCCCGCACGCGCGGGGATGGCCCCCTCGAACGCGCCGTACGGGCGCGCCTGCTGGCCTGCTCCCCGCGCCCGCGGGGGATGGACCCCGGGGGTCACTACCAAGTCCCTGATCCGCGACGGCGCGGCCTCGCCGGACGATGCCGCCGCGTGGATGCTCGACACCCGGTTGTGGCCGGGGTCGTTGGCCGAGTACGCCGAACAGTTGCTCGCGGCGGCCGAGGTTGTGCTCTCGGACCCGCGGCACTTCTTCCGCGCCTACTCGGCCAGCGGGTTCGGCCGCCTGCTCACCACACCCACCCCGAGGAGCGTTCCTGCCCCGTGACGGATACCGCCGCTCGCGTCCGCGAGCTGAACCTGTACCGCCGGTACTTCGATCTCGTCGCCGCGGGCGAGAAGACGATCGAGGTACGCGTGCGGTACCCGCGCCTTGATGACCTCGCCGCCGGTGACGTGATCCGCTTTCGGATCAAGGGCACTGACGAGACGTGCGACGTGCGCGTGACCTGCGTCGCCGCCTACGAGGACTTCGAGGCGCTGCTCGATGGCGAGGGCGCCGAGAACGTCAACCCGACCGCGAGCCGCGACTAGCAGCTCGCCAACATCCGCGAGATCTACCCGCCGGAGAAGGAAGCACTCGGCGCACTCGCGATCGGGGTCGAACTGCTCACCCGGTGACGGTCCGCCCGCCCAGGTACCGTGCGGACACAGCAGTGCCCCCGGCGAGACGACCCGCCAGGGGCATTGTCATGACCCGTTGGCCCTGGGCATTCCTGTTCGGCCTGCTCTGCCACTTTGTAGGCGCTCCCGTCCAGCATTGCCTGCTGCCCGCGCGTGCGGGGATGGACCCTAGTCGCCGCCGAGTGTCTTCTGGAGGACCTGCTGCTCCCCGCGCCCGCGGGGGTGGCCCCGAGCGGCACCCCTGGGGTCGCCGTCGTTGAGCTGCTTCCCGCACGCGCGGGGATGGACCCGAGCGGGCCGCCAAGCAGAACTTGAACGCCAGCTGCTCCCCGCACGCGCGGGGATGGACCCGCCGGCGGCGAGGGGGCCACGGTCCCGAAGAACTGCTCCCCGTACGCGCGGGGATGGCCCCCTGGCAACACGCCCCCGGTGCTTCTAGGCCTGCTCCCCGCACGTGTGGGGATGGGCCCGAGACCCGCCGGCCGCGCCGCCCGCCGAGGTCCTGCTCTCCGCTTGTGTGGGGATGGGTCCTCCCGGTTGGTGGGAGAGGGGGTCGGGTGTTGCTGTTTCTTGTGCCTGTGAGGGTGGGCTCTACTGCGTGGGCATGGTGGGGGCGTGTCGGTGTCTTGTGTGGCTGAGTAGCGGGAATGTCCGGGTCTTTGGTTGTTGCTCGGAATGGTGTTCCCGGCGGGTGAATGCCCTGGTCGGGAAGACTGCTCTCCGCACGCGCGGGGATGGACCCAGCGGCGGAGGTGGCGGAAATCAGACCGGCGGCTGCTCTCCGCACGCGCGGGGATGGACCCGCCCCGCAGCCGCGATGGCCGGTGCGCCGCGCCTGCTCTCCGCACGCGCGGGGATGGACCCCTCCGGCGCGGTGTCGGGGAGGGGCTGCGGGCCTGCTCTCCGCACGCGCGGGGATGGACCCTAGCCCTGGCCGGTGAGGAGTTGGTTCCACCACTGCTCCCCGCGTGTGCGGGGATGGACCTTACGAGGAGGCCGAGCGCCGCCTGGCCACCCTCTGCTCCCCGCGCGTGCGGGGATGGACCCCCTCCCTACCGGGACAAGGCCAAGGGCGCCGCCTGCTCCCCGCGCGCGTGGGGATGGTCCCTGGGCGAACACCGGGCCCTCGTCGACGGCCTGCTGCTTCCTGTGCGCGTGGGGATGGACCACGCCCCGTAGTATCCGCGGCCGCGCGGCTCGCTGCTCCCCGTACGCGCGGGGATGGACCCGCGCTCCACTGCGCGCTCGTCGTACCGGACGCCTGCTCCCCGCGCCCGTGGGGATGGACCCGAGGAGTTCGACTCGGACTTTCCTGTTGATCATTGCTCCCCATGCCCGTGGGGATGGACCCCATCCGACGCTGCCCTCGTTCAGTTCCGATTGTGCGGGCGGTGTTGTGTGTGGCTGGTGGTGGGAATGTTCGAATCTCTGATAGTTGCTCAGAGTGGAGTCTCCTGCCGGTAAAGTCCCAGGTCGGGAAGGCTGCTCCCCGCACGCGCGGGGATGGACCCGGTCTGCTCATCGAGTCGGACCCCGAGGCGGGCTGCTCCCCGCACGCGCGGGGATGGACCCCAGCAGAAGCTCGATAACGCATACTGGACCCGCTGCTCCCCGCACGCGCGGGGATGGACCCGGGCAGCGGAGAAGCCCCGGAAGCCGGAAGAGCTGCTCCCCGCACGCGCGGGGATGGACCCCCCAACACCCTGATCGAGTACGACCAGGTCATCTGCTCCCCGCACGCGCGGGGATGGACCTCACCGCTCCGGGGAGAGCAACAGGCCAACGGACTGCTCCCCGCACGCGCGGGGATGGACCCGACCTGGTCCCCGTCGACCAGGCCGCCGAGCCCTGCTCCCCGCACGCGCGGGGATGGACCCGCGCCCTGGACGACTGCACCTTCGGCGTGCGGCTGCTCCCCGCACGCGCGGGGATGGACCCGCGCCACCGCGCGTGCACGCGCACGCGAGGAACTGCTCCCCGCACGCGCGGGGATGGACCATTCCGGCGCTTTGCGCCGGAATTCCCGCCGGGCTGCTCCCCGCACGCGCGGGGATGGACCCGGTCCAGGGTCAGGTCCACCGAGGCGGGCTGGCTGCTCCCCGCACGCGCGGGGATGGACCCTGGGCACCGGACCACCTCCGCCCCTTAGGAGCCTGCTCCCCGCACGCGCGGGGATGGACCCCCGCGTGCACGTGGCACCTGCCGCTCTGCGCCCTGCTCCCCGCACGCGCGGGGATGGACCCGCGAGCTGCAGCCCGGCCTGGATCAGCTGACCCTGCTCCCCGCACGCGCGGGGATGGTCCCGAGCAGGGCGACGAAACCCCGATCTTCGGCAACTGCTCCTCGCATGCGCGGGGATGGTCTCGCCCGCGATGGCGGGCTCTACCGCGTCGGGCCCTGATCCCCGTACGCGCGGGGATGGCCCCTGGGCGGTCCCTGACCGGCTCGGCTGGGGCAACTGCTCCTCGCGTGCGCGGGGAGGGGCCTGGCAAGCGGTGCAGCGCCAGGGGTCTTCTCGAAGCTGGCCGCCGGACCGGGGCGGGGGCAGGGGGTCGGTGCGCATCGGCTTCGAGCGGTAGGGAGTGGCCGTGTCCAAGTCCAGCCCCCGATCCCCGCGCACCGGGAGCGTTGAGGCCGTCGGCGAGGACTCCGACTATCTCTATGACGCTCGAGCCCGTCCGTCTGGGGCCTTGGTGACCGTCGGCATGTGTGCCGGCTCGGCCGCTTCGTGGCTTTCTTCGGGGAAGGCGGAGATGTGGAGCGGAATCGTTCCGCTCGACCTCGCCGCCACCGTGGCTCTCTCACGTACGGGCTCAAGACCTTGTGACCTGATGGCGGTCGGGGCGTTAGTGCTGTGTGGCGCGGCGTGGGCCGGGCGTGCGGACGGTGGGAAGGTCGTCGCGGGTGTTGCCCTCGGACAGGGCGCCGGTGGGCAGGCGGCGGTAGGTGTGCAGCAGCTCGGCCACGGTCTCGGGCGTGGTGTCGGCGGCGGTGACGAGGGCGGCCAGGATCTGGGCGCGGGAGGTGTGTTCGCCGGCGGCGGTCGCCGCGCGTACGAGGATGTCCAGGCGCTCGTCGATCTCGTCGGGCCAGGAGACGAGGGTGTTGCGGCGCGGCTGCTGCCACAGCAATTCCATGGCCCCTCCTCGGGGACAAGGCACCTATGCTGAATATATATTGCGGGCCATGGTGAGCCTGCTGCAAGAGCGTCAGCCCCCGCCCTCTCCGCCCGGTGGTGCTCCGCCGCCGGACGAGGTACGGGTGGCGGGCCGCGCTCTGCGGCCCACGGCGGTCTTCGACACTTACTGGCGGTTCGCGGCCGAGCGGCAGGCGGTCTACGAGCGGCGCCTGGCCGGGGCGCCGCCGCCCTGGAGCGGTGATCCGATTCTTTCGCGGCACCGGTTCACCAACTGCTTCCGGGCCGCGGACCGGGTCAGCCAGATGTTGATCGGGGATGTGATCTACCGGGGGGAGCAGGAGTGGGAGGAGGTTTTCTTCCGCACCCTGCTCTTCAAGGTCTTCAACAAGTCGTCCACGTGGCGGCTGCTCACGGAAGACCTGGGGGAAGTGCGGTGGGACGCCTACGACTTCCGCGTCTACGACCGGGTGCTCTCACGGGCCTTCGCGCGGGGGGAGCGGCTGTATTCGGCGGCCTATATCGTCCCGCCGCCGCAGCTGGGGGAGGGGCGCAAGCACCTGAACCATCTGCGGCTGCTGGAGATGCTGATGACCACCGGCGCCCCGGAGCGGGTGCGCGAGGCACCGAGTCTGCAGGCCGCGTTCGAGGTGCTGCTGAGTTACCCGGCCCTGGGCCCGTTCCTTGCCTACCAGTACGTGATCGACCTCAACTACGCGGCGGCGATGCCGTTTTCCGAGATGGACTTCGTGGTGGCCGGGCCCGGGGCGCGGGACGGGATCCGCAAGTGCTTCGGGCCGGGGGCTGATGGGATCGAGGCCGAGGTCATCCGCTACATGGCCGACACCCAGGCCGAGCACTTCGCCCGCCTGGGGCTGGATTTCTCCGGACTGCGGGGCCGACCGCTGCAGCTGATCGACTGTCAGAACCTGTTCTGCGAGGTCGACAAGTACGCCCGCGTCGCCCACCCCGAGATCGCCGGGATCAGCGGCCGCAGCCGCATCAAGCAGGCCTACCGGCAGGACGCCGCGCCGGTGCCGGCGTGGTTCCCGCCCAAGTGGGGCCTCAACGCCGTCGCCCCCGGCACCGCGTAGGTCAGGCGACCAGCGGCGGGGTGTCGCTCAGCAGCGGGCGCAGGGCGGTGACCGGGCCGTCGAGCTGGGCGTGGCCGGCCACCACGGTCACCGTGCCGGGAGCGAGCTGGGACTGGGCGGCGATGTAGGCCAGCAGCCGCCCCAGCCCCAGGTAGTTGCCGTAGGCGCGCTCGAACATGTAGTGGCTGCGGTAGAGCGCGGTGGCGTGTATGCGGCCTTCCCGCGAGAGCTGGAAGGACAGGTGGCTCAGGCAGGGGAAGCCGCGGTAGAGGTTGTCCCGGTCGGGCGCGTGGACGGCGGCCTCGGCCGGCGCCGGCTCCTGGCTTCCGGGGCTGGTCAGGTCGGCCTCGTAGGCGGCCGTCATGGGCCCCCGGGAGGACGCCTGCCGGCGCAGGCGGTCGATGAGGTGGCCGAGCTGGTCGAACTCGGGCTTCTGGGCGCTGGGGTAGGAGATGAGCCGCCCGAAGTAGGTGCCGCGGGCGTTGCCCGGGTACTTCTTCAGCCGCGGGTACATCGCGCGGTAGCGGGTGACCAGGGCCGTGTGGTCGGCGCAGGTGGCGGCGAGTGCGGCGGGGAAGAGGGTGCCGGCGATGGTCTCGGTCGGCTCGTGGCCGCGGGCGGTGCGCAGCCGGTCCAGCTCGGCGCGGAAGCCGGGGTCGTCGCGGGCGGCGTCGGCGATGCGCACGACGGTGTGGAAGCCGGTGCGGTCCGCGGGGCGTGTGCGGTCGAGGGCGTTGCAGGCCGCGATCCAGGCGGCGGTGACGTCGCGGCCGGTGACGGTGAACGTGTGCATGCATCCTCCTGGCGCATCGGCCGCGGACCCTGCCCGCGGCGGGTTCAGTCGGGCCAGACCTCATCGATGCCGTGCCGGGGCGATTCCCGGACCACGGTGATCTCCACCGGAGCCGCCCGGTCCGGCATGGTCATCTCGAGCCGGACCGGGCCGGACAGCTCCTCGGTGACCGTCACCGCCGGGCCGGCAGGCAGTGCGCCCTCCCGCGCGGACAGCCCCGCGGGCAGCGCCGCGAACGAGGCCGCCGGAGCCTGCGCGAGGAGTACATCTCCCGCCTCCGCGTGCACCTGCTGCTGGTGGGAGGCGGCGGTCAGGACGTGCAGCTGCCGGTCGGACGGCAGTTTCCCGCCGCCGGAGAGCGACTTGCGCAGTGCGGCAGGCGCGATCTTCGCCCAGGATCCGGCCTGGCCGGGGGCGAGCATCCGCAGGTGATCCAGGTGACGGACCGTTCCTGCGTAGGACGTGCCCAGTTCCTGGGCCAGCCGGTAGACCTCCTCCGGGCTTGAGGGCGCTCCGCGGCAGATGCGCGCGAGCCCGGCCTGCACCGCCGGACGGGGCATCAGGAACCAGGCGGCGAAGGCCTCGGCCAGCTTCTCCTCCTCGGGCCACTGCGCGCCCGCCCGGCGCAGAGCCGGGTCGAGGTCCTCATCCGCCGCGGTGCGGTGGCCGAACAGGTGGTGGCCGAGTTCGTGGGCCGCGGTGTGCCGCTGTGTGATCACATTCAGGCTCGCGTTGAGCAGCACGGCCGGCCCGTTGTCCGGCGGTGCGTAGTAGACCCCGAACAGCCTCGGCATCGGCTGCGCCATGCCCACGATGCCCGCCGCGCCGAGAGCCCGGTGCACGGAGATGTAGCGGGTGCGGTCGATGCCCAGATCGCAGTGGGCCTGGATGGCGCGGATGCCGGCGATGCGGTGTGCCACCGTCCAGTTCACGGATGCCCGCCCCGATCCGGTGCGCCGCCCGCCTCGGCTGCCTCCCGTTCAGCGGCCCGCCGCTGGGAGAGGTAGGCGGCGAACTCCATGACCGTCTTCTGGTCGCCGTCGGTCAGCCCCGCCAGCGCCCGGAACTGGCCGCTCAGGACGTACTCGCCGGGGTCTGCCTCCTGCTCCTCGGCGAGGAAGTAGGCGACCGGCTGCCGGTAGAGCCGGGCCAGTTTCTTCAGCTCCAGGCTGTCGACCCGGCGCTCGCCGCGCTCGATGTCGCTGATGGCGGAGCGGGGGATGCCGGTGTTGTCGGAGACGAACTGCTGGGACATGTTGAGGTAGTCGCGGGTCTTCTTCAGCCGCTCACCGAGCCGCGCGAGCTCCGGGTCGCGGGAGTGGGCGTCAGGGGCGGGGGTCATGGCTGTTGCCTTTCGATGATGGCCTCGAGCACGGCCTGGGCGAAGGCGTGTACGGACCGGGTGGCCTGGGCCGACTGCCGGTCAGCCGGGATGGCGACCGCGTAGTGCTCCTCGATACGGGTGAGGATCTCCACGATGAGGAGGGAGTCCACCGGCAACTGCGCCCCGCCGGCCTCCAGTTCGGTGCGGATCTGCGAGGCGGTCTTGTCCTGCAGCTGTGCCAGGAACTCGACGATGACGGTGACGATGTCCTCGGTGCTCGGCGTGGCGGTGCTCAGCGTCCTCCTCCAATCGTCTCCCTATCCAACGGAGTTGTTCTACTGTAGGACAAGCTGTCGGACAATCCAACGTCGTTGTGTCAAGATCAGACAAGGAGTGCTGCTGTGGACTTCCTCCGCTACCAGCAGACCGCCATCAAGACACTGCAACCTCCCGCCGCCGGCACCGACCCCGTCCTCGTCCCCCTCCTCGGCCTGACCGGCGAAGTCGGCTCCCTGGCCACCGCCTACAAGAAGCGCCTGCGCGACGGCGCGGCCCACGAACAGAGCACCCACCAGCTCCGCGAAGAGCTCGGCGACGTCCTGTGGTACGTGGCCGCCTTATCCCACCGCTTCGGCCTCGACCTCGAAGACGTCGCCTCCGCCAGCCTGGAGAAGGTCAAGGACCGCTGGCGCCCCACCCCCGAGGCCGAACATCCCGCCTTCGACGGCCACTTCCCCCAGCACGAACAGCTTCCCCGCCAGGCCACCCTCACCTTCACGCCCGCCCAGCGCGAGGGGCGCAGCGTCATCGTGCTCACCCGGGAAGACGGCACCCCCGCCGGCGACCCACTCACCAGCGCATCCCGCGTCGAAGACGACTACCGCTTCCACGACGCCTTCCACCTCGCCCACGCCGCAGTCCTCGGATGGTCACCCGTCACCCGCTTCCTCCTCGGCCGCAAACGCAGGAGCGACCCCGCAGTCGATGAAGCCGAAGACGGCGGCCGCGCCATCGCCATCGAAGAAGGCGTCTCCGCCCTCGTCTTCTCCTACGCCGCCCGCCACCGCTACTTCGCCGACATCGCGCACATCGACAACGAACTGCTCACCACCATCGGCCACATGACTGCCCACCTGGAAGTGGGCGTCTGCCGGGCGGCCGACTGGGAACGCGCCATCCTCACCGGCTACACCGCCTGGCGTCAGCTGCGCACCCACGACGGCGGAACCGTCCACCTCGACCTCGACAGCCGCACTCTCACCGTCACCTCGTAAGCCTGTTCCCTGCGCGTGTGGGGATGGACCCGCGGGCACCGCGGCGAACGTGACCACCACGGTCTGCTCTCCGCTCCCGTGGGGATGGACCCGCGGACCGCATCGTCCTGGGGGAGACGGGGACTGCTCCCCGCAGGCGCGGGGATGGCCCCGGGCCCTTCCTCAAGGACTGCCACCTTGAAGCCTGCTTCCTGCGTGTGCGGGGCTGGACCCACCCCAACTGCCGCCACAGCGTGAGCGCGTACCTGCTCCCCGCGCGTGGGGATGGACCCACCCTCCGAGCCGCTCGTGCCGTCCCCGCCTGCTGCTCCTCGTGTGTGTAGGGATGGCCCCAACGCCCAGACCGTGCCCTACGGTGCGCTGGGGTCCATTCCCGCATGCACGGGGATGGACCCCAGTACCAACGGCGATCCCCGCGGCCGAGGAGCTGCTCCCCGCAGGCGCGGGGATGGACCCGTCGAGCCCGCGAACGCGATCGCGTAGGTTTTCTGCTCCTCTGCGGGTGCGGGGATGGACCCGGCGCGAAGGCGCCGAATCCCATCTGCTTGGCCTGTTCCCCGTACGCGCGGGGATGGTCGCACCGCGCGGCGACGCTTCCACCCGGAAGTTCCCTGCTTCCCGTACGCGTGGGGTTGGTCCCGGTTGCGAGGCAACCGCGTCGCCGGTACGTGCCTGTTCCTTGGGGGCCCGTGGCGGTGATGCCCTGTGTCTGGGCGTCGGCTTGCTTTTC